>JBIKMW010000075.1:0-32932 GCA_044359065.1 Planctomycetales bacterium | reverse complement strand
TGGTAAATCTCCTCCATGCCGCATCCCAGCGGACCGCGTCCGATGAGCACGATCACGTCCCCCGCGCGCACGGGGGTCGTACCGGGACGCGCCTTGATGGCGGCGACCGCGGCCCGCTCGCTCGTGAAAACGCGGGCGGGACCGAGTTTGCGGTACACCCCGTCGCCGTCGACGACCGACGCGTCGATGGCCGTGCTCTTGATGACCGAGCCTTCCGGCGCGATGTTGCCGCGCGGGAAGGTGACCGTGCTGGTCAGTCCCTTCGACCGCGCCCGGTCGGGGGACATGATCACGTCGTCGGGATCGACACCGTCCCGTTCCGTGAGCAGTTTGCGCAACCGTGAGCGCCGTTCCGAACTCTCCCACCAGTCGAGCACCGTGCCGAGCGTCTCGCCGGTGGCGGTCAGGGCGTCGGTGTGGAGGAGCCCGAGGCGTCGCAGATGCAGCATGACTTCGGGGACGCCGCCCGCCAGGAACATGCGGACCGTGGGGTGCCCGACCGGACCGTTCGGCAACACGTCTACCAAACGGGGAACCTTCACGTTCATCCGCTGCCAGTCGTCGACGGTCGGCCTCCGCAATCCGGCATGGAAGGCGATGGCCGTCAGGTGCAACAGCAAGTTGGTCGAACCGCCGCACGCGGCGTGGACCACCATCGCATTCTCGATGGCCTTGGTCGTGACAATGTCCCGCATGGCGAGTTTGCGGCGGCGCAGTTCCACCACCGCGCGGGCCGAGCGGCGCGCGTTGTCGAGCCAGATCGGTTGACCCGACGGAGCGAGCGCCGCGTGCGGCACCGTGATCCCCAGCGCTTCGGCCACCACCTGGGACGTGCCGGCCGTGCCCAGAAACTGGCAGCCGCCGCCGGGACTCGCGCAGGCGTGACACCCCGCTTCCGAGGCTTCGTCGACGGAGATTTCACCATGCGCGAAGCGGGCGCCGATCGTCTGCACCTTGCCGGCGTCTTCCCCGACGGTGGGAGGGAGCGTGACTCCCCCTGGCACCAGGACGCCGGGAATGTCGTGCTGCGAGACCATTGCGATCATGGTCGCGGGGAGCCCCTTGTCGCAGGTGGCAACCCCGATCAGCCCTTGTCGCAACGGCAAGGATCGAATCAAGCGGCGCATGACGAGCGCTGCGTCGTTCCGATACGGCAGGCTGTCCATCATGCCGGTCGTCCCTTGCGTCCGTCCGTCGCAGGGGTCGCTGACGAACGCGGCGAAGGGGAGTTGCTCAAGGCGATCGAGTTCCTCGGCGGCGGCACGCACCAACAACCCGACTTCCCAGTGACCGGTGTGGTATCCCAGCGCGATCGGCGAACCATCCTCGGCCCGCACGCCCCCTTGCGTGCTCAGGATCAGGTATTCGGGACGGCAGACGGTGGCCGGGTCCCAACCCATGCCCGCGTTCTGGCTGAGTCCGAACAAGTCACCGCTGGGACTGTCGAGCAGCATTTCGGGGGTGAGCGGGAGCTTCCCTTGAGGCCCCGGCGCGTGCGTGACGAGCTCGTACAGGAGCGGATCGGTCGATTCAACGAGCGCGGCGAAATCGGACATGGGGCGTAACCGGAGCAGGCACGGCGAGAGGAACAGGGAATCGCGGGATGCGTTCGGGATCATGGTGCATCGGTCGCCTTCCGCCAACCCACGGCACCTTACGAAAGGGGAGTGCACACGACGAAAGGGGAGGGCACAAGTTGATCGCGCGGAGTGGGATCGTGGTGGCCGACCCGTCATCATGGCTGTTGGCGGGGCCGCTTAGTGGGCGTATCCGTCCGACGGAAGCCGCCGCTCTTTCCCGTCCAAGCTCTCGGGACCGCCTGTCATGTCCGCATTGAATCGCCGCGACGCCCTGAAACTGACCGCCGCCGGACTGGGGGCGTGGGCCGTTGCTCCGACCGTTTACGGCGCCGAGCCGACTCCGCGTCCGTTCGGGCCGGAGTTTCCCAACCTGGAGTCGTTCACCACCGGTGAGTGGTGGAAGAAGGGTGGGGACACCCCTCTCAAGAAGGCGAAAAACGCCGGCGCATCCCCTCCGCCGTCCATGAACGTACCGCGCGACGAAGTCGTCGCGTTCGCCTTATACACGCAGTTCGCGGGGGTGCTGAAACTGACCGCGCAGTTGTTTCCGCTCAAGCCGGGCGAAGCCCGCGAGTGCCGGTTGGAGATCGAGCGGGATGGAACCTGGCGCGAAGTGGCGACGGCCCCGGTGCTGTATCCCGGTTGGGACGCCCATTTCCGGGTCGAACCGTGGGACGGCTCGCGCGAGGTCCGTTACCGGGTGCGTCATGGCGAATCGGCGATGTTCGAGGGGACCATCCGCCGCGATCCGGTCGACCAACGGACGATCGTCGTCGCCAACATGTCGTGCAATTCCAGCCGCACGACCGGACCGCGGACGGAGATCGTCGAGAACCTCAAGCACCATAACCCGGACTTGTTGTTCTTCTCGGGCGATCAGACGTACCGACACACCGAGCACACGGCCGGGTGGATCGAATTCGGATTGCAGTATCGCGACGTGATTCGCGACCGCCCGACCATTTCGATTCCCGACGACCACGACGTGGGACACGGCAATCTGTGGGGCGAACACGGAAAACGCTCGCATATTCCGGGGGACGCCGACGGCGGATACCGGTATCCGGTCGAGTACGTGAACCAGGTGCAGCGGCAGCAATCGTGGCACCTGCCGGACGCGGTCGATCCCGCCGTGATCGACCGGGGCATTGGTGTGTATTTCACGCGGTATGTTCTGGGGGGGATCGACTTTGCGATCCTTGAGGATCGCAAATTCAAGACCGGTCCCGCCGGAAAAATCCCCGAGATGGGGCCACGCCCCGACCATATCAACGACCCGAAGTACGATCCCAAGACCATCGATCTGCCGGGCCTCGAACTGTTGGGGCGCCGGCAAGAGACGTTCCTCTCGGATTGGACGGAGGACTGGTCGCGCGGAGCGGCGATGAAGTGTGTGCTGTCCCAGACGGCGTTCTGCGGGGCCGTGCATATGCATGGCGACCCGAAGAACCGATTGCTCGCGGACCTGGACTGCAATGGCTGGCCGCAAACGCCGCGGAAGCGTGCGCTCAAGATTCTGCGCCGCGCGCGGGCGGTGCATTTGTGCGGCGACCAGCATCTAGCGGTCGTCGTTCGGCACGGGATCGACAGCTTCGGCGATGGTCCGTATGCCTTCACCAGCCCCGCGCTGGTGAACACGATTTACGGCCGCTGGTGGCATCCGCTCGACGAACAGGCGGGACCGAATCCGGTACCCAATAGTCCGCTTCCCTGGACGGGGGATTTCCGCGATGGGTTGGGCAACCCGATGAGCGTGCTGGCCTACGCCAACCCCGAAGACATGGGGGATGAGAAGCGACGTGCCGACGGTTACGGCTTGGCGCGGTTCGACAAGGTCGCACGCACGATCACGTTTGAGTGCTGGCCGCGTTTCGCCAATGTTCGCGAGGGGGACAAGGCACAGTTCCCCGGTTGGCCGATCACGGTGACGATGGACGCCAACGATGGCCGCGCGGTGGTCGGACATCTGCCCGAGTTGATCTTCGAGGGGGCCGTCAATCCCGTCGTGCAGGTCGTCGACGAGGGGACGAAGGAGACGCTGTACACGCTGCGCGTCGCGGGAGATCGCTTCCGGCCACCCGTGTTCTCGATGGGACCGCACACGGTGAACGTGGGGCGCGATCGTCCCGACGGCAAGACGCTTACCGGCGTCGCTCCGGATGCGAAAGGGACGGCGACCCCATTGAAGGTCGCCGTTCCCGAATGAATCGCGTTGGACCATCAGTCCCGCGGCTTTGAGCCGGCATAGCACTCAGAAGAATCCGCCGCCGCCACCACCACCCAATCCGCCACCACCCGCGTTTCCGTGTATGGCCCCCCCCTTGTTGTCGTTTTGCGGAAAGGCGTTGGGCGGAGGGAGGAGCAGGGTTTCGGCCGGGACGATGGCAGCGCCGGATCGCCGCATCTCGGTCAACAGACTTTCGATGTGGCGATGCGTCGATGCGGGGGCGCGGACGATCAACAGCACGGCCTTGGCGGTCACGAACGGTTCGATCGACCACGAACCGCCGACGTTCAGCCAATGGTCCGGTTCGATGGACCGCTCGATCACACCGAGCAGGCTGGATGCGTCCACCGTACCGTCCGGATGGGACGCCAAATCGGTGACCTCGAACACGGCGGCGGGCAGGTCGCTACTCTCGACAGAGGATTGCGTCGTGACGAGGCAATGATTGTCGCGCACCAGCAGCGTCCAGCCACGGGGTGTCATCAGTTCGGAGAGGATCGCTCGAACCGACGCGCCGGCGAGTTCCACAGTCACGTGGTCGTCCAGCGTGCCGCTTCCCTCGGATTCGATACCTTCGAGATCGAAACGCACCGCGATGTCGACCGACTTGAGGGTCGATCGGATGGCGTCGCCGACGGGGATGTCGCTGTGGGCGGCATCGGTCACTTGATCGAGTTTCTCCTCGATGATCGCACGGCGCTCGGCTTCGCCGGGGGCCAGGCCAATCACCCGCGTCGCGGCGGGTCGATACTCTTTGCGTGGCCGTGGCTTCTCCGCCAGAGGGTGGCCCGCGGGCGGCTCGGTCGCCAAGGAGGAAGTTTGGCCACGCAAAGCATTGGAACCGACGAAACACATCAACACGGCACCGCAAATCACCGGAAACCATCGGCCCAGCATGGCATCCTCCCGAAATTGGATTGTCGAGCACTCACGGAACCGGCCGACTGCCGGTCCCAGCAGGTGTAGACAACGTATCTGCGCCTGTGGCCTCAACGGGGCGGGGGTAGATTTCCGAAGAAGTTTTTCTCCGGCAACGGACTTGCGGCCCCCCTCCGAACTCCCCGGTCCCGTCTGCCGCCGGTACGAAAAAAAAGGGGGACGGTCACTTTGACCGTCCCCCTTGTGCTCTCTCCGTCGCCTCGTGTCGATCAGGCGTCGCGGTACTGTTCGTGACAGCCGGAGCAGCTCTTGTTGGCCTTCTCGAACGCCGCCTTCGCCTTGGCCGCGTCTTTCGCCTTGAACTGCTTCGACAGTTCCGTCATGTCGACTTGCATGTCGACGCAGAACTTCTTCCAGCCGTCGACCTTGGACTTGTCCTTCACTTCGTGCGTGTCTTCGTGGGTGACCACACCCATCAGCGCCAGCACGCTGGCGTCGCGGGCCGCTTGCGCGGTGTCATCCGGCAGCTTGCGCACGGCCCGGCGCAACTTGCCGGTCCGCTTGTTGACTTCGCTCATGACGGTGTCGAGGTTCGTCAGCTTCTCCCACGCGTGATCCAGCTTGGCGGAGCCCTTCTTGCCCCCCATCGCGGCCTTCACGTCCTCGAGTGCCTTCTTCGCGTCCGCCAGCGAACCGGCCTTGGCCAGCGCCATCGCCGCGTCGCGTGCGTCGGGGGCGGCCGCTTTCCACGCCGCTTCGCCGTCATGTTCGGCGATCGCCTGAGCCAACACCGCCAGAATTCCCGCTTCTTCGGGGATCGTCTTCTTCTTGGCGGCGGTGTAGCTCGTTTCGTCCTTCAGGGCCTCTTCCAACGCCTTCACCTTGGCTTCGGCCTCGGCGGCGAAGTCCTCGATCGGGGCGACGGTGCCAATCTTGATCGGCGAAGCGGCTTGGGCGGGCAACACGGCGGCAACGGCCAAGCAGACGACCGACGCGGTCCACAACAATCTCTTCAACACGGCGGGTCCTCCTGGAGGAGACGGGTTATTCGTCGGGAAACGTGACACTGATTGAACCGGCAGATCCTAAACCAGCACATCGAAAGCCGGACGCACATTGAACCGGTTCGGCCATCCGATCTCCAGCCCGCCGCGACGGGTTTTCACCCGGTGTTGCGGGACATCCAAAAACGGAAAACAGGCCGAGAAACCCTCGTTCGCACGCGGAGCATCGCGTCGACAAACGAGTTCATGCGAACGGGATTCCGGAATGCACTCGGGGCGGGAAGTATGCGGGCGGGGTTGGGGCGGGAGAAGCGGCTCTCGCCCGCCAGCCGCTCCCACGTCATCAGGGAAGTCGGCGACGGTTGAACCGCGTCAAAGGAAATTGTGACCCGTGTCGCGCACGATTGTCAACCACGCGCCGCTATCGATCTCGCCGTATTCAGGGCGATCGCTGGAAAGGAAGCACTGTCGTCCGCGTGGGCACTCCCCACCGCGTGGCGCCACCGGACGGCAAGCGGGTCGCTGACGGGTTCGGGGATTCGCCAGTGCTCTGTTACGACGGGTTTTGGGGGTTGTGATCGTCGCAAGTCGTTCGCACTGCTGGTCAAGCCAGCAGTGGCACCCCCGAATCGGGCTCGGACAAAACACCAGGTTCGAGTTCATTCCATTTTTTCGGAAAGACTGCTGGTGGTCGGACGGTAAATCGCCGCGGACAGGTCTACCACCTGGCGAAAGGTGTCGCAGTAGCCTGTGTACCGCATTTGTCGACGGAGCCCTTCCGTCAGAGCTCTTCCACCCAAAACCAAAGCGGTCCCTTGCCGCGCCGCCACTTCCGCGAACACTCCAAAATCGCTCAGAAAATCGGCGTCGTTCGCGATGTACGACACGCTCAACCAACACAACCTCGGGCGGGTATCGTTGATCGCGGCGGTCAGCGTCGCGAGCGGAAGACTGGTCCCGTACGACTCGGCCCGCCAACCGGCCTCGCGCAGGGAGATCTCGACCATCGCCGTGGCTAGTTGATAGGGATCCGACGAGAGCGTGCCTCCGAGAGCGTAAGGGGCATCGTCGGCAGCCGGCGGCAACGCTCTGCGGAGTTCGGCCAACACCCGGCTCACAATCTCGCAAGCCCGGCGTTCCTGGTACACCTCCAAACCGGAGTGTTCCCAGCGCTCGCCAATGCGGTGCATGACGGGTGTCAGCACGTCGTCGAAGACGTCCGCCAGCGGCTGTCGTGCCAGGTACAAGTCAAACAGCATGCGACGGACGATCGCCTCGTCCCCCGCACACAGCGCGTCGCACAAAAGCTCGACCGCCACTTCGCGCGTCGGTTCGCCACGCCCCGTGTCGGCCGGAAGTCCCACCAGTTGGGGGGCGACGAATCGCTGTCCCGTTTGCCGAACGAATTCGACAACCGTCCGCGCCTCAAGCCGCCGATGCCCCCCGGCTGTCCGGACCGTTGCCAGCAAGCCCTGGTCGCACCAACGCTTGATCGACGATTCGCTGACGCCAATGGCTTTCGCCACCAGCTTTGGACTGACGAACTGTTCCACGGTCTCCGCCAGAAAGGGGATGACGAGGGGAGGTGCTCAGACGCGTGTGCGGGATGTGAACACGCAACTGATTAGGTATCGACGCCGCGCCTGAACGAATTCAAAGATGGTAATGCGAGATTGTAGCCAGTCGCCCAAACCAGGTGTCGAGATGAGCGATATTACGCTTTGGAAAGATAATGTCCCTCTTGGCTTCGTTTTTTGGACCGACGGACCGAGAGGCCCACGATAACCATGCGGAATCGGTGATTTCGAAGGCCTTCCGCCGCCGGGGCCTCGCAAATTGGGCGGATTCCATCACCCCGGCACGATTTGAGGAGCCTTGCCATTCCCAGGCGATTCTTCGCAGGTCATTTCTAGGGAATACGTTACGTCGTCGTGACACGGCTTGAAGACCCACGAAGACACGAGGCCACGCGGAAACTTGCCGAGAATCGCGTGAACGTTTTGAACGTTTTACGGTTGCCGAATCGACACGAGAGGAATATGGTTGATTGAGCGATTTGGACGTTTCTGGCTTGTCTTCGGATCGGAATGACCTCTTCCGAAGCGATGTTCCTCTCTCGTCAGTCGATTGGAACGGTCTTTTGTTGAGAACCAAGGCCTCGGAGCAGGAACACCTCGTCATGCCTCGCACGCTCGATTCATCCAAGTCCCGGTTGCCTCGCGCTCGATCGACCTCTGCTCGTCCTATCGCGGCGAGATCCGCATCGAAACGTGTGGCCACAGCGGCTCAACCGCTGGCTCAGGCGGGGCACGGCAGGTCCCGTGCGAAAGCGGGTCGACACGAACCGTTGGCCGACGAGCTTTCGCTGCGCGAGTTGCAGGAAACGCTGATCGAGGTGGTCCCGCACCCGTCGTTCGACAAACATCCGGAAAGCGAACCGGTGCTCCAGTACGAAGCCCCGTTTGATGTCGAAGCCGAACGGGCCAAGGCGGGCGGAACGGGCAAAGTCCCTGGCGGAGTTCCCGCGTATGTGGCGGGGCTGTACGAAATCCCGCTGTTGGGCAAGGTGCGGGAAGTCGACTTCTTTCTGAAGATGAATTACCTGAAATCGAAGGCCCAACGGCTCCGTTCCCGCCTCAAGCTCGGCGAAGCGACGGTTGCCGACGTTCGCAAGGTCCGCGAGTACCTGGCTCGCGGTTTGGAGGTGCGGAACGAAATCGTTCGCGCCAACCTGCGGCTGGTGGTGTCCATCGCCAAGAAATACGCGGATCGCTGGATCAGCTTCGATGAACTGGTCAGCGAGGGAAACCTGCCGCTGATGCGCGCGGTCGAGTTGTTTGATGTTTCCAAGGGCTTTCGCTTCAGCACCTACGCCACGTGGGCCGTTCGCAACCATCTGCGACGGTACATTTCCGACCGTCAAAAGCTCAAATCCCGCTTCGTCGGTGGCGACGAGTTCATTGCCACAACACCCGACGACGACTCCCCTTCGCCTCAGACCGGGGAATCACGCGTACTTAGGCTCCGCGCGGTGGTGGCCAAGTTCTTCGAGCGGCTGTCCGACCGGGAGCGTGCGATCGTGGAGTTGCGGTACGGCCTGTCGGACCATGCGGAACCGCTGACACTCTCGGAAATCGGTCGGCAATTGGGAATCAGCAAGGAGCGCGTGCGGCAGTTGGCGCTGTCGGCCGTTGACAAGATGCAGGGGATGGTTGCGGCGGAAGGCATGGCGGGGGGGGCTGTGCTGGAAGGGTGATGACTGTTTGATTGAGGTGGGGTAATCTGCAAGACTTGGCCGCACTTGGACGACCGAATGGAAGTCTCGCTCTTCACTCATTCCTTCGGCAGGCCTACCCGTGGAAGGCCCTGAACCCCTTTCGCCATCACGTACTCTCCTTCCCGTGCCCCATTCCATCGTCCTCGCCAGCCAGTCACCGCATCGCCGTGCCCTGTTGGAGCGGGCCGGGTATCGGGTCACCGTCAACCCCACCGGTATTCCGGAGCCGGAACCCCTGGACTTCGGCGACCTCCACACGGGCCTGTCCGCGCTGGCCCTCATGAAGGGGCGGGCCGCCGTTCGCCAGGGTGCTCGCGGCCTGATCCTCGCCTGCGACACCGTCGGCCATGCCGAACGCGAAGTGTTGCAAAAGCCGGTCGACCGGGCGGACGCCGAACGCATGCTCCGCAAGATTTCCGACGAGGAACACGAGGTCCTGACCGGTTGGTGCCTGCTCCGCAGCGACGAGGACCTCGCCCTGACCGGCGTCGTTTCGACCCGCATCGCCATGCGCCCCTGGACCGAGGCGGAATTGGCCGCGTACCTCGACAGCGGCGATTGGCAAGGCAAGTGCGGCGCCTACGGTCTCCAGACCTTGGAAAACCTCGAGCTGAGCGATCCATTCGTGACGCGGATCGTCGGCAGCGCGTCGAACGTCATCGGAGTCCCGCTCGAGCGAATCGCGGAAGTCCTCGCAAAATTCCCCGCGTTGACAGCCCCGCTGGAGTGAGTCGCTCATCGGGGTTCAGTCAGCGAGGGGAGTTCGTCCGTTCACGCATCGGCCCCCCCAAACGCGGGGATGCGACCGGCTCAGACGCCTAATCTGCGAAGGCCCCAGCCCGCCCCCGCGAACACGGCGGTCAGGCCGCACAGGCAGCCCCCCAACAACAGGCCGCGCTCGCGTTGCGCTTCGGCCAACCAGAACCGCGGCATCTCCGCCGCCACCCGGCCGCAATGCTCCAGGCGGAAGTGCGCGCGGTACATGTTGGCGGTCAGGCCGTTCCCGAAGTCCTTCCGCGCGACTTCCAACACCCCTTCGGGTTTGGCGAGCGGCGAGCGGGCGAGATGCGGGACGAGTGTTTGTGGCGACAGCACGACCCAGCGATCCGTCTCCGCCAATTTGGGGTACATCGCCACAACAAGCCGCTGCGTCCCCTGTCGTTCCGCTTCCTCGCGGGTGGCGAACCACTGACTCATCGCGATCGCGCAGTCCGCGGGATAGGGAACGCTTCCACCACCCGCCCACACGGGGGCTTCCCCGGTGCCGTCAACTTCAGTTCGCCAATAGGTCGCCAGGCGTTCCGGTCTCCACCGTGCCCACTCCGGAGCCTCCGACGACTCGGACATCGCCGGCTGGGTCGCGACGTACGCCGTCGCCTCCCCCATCTCCATAACATGAGGGAGGGGATTCTCCCGTGGTGCCAACGGAATGCGGCCGGAGTACGGAGCCTGGATCGGCACAACGCCGGAGACTTGAAAATCGACGCGCGCCGGGGAGTAGCTCGTCCTGACTGTCAACACCATCAACAGCAGACCGACGACCAACCCTCCGAGAATGCCGCCAACCGTCAACAAACCCCGCGAAATCCGCCCCCCCATGTCGGCGGACGTTCGTCCACGCCGTGGTCCCAGGAGCATCATCGGCAGGAACACCAAGCCACCCAGCGCCACGAGCACTCCGAGAAACACCCACGGAATTCCCAAGGCTGGCCCGTTGGCATTCATCGCAAATCCCCCCTGCCACGATGCTCGAATCTCACGCCGCCGCGATCACTTCGACGGTCGCACCACTCTGCCCCAGCCGCGCGGCGCCTCGACAACCTCAATCAACTGTCGCCGCCGTCGTCGCGACGCGAATTCGATCGCAGCCACCACACGAATCCCGCAGCCACGGCGAACACCGCGCCCCCGGCAACGACCGCCACCACGATCAATCCGAAAAGGCTCACCACTGGTGCGGCTCCCATTTCCCAATCTCCAAGTCGCCCACGGGATCGAGTCGAAGGGCGGTGTCTAACCTGTGTCGCGGAAGACACACAATGTTTACTCAAGGCCCGACGTTCGACCCACCCCACGACTCCGGATCCGTCGATCGATCCCCGCGCCGATGCCGTCCCCGGTTCATCGATCCCATCACTGCGATCGCCACCATCATCGTACCCGTGAGCCAGCACGCGAATTGGTACGCCTCCGTCATCCCCCCGGCGAGGTTCACACTACGAACACCCGGCTGCGACATGAGTTGCACGAGGTTCCGTTGATGAAGTTGATCCGCGATGGGGGGCGTCATCACCAACAGAGCCCCCATGACGATCAAACTTCGAGCCACCGTCGCGTCCATGAGCAACCTTTTCGATGTCCGTTGATCACACGATTCGGGCCGTTGTGGCGACGACTCGCGACACGCGCCGGCGAACCCGGTTCAATCGTCCCGCCAGTCAAGACTTCTTGCCCGCCGCCGGCCGCCATGTCGCCGCCAGTGGCAACGCCAATCCCAAGGTCGCCCCCCACAGTCCCGCCCACACATTCGGGAACGAAAACGCGATTGGAATCACCAACCCCGACAGCACCGTCACCCACACCACCTGCCAGCCATCCCAACGCTCGGCCCGACGGGGGGCCAAGTGCTCCCACCAACTGCGGGCACCGAACAGCAAACCGAAAAACACCGCGAACCCCAGGATCGTCGGCTGCCCCGAACCGACCAAAGGATGGCTGCCGATTCGCGAGAACATCGCGTCGCTCGGCTTGCCGTACGGCAACTCGACCCCCAACCACGTGTGCCATTGTCCGATGAGAAACCCGACGAGCACCCCCAGCACGACCAGCGCGAAGCGGGGGCGGTTCAACCCGGTCCCCGGCCGATTCAGGTACCACGCGCCGATCAGAATCCCCCATGTCGCCAACAGCGCACTGGCCGTGAAGAACACCAACGTCTCCTCGCGCTGCATGTGGCTCCACGAGCGATCCCACTCCGGCAAGCCGAAGAACAGGCCTCCCGAGATGAGGGGGACGAGCACACCGGCACGCGCCATAGACAGCAACAATTCGCCCACTGTCGCGGTCACGACAACGGTGCCCGCCGATGACGCCCGCGTTGCGGATGCGGATTTCGATGCCGCCGTCTGCCGCGCGGCTGTCGGCAGAGGCGGGGGGGCCGCCATTCCCGCCCAGGGCGACGCCGGGGCGACATGCACGCCCGCCGTGGCGGGGACAGTGCGAGGTTCGTCCGGACGCGCCGGGGATTGCCTCGGCTCCCACGCCAACTTGATCACCGCTGTGGCCACCAGACCCCAAAACGTCGCCAGTCCGAACGCCGTCAGCCCCAAGGGGCCGAACGGGGCCGCTCCACCGAGGATGCGGAAGAACAGGTACGACAGCACCCACAGCACCAGTACGCACCTTGCATACAAGTGCAGAAAACTCCAGGTCGCACAGCGTTGCAGCGAACGGTGCGCGCGCTTCCACACCGTCGGGCGATCCGCGTCCGGCATGGCCCACCAGGACAGCACCACCCAGCCAATCGCCACTCCACCCAACAGCAGAAGCTCACGCAGTCGCATGGAAACGGGTGCGGGTTGAATCAGCACCAACAGTCCCAATCCCCCCAGGACGCTCCACTGCACCCACGGCGGGACCAAGGGGGCGTTGGCGTCGTCTCGCGCACCACTGGGCGGGGCCGCGACCGCTGCGAATGCCGCAGGCGGCACCTCCGCGCTCGGTCCCCGACTCCACCGTGCGAACGGCTTCCATCCGGCGCACGGGTTCGGCGGGCAAGGCATCGGCGGCAATCCGGGGCGACACGGTTCCCCGTGACGCCGCCCGTGAAGGCCGTCCGGTCCCGCCGCGCCGCGCGGTGCGTGAGTCTCGTGAGACTGCGGTTCCCGAATCGCCTCTTCAAATTCCTTGAGGAGCGTCCCCGCCGTTGGCGTGCGCTTCGCTGGATCTTTCTCCAACACATGCGCGAGCACCGGTCGCAGCGGCGCGGGGACCCGCGCCAGATCGGGCGGCTGGGTCAGATGCTTCATCAGGATTTCACCGGTGCTCTCGCCGTCGAACGGCAACTGACCGGTGAGCATCTCGTAAAGCATCACTCCCAGGCTGTAGAGGTCGACCTCGCGGCCATACCGTCCATGCGCGACTTCCGGGGCCATGTAATAGACGGTTCCCACGCTTTCCGTCTGCGCACTGCGGCGGCTGGGGGCCATGAATTTGGCCAGCCCGACATCGCCGATCTTGACCGTCGCCCCCTCACGGAACACGTTTCCCGGCTTCAGGTCGCGATGGACGATCTTCTGCTCGTGCAGGTAGTCCACCCCCGCCGCCAATCCGCGCAGCCATTCTCCCACCTCGCTCAGCGGCAGCCCCTTGGGCGTTTCGCTCAGCCGTTGTTCGAGGTTGGGGCCGCGGATGTACTCCATCACCACCCACCAGTCCCCCTGTTCGTCCGACTTGATGTCGAACAGCGTGACCAGGTTGGGGTGCTTGAGGTTCAGGCACTGCGAAACACCGCGCAACTCCGATTGCGGATTTTCGTGAAGCAGCTTGAGGGCGACTTCCTTGCCGCCGTCCGAGACGCCGTAGTACACCTCGCCAAACGCCCCCCGGTCGATGGCGCGCTTGACCGTGTAACCGGGCAGCGGTCGAGTCTCGGGAGCGCAGGCGAACTTCATGGGGGACATCTCCCGGTCGGACGCAATCGCTCCGGAGGGGCCATCTCGATACTCGTCGCTCACCCGCGCGAGCACCGCCACAGACTGTGGCGGTGTTGGCAATGCTCGGTGCAACGCATCGTTTCAGGAATTGGCTCACTCACCTTAATGAATTGAAAGGTGAAGTTCCTGGCAACGTCAACGCACACTGCCCTACCGACCACACTTTTGGGCCATTGTGCGGAATCGAACAAGCCGGTTGTAAGAATCTCCGAGAAATTCCGCTCGTTTTCCCGCGAATTCGTAGGAGTTCCGCGGATACTGGATGTCGTCGGAATCGGAGAGCAAGCGGCATGCCGGATGGACGACTCCGCAACCGAATATGTGCCGCCTGCCACCACTCACGACATTCAATCCCGAGCCAGTAAGGCGTCGATCGGCTTATCGGCGCGGACCTGCTTTTCCGCAGGCTGTTCGACCTTTGGCTCGCCGAAATAGTCGTCGATCTCGCGGGAGAGGTCCGCAGGTGCCGCTTCGTCCGCTTCCACCGGGATCACTCCCGTGAACCGGCCTTCGGCGTCGAGCATTTTCTCGGTGACATCCAACTGCCGGTTGAGGTCGGCAATGAGTTGCTTCGCTCGCGAGAGTTGCGAATTGTCGAGCACCACGGCACTGGCCGTTTGCGCTGCTTGCAGCGTCTTGACTCGTGCGTCGAGGTGTTCGATCTGCACTTCGAGATCACGCTTCGAGCCGAGCATCCCTTCGAGTTTTTCGCGGGCCGCTTCCAGGCCGCGATGCCGCGACGCCAGGATTTGCTGACGGCTGGCCAGCGTTTCCTCGCCCGTCTTGAAGCGTGCGAACCGGGCGGCCAGGTCCCGCTTCACATCCTGTTGTGTGAAGGTGCGGCCCGCGTAACGGTACGTCCCGTTCTCCGAGTCGAGGTCCTTTTTCAGTGCCAGGATTTCTCCCTTGCGCTTCCCGAGTTCCGTTTCCGACTTTGCGATCTCCTTCTGGAGCTGCTCGATGGCCACTTCCTCTTCGGCGATCACGTGCATGCAGCGGCGAATCTCGGGAAGCAGGTGTTGGACCATGTCCCGCGCCCGCTGGATCTCGAACTCGACCGGGACCTCCGACTTGATCGCCTCGTGCGCCGCATGACTGGCCGTGCGAGCGTAGCTCCACACGTCGCGACCGAACGAGAAGGTCGCCACCAACCCCGCCAACAGCACCCCCGCTACCGCTTTCTTGACCATGTTCGTTTCTCCCTCGCGACGAATCGGACCGTCGAACCCATTGCCTGTCGATTTCGGCACTGTTTTGTTTGGCACTGTTTGAGAGGCTCTCGAAGAAGCTGGACGCCACCCAACCGTGGGTGGCGGGAGTGTGCCGTAAGCACAACAAAAGGTTTCCCGACCAGCATTTTCGGAGAGTCACAGGGTTCGGCACTGTTTCGAAGTCGGAACCGTGGCTCGACTTCCGAACAGTGGCCGACCGCCTATCGGGTGATTCGCCGAGCATTCGGGCTTCTTGAGACGAATTCCAGAAATTCGCCCACGACGGCTGTCACGCATACGTGTTGGCGGAAATCATCAGGTTTCCGACGTGTGCGAACCCATCCCCGCCACAGAACCCTCGTTCTGTCCGGATGTGAATACGGCGAACGCCGCGCGCGGCGGGAACCACCGCGGACCGGTTGCGGAAGCGTGCCGTTCATTGCACGCCGAAGCGAAGCCGCTACTCGGCTCGCTTTTGCGGCACAGCGTCACAGCGACCAAGCGGACGAAGCGTGGCGTGTCGGTCCCGGGATCGAGGACGCGCGAGCTATTGGGCTTGCCGCGCGAGGCGTGACCGGGCGGGCTGGCCCGCCGCGGCACATCGTCGCTCCGCGCTCGCTTCAGGAAGTCAGGTCGAGCCCGGACGGGGTGTCGTCGTCGAAGCGGGGATCGATCGGGCGGCGGGGCGGGGCGGGGGTGTCGGCACCCAGGCGTCCGCCGAAGGGTGTGGCCGACGTGGAGTGGCCGCTCGCCGGTTGACCCAAGGTCTGCGGACCAGAAGAGGTCGCGGGGGCCTGTGCGGCCGCGGCCTGAGCGCCCGGCTGAGCCAGTCGGCCGATGAGTTCCAACCACGTTTCGCGGTGGATCTCCAGCACCCGGACGGCGTCGTCCGCGTGGCGCGGTTCGTGCTCGAGGTCCGCTTGCAACAGAGCGCGGTGGCAGAACAAAAACAGCGATTTCAGCCGGTTCGCGAGTTCCGGTTGAGAGTCCCCCTGAACGCTGCACATCAGTTCGTTGACGCAATCGCGGGCCTTGGAGAGGGACGCGAACGAGCGGTCGAATTTGCGATCCCGCAAGGCTTGTGCGCCGATCTTCGCGAAGCGTAGCGCCGCCTCGACGACAATCAGGTGCAGACGCTCGGGGGGAGCCGTGAGGACGCGGGATTCCAGATACTCTTCGGCGGCGCTGACCATGTCGGGATCACATCCTTGTGACGCCGGTCTCGTGGGGAGTATCGAGAGCGGACGGTTTCAAGAGCCGATGCTGAAATTCGGATGGGAGAATGGATTGCGTATTTTCGCCCCCCTCATCCGGCCTGTCGGCCACCTTCTCCCCCGCAGCGGAATCGTCCGAGGGAATGGAGGACGGATGGCGGGGGAGAAGGACGCGAGGGGGATGTCTTGCAACATGCGTTGCGGAACCGGCGATGTGTCGGGGAGCCGAAGCTCTACGAACTCGAGGACGAGGAAGACGAAATGTTTTGGAGCTTGCTGAGCGAAGACTGTTGCGAATTCAATCGGCTCAGAGTCGTTTCCAGGTTGTAGAATCGATTGAAGAGGCGGGTTTGTCGCGAGGTCAGCAAGGCGGCTTGTTGATCGATCCGTCGTTGCAACGAATCGACCGAGGCCTGCAGTGCGTTGGTTTCCCCGGTGAGTTTTCCGGTGAGCGGGTCGGTGAACGATTCGACAGTCGCCTTGAGTTTTACGGCAAAGCCGGTCTTGTCGGTCGCGAAGAATTCCTGAACCGCTTCCGGGTTCGTGGACAGGGCCAAACCCAACTTCGTGGAGTCGAACTGGAGCTTCCCCGCCGAGTCGACCGTCACACCGATCGACGCCAGCGAGCGGTGGGTGCCCCCCGCGACGCCAAAGGTCGCTCCCGTCACCGACTGGCCGAGCGAGTCACGCACACGGAGGGCGTTCGTCGAACCTTGCAACGGCCCTCGCGTGTTCTTTTCCGCGTCGAATTTGGTCAGGTCGCCGAACTTCGTCACGAAGTCGTTGTAGGCCCCGACAAACGACCGGACGAGGTCGACGACCTTGCCGGTGTCGCGCGAGACGTTCACGCTCGTGGCAGTCGCGCCGACCGCCTTGGCGGTGATATCCAAGCCGGGGGCGGCGTTGTCGAACGTGTTGGTCGTCGACGTCAGCAGGAAGCTTCCCAACCCGTCGGTTCCCGATCCGATCCGCAACAGCGCGTCCTTCGCCCCCTGCCGCTGCGAGAAGCCGAGCCCTACTCCGTCTTCTTCAACGAAGAACTGGCCTGCCGTGCCGGTCTTGCTCGAGGTGAGGACCAGCCGTTTTGGATTGAACGACGAGCCGTCGTCGAAAATCGACGCCGAGATTCCGCCCCGCGCCGAATTGAATTTTCCCGCGACGGTCGAGAGCGAGTCGGTCGCGAGCACGTCAATGACGATGGCCGACCGGCTGTTGAGGAACGACTTGCCGTCGGTTCCGACCGTCCCCGTGCCGGCGATCCGCAGGTCGGCGGCGGTGGTGCCGCCGATG
Source organism: Planctomycetales bacterium (assembly GCA_044359065.1). Classification (GTDB taxonomy): domain Bacteria; phylum Planctomycetota; class Planctomycetia; order Planctomycetales; family Planctomycetaceae; genus JAIXZD01. The sequence continues at coordinate 15,535 of JBIKMW010000075.1, read as the reverse complement.
TCTTCGACTTTGAGCGATCCGGCCCCCCCAGCGTTGTCGACAAGTTCGAACCCGTCTCCCGTGCGGCTCAGTTTGGCGGTGACGGCGCTGCCCGTCACCGCGTTGACGCGGTCGAGCACGTCGCCGATTGTCTTCGCCGCCTCCGGGATCGTCACCGAATACTCCGTGCCCGCGGAGTCGGTGATTTTGAACGAACCGCGACGGACCGCGTCGCCGTTGCGGTAGGTCGTCAACGACGCCGTTTCATTGACGCTGCGAAGTCGCAGATTGCCGCCGCCAAGGGTGTTGGCAGAAACGTTCCCCGCGATGCCCAAATTCGCCGCCGTTGTTCCTCCGCCGACATCGGCGACGATCAGCGCCGATGCGGTCGAGCCGGACGTTTCGATCAGTTCGATACCCGTGCCGGTCGAATTGAGTCGCGCCGTCACCGACAGCCGCGCCCCTCCTCCGTCGGTGGCCGTGTTGACGGCGGTGAGGACTTCGTCGAGCGACTCGGCCTGGGACAGGTCGAGCGTCGCGGTGCGACCGGTCCGGTCGGTGAGGCTGATGGATCCGGGAACCGCGATCCCCTCGCCACCTCGGAGATTGCGGAGCAACACCGAGTTCAGACCCGCTCCCAACCGCTTGCCGGTCAGCACGCTCCCCGACGCGGTCGTTCCCAACCCGAGCACATCCAGCGCGTTCGAGCCGTTTTGGTTCTCGGCCACCAGCGCCGAAGGCCCGCCTCCCCCGGTGTTGTCGGTCAGGACCAACCGCCCATTGGCCACGGACGCGGTGAGCTTGCCGTCGTTGCCGGTGGCGGTGTTGATCCGCAGGACCACGTCGGAGAGGGCCACGGCCCCGTTGAGGTCGATCGCCAACTTCGTTTCGGCGGGGTCCGACAACGAGATGCGCAGATCGGCCGCGTTGTCGGCAAGCCGCAATCCGTTGCCGTCGTTGAGCTTGTCCAAACGGAAGTTCGCCCCCACCGAATAGACCGATGTTCCGGTCAAGGTGGTCCCGGATGTCGTTCCCAACAGACCCAGATCGGCGGCCGTCTTTCCACCGTCCTTCTCTGCAACGGTGATGCTGCCTGTGCCCGACCCGGTCGTGTCGAGCAACACAAACTTGTCGCCCCGAGTTTCGGCCTTCACACCCAACCCGCTTGCCGAGTTGATGCGCGAGACAACATCCTCCGCGGTGACCGCCGTACCGAGATCGATGTCGACGCCGACACCCACCTTGTCGGTGATGCGGATCGCGCCTCGTTGCGCTCCCGCACCGCCGTTGAGCGCGTCCAATCGCGTGGCGGGAGCGACCCGTCCGCCGCGGGCGATGACGATCTTGCCGGCCGTCCCCACCGCCTGGGTGTCGGAGTTGGTGAACCCGCGTGAAATGGACTGCTGCGCGGCGGCGAGCGAGAGGACCTGCGCCTGGCTGACACCGGCCACCGCGCCCGATCGGGCCGAAACGGTCAGTTGAGCGGTGTCGGAACTGACGGCGTTGAACTTTGAATAGTTGGTCGCCTGCCCGAGTTGGGAGATGGACGACGTGATGCCCAACAGGTTGGCGGAGAGGGTGGTGAGGGCCGTCTGCGTGGTCTTGAAACCGGTCTGACGGTTGGCCACCTGCTGAATGGCGTTTTTGTCGGCCGTGATCAGCGCGGTCACGATGTCCTGAATGTTCAGGCCGCTGACCAAACCGACATTGGATTTGAGAGCTGACATGAAACCACGGCCCAGACGCGCGACGACCATCCGGAGACGGGGCGCAACGTGTGCGCACTGCTCCGAAAGTGAGTGTCGGTCCGAGGCAGTGCCGCACTTCAGCAGAGTTTGCGCGGCCGGAAAAGTCGCTGTGATCGCTAAGCGGCCGCGAATCTTTGTCACCCGACGCGGAAGTGAGGAACCCCGCCGGAAGCGAGCCACTTTTGTACGACGGAGTTCCCGTTCGTCGAATTGGGAGCTCTTTTGCGCGACGGACTGGAAGTCCGTCGTACAAATTTGGGGGTGCCCTCGCACTCGCCGTTTCGAAATTCAGCAGCTCGTTACGGCCCCATCCCCGCCCGTGGTCCACTGCGGACGGGTCGATTCACCGTATCCTCGACAACTCGTCGACCATCGCCCGGCCTGAGAGTTCGAGGGCCGCGCGGACGATTCCCGCCGTGTCCAAACCCATCTCGGCCAACTGTTCCGACCGTTCCGCGTGTTGGATGTAGCGGTCCGGAATCCCCAGTCGTCGCACGCTCGTTGTCGGCAGTCCGGCATTGTTGGCGGCTTCCAACACCGCCGAACCGAAGCCCCCCTGCAACGCCGATTCCTCGACTGTCAGCAGGAAGCCGTCGTCCGCCAAGGCCCGCTGAACGATCTCTTCGTCGAGTGGTTTGAGGAACCGCGCGTTGATCACGCCCACATCGAGGCCTTCGTTCCGCAATTGCATCGCGGCCCGCACACACTGTGGCAACAGCGCCCCGAAGCACAAAATGTTGCCGTCGCGACCCCACTCGAGCACTTCGGCACGCCCCAGCTCAATCGGACACTCGGGCCGGGCGAGCGTTTCGGCGGTCGTCTTCGGGTAGCGGATCGAAGAAGGCGAACGCAGTTCCAAAGCGAAATCGAGCATCCCAGCGCAATCGCGTTCGTCGCCGGGGGCCATCACCACCATGTTGGGGAAAACCCGCATCCAGGTGTTGTCGTAGGCGCCGTGGTGCGTTGGACCATCCGGTCCGACGACGCCGGCCCGATCGAGACAGAACACCACCGGCAGGTTTTGCAGGGCGACTTCCTGGAAGATCTGGTCGTAGCTGCGCTGCAGGAAGGTGCTGTAAATGTCGACGATCGGTTTGACCCCCGCCTTGGCGAGGCCCCCCGCGAACGCCACGGCGTGACCTTCGCAAATGCCGACATCGAAGAACCGCTCGGGAAATTCTTCCCGCACCTTGCCGAGTTTGTTTCCCTCGCACATTGCAGCGGTGATGACGGCCACCTTGGGATCGCGTCCCATCGCACGGTGGATCGCGCCGCTCATCACGTCGGTGTACGCCCGCGACGAGTTTTTCTTGATCGCCACCACCTCGTCGTTGCGGCGCTCGAAGGGGGGAGGGGTGTGGAACATCACCGGATCGGCACAGGCAGGCTCGAAGCCGTGCCCCTTTTCGGTGAACACATGCAGCAGCACCGGCCCCTTGATGTCCTTGACCATTCGCAGATATTCGACCAGCGTCGGCAAATCGTGCCCGTCGACGGGGCCGACGTAGCGGAATCCGAGTTCCTCGAACAGCATGCCGCCGGTCAGGGAAGCCTTGAGGGCCTCCTTGCACTGATGCAGGACGCGCTCGACCGGGCCGCCCACCACCGGCACCTGCTTGATCGCCCAGGAAATGTCCTTCTTGAGCGTGTCGTACAAGGGAGCCGTGCGGGTTCTGTCCAGGTACTTGGCGAGGCCGCCGGTCCGAGGACAAATGCCCATCTTGTTGTCGTTGAGGATCACCAGCATGTCGGTTTCGAGGCCGGCCGCGTTGTTGAATGCCTCGAACACGATCCCCGAGGGAAGCGCTCCGTCGCCGATCACCGCCACCGACTTCCGTTCGGTGTGTCCGAGCAGGTCGTCCCCCGCCTTGAGACCGTGCGCTGTCGACACGCTGCACCCGGCGTGCCCCGTCATGAACAGGTCGTAATCGCTCTCGGCCGGGTTGGGGTAGCCCATCAGCCCCCCCTTTTGCCGCATCGACGGGAACTCGTTGTACCGCCCGGTGATCAGCTTGTGGGGATAGATCTGGTGACCGGTGTCCCAAATCAAGCGGTCGTTCGAGAAGTCGAACACCAGATGCAACGCGATGCACAGTTCGACGACGCCCAGGTTGCTAGCGAAGTGGGCCGTGCGGTCGGACACGACACTGCACAGCGCGTCGCGCATTTCGTCGGCCAGTCGCTTCAATTCGACGGGGGACAAACCGCGCAGGTCGTGCGGGGACCGGATGTTGGCGAGGATTCCGTTCGACATCAGTGGTTTCTTTCCAGCACGAAGTGCGCCAGCGCTTCCAAACACCGGCCTCGATCCCCGAACTCCCGCAGCGCGCGACAGGCCTCTTCGACCAATCGCCGCGCCCGCAGTTCGCTCTCTTCCACTCCCAGGAGCACGGGGTAAGTTGCCTTGCCCCGCGCCGCATCCTTCCGGGCGGCCTTGCCCAGTTTCTCTTCGTCTCCCCGCACGTCCAGCAGATCGTCGGTGATCTGGAACGCCAGTCCCAAACACTCGCCGTACCGGCGCAATGCCGCCAATTGGGCTTCGTTCGCTTCCGCGACGAAGCCCCCCATCACGAGCGAACTCGTGAGCAGGCACCCTGTTTTACGACGGTGAATCGCTTCCAGTTGGTCCAGGTCGATGTCGGTCCGCCCCTCGGCCTCCAAGTCCGCCACCTGCCCGGCGACCATGCCGATCATGCCGGACGCCCGGGCCAGTTCCACCACGCATCGCCGAGCCACGCTCGACGCCGCGATCCCTTCGGCGACGGTCTCCATCGCCAGCGTCAACAAGGCGTCACCCGCAAGAATGGCGAGCGCTTCACCGAAAACCTTGTGATTTGTGGGGCGGCCGCGACGAAAATCGTCGTCGTCCATCGCAGGCAGATCGTCGTGAATCAGCGAATACGTGTGGACCATTTCGACGGCGCAGGCGGCAGGCAAAGCATCAGCCCGTTCGCCGCCGCACGCTTCGCACGCCATCAGCACCAGAATCGGGCGAAGACGCTTACCGCCAGCCAGAAGGCTATATGCCATCGACTCTTGCAGCCGATCGGGGCAACCGGGCACAGCCCGTCCGGAGGCGGGCAAAATCGCATCGCGCAGGGCGGTTTCCACCTCGCCCCGCAGCGTTTCCCACGATTGTTCCAACCCGACCATCACGTCCGCCATGCGTCCCATCCTCGCCGACGCCTACAGCATTGTCCCGCTCAAGACCCCGCTGTCATCCGCAAGCCGAAATCGACCCGGCCCGATGCCGCTGACGCGGTCGGCGGGAGGTGAATTTCGGGCGGTGGAAGAGGGCACAAATCATTTGTGCCGACCCCGACGAGGTCGTCAACGACCCTTCCGCGCACCAGACCGTTGGGCTCGGGAAGATCGAAAACTCACAACAAGTTTTGACAACGATACCCGCCTCGCGCGCGGTTCGCAAATGAAACCCCTACGGAACAACGAGTTAGATCGCGTGCCTCCGAGCCGGGCGTCAGGGGCCGCTCATGGTGCGACGCCCGATTTCCATCAAGCTCCGCCGTACGTCCTCCGTCTCCCCCACGGCCACGAACATCCGGAACGAGTGCTCCGCGGGTTCGATCCCTTCCGGGCGTGTGAGACGATAAACACAGTTCCATTTGACGACCTTTTCCGGCGGGAACCGAAAACGCCCGTATGTCGGCCCCGTCCAGGCTCCACCGGAGCGGGAGCCTGTCGCTTCGCCTGCCGCCAAGATTCCCATCGCATGGCTGCCGGATTCGGTCGAGAACACGATCGGCCACCGTTGTTCGCCAGGCCCGTCGTCGAGCGGCGCGAGATCGCCTGTCTCCGGGGAAAGCGTGTGGAAACGTGAGAATTCCGCCGGCATATAGCCGGTGAGGGCCTCGAACACCCCGTGCGTGTGGCGCTCGCCCACCGGAAGTGTGAAGGTCACCTCGGCGCGAATCACGCGTGGCAGATCCGGGAGGCCGATCGTCAACCGCTTCGTCAGCAGGTGGTTCGACAGCACCGACCGATTCTTGGCCGGGGCGTCGCCCGAGAATTCGTCGGGCCTCAGCCAAAAAGCCATTTGCGTCGTCGTCTGGAGCACGTTCCCCGTGGCCACCGCGTGCAGCAGGCGGCTGGACGAGGTCGGACCGGTGCCGTCGCGACGCGACCCCGCCTCCGTCGGGTTAAACGTCTCGGCCTGAATCGTTCCGCCGCAATCGAAGTTGGAGGCCGATTGGAGTTGGCGACCGTGGTCGACACTGTCGATGAACTCGCGCCCGTTCCACGTGAGCGAGTCGACCGCCCCCGCCAAGCGGTGCGTCGTGCGGATGACGATCCGGTCCGCTCCCGTACCTCCGGCGATCTCCAGGTCTCCACCGGGCATACCGGCTACCAGCCCGGCGGCCTTGCGCCAATCCGGGAACCGTCGAAACAACAAGTAGTTGGAGTCGTGCGCGTTGTGGGCGTCGTTTGTCCCGTCATTGTGGGCCGTGCGGATCGCCGCGATCAGGTCGTCCCCGTCGAATTGCCAATCGACATACTGGAACCCGTGTCGCAGGGTGTCAGGATGCTCGACGAGAACTTGCCGGACCGTCCACTCGCGAAGTTCCGGAGAGGTCATCACAGCCAGAGTGTTGCGACGAGAGGCGGGGTTTCCCTCGCGGAATTCGGGCGGGACGAAGTTGGCCAACGTGACGTACAACCTGGTGCGTTCATCCCAACGGATTGAGAACTTCTTCGAGCCGCCTGGAAACCTCACGAAATCCCGCTCGGGATTGAAGGCGATCTCCTTGCCGTCGCCGGAGACCCCAATAATCGCCGCGACCTCCGGCCAAGAGCGGTTGTCGACCCGCAATACGTTCACCAACCGGCCTTCCGGCGTGACGACCGCGTTCCCTTCGAGCCAGCCGTTGAACTTGCTCCCCAGCCAATCGGGATTGCGACCGATCCGGTTCGAGACGGTCCAACTGGCGGCATCCAACAAGTCCGCGTCGACCGGGGCGGACATCATCAGCGCTCGAAAATGATGCCCCCAGCCCCCCGGCCCCTGGGCATCTTCCATCGCCCGCCAGATTCGCCCGCCGTGCACGACGACCGGAACGGGGGCGGTGTGGTACTTACCATCTCCCAACAGAAGACCGGTCTTCGAGTCGACGGGGTTCGTCCAGGACCGACCACCATCCGTCGAACGGCGAATGACGCAGAAACCGTACTCGGCGCTGGTCCCCATCAGGTACAGCGAACCCTTGTGCACGAACAGGCCGGACCACCACTGGCCGACGATCTCCGCGCGGCGCGACCAAGTCTTTCCCGCGTCGACACTGCCGTAAACGTAGGTACGGTCGCGCGTGCTGCCGGGGCCGAACACGTCGTGCGTGACGACGTACTCGGTTGCGGAAAGTGCCACAACGCTGGCGGAGCCGAGATAGGCCTTCGTTGCCGCCGGCAGATAGGCCACGGCAACGCCCGGCAAACCGGAAGCCGGGACAGGGATGTTTTCGGCGACCGGAACCGGAGGCGTCGGCTCGGCCCCCGAGACCTTGGGGGTTACTGAAGCCAACGCCAGCACCACTCCGAAAACGCCCGCCGCCCATTGTGACGGGCGACCGGGTAAACGCCTCGGGTGGACTCGATTGGACATGGGAGCCCCTTGTCGCCGTGCGATGTTCACTGTGGGTTGCGGGAATGCGGCGGTCCGCGCCAAGAATTGTGGGGATCGCCACGGGGTGACGCAATCGCCCAGCGGAGCCTGATTGCGCGCGCGGTTTATCGCGGTTCGTCGCGGGGTGCGGGAGGCTTGGGGGCGAACTGCAATTGCACGAGTGGCACGCCGCCGTCCCCTTTGGACAGCTCGTCCCACTCTTCCCGCAGCTCGCGCGTCGCCACGTCGTCTGGATCGAACGTCTCCAACCGCTTGAGCACAAGGCCGGCTTCCTCCAGTTCGCCGAGAGCCACAAGCACCCGCGCCAAGCCGTGTCCTCCGGCGAAGATCGCGCCGTTGTAGCCGAGGTTCGAGGGGAGTCGCCCGCGAAAACCGTGCGGCAAGCCCTTGAGGACCGACTCGTACACGAATCCGTAATGCCCCCGCGCGACGGGGAGATTCCCCTCGTCCGCCGCCAAGCGTCCCAGAAGATTGTGGGCGTCGAAAAAGCCGCGGCAGTCCGAGACCAGATAGAGGAGTTCATCCCGCGCAATGTCGGGCTCGCCCCCCTCGATCATATTGTGAACTTCCTGGATGTCCTCGATCCGCTCGCGCGCGCAGAAGGGCTCCTGCAGGATCAGCACGTCCCGCCCGCGCGTGAGCCACTTCAGTGGCAGCCGTTTTTCACCAGCCTCGTCGTCGGACTCCCGTTTGGGAAGTGGACGGAGTGGCTTGCCGGGGCGTTTGGGCTTCGAGGCGCGGTCGGGGCCGGGCCGCGCAGACGCCGAATTTCGTTCCGCACCAGGCTTGGGGCGCCGAGGTGGTTGAGGCGGTTCGGATTCGGGACGAGCAGTCACGCGCGGGCCTTTGCGGTGGGACACGAGATGTTGGAGAAACTCCACACCAGTCTATCAGACACGTCCCGAAACCAGGGGTTTGGCGTCACAAGATCGTGGGTCGGGGAACGGCGCGAGTGTTCTGGTTGAGGGGCACAGATTGGTCGCTCTATTCGTGGCTATCCGCGCGAGAGCGCCCACGCGGTGTGCGGAACGTTGGATTTGTCGACGTTCCATCGCGGAAGCGCCGCGAATTGCACGAACCGCCGGTTCGCCCGGTCGGCATCGTACCGTCCCGCGTGCGCGTGCAAGAGATAGCGCAGCGTCAGGGGGGCGTCTTTGGTCGTCAACTTCGGCCCCGCGAAGCAGACGGAGGCCCCCATCCAACCATCGGCACGGACGTGCCAATGGGCGGGGTGATCGGGATTCGTTGGATGGTCGAAGTACGTGATCCCTTCGTCGAGACCGTTCCCCACAGGTCCGCTGTAATCCATCCATCGCGCCTTCTTGCCGAAGATCGCCGGTTCACCCGTGCGCCCTTCGCTGTCGGTCAACCGACCGCCGCCGAAGAACTCGGAGATCGACTTCGCCACGCGGACGGCGAGAAACCCGAAATTCGTGCGTCCGAATTCCAGACGATCCGCGACCGGAGTCAGGGTTGTTTGCAGTTCGATAAGCGTCTCCCGTTCCTCTCCGGGACTGACTTGGACGATCAACTGCTGTTCGAGCAGAGGTTGCGGATCGTGGCCGTCGAACCACTGCAATCGAACAGCCATCGACGCTCCGTCGTCGGCGTCGTCATAAACCAGCCACTCCTTTTGACGGACGAAGGCGAGCGAGTCCATACCCCAGAAATCGACGCCGGTCACCTTGTGGTGTGCGAACCAAATCGACAGGTGATGGTCGTGATTGGGGGCGCCGGGGTGACCGATCCGCGTCAGAGAGGTTCCGGAAGGCCCGATGAGCGGATGGAAAAACGGGCGGGGGTATGCAGTCCCGAAATGCCAGCGCAGCCGCTCGTGTCCGTCGACCCGAAATGACGCGGCCGGACCGGCCACGGGATGAACTTCGCAGCGGGGCATGGAACGCTCAAAAGCCAGGGTTTGGGGGACCGGGCACGCAAATCGCGACAACGGCAGTGGTGAACGAATGTCTCCCGACGGATCGGATTCCGCATTTGCCCGCGGCGCATCCCCCCATTACACTGCTGTGTCCCGCGTTTTCCCATCCCGCCTGACACGAGTTCGGGGCGGCGGAACCCGCGGAGCGTTTCCCGCCCGGACCGTCGCCAGCGTCGGCCCGTTTCGTAGCGACTTGTCCCCTCGTTCGTCGAGTTCGCCGTGATCATTGTCGTCAAACCCGATTCCACCGACGCCCAAGTCAACCATATCGTGGAAACGATCGAGGGGATGGGCCTGAAGACTGACGTCAGCCGGGGCGTGAAGCGCACGCTCATCGGCGTGATCGGCGAAGAGGATTTGGTGCGGAACGCCCCCTTGCGGGCCATCCCGGGAGTGGAAGAGGTGGTCCCCATCCTCAAACCGTACAAGTTGGCGAGTCGCGAGTATCAAAAAGAGGACTCGTGCTTCGACGTGGGCTTGGGAGTGCTGGTTGGCGGCGGCAACTTGGCAATGATTGCCGGGCCGTGCGCGATCGAAGGGGAGGACGTGCTGCTGGAGATCGGCAAGGCGGTCAAAGCGGCCGGCGCTAATATCCTGCGTGGTGGGGCGTACAAACCACGCACCAGTCCGTACAGCTTCCAGGGTTTGGGGGAAGACGGTCTGCGCATCCTGCGGAAGGTGGGGGACGAACTGGGGATGCCGGTCGTGACCGAGGTCATGGACACGCGGCAGGTCGAGATCGTCAATCGGTACACCGACATCTTTCAGATCGGTGCCCGCAACATGCAGAACTTCAACCTGCTCAGCGAAGTCGGCCAAACGCGCAAACCGGTGTTGCTCAAGCGCGGGATGAGCGCCGGCCCGACCGACCTACTGATGTCGGCCGAATACATCATGGCCCAGGGAAACAAGCGTGTGATCCTCTGCGAGCGAGGGATCAAGAGTTTCGACAACTCGACGCGCAACCTGTTGGACTTGGCGCTGGTCCCCAATATCAAGGGGTTGAGCCACCTGCCGATCATCGTCGATCCCAGCCACGCGACGGGACGTCCGGACCTGATCCCGCCGATGTCGTTGGCGGCGGTGGCGGGAGGGGCGGACGGGATCCATATTGAAGTGCACAACTGCCCGGAAAAGGCGATGAGCGACGGCCCGCAAGCGTTGTTGCCCGCCCAGTACGAAGCGGTCATGGGGCAGATTCGCCAGTTGGCGACGCTGTTCCACAAAACGATTCCGGTGCCGAAAAAGGGGTGAGTGACCCTGTTTTTCGTAGAGTTTCCCACAGTTCCCCCGGCTTACGCAGCGGGCGACTTTGATGCCGCCGATCCTCGGCGGCGTTTCTCAGAAGGACGGATGGCGACATGCGGCGATTGTTTGTGGCGGGCAACTGGAAGATGAACACGACCCGCCAATCCGGGGTCGAACTGGCGCGGGCGTTGGCGACAGCGTTGCCGGGTGCCGACGCGGGAGTGGACGTGGCCGTTTGTCCGCCGTTTCCGTATCTGGAAGCGGTGAAGGGAGCCGTCGCGGGTTCGTGCGTCACGGTGGGGGCGCAGAACGTCTACTTCGAGAAGCCGGGCGCGTTCACCGGGGAAGTGGCCGCCGGGATGCTGGTCGATGTCGGCTGCACGTGGGTGATCCTGGGTCACAGCGAGCGTCGGGCGATCCTCGGTGAAGCGGACGACCTCATCGCCAAGAAGACCGCGACCGCGTTGGCGAACGGGCTGAAGGTGATCCTGTGCGTCGGGGAACAATTGTCCGAACGTCAGGCGAACCTGACGGAGAAGGTCCTCGATACGCAGATGACGGGGTCGCTCGCCGGGATTTCGGCGGAACACATGGCAAACGTGGTGATCGCCTACGAACCGGTGTGGGCGATCGGCACGGGGGTTGTGGCGACGACGGAACAGGCGCAGTCGGCCCACCAGTATCTTCGCGGCTGGCTCGCAAAGCGGTACAATCCGCAGGTTGCGGCGGACACGCGAATTCTCTACGGGGGGAGCGTCAAGGCGAGCAACGCCCAGACGTTGTTGGAACAACCCGACGTGGATGGTGCCCTGGTCGGCGGGGCGAGCCTGAAAGCGGATGATTTTCTCCCCATCGTCAACGCGGCACGTACCATCAAGAAGTGACGGCGAAAGATTAAGACGGGCGAAGTAGGTAAATCGGTCGACCGGACGCGGTCGCAGGTAACGACAGGCGGGGTATGGAGCCCCGCACGCCGGATGAAAACGGATCGGGGACGCAGGTCCCCCCAGAACGAGTGATTCGAGCCCGCCATGGCGACAATTTGCATGCTGCTCCTGTTGTTCGTCAGCTTCGTGCTGATCGCCGTCATCCTCCTGCAACGCGGGCGGGGTGGCGGTTTGGTCGGAGCCCTCGGCGGGATGGGGGGGGCCAGTGCGTTGGGAACGCGGGCGGGGGACGTGTTCACCGCCATCACCTGCGGAGTGGCCGTGGTGTGGGTGCTGCTGGCCTGCCTGACGGGTGCCGCGCTGCGGTGGGAATCGCAAAGCTACTTCTCGGGCCGGGAAGAGGCGGCCAAGGTACCGGAAGGGCCGAGTTTGGAAGCCGGGCCGGATGCCAAGGATGCCACGAAGGACGGTGGCAAGAAACCGGAACAAGCGGGGCCGGAACTTCCCGCGCCGACGGGGCCAGCCAAGGAAGACGCCACAAAAGACGGGGCCGTGAAGTCCGACGGGGAGACCAAGGACGCACCGAAGACCGAGGCTCCGGCCGCTCCTGCTTCGCCCGAGAAACCCGCGGCCACTGAGACGCCTGCGGCCACCGAGAAGCCGGCCGACCCTGCCCCGGCCAAACCGGCCGAGGACAAGCCCGCCCCCAAACCGGAAGACGCGCCGAAAGCCGAAGAAGCGCCCAAGGCTGATGAGGCACCCAAGGCCAAAGAAGCGACCACAGAAGGTGCGGCCAAGACCGAAGACGCACCGAAGTCGGAGTGAACGTGGTCGAGTCGGGTTGAGTTGGAACCGACAACGCCCGAGGCCGTGCTCGGTCAACATCGGTTTGGGCGGCGCGGGTCGGGTTATCGTGCCGCTGTTTGCGTTCCACCGGGCAACTTTCGGCGGAAGTGTCCAAGGGGAATGATTTGCTGCTCAGCATGACAGGTTTCGGCGATGCGAAACGGCAGTCGGGCGAACTGACCGTCGCGGTCGAAATCCGGACCGTGAACAACCGCTATCTGAAGGTGCAAAGTCGCTTGGCGGACGTTTACGCGCCGCTCGAAGGGGCGATCGAGCGCGTGGTGCGGGAACGGATCGGACGGGGTTCGGTCAACGTCACGGTGCGGGCGGACCGGCAGGCGAAGGCCTCCGATTACGAGGTCAACACGGTCGCTCTTTCGAGTTATCTCGACGCGCTGGAAGCGGTCTCCCGCCAGCGTGCACCGACGCATTTCGCGCTCGGTTCCCTGGCCGAGTTGCTCACGGTCCCAGGCGTGGTGGTGGATCGTTCGCGCAGCGGCGCGGACGCGGAGGCGGACTGGCCACTGATCGAGCAGGTGCTCGTGGCGGCGCTTGAGAAACTGGAGGTCTTCCGTAAAGACGAAGGCTTGGCGATGGATCGCGACATGCGGGCCAACGTCGCCGTCGTCGCGGCGAAACTGGACGAAGTGGCGGCACTCGCGCCGCGCGTGGTCGAGGAATATCGGGCGAAGATGCTCGAACGAGTGCGGCAAGCGCTGAAGGAGGCAGAGGCGCGGGTTACCGAGTCGGACCTCGTGCGGGAAGTGGCGATGTTCGCGGACCGGGCGGATATCAACGAAGAGATCACGCGACTGAAATGCCATCTCGAACAGTTCGGTGCGTTCCTCGACGCGAAAGAGTCGACGGGGCGAAAGCTGGATTTCCTCGTGCAGGAGATGAACCGCGAGGTCAACACGATCGGCTCGAAGGCGAATTCCGTCGGCATCGCGCATGCGGTGGTCGAAATGAAAACCGCGGTCGAGCGGATTCGGGAAGTGCTGCAAAACGTCGAATAGCGGGAAGGGAAACGGAACCACAAAGGGCACGAAGGCACCAAGAAAGACATATGAAAAAATCTATCAGGAGATTTTCTGGTCTCGTTGTTGATGCACTCTGAGGCCTTACATTCGGTATGAGTCATTGATTTCGTTTTCGACTCTTTGTGTCTTCCTTGGTGTCTTTGTGCCTTGGTGGTTCAAGAGTCTCCTCTCTTCGGCGCGGCGACGGTGAGTGACGAGTTTTCCGAGTTGCGGTTTGTGGTGCTGTCCGGTCCGAGCGGCGTCGGGAAGTCGACGCTCGTGGATCGGTTGGTCGAGGCGCATTCGCGCCCCGGCGGCGCGGTGCGGCTGGTGAAGTCGATTTCGGCGACGACGCGTCCGCCGCGGCGCGGCGAAACGGACGGGACCGACTATCACTTTCTGACGAAGGACGAATTCGAACGGAGGAGGTTGGCGGGCGAATTTCTCGAGTGCGCCGAAGTGCATTCGAACGGAAATTGGTACGGCACGCTCAAGTCCGAAGTCCGCCGCGCGCGGGAACTGGGGGGCTGGGCGCTGTTGGAAATCGACGTGCAAGGGGCGATGTCGGTCGTGCGCGATTATCCGCAGGCGGTCACGATTTTCGTGACCGCGCCGTCCGTCGAGGAGTTTGAACGGCGGTTGCGCGACCGGGGTACGGAGTCGGAACAAGCGATACAGACCCGGTTGGCGACGGCCCGTCGGGAATTGGAACAAGCGGCGGCGTATCGCCACCGGGTCGTCAACGACGACCTGGAGGCGGCGGTTGCCCGCGTGACCGAAATTCTTTTGGAGTGCGAGGAGCGGGATCGATGCTCGACGAACTGAAGGAAGAGAAGATCGTGAACAAGGTCGGCGGGCGGTTCAAGCTGTCGACGCTGATCCAAAAGCGGTTGGTGGCCCTGAACCGCGGCGCCCGGCCGCTGATTGAAATGCAGACGCGGAATCCGATGGAGATCGTGGTCCAGGAGATCATCCAGGACAAGATTTTCCTCGACACCAGCGGAAACGTGGCCATCCGCCGCACGGAAGACCCGGACCGCCCCCTGCGCGATGCGGGTCCGACGCTCGACGACCTGTGAGCCGCGGAAACGACCTGATCAGATAAAGCACCGAGCAACGCCGGGGGGACCATGCCTCCGGCGTTGCTTGTTCTTTGGCGGGCGTCATCTCGTCGGTGCGGGTGTAGGCCCCCTCGCGTACACACCCCACGCGAACCCCGTCGGCCCTCCCAGGGGGACGGTCCGACGAAGCGTCCAGGTCGCGCCGGGAGTGGCGAGTTCCGCTGGAAACGCCTCCGCGCGGTCGAGCGAATGCACGATCAACCAGTCGGGTAGCGCTCGGCCCCATGCGGATTGCGGCACGTATTGTATCCGCGAGCTTCCCCGGGAGCGGGCCCGGTGGAACTCGACCAACATGCCGTTGCGGAAGTCGTGGTCGCCACCCACGAGCACCGGCCCACGTGGCGACTCACGCTCGAGGACTTCGAGGGCCGACACCCACTGGCCGCGGCCGTGTTCCAATAGCGGCGCCAGTTGCAGCGCGTGACCGGCGACCAAGGCCAAGGCGATCAAGGCGACCGGGATTCGACCGCGCGGCGATGCCGCCAGCCAAGCGAGCGATCCCCCCAACAACGGGAACACCAGCGCCAAAGCGACGAGAAAATGACGGGGGTAGACCAAGCCCGCCGGAGCCAGTCCAAAAAGAATCGCGGGGGCGGTCAACATCGCCGCGGCTGGGGCGACCCACTCGCTTTGCTCGGCTCGCCGTGCCAGGAGAAGCCCTCCCGCCAGTAGCGCTGCCGACAAGAGCGCGGCCGGGACTCTGAGCACGCCGTCCGCATCCGCGCCGAAGGGGAGCGCCAATACCTCAACCGCCGTACCCCACGGCGACAGCAGCGGCCCGCCTCCCACCTGCGTACGGGACAGGTCAACCACCCACAACCACGCGACGACCAACACGGGCGCCCCGAACGCCAAGGCCGCGCGCGACCACGTTCCCCGTGCGGTTGGGCTCCGGTGTGAACCGCGCCGGTCTTTCGTCATCGCGACGAGGCACCACACCGCCTGGGGGACAAACACGGTCAAGTACGTGAGATGGGAGAGAAAGCCGATCGACGACAGCGCCGCAAACAGGCCCGCGCTCGGCGTATCGCGCCGCTCCAGAAATCGCCCCAGCCACCACTGCGCCGAGACCCCGGCGCAGGCGGCCAACAGGTACCCGCGCCCCTCGCTCGCATA
>JBIKMW010000211.1:0-2756 GCA_044359065.1 Planctomycetales bacterium | reverse complement strand
GAATGTCTGGGGCAAGAACCATCCGTCGAATACACGGTGCTGGTGAAGACGAAGACACCGAAGGTCCAGCGGTTACAGACCAGCCGGTACGCCGAGGACTGCGGAAGGCTCGGCGACCTGGTGCAGTCGATCCAGCGTGCCGTCGATCTGGGCATCTTCTATCCGGTCGAAAGCCCGATGAATTGTTCGACCTGTGCCTACCGACAGCCGTGTCGGGATTGGGGGCAATCGAATCGACCCATCGAAGCCGCAGAACTGGTCCCATTGGAAACACCGCAGGAGGCGTTGGCATGCTCACTGAGTTGAACGGCAAGGGGGGCTGTCTCTGCGAACCAGCACGCAAGGGAGAGCTTCGCTGCCCATTGATCGTCAGGCCAACGAGTGAAGATGTCGTCACCGGGCAAATGTTCGGGACGCTGAAGTCACTCAATCCCCGCTGGTGGCTGCCGGATCTTCTGAACAAAGCCCTCGGAACGGAACGATTCCGCCGTCAGGTCTACCGTGACCTCCGGATCGAACTGTGGCAGAAGCAGCGGACATATCCGCGACAACATCTCCCCTGGGACGAAGGGCAAACCGAGGTCGATGTCGTCATCACCTGGGAGAATCCGGCGACGACAGTCTTCATCGAGATGAAATACGGCTCGAATCTTTCCGCCACCACCACCCACAACGATGGCACGGATGGATTTCCGTCCGACCAACTGATCCGGAATGCCCGCGTGGGACTGCGGGAGAATGGCTGGTTCGACGAAGACCTGCTGTTCGAGCTTCCGAAGCGGGATTTTGTCTTGATTCTGCTGACGCCCACGCGAGGAAATCCGCTCGTTACGGAATACCGGAATCCGGATCGGCTTCGGACAGCCATCCCACACGGCGAACGACTGACGGACCTTCCACGAGCACCGTTCATCGGTGAACTCAGCTATCGGGATGTGACCGACCTCCTGAGCCAGCAACGCCGGTGGTTCAGTGTCCCGGAACAACACTTGATCGACGGCCTGAACGAGTACCTCGGGTTCAAACTCGCCCAACTCAAGGCAGCCAATGGCCATGGCCACGACTGAGCGGATGCCTTTTGATACAACACTTCCCTACGCGACGAATCGACTTTGCCCCACTCGCAGCGAGATCGCCGTCGAAACTTTCCGACGGCTTAAGGAAAGTCATTTTGAGCCGCGCGATATGACCGAATAGCCCAAAACCCTACGGGTGACTTCCGGCTGCTGTAAGCCGTCTTCGTCTGTGGATTGGTCGCCGCTGGACCCGACGAACGCTGGCCGCTTGGCGAGGTCGGGGTCTTTCGAGCGCACGACGCCCTCGAGCACCTCCGCGACCCGATCCACACGATGAAGGAACTCCATCGCTGGGCGTCGTGAGATGCACGGCCGAGACCAAGTCGTCCCGGAGCAGTTCGTCAAACGACTCATACACGCGCGGCAGACCAAGTCGCTCGGCGGCGGTCTTTGACTTTTCCGGTGATGAACCGACGATGCCAGCGACTGGCACACCCGCTCGCCGCAGACCTTCGACATGCACCGGACCAATGAACCCGGTGCCAACCACGACAGCCGTGAGATTCTCGATTCGTGAACTCATCGCAGTTTGCCCCGCGCGGGAGTTGCAGATTGGATCGGGCCGAGGCGGCTGTGGAACTCGTATTGGTCGCCGCGATAGAGCGTCCGCTCCCACCAGAGCGGCGAGTCGTCTTCGAGATAGCCGACGGAGACGACTTCCAATGCCGGAGACTTGGCAGTGGTCTGAAGGTGCTTGGCTTCGCTGGCTGACAGCAGCACCGCTCGGATCACTTCATTCGCACCGCCAATTTTCAAGCCGTGTGTTTCGGTCCAAGTGCGATACAGCGAGCCCTCGGCCTGCGACTTCGTCAGCTTCGGGCAGTGTCGCTGCACGACGTAGCGGTGCTCGCAAATCACCGGCACCCCGTCCGCAAGGCGGATGCGATCGAGTTCCCACAACTCGTCAGCGGGCTCAACGGCTAGAGCGGCGTGTAATGATTCATCCATCTCGGCGGCAGCGAGCTTGCCGAAGGTGAGTAGCGCGGTGCTCGGCTTCTTTCCGGCGGCGCGGGCCTTTTCGGTAAAGCTGACCAGGGAACGGACGTCGTAGTCGATCACGTCGCGCCGGACGAACGTGCCGAGCCCCTTGCGGAACTCAAGAAAGCCCTCGGACACCAGGCTGGCGAGCGACTTGTTGGCGGTGGCTCGGCTGACCTGAAACTTCTCGGCGACTTCACGCTCCGTCAGAAACTGGTCGCCCGAGCGATACTCCGCCGCCAGCGCCGCACGCAGCCGTTGATTCAGCTGCTGATAGACCGGGCTGCGAACGAGTGACGTATCCATGTTGTTGAGACTTTCAGGAAGCTTGATACAGTGGCTTAGCCACGATAGCATGATGCCATTGAGTTGGCAATCCGTTCGTTCGTCGTTCTGCCATCGGGAAGTCCACACAGTGATCCGCCTCAGGGCGGAACCGCAAACAGAAGCCTCTCCCACAAAGACTTGGAGCGACTCATGAGCAAGCATCTTTGGATCGCATTCACCGTGATGCTCGGCGTGCAGCAGTCGGCGCGGGCGCTGGAGATTCCGTTACATCCCACCGAGGCGCGGGTCGTAGAGCAGATCATCGCGGTCGAGGGGCACTCAGTGGCAGCGGCCGAGGTTCCCGGTTGGGCCAAGGGCGGCGTCATTGCTCGCCTCAAGGGATTGGGGATCGAGACTGCCAACCTGAAGTCCTGG
>JBIKMW010000163.1:0-10295 GCA_044359065.1 Planctomycetales bacterium | reverse complement strand
CGCCGCCTGCGCGGATTTCCGCCCCGCGACACACTCCGCCCCCACGCGACCGGCCCCCCGCCAACGCATCCCCGAGTCCCGCGACATAAAGATCGCAACCCACGAAAATCCCGGACTCGATTGGGCTCTGCCAGTGCGAATGGGAACACGCACACACGGCACTGGCAGAGCCAGTGGCACACAACCGATAAGGTCCCATCTGTCCGAATCACTACACTAGCACCCTATTCGGCGGTCCGTAACGGGACGAGGTCCGCGATCGCTGCCCGGATCTCGTCGCCGATCTCTTCGACGCTGCGGATCCCGGATGCCCCGACGCATTCGACAACCGACCATCCGCACCGGGTCGCCGCCAGCTCCCGATAGACGGCGCGCACCCGCTCCAGATAGGGCTCGTTCGACTCCTGCAGGTCGGCGGGCTTGTCGGTGTAGTCGCGTGCCCCCTTGCGCCCCACCAACTCTCGCGCGACCGGCACGGGCAGGTCCAGCAGGAGCGTACGATCGGGTCGGGGCAATTTGTGGATGTCGTGCTCGATCCGCTCGATCCGCTCGACGAGTTGCGTGCGGTCGGCCCCGTCGAGCTTCGCTCCCTGATGCGCGATGTTCGACGCGACGTAACGGTCGCAGACGACCACGTCCGCCTCGTCCATCAGCGAGAGCAGCCAATCCCGCGATTCCAGCCGATCCCCGGCGAACAACAGCGCTGCAAACAGGGGGGGGACATCGTCCAGGCCGCCGTATCGGCCATTCAGGAACTCGCCGGCCATTTGCCCGAACAGCGTCGCGTCGTAACGGGGAAACCCCAACAACCGCGACCGATATCCCTCGGCGGTCAGCCGCTGGTGGAGGCGACGGGCCTGCGTTCCCTTGCCCGCACCATCCACGCCTTCGATGTCGATCATCCTGGCCGTCATGCCGTCCCGCCTCCGCTCCCCGTCAGCGGGGAGCGGCGATCTTCACGACGGGATCGGTGGATTGCAACCGCCATCGCGACCACGCCTAACGGACTTGCACCTCAACCCACGGCGGCGACCGCTTCGTCCACGGTCGGACGGACGGTGAGGTACGTGTCGAGTTTGCTGGCCCGCAGAATATCGGCCACCGTCGGCTCCAGTTCCGCGATGGCCACGTGCCCTGTCGCGCGATGCATGCGGCGATGCAGCGTGATCAGCTTGCCCAGGGCCGAACTGGTCAAATACTGAATGCCGCGCAGCGTGACCACCATCTTCCGCACGCCGTACTGATCAACCAAAGCGACCAACTCGCGCCCCAGTTGGTCGATGTTGACATCCTCCGCCAGGCGGGGCACCCGAAAGCCCACGACCAAGGCATCGCCCCGCGCGTTCGTCGTCAGATAATTCGAAGCGAAATCGCCGAGATTCACGCCATTCCTCGCAGTCAAACCACCACCGGGCTGTCAAACCACCACCGACCCCGTCGCGACGGAAGCTACCGCCCCATCTCCGCGAATGAGCCGTCGCTGCAAACCACTCCGGACCGCAACGGTTCCACAGGTTCCTCACCGGGGAGAACGCGAACCCCGACGGGAAATTCCGTAAAACCGTCCAACAATCGGACCGACACCAAGCGCCCAATGTCGTCCCGAGTTCCGGGAAACTCCGTATCGACAAACCGGCACGCCGTCCCCGTTACGTATCCGGGACGCGTTGCCGGGCGGGCCTCGACCAACACACCCAGGGTTTTTCCCACCAGCGATTGATGGTACTCCCCCCGCAGCACCCGATCCAGAGCGAGTAACCGGTTCGAGCGCGCTTCCTTGACCTCCGCCGACACCTGTTCGCCGAACGTCGCCGCCGGCGTCCCGGCGCGTGGGCTGTACGGAAACACATGAATCTTCGAGAATCCCGCGGCGCGGCAGACCCGCTCGGTCTCGGCGAACTCGGCCTCGGTCTCTCCCGGAAACCCGACAATCACGTCGGTCGTGAGCGCCGGGCGATCGAATCGGTCCCGGATCGCCTCGACATTCCTCAGGAACGCTCCCGAGCGATATCGACGCCGCATCCGCGCCAACACGGAGTCTGACCCGCTCTGCAAACACAGGTGAAAATGGGGCACCAAACGCTCGCAATCCGCCGTCCGCTCGAGGAAATCTCGATCCACCTCGTCCGCTTCGAGGCTGGACAGCCGCAACCGCCACTCGCCGGGAATGCGCTCAAGCCGCTCGATCAGGTGCGGCAGCCGGAACGGAGGCAACCCGGATTTTCCGCGCGAGGTGTCGACGCCGTAGTGCCCGAGGTGAATTCCGGTCAGCACGATTTCGCGGTGGCCGAAGTCGACCAAGCGCTTGATTTCGTCCTCGATCTCGATGACCGGGCGGCTGCGCAGCCCCGGTCGGACGCTCGGAATGATGCAATAGGTGCAGCGCAAGACGCAGCCGTCCTGGACCTTCACAAACGCGCGGCGATGCCCGTCGAACCGAGCGATCCCGTCCGGAAACGTCGCGACGCCGAAGCGCTGCAACACATCGGGCAGTTCGCGGTTGTCTCCCACCACCGCCGCGACTTGGGGCAAGCGTTCCAACGCTTGCGGATCGCGAGCGGCGTAACACCCGAACGCGACGATCCGGGAGGAGGGGTTGTCCCGCCCCAGGCGCCGGATCAACTGCCGCGCCTTGGAATCCGCCTCTCCCGTGACCGTGCAGGTGTTGATCACGCACAGGTCCGCCGTTTCGTGGGCATGCGCCTCCCGATAGCCGTTTCGTTCGAGCGCCTCACGCACGAGTTGAACCTCGTACTGATTGACCTTGCAGCCCATCGACACCAGGCGGCACAGCGGCTGGCGCGCGGCGCCTGCGCGTGTGGGCGCGTCCCCCCCTGCGCCTGCGAGCAACGGGTGCTCGGGGGCAACGATCCCGCATGCTTCCTCGGCGGGAGGCGGGTCGTCGGACAGGACCGGCAGTGTCGGAAAACGGGACATGGGTTATGGCGGCGAGGGGGATTGCGCAGAAGTGGAGAGCGTCCCCGGGATGCGAAGGTTCACTCAGTGCGTCGTTGATGAGTCTTGCGTGCGCGATTCGGATCGCGGGGGACGACGCATCAGGGCGTCCGTCCCTTCGCGGGGGGGCTTCCCTTCAAACAGGATACTGGCGACTTCGGCGACGATCGGCATGTCCACGCCACTTTCGCGCGCCATGTCGTACACGCTGCGGCAGGTGTTCACCCCCTCGGCCACGCCGTGGATCTCCGCCAATGCCTGTGCGAGCGTCGCCCCTTCGCCAATTCGGCGACCGACGAACCGATTTCGGCCGTGGGGACTGAAGCAACTGGTCATGAGATCGCCGATCCCCGCCAGGCCCAGGAACGTGTCCGGACGCGCTCCCATTCTCGCGCCGAAGCGGGACATTTCGACGCACGCGCGGGTCAGCAAGGCCGCTTTCGCATTGTCGCCATAGCCCAGGCCGTCGCAGACCCCCGCCGCGATGGCGACGACGTTCTTCAGGGCGCCGGCCCATTCGACCCCGACGAGGTCCTCGTTGGTGTAGACCCGAAAGCGGTCCGTGTTGAAAAGCGTCTGAGCGGCCTTGGCCGCCGCAAGGTCGTCCGACGCGGCCACGACGCTTGTTGGCAACAGTCGCGACATCTCTTCCGCGTGCGAAGGCCCGCACAGCGCCACGACAGGGCGCGGCCCCAGAGCTTCCCGCAGAATCTGACTGGGGCGTTCGAACGTGCGTTGCTCGATCCCCTTCACGACGCTGGCGACCGGAACACCCGCAGGCACGTAACGAGCCAGTGGTGATAGCGTCGTCCGCAGGTGCGCCGTGGGAATGGCCGCCACCAACCAATCGGCCCCGTCCGAGGCGGCTGGGTCGCTGGTCACTGCGATCGAGGCTGGCAAAACCGCGACGGGAAGATACCGCTCGTTACGGCGGGTGGTCGAAAGCTTCTCAGCGTCGTCGGGATTGCGGACCCAGAGGGTGACCTGTGCGGCCCCCCGTTCGGCCAGAAGAATCGCGCAGGCCGTTCCCATCGCACCTCCGCCAAGAACGGTCACATGAGGCACGCGAGACATCCGAAACCGTCAGGAGGGGAGAGATCGAGTGGGGAGCGTGGCCGACGTTGCCGCCAAGCCGAAGCCACGTGGCACCGTGGAAAGCCGTCCTGCGACATCGAGAACCGAAGGAAACGGAATCGACGCGAGCGCCGGCATTGCCGGAACGGCTCATCCGACAGTCATGATCGACGTATTCGGCACCGTCCGAACCGGAAAGCGGGATGGGTGGGTTTGCCAAGTCGCCGATTCTGACACAAGGTTTGTTGGCGCATCGGCGAATTGGGAATTCGATCAAATCACAAGGCACATCGGAGCTTTTCCGTTGCGGATCACAGGTTGGCGGGGTTCGCGCCCGCGTCGGCTGGTTGGCTTCCGAGTGCCGCAAGGTTCTCGTCGATTTGGGGAAACGTCATGGTAATGCAACAAGTTCTGGACCAACAGCCCTCCACCGACCCGTCGGCTCCCGGTTTCGTTGATCGTCGCCGAACGGGGCAACCTCGCGCGGGGAGCGGTCCGGAACGTCGTCAATTCAGCGACTCTCGCGCCGCGCTCCGTCCGGAAGTCGTCGAGTTGGCCGAGGCTGTCGACCAGTACAAGTTGCGCCACCGTCGCCGTTTCATCACGTTCGAGGAACTGTTCGATGTGATGGCGAGCCTGGGTTACCACAAGTAATCGGGCATGGGCGATCCGGGGAGTCCGCTTGCGGCGGGGTGCGCTCGCACTCTGGAATCACGGGAACGACCTCGTTATAAGCGTGACACCCGAGGGATCGGTGGACGGCGTATCGAGGGGTCGATCGCCGTTTGCGTTGGGTATTCTCGGTGTTCCGTTTTGAGCCTGCGGGCTTATGCGGGGCTTGGCGATGTGGCGGGGCTGTTATCGCAGCCTGCTGTCGCTTCGCGGGCGAGTCTGGTGTCTCCATCCGGGACATTGACTCGATCAAACAGGGACGCGCGAATGATTTCGCGTTGTGGGAAACAGGGATGTTTGTCGTGTGGCACAAGCTGCGCGACGAGCGGTGTTTCCGGGGAAACACGGGTGCCTGCAGGCTGCCTGGCAGCATTTGCGGGGCATGATGTTTCTCCCGTGGTCAAAGCCGTCGGGGGATGGCTTGTCCGGCGTTGATATTCGTCGGGCTTCGCGAGTGCGATGGCCGAACCTGTGGGAGTGGGTCGCAAGCGGTCTCAGGCTGGGAACGCGGCGGGCGGGTCTGCGCGGACATTGCGCTAACTCGCCCGGAGTTTTCGGAGTCGGTCTCCGAAACACATTTCGGGAGTGAGCGTCGGCGACGATGCGAGCTGTGACGTCCGCGAAAGCGGTCGGCACGCCTGCGCGGGCTTCGCACGATTCGCTCCCTCGTCCAGCCAATCGCACGATCCGCCACGGCCCTCCGGGAGAGATTCCCGGCGATGACGCGGCTCCCGGCGTGCGGCTGAAGGAGCAAACATGTTTCGCAACGGGAATTTTGCAGCGTGGTCGTGTGGAGTTTTGTCGGCCGTCCTTGCGGTCGGAGCCTGGGAGAGCGTCCCCCTCCGGGCCGAAGATGCCATCGAGAAGGCCGCCGCGTCGAAATCGGGCGATGTGAAGTCGACCGATGTAAAGCCAGCGGACGCGACGTTGTTGTTGCCGCGGCGGATCGGACGGCTGGACTGGCATACCGACTACGCGACCGCCTATCGCGCCGCGCTGACCGGGAAGCGGTTGCTGCTGTTGGTCTTCCGCGACGCGGGGCCGTCGGGAGATCGTTTCGAGGCCGAGGTCCTGGCCCGCCCCGAACTCGAACCGGCGCTGAAGAACATCGAACGAGCGGCGATTCCGACCACGGCCACCGTCGTCACCTCCACGACCGACCCGCACGCCAAACCTGCGGTATTGCTGCAAACGTCGTCGTTTGCGTACCTGTACGGCGGGGCCGGGATCGCGGTGCTTGACCTCGCCTCCGACAAGTCGCCGACGTTCGGGCAGGTGATTTCGGCGCACGCGTTCTCCGGTCGACAAGCGTACGGCGTGCAGGCCGTCGAAACGATTCTGACGCTCCCTGCGGGGACGGTCACCCAGCGTGCTCTGGTCTACGCCATGCGCATGCACCCGGAACGCCCGCAAAGCGTGTGGGGGTCGGCACACCCGGTGCTGATGCAACACGCGCGGCTGAGCAGTCAATTGATGGTGCAATACGGCTCGGTCGGTCACCACGATTGGGGCAACCGGTTGTCCCAAATCGGTTCGCAAGCGGGTCTGAGCCCGTTTGAAGTGGCGGCCAGCAGCTACGGCGCGTCGCCGCTGGTGGATGCCGCTTCTGAACTGGTCCAAAACTGGCGCGGCTCCCCCGCCCACTGGGGGGGCATGTCGTCACCGCAACGGCACTTCGGGTACGACATGGTTCAGGGGCCGTCCGGCATCTGGTACGGAACGGGCTTGTTCGCGAACTGAGTGACATTAACAACTTATCCGAAAACCCTCTGACGCCTGCGCGGCCCCCGAGCATCGGCGGGTCGCTGAACAAGCGCAACCGGGTTTTCGGATAGCCTCTGAGAGTCCACGAGCGAGAAACAGCTAAACGCTCGCGAGTGGCAAACCTTGGGCTGAACCAGCGAGAAACGGATTTCGACCTGGTTCAGCCGATTCAGGGACATTTTTTGTGCAGCGAGGCCGTCGTCGTGGCCGGACGTTGATCGTTGATGAACGATTCAGAAAAGGCAGATTTTTTGCCACAGATGGAACACAGATGAAACACAGATGAAACGCAGATAAGAAAGAGAGGCGATGATCGAAAACCGCGGATCACCGTGACAGGACTCGGTGGGTCAGTCGACACATCTCGCCAGCTCCGACTCGTGGATCGATCTTCGTTTTCTTCCAATCCTCCCCTTGAATGTCATTTATCTGTGTTCCATCTGTGTTTCGTCTGTGGCTAACTCAAAGAAACCCACTCGCTCGGTGGCCGTCGGAAACGCGGTGTGACTTCGTCAGCCGCAGTTGGACGAATCCGCAGTTGCCTCGGTGGTTTTCGGTGCTTCCCTCGGGGATTGTCCCGTCCAGGCCCGCAACCACTCCTGCCTGAACCTGCGGTAACCGGGCACGACCGTTGCGACGACGTACAGCGCGATCGACCACACCGGTGCCCCCGCCGCCAGCAGTTTCGTGGTGTCGAGTTCGCGGTCCCCTGTGAACCAACCGGTGGCGATGTACGCCCCATTCGCCAGCACGCAGAACCACGCGACAAACCAGACCACCGGGCGGCGGATGATCGCGGCCATCACCAGCGGCACCACCACCCCGACGAGCGGCCCGCACCAGAGCGTCACCAGCGGCCTCGGGTCGGGCGAGAAAAAGCTGTGCGGCAACCGCCAGGGGCGCAACTCGGCGTCGATCAGAGTCCCCCCGCATGCCCAACCGCCGAGGAGGTGGCCGCACTCGTGGGTGAGGGCGAAGACGGTCCAGGAGGCGAGGAGAAGCAGGGTGAGTCGAACGGTGCGGCGGAGCATGGGGGTGTGACGCCAAAGCGCAATGCGTTGTGCCCGACCGGTCGCTCAGTCGGAGCCGCGGTTTTGGTCGTCGGCGTTGTCGCTGTCGACGGGCTTGGCCGTGGGTTTGCCGGCTGGGGGTTTCGCGTTGGACGGGGACGCGTTCACGATCGGGTCGGCCTCCGTGGTCGCCGGGTCGATCTTGCTGATGATGTCCGGAATCCACCGTTCGCTGAATCCCGCCGCGAAGCAGACGAGAAACCGCCACGACTCCGTCATCTCGGGGGTGATCGTGCCGCCGGATTCGAGGAACCCTACGACCAGTTTGGATTGAATCGCGGCCAGCGCGACGAAACCGCCGATCAGCCCCACGGTGACGCGAACAATCCCTTCGGCGTAGTGGGCGATGCGAATCGATTCGCCGTCGAGAGCCAGCGCTCCCCGGCGAATGAGGCTGAAGAACAGCGCCCCCAGCCCCCCCGCGATGGCCGCGCGCGCCCCCATGACGAGATCGGTCCCCTGAAAACTGGTGATCCATGCGTACAGGGAGAAACAAAGCAGAAACACCGAGACCGCGCTGGCGAGGTACAACAGCCGCGCCATCTCCTTCGTTCGGGCCATCCGCAGTTGCGAAGCTTCGAGCAGCGTCGCCTCCGCCAGCACGAACTGCTTTTCGAGGATCGCCACGTAGCCCCAGGCGAGCATGCGGAAGTAGCGATCCCGATCCTCCTGGACCAGATTCGTGACTGGTCGTTGCGAGAGCATCTCCGCCTTCACCAGCAACGTCGTGATCTGGTTGCGGACATCCTCGCCCGCGGCGTTCTTGTGGGTATAGAGCTCCCCTCGTTGGTAGTAGATCACCGGCCCTTCGCAGAGGACCACGACGAAATCGGCTGCGAAAAAGATCACCTCCCGGATGGTCATTCCGGCGACTTGCTTCTTCGGCAGGAAGTGCTGGAAGTCGAGCGGCCGCTGACCGACGGGGGGCGGAGGGGTTTCGGGAGTCGCACCGCCAGCAGGCGTAGGCGGATTCGCGGGGGGAACAGCGGGCGTCGTCATGTCAGCAAACTCCTGGGGAAATCATCACGAGGCCGGTCCCACCATCTTCACGAGATCGACAAGCGCGTCGATGTTGTTGCCGATGAGGAGCGCTTCGTCGGGGCCGAGGCAGACGCGCGTGCATTCGAGCAATCCCAGCAGAGCCGCGCGGGCCGCTTCGATGCGTTCGAATCGCGTCTGTTCCAGCGTCTGGCCCGGCGCCGCTTCGACGGGGGGGCGACGGGGTCGCTTCGCGAATGCCTTCACAACTCGGTCGAACGCCTTGATCTGGTTGGCGGACGGAGGCTGTTTGGCGATTTGCTCGACCGCCTGCTGGAGCATCGGGGCAGTGAGTTGGTCGGCTTTGTCCTGAAAGAAGTCGTTGCGGCTTTCAATGGCAAGTTTGGCGACAAGTTCACGCAGTCGCGTGACGAACTGCCCGCGAAATTGATGCCAGACAGATTCTGTCAGGCCCGCGACATCGATGCGAACGTATTGGGGCTCTTCAGGGGGGCTTGGTCGGGGGGCGAAGTTGGCTCCGGGCATGGGTCAGTCCTCCACCGGCACAAGGGACGGGCTGAGGAAGGTGTGACCCACAATCTGGAGTTCGTCGTCGGAGATCGCGTGGTAGAGGTCCGAGAGGGCGGCGATTTGTTCTTCGATTTCTTCGGGGGTGAAATCGTCGAGGTCGAAGTAAAGGGAGAGGGGCGGGGTGGCGGCGTCGGAGGTGGATGTCGTTGTCGAAGTCGGGCTCAGGAAGGATCGCTTAGGCAGTGCAATTGGAGCAATTTCCAACAGATGGTCCATTCGCTCTTTTGCGGTGGGGTACCAGTTGGGGGGGCTGCCTGGCCAGAGTGGCCCCAACGTATCACTCTGAGAAAAGTCCGTTTTCGTCAAATTCGATGAGATGTGTCTGCACAGTCGAACGTAGTCTGTTCGAGCAGCATTTGCTGCGGCATGTTCAGCCTTGGCTGAGAACATTGCGGCGCTTACCGCAGCACTGACACCGACCTCTGCGGAACGGGCTGCCGCAACTGCGGACCGTGCCACGTCGGCAGTGCGTGCGGCGGCATCGGCGCGGGCCGCGACGGCATCAGCGTAGGGCCCGGCAGCGTTGGATGCGCGACCCGCAGCAAGTTCGGCGGCCTCGGCAGTGGCAGTTGCGGTAGCTTCGGCGGAATCAGCAGCATCAACCGCGACAGAAGCAATGCTCGTCGCACGATCTTTTGATTTCCCAAGGTCGAGGAGAACCGAAGCCACGAATTGTTCTGTGGCACTAATGGCCTCGTCGACAGCCCTTAAATGATGCCAGCGATCGGGAAAGTGCTCAGGCAGATCAAGCAGCGGTTGCACGCGTCGTGCACAACGCGCCGCGAAGGCGACAATCGCCCAATGCGGGAGAGTAGCCAACTCCTCCTTCGATACTGATCTCACATGTTCGTCTGACATTGGAACCCCTCGCCTATCCACGTGACGTATCAATCAATATCGCCCCGTCACCCCACTCTATCGGATTCTACAACCACATGGCACTCGACGGAATCCAACCCCCTACTCCGACTCACTCGCGAGAAACGAGACGGTACTGGGCCCGCGTGATCACCACATCCGGCTTCCAAGGCCATCACTTCCGGGACCGGCGTTATTCGGGTCGCCTAGGCCGTGTGGACATTCATAACACGTCCGTCATCAGTGCGGCGAGCCAGACGAAGCCGAGGAAGTTTTCGGGGGTCTTCTCGTAACGAGTCGCGACGCGGCGGAATTGTTTGATGCGGCCGAAGA
>JBIKMW010000074.1:0-33667 GCA_044359065.1 Planctomycetales bacterium | reverse complement strand
ACGCCGTACTGACATGCGCTCGCGATGGGGCCGACGGCAAGGTCGTGTCCAAACTCCGCGGTTTCATGCGAAAATTCGAGAGAGCCTTCGATTTGCTCGGCATCTTGTAAAAGGCGAAAGCCCTGGGGAACTGTCGCCTTTATCGACAAATTCCGTTTCGGCTTTATCCTGTTCCAACTCGGGGTTCTTGTCGCATTGCTGAGTGTGTTTTCGGGAGTCATTAAGATGCTGTGGGAGTTGGAACCGAACCCCGGTTTGCCAATGTTCGGTTTCGCCTTCGGCGCGATGTTGGGAGTTTCCTTCGGATGGATGATTCATCACTGCGTCGTGGGGTTGTTTCTTGCGTTTGTCAATTGCCGCACCGAGCGAATCCTGCTGCGTCATCTCGATGCACTCGTCACATCGACAGCAGAGGACTCGCAAGACTGATGCGGACTGTCGACGAGAAAAAGCCCCGCGCTTCCCCCTCAAAACCGCTTCTGCTACCGCCCCACCAAATACACCCCGCCTCCCACATCCAGCCGGTCCAGGCCGCTGAACTCTCGTAGGTCAGGCGGTGCCTGACGCATCGTTGTGAGAGTGTTCCGGTTCGTCAGGGACAGCCTGACCTGGACTCAAGAGCCCATTATACGGATGTATTTCGCAAGGGAGATACGTCCCAAGGCGTGTGAAACGAAGCCCACGCCATGAAATTGCCCCTGAAGGGTGGCCCGTTTCGGGATTCGACAGGGCGCGGTCACAACCAAACGAGGTCCAGGACGGAGCGCGAGTCGGGGCTCACGGACAAGAAGTGGCTTCTGATCGCCGACCTGTTCGAGAACCCCACCCCATCCCCGGCGGGCGGTTCGTGCCCGACGAACTCACATTCCCCAGGGAGTCTCGCGGGGGTTAGTACTTCGGAAAGATGTCGGGACCGGGAAAACGTTCCTCGATGCTGTCTCTGAGGTATTCTTCGCGAGAGAGATTCACCACAGGCCAGCTCGAGGGGCGGACACGGACGACACGCCCGGGGCGGATGCCTTCGATGATCTGGTCCGTCTCGAAACGGATCTGAATGCCGCTGCTTCCCAGGGGGGCGTCTCCTGGTAGCCGGGTGACTTCCAGGATTGCTCCGCCGGAGGCCATGTGTGCGGGGCTGTAATCGCCGTGGGTGTGCTTCAAGGTGTTCTCGACCGAGTTCATCTGCGCCGAGCTGCCAGCCTTGAAGTCTGCGTAGAGCGAGGCGTCCATACCGCCGAACAATGTCGCGGTCACCTTCGCTCGGCCAAACTTGCCGTACTCGACGGCATCCACCCAGGCAGGCATCCAGCGGCTGCGGATCAGAGCTTTGTGCGTTTCGGTTTGATTCCTGGTGGCTCGCTGCATGGCGGCCTCGTCCAGCCAGATGTCCGAAACGTGATACCGCAGGAACACTCCGTTGGGCGTCGGCTCCCAGGTCAGCCCCAGCAGAACCACATGGTCGCCCAGGGCTTTCTTTCCGCTCGCAGGCCAAATGCCATCGGCGATCAAGTCGTCGAGACTGAGACACTCGCGGCCACGCCAGAATCGCGTGGCGGCGTTGAAGGTCAGCGGTTCCACTTTGGCGTTGCCGTCGCCACCGGCTTTGGCCTCACGAGTGGCCGCGATCAGCCCTTGATTCGCTTGGACGTCGACCTCTTTCAGTTTCCACACCATCCCCTCTCGCTGGCAGAAACTGGGCTCGTCTTCGAGGAGCAGGACGTGATTCTCCGCCGGCCGCTCGGGGTTTCCCTTCTGGAGTACCGGCACGGAAGAGGTCTTCGGGTCGGGGGGCAGGAAAGCTCGCGCATGCATGACGGTACTGAGCGGGATGTCTCTCAGATCCGCAGGCGCTCCGTGATAACGCACGATACCGTAAGGAAGCATCGCGAACGGATGCGGAGCATTGCGGAAGAACTCGCCGGGCGTCTCCACGCGAAGACTGCCGCGCCGATTCGCATGATCGACGAACGCCAGCACGCCTCGGTAGGAGTGTGACTTTTCCAGCGGCGGGAACGCCCCCGCCTCGGGGCGGTAGGGTTGTACCTGATTCCTGGGGCCTTGTTCTTGGCAGCGAGCTATTGGCTGAAGCATCGTCGAAGCGACCAGCATCATCAGCGAGCAACAACTCACGAACCTCACACGAGGAACCACGAACCAAGAACCAAAGGCGAAGAGTTGTCTCATGTGTGGATCAGTATTTCGGGAAGATCGCTGGAGTGGGAAAACGCTCGTCGATGCTGGCGCCGTCGAACAGATACTCTTCGCGGGGGACTTGCATCTTGGGCCAACTTTCGGGGCGAACACGCACGACTCGTCCGGGGCGAATCCCCTCGATGATCAACTCGGTCTCGAACTGGATTTGGATGCCGCTGCTGCCGACGGGGGCTTCTCCGCTTGCCTGAGTGACTTCCACGATCTTGCCATTGGAAGCGATGTGAGAGGGACCGTAGTGACCCGCCGTGTGCTTCAAGGTGTTCTCGGCTCCGTTCATTTGAGCTCCGGAACCTTTCTGGAAGTCGGCGTAGAGCGACGGATCCATGCCGCCGAATAGCGTCGCGGTGACGGTGGCCCGGCCGAATTTGCCATACTCGACCGCATCCACAAACGCGGGCATCCAACGACTGCGGATGAAGACCTTGTGCGTCTCGGTCTGGAACTCGGCAGCGTGGTGAAGGGCCGCGTCGTCCAGCCAAATGTCCGAGATGTGGAACTGATTGAAAGCGCCACTCAACCCATCTCCCGGCGCCGGCTTCCAGGTAATTCCGAGATGAACCGCCTGCCCTTCGAGCGATTTCTTGCCGCTGATAGGCCAAGCTTCTTCAGCGGCCAAATCAGCAACTCGAATGCGCTCGCGACCGCGCCAGATCCGAGTGGCAGCGTCGAAGGTCAGCTCTTCTTCTCTCGAGTTGCCCGCGTCGGCAGACTTCGGCTTGCGACTCGCGATGATCTTCCCCGCGTTGTTCTGGATACTCACCTCTTTGAGCTTCCACACCTTGCCCTCTCGCAAGCAGTGACTGGGTTCGTCTTCGAGCAGTAACACATGGTTTTCAGCGGGGGCGGTGCCGGTGCCACGATAATGCCCCGCATCTTTCTCTTTATTGTTCACCGGGAGCACCGGCACAGCAGAGGTCTTTGGGTCCGGTGGAAGGAAAGCGCGGACGTGCATCACGGTGCCGAGCGGGATATCGCGCAGATCCGCCGGCGCGCCCTGATAACGCACGACGCCATAGGGCAGCATGGCAAAAGGTTGCGGATCGTTGCGGTAGAACTTGCCTGTCCCTTCGACACGAATGCTGCCACGGCGGTTGACATGGTCCACGAAGACGAGTTCGCCCCGATAGGCATGTGCCTTTTCGAATGGAGGGAATCTCCCCGCCTCGGGGCGGAATGGCTGAGTAGCTTGCGCCGGCCTCTTTGTACCCGGTTCCTGGCTCACGGCAGGCGTCACGACCAGGAACCAATACGCAAGCACGAGGAGCGCGAAACGAACGAAGCACTCGCTCATAGTTCGATGACCTTATTGCTGTCGCCAAACCTGTCGGTCTCGACGCCCATGCGTTGAGCCATGAGGAGCAGCAGATTGCTCATGTGCGCGTTCGGGTTCGCCGGGCGGCTACAGAGCGAGTAGTGCTCGCCGGGCTTGTCGAGCTGATAGCCTTTGAAGTGCCCCTGATTGAAATCGAGGTGACTGCCGTGCTTCAGGCCGAGGTCCGAACCACCGGCGAGCACCAGCGGCAGGTTCGCGTTGCCGTGGCTGTGGCCGTAGGACATACCGCTGCCGAAAAGCGACATCGTCGAGTTCAACAGCGGCTTGCCAGTGAGGTCTTTCGTTTCGGCGAGCCGCGTGAGGAAGTAGCTGTATTGCTCGATGGCGAACGTATCGTAGTTCGTGAGCTTCTCCATGTAACCCGCATCGCCGCCGTGATGGCTCAGTTGGTGACGCGACTCGGTGATGCCAATTTCGGGAATCGCGAACGCATCCCCTTCGCCCCCCAGGCTGAACGTCGCCACTCGCGTCACGTCGGTCTGAAACGCGAGCACGATCAAGTCATAGACGGTGCGGAAGTAGTCGCCCGCTTGCGTGTGAGGGATGTCGCGATTGGTGCGCTTCCGATCTTCGTCAGCGATGCTCGGCAGCGGAGTGTCCAGCCACGCATCCGCCCGACGCGTGCGAACTTCCGCTTCTCGAACCGAGGTGAGGTATTGATCGAGCCGTCCTTTATCCGCCGATCCCATCGCCTGTTCGAGCTTCCGCACTTCCGCGAGGTTGGCATCGAGCACGCTCCCTTTGCGGCGCAGCGTTCGTCGTTGGGCCGTCTTGCCACCTTTCGGTTCTTCAAAGAGCGACGCGAAGATCTCGCTGCAACGACGCATCGACGGCAACCGCACGCCGTCCGCCGTCCAGCCGAGCGAATCTCCCGTGAGAGCGATCTCCATCGACGAGTAGCGTGTGTGCTTGGCCGTGATCTCGGCCATCTTTTGATCGACCGAGATCGTGTTCTTGTCCGAAGGCCCGAGCTTCCCGCCGGTCAGCCACACGGAAATGCAATTGTGGTGGTGACTGAGAGCGCCGGGATGATGCAAGCCGCTGATCGGCGTAATGACCGAGCGATGCTTTTCGAGCGGCTTCAGCGAACGCGAGAACTGATAATCCTGCCCCGACGTCGTGATCTGGTAGTTCAGCGAATGCACGCCGTTCGCGAGATAGATGAACGCACTTCGTTTCGGCGTCTCCGTCTTCGCCTCAGCCGCCCGCAACGGAACCATGCACTCCAGGAACGGCAGCGAGATGCAGGTGCCCATCGCACGCAAGGCGTGTCGTCGGTCGATCAACCAGGACTGGGAAAGAAAGTTGCTCATCCGAATTCTCCGTCGGAGTGTTGGTATCGGGTTTCGTGAAGATTCGTGGTCCGCCGGGTGGCGGCTCGGATGCGAACGTCGCTGGAAGGCGCGACGACACACGTGCTCAGCGTTTTCTGATCAGGTCCGACATCGCAACGGCCCGGATCATGTCCTTCACTCGGTACTCGTGCCGCTTCGCTTCGGCTTCGATGGCTTTGATGTCGTCTTGATCGTCGACGGTCAGAACTCGGCGCAGGGCGTAGGTGCAGAGGTGCTCGATGAAGGCGCGGGCAATCTGGCTGCGGTCTTCGATGAGCAGCTTCTTGAATTGGACCGAGTCTTTGAACGAGCGGCCGTCAGGCATCTCACCGGAAGCGTCCACCAACGGATTGTCGCCGATCCCTGTTGGCACCAGCTCGCGCGTGCGCCATTGGCCCACGGCGTCGTATTGGTCGAATGCCAGCCCCAGCGGGTCGATGTTGCGATGGCACGCGGCACAACTTGCGTTTTTTGCGTGAGCTTCGATTCGCTGGCGGATCGTGATCTTGTTTCCCGTCGGCGGAATCGGTTCGATCGGATCGACGTTGGCAGGAGGCGCCGGAGGGGTCTTGTTGAAGATCGCTTCGCTGAGCCACACGCCGCGATGGACCGGTCGGTGCCGAGTCCCGTCCGACGTCAATCCGAGCACCGCGCCCATCGTCAGCAGTCCGCCTCGATGATCTTCCGGCTTCAGTGCAACTCGTTGAAAGCCGCCGGTCTTCGGTTCGGGCAGTCCATAGAAATCGCAGAGCCGCGCGTTGGCCATCGTCCAATCGGAATCGATGAAGCTGTCAACCGGCAGGTTCCTGGCGAACATCTCGCGGAAGAACTCCACGGGCTCAGCACGCAGGCTCGTTTCGAGCCATGCGTCGTAAGTTGGATAAAGCTTCTTGTCCGGAGGGAACATCCCGAGTCGATGCAGTTGCAGCCACTGCCGCACGAAGTCGTTGATAAAGTGATTCGTCCTGCCGTCGGCAAGCATCCGGTCGACTTCCTTCTTCAGCACATCGCCTTGCAGCGAACCACTGCGTGCCGAGGTGAAGAGTCCGTCATCCGGCATCGAACTCCAGAGGAAATACGACAGTCGCGCGGCGAGTTCCGAATCGTTGAGCCGTTCGCGCGGGACCGGGTCCCCTTCGACCAGATAAATGAAGTGCCGCGACGTCAACACGCCTTGCATCGCGACGCGATAGGCGTCGGCAGGCTTTTCACCCGCCTCGCGCTCCGAACGATAAGCCTGTAGGTAATCCGACAACTCGTCCTGCTTGACCGGCCGTCTCCACGCTCGTTCGGCAAAGCGATGCAGATGCTCGGCGACAACTTCGATCGGCGCGTCATCGGGCGGCAGCAAACCGTTGCGGCGCGACTTCTCGATGTCTGTTTCGAGCGGTCCTTCCCACTCGATCCAATCGAGCAGTACGGTGGAGAAAAGTCCATTTCCCTTGTCGTCGAACATCTGCGGAGCGTTCGGCTCGAGCAGTCGCGTTTCGCTGCTGTGCGTGAAGATGTAGCTGCCACCGTTGAGCGCGTTGCGGAAGGCCGCACCTCCGCGACGATCAATGACATCGGTCGCGACGACGCAGCATTCGACCGACATCGGCATCTCGAGGAAGACTTCGAATTCATGCACTTGCGGGCTGTCTTCGGGAGCCGTGATGTCGAACTCGATGAGTCCATCAACAGTCTCTTCGCCAGTCCGCTTCCCAAGACTCAGGTGCGCGGTTTGACCACCGATGGGTCGAATACCGCTCGCCTGAATGCGGACCTTGTAAAGCCCGCTGTGCTCCGGACCGACCGTGCCAAACCAGTTCGGCGAAAGAGCCTGATGCACGTTGCCCGGATAGAGCAAATGCCGCAGCGGCCGCTTGATACCGAACCGGTCCAGCACTTCCTGCTGTGCCTTCCCGCCGTTGTAACGCAGTTCGGCAGCGGTCTTGCGAACCTTGCGAGCCTCTCCCGACTTCACAGGAAATGCACGGTCCAGCACAAGCCCCGCCGCTCGGTAATACCTATCCACATGCGACGCCGAGAGCGACAACTCCGACCCAATCCGCTCGAACCCGTGCCACAGCGTGTCCTCGTTCAACTCCCCCGGCTTTGTCGGGTCGTACCGCACGCCGAGCAGGTCGTAGACCGAGTTTTGATACTCCCTGCGACTGAGACGGTAATGCGCCACCGCGGGCCGCGCCGCCATGCGCGCCGCTCGCCCCTCCTTCAGCCGCGCATCGAGGCTCGTCACAAACTCCGAGATCTCCTTCTGAGCCGGTTGCGGCTCTTTCTTCGGCGGCATCTCACCGCTGTTCACCTTGTCGAGCGCCTCGGCCCAGTGATGCGAATCGCGCCCCGCCTTGAAATCTCGCGACAGCCTATCGATCCGAATATCGCCCGCTTCCTTCTGCGGGCCGTGACAGCGAATGCAGTGCTTCTCCAGGAACGCTTCAAAAGGCTCGGCTGCCTGAACGGCGCTGCCGACCCCAAGGCAGGCGGCAATAATCATCAATGTTCGGACAAACATCAGAGTCGTTCCTTGCGGCTTTGGGTCAGGCCCAGCCTCAGTGCTGTTCGGGTCCTCGATCGTCACTCCTTGAGGCATGCTCATTCCGCCGGGTCGAGGACGAGCAATTGCACGCCCCGCACGTACTCGTCGACATTGACTCGGTACGCCTGCATGTGCGGTGAGGCCGAGTGCGCCTTGAGCGCGGCGATATCTTCCCACTTCTCCACGACAACGACCTTGTCTGGGCCGATTTTCGTCTGATTCGACAGATCGGTCTGCGAGTCGACCGCGGGGCCGTACTCGATGCAGCCCTTCTCGGCACGAACAAGGGGAATGAGTTTACGGAAAACCGCCAGCCAGGCTTCACGTGTGCCCGGTGCGAGATCGATGGTGGCA
The DNA here is from genome assembly GCA_044359065.1 of Planctomycetales bacterium. GTDB lineage: Bacteria > Planctomycetota > Planctomycetia > Planctomycetales > Planctomycetaceae > JAIXZD01. The sequence goes on along the minus strand of JBIKMW010000074.1, from coordinate 25,893 downwards.
ATCACGTGAATCATGGCAACCGCTCCTTGTGGCTCTCGATGTGCTTCCGCAGTTCGGCCGTCGCAGCTTCGACATGGCCTTTCGCCAGTTCATCCACAATGCGTTCGTGACTTTCGACGCCCGCCTTCCATCCGGCTTTCTTCACGCTCTCGCGGAACCGTTGAAAGAAGATGTGCAGCAAATCGCCGAACGCGACGAGCGGTTGCAGTCCGCTCGCATCCAGGAGTGAACGATGAAACAGGATATCCAACTCGATCCATGATTTGAGATCGCGAGCCGACCGGAATTTCTCGACGAGATCTCGCAGCCGTGCCTCGATCGTCGAATCCGCCTTCATCCGTCGCGCGACGTGCGGCAGCACGCCGGTTTCGAGGATCACGCGGCTATCGATGAGCTGCTGCGTATCGGCCTCCAGCAAGCCAGCATGAAAGCTCAAATGCTCGGTGAGCCGCTCCATGTCGATGCGCCCGACGGTCAACCCGACGCCGGTCTTCGACTCGACGATACCCAGGAACTCCAGCGCTTTCGTGGCTTCGCGAAGACTGAGCCGACTGATGCCGAACGTCTCCGCAAGCTGAGTCTCCGTCGGCAGCCGATCACCCGGCCCCAGCTTCTGCTCGACGATGTATTGCTGGATTTGACCGGCAACCTGATCGCGGACTTTGGGGCGACGCAACGTTTGCATGCGTTGTCTCCTGGACGATTGCGAGCCGCGAGCGTGGCAGATAGATTATCTGACAATCCGACACCGCGTCAAGCGGGATGCATTCGCCAAAGATATTCATCAAGGTCCTGAAGCGGTTCTGCGCGAAGGATCGCGCCGACCCTTACCGTAACGCCGAGAACAACGCGTGACCCACCCCTTGGCCGTCGAGGCTTCGGGCGCGAAGACGTCCATGAACAACCTCGCGAACACTCCTGATCGAGCGAACGTCGCACGCCATGACCGGCCTCCGATTGGAGCGATCGGCAGTGTGAAGGCGCACATCATCGAGGCTCCCGACGTCGTGCTGGTCGGGAGCGGGATCATGTCGTCAACGCTGGCGGTCATGCTCAAGCGGCTTGATCCGCGACTAAGGGTTCAAATCGTCGAGGTCGCTTCCGAGCTTGCGCGGGAGGCCTCGGACGGCTGGAACAACGCCGGGACCGGGCACGCCGGCATCTGTGAGATGAGCTACACCCCGACTCGCGATCCCGATGGTCGCGTACCGATTGCACGAGCGCTGAAAATCTTTGAACAGTTCGAACATTCGAAGCAGTTCTGGGGAGCGATGACTGCCGCGGGCGCGGTGGGTGAGCCGGCGGACTTCATTCACTCGGTTCCCCACATCTGCTTTGTGAAGGGAACCGACGATGTCGACTTCTTGCAGGCGCGGCACGCGGCGATGCAGGAGCACCATTTCTTCCGCAGCATGCAACTGACATCGGATCCATCGGTCATTCATGACTGGGTACCGCTGGTGATGGAAGGCCGCGCAACAGGACGCGTTGCGGCGACGATGGGCGCCGGCACTGAGGTCAATTACGGCTTGCTGGCCCGCCGGCTCTGCGGCTGGCTCGCGCAGCAAGAGCACTGTGGAGTGGCGACCGGTTGGAAAGTGACACGACTCCGTCGCCGCGTCGGTCAGTGGCGGCTCGCCCTGTGCCACATAGCTTCGGGTGAAGTTCGTGAGCTGGGTGCTCGATTCGTATTCATCGGCGCCGGCGGCGGCAGTTTAACGTTGCTGCAATCGACGGGGCTTCCGGAGGTCGCGGGGCTGGGAGGCTTTCCGATCGGTGGCCAGTGGCTCGTCTGCGATAACCCCGCGATCTGCACGCGCCACGACGCGAAGGTCTACGGAGCCACGCCTCCCTCGTCCCCGAGTCTGGGCGCCGGCCATCTCGATGTCAGGCGGCTCGACGGCCAGAGACAGTTGCTGTTCGGTCCATTTGCCTCATGGACCACTCGCTTCCTTAAACACTCGGGATCTTGGGGCGATCTGCCGCGATCGATTCGCCTGAACAATCTCCCGGCGATGCTGCGCACCGCCATTTGCAACCGGTCGCTGGTGAAGTACCTGGTGACTCAGGGATTGCAGAGCATGAACAACCGCCTGCAAGCCGTGCGCGAGTACTACCCCAATGCCCGACTTGAGGATTGGCGGCTCGTGCAGGCGGGCATCCGCGTGCAGGCCATCAAACGCGCTGATCGTGGCGCGGTCTACTTCGGCACCGAGGTGTTCTCCCCCGCCGACCGGTCGCTTGCGGCGCTGTTGGGCGCTTCACCGGGCGCGTCGGTCTCCGTCAACATCGCTTTCGAGGTCATTCGAACCTGCCTGCCCGAGTTGCTGGCCAGTTCCGAGGGCCGGTCACAAATGCGGGAGATGATCCCGACTTTTGACGAGGACCTGACCCAGCCCGGCAACACAACGTTGTTCGAAAGAGCATCGCGCGAAGCCCTCGAGAGATTGCGACTCCATTTCCCTTCTACCTCGTCCAACTAATGTGCCGACCTGAAGTTACGGGAATTCAATGCGTGCGAGATAACGTGTGCCACTGGCTACGCCAGTGCGAATGGGAACACGCACACACCGCACTGGCAGAGCCAGTGGCACACAACCGATAAGTTCCCTTCTGCCTCTTCCAACTAACGCGCCGCCCGTGATTACGAGCAAGAACTGCGGAGCTTCACCATGAAACTCGTTCGTTACCAAAATGCAACCGGCCAGACTGCCTACGGGCGTTCGCACACCGATGGTCGCACGACCCGCCTCTCCGGAGAGATTTTTGCCGGGCTGAACGACACCGGGGAACCGGCTGCCGTCGCAAAACTGCTGGCCCCCATCGAGCCGCGCGACATCATCTGCATCGGACTCAACTATCGAAAGCACGCCGCAGAAGGGAATCAGCCGATCCCCGAGTGGCCGGTCGTCTTCATGAAGAATAGCGGCACGCTGCAGCACCCGGGTGATCCCATCGTGCTGCCGCGCCGCTTGAAGAGCGACGCCGTCGATTACGAATGTGAATTGGCGGTGGTGATCGGCAAGGAGTGTCACAACGTTTCCAGGGCCGACGCCCTGCGGTACGTGCTCGGCTACACCTGCGCCAACGACGTCAGCGCCCGCGACTGGCAGATGAAGTACGGCGGCAGTCAATGGTGCCGGGGAAAGACCTTTGCCACGTTCTGCCCGCTGGGGCCGTGCCTCGTTACCCCCGACGAGATCCCGAATCCGAACGCACTCGGGATCCGCACGATCCTGAATGACCAGACGATGCAGGACTGGAACACCAGCGACATGATCTTCGACGTACCGACGCTGATCGAATTCCTCAGCGGCAGCACGCGACTGGCGGCGGGGACTGTGATCCTGACGGGAACGCCCCACGGCGTCGGCGGCGCGAGAAAACCACCCGTCTTCCTGCAACCAGGGGACAGCGTGACGATCGAAATCGAAGGCATCGGAGCACTCACGAACCCGGTCACCGCTGAAGGGGAGTCATGATGAACCGTTCCTGTCGTGTTCAACCGCCGTGGCATCCTGTCCAGCGGCTTCTGTGGAGCGCAGCCTTTGTTGTGATGGTGCTCGCCCGAAACGCGGCATGTGACGAACCTCGCTTCGTCGATCACTCGTTGCTCATTGCTCCAGAGTATCCGTGTACCTGGCCGAGTCATCCGTTTCCGCGATTCGCGATCATCCATTCGCGGACGATCGGTCCGGAGTCGCCCTTCAATATCGATACGTTACTGATCGACGGAAATACGGGGACGCAGTTGGACGTGCCGCCACATTCCGTCGCCCGCCCGGAGTTGAAGCGTGAGAAATCGGGACCGCTGGGGCTGGCATACACCGACAAGATCGAGCCTTGGCAATTCGGCGGCGAGGCGTGCGTAGTCGATGTCCGCGATCTGCTCGACAAAGCACCGAAGGGTGTCAGTCCGCTGGTGAAGCCGGAACATGTCGAGCGGTTCGAGAAGCAACATCGTCCGGTCCGATTCGGCGATGTGGTCCTGTTTCGCAGCGACTATTCCGACCATTACTACCGCCCACTCCCCGAAGGTCGGCGATTCATCGCCGATACCCTGGACCGCAAGGCGCCGGGCTATCCCGATCCCGACCCGGACTGCATGGAGTTCCTGGGCAAGCGCGGAGTACTGACTCTGGGGACCGACAGTGCCAGCATGGGGCCCCTCCCCGACCTCGCCGAACCGACGCATTACGCCGGGCTGAAGTACGGCATGATCTGGACCGAAGGCGCGACGAATCTCAAAGAACTACCCGCGACAGGCGCTTTCTACTGTTTGCTTGGCCCCAAACACGAAGGCGGGCCATATAGCGAAGGTCGAGCCTTTTCGATCGTCGGAAGCGACTTGCCGCAGCGTCTGATTGAATCGTGCAAACAGAAACGAGCGATCGATCTCTCTCCGACACTTTCGCCCAGGTTGCCAATGACCTCGCCGGGGAACGGGACGGGGAATCATCGACAAGTCTATTTGAAGATGGATTTCCTGTACTCGGAATACCTCGACATGTGGCACCACGGGCATTTGATGGATGCCATGGCGGGAACGCATCTGGTCCCGCCGTCGTACGCCTTGCCTGCCGACGACAAACCCGTCCCCTACGCTCCTGAAGTGCGCGGTTGGCTCGAAGATTACGAGAGAAAGTACGGCAAACGAGGTGTCAGTCGGCTGACGACGGAACAGGTTCCGATTGAATGGACCTGCGGCGAGGTGCGGGTGATTGATGTTCGCTCGTTGGTGGGTTCGACGAAACAATCGACTTGGCCCGCGTCACCGGAGATTACGGTCGAACTCGTGCAAGCTTACGAAAAGAGTGCGGGGGCTTTGCGGCACGGCGACGTCGTCATCTTTCACACGGGACACATTGACCGGTACCTGCGGCCAAGCCCAGCCGACGCGGGCCTGTGGCTCGATCCACTGCAAGGTAAAGCCGAAGGCTGGCCGGCTCCCGGTCCCGACGTGATCGTCTATCTCAAGGACCGGGGAATTCGTTGCATCGGCAGCGACGCACCCGACCTCGGCGGCGTCGATCCGCGTCGTGCTCTGATGACCTATTGGGCGCTCGGCAGCCGCGAAATGATCGGCGTCGAGTTTCTGGTCAATGTCGACAAGATTCCTTCCCCCGGGGCGTATTTCCTGTTCGCGGCCGTCAAAGTCCGCGATTGCCACGGCGGCCCCGGCCGCGCGATCGTTCTGTATTAAGGTGAGGGGGGAGTGGGCATTGGGCAGTTGGCAGTCGGGAAGAGTCGACGGTGTGTGTGTATCTCTACGACTGCCTACTCCCCACTGCCGACTGCCCCTGCATTGTTCGAGTGGACTTCAAGCACCTTGACCACTCCGGAGGTCCGTGATGAGTAGCAATCTGTTTTCGTTGAGCGATCGAGTGGCCGTTGTGTCGGGCGCTGCACAAGGATTGGGTCGCGCGACCGCGTTGGCTTTGGCGGGACATGGTGCGCACACGGTGCTGGTGGATCGCAATCTCGCCGGAGCCGAGGCCACTGCCACGCAGATTCAAGCGCTGGGTCGCGAAACGTTGGTCGCACAGACCGATGTCGCGAACCCGGACGCGGTCGCCGAACTGTTCCAGCAAGTCGACGCGCGATTTGGCCGTGTCGACTTCCTCGGCAACATCGCAGGCGACGGTCACTTGGCCAAACCGGAAGACCTGTCCATCGCCGATCTGCACCGTGTGCTGCAAAATCTGGTCGTAGGCCGGTTCGCGATGTGCCAGGAGGCGGGACGTCGGATGTTGGCACAACGGCGAGGCTCGATCATGAACATCGGCTCGCTCGCCAGTTCCACAGCCCTCGGGCGCGGACACATTGCGTACAGTATGGCGATGGGCGCGGTCATTCAGATGACCCGCGAGCTGAGTACCGAATGGGCCTATCGCGGAGTGCGTGTGAACTGCGTCACGCCAGCTCAAGTGGTCAACCCGAGCCTCGAAGCCCGCATGGCCGCCGATCCAACGCTCGAAGGCCGGTTCCTGAAAGGGATTCCCGTCGGACGACTCGGCCATCCGAACGACATCATGGGGCTCGCGGTCTTTCTGGCGTCCGACAGTTCAGAGTGGATCACGGGAGCGATCATCCCCATGGACGGCGGCAACATGGCCATGAACGCCGGCGGCACGCCGGGGCATGAGGAGAGGGAAGTCCAATCGTTTCATGGAGCGGCAGTGGGCAGTAGGCAGTAGGGAGGGGGGAAACAATGAGCGGAATCCGTTCGTATCGAGACCTGGAGGTTTGGCAGTGTTCGATGCAACTGGCCAAAGAGATGTACTCGATCACTCGCGGGTTTCCCAAAGAAGAGTTGTACGGCCTGACCAGTCAGATTCGTCGGGCGAGCGTCAGCATTCCCGCAAACATCGCGGAGGGATACGGTCGTGACAACCCCGGCGACTACGCACGATTCCTGCAGATTGCTCCTGGAAGTCACAAAGAACTCGAGACGCTGCTGTTGCTCTCCTGTGAAGTCGGCATTGCGACGCAAACCCAAATCGACCCGCCGATGATTATGGCTGACCGTATCGGCCGCATGCTTCGCTCTCTGATTCGATCAATACAGTCCAGAAAGTCATGACGTGGGGGGTAGGGAGTGGGCAATGGGCCGTGGTTGAGAAAGCTTCACCATAGGGTCCACTCCCGTCTCCTCGCTCCCCTTCCCAGAAAGCCGCCAATGCCCCACTCCCCACTCCCCACTGCCTACTCCCTCTACCGGACCATGCAAGTCATCCGGCAGACCGAAGAAGAACTCGCACGCTGTCATCAGCGCGGGCTCATCCACGGAGCGTGCCACACGTATGTCGGACAGGAAGCGATTGCGACCGGAGTCTGTGCGCATCTGACGGAGCGCGATCCACTTTTCTCCACGCATCGTGGACATGGTCACGCGCTGGCCAAAGGCATGCCGCCGCGTGAGCTGATCGCCGAACTGTTTGGACGCGAAACCGGCTGTTCGCGCGGACGCGGCGGCAGCATGCACCTCTTCTCCCCCGAGATCGGCATGATGGGGACGAGCGGCATCGTCGGTCCGTGTGCGCTGCAAGCGTGCGGCGGCGGATACAGCTCGAAGATCCTTCAGAATGGCACGGTGGCGGCTGCGTTCTTTGGTGACGGGGCTGTCAACAACGGTGCGTTCCATGAAGCGCTCAACATGGCCAGCATCTGGAAGCTGCCGGTGCTCTTCATCTGCGAGAACAATCAATTCGCCACCGAAGTTCCGTTCTCGTATTCGAGCGGGAATCCCGGTGTCGGCTCGCGCGGCGCTGCGTATGGCATCACGGGGGTGACGGTTGACGGCAATGATGTGCTGGAGATCTATCGCGTTGCGGGAGAAGCCGTCGCGCGAGCCAAGTCCGGCGGCGGCCCCACGCTGATCGAATGCAAAACCTATCGCACCCGCGCTCACGCCGAGGGGATGGGCGACTTCACTTATCGCACGAAAGAAGACGTCGCGGCCTGGAAGGAGAAGTGTCCGATTGTCAGGCTGCGCCGGGCAGTGGGGAGTGGGGAGTCGGCAGTGGGCGGGGGGAACTCCGTCCAGACGACGGCCGACGGCCAACTACCCACGGCCTACTTCGACGAGATTGACAAGGAAGTCGCCGGGATCGTTCGTGAAGCGCGCGAGTTTGCAGAGAACAGTTCTCCACCGGACGGGTCTTCAGCCACAACGCACGTCTTCTCGCAGGGCAATCGACAGTCGGCCACGGAGCGTGGAAGCCCGGCCCTCCCGACTGCCGACTCCCCACTCCCCACTCCCCAGCGCAGCCTCTCTTTCGTCGCCGCGACCCTCGAAGCGCTCGATCACGCAATGGCCGCGGATCCGACGATCTTCGTGATGGGGGAGGGGATCGGGAAACGGGGCGGGAACTTCACGACGACGCAGGGTCTGTTCGACAAGTACGGTCCCGAACGGCTTTGTGACACCCCCATTTGCGAACGCGGCTTCGTCGGTCTGGCCTGCGGCGCGGGCATGACCGGCACACGGCCCGTGATCGATTTCATGTTCATCGACTTCATCAACGACGCCTTCGGCGAAATCGTGAACCAGATCGCCAAAATGCAATACATGAGCAGCGGACGTTTGAAGATGCCGGTCTTGCTGCGCGGCTGTGGCGGTGTCGGCCACTCCGCAGCGACACACCACTCCGGCATGTATCATTCGATCTATTCCCACATCCCCGGCTTGCGAGTCGTTCTCCCCTCGAACCCGTACGACGCCAAAGGTTTGATCGCTCATGCCCTGCGCGGCGACGACCCGGTCCTGTTCCTCGAACATCGCGAACTGATGCAGTCGAAGGGGCATGTTCCCCCGGAGCACTACGAGATCCCCTTCGGCCAGGCCCGAATCGTTCGGCCCGGAACCGACGTCACCGTCGTCGCGCTCTCCTTGATGGTGCAGCACGCGCTCAAGGCTGCCGAGCAACTCGCATCCGAAGGAATCTCGGTCGAGATCGTTGACCCTCGCACCGTTTCGCCGCTGGACATCGACACGATTCTGCAGTCCGTATCAAAGACGGGACGAATCATGGTTGTCGACGAAGCGTTCGGCCCGTGTGGCTTCGCTTCGGAGATCGCGGCTCAAGTGGCGGACGCTGGTTTCGATGACCTCGATGCGCCGATCAAACGCCTGCACGGTGCGCAGGCTCCCACCCCCTACGCGCCAACTCTGGAGCAAACCATGGTTCCGAATGTCGAGCGGATTGTGCAGGCGATTCGCGAACTGGTGAGGGAGTGAGAAGAACGGGCAGTGGGGAGTGGGCAGTCGGCAGTCGGAGACTGCAAACAATACGCCGCCAACTCCTCACTCCTCCGCGCCCCCTCGCTTTCCCCACTCCCTACTACCCATTCCCCACTCCCGATCACCATGCCCCATCCCGTCACCATTCCCCGCCTCGGCTGGTCCATGGAGGAAGGTGTCTTCGCCGAGTGGCTGAAGGCCCCCGGAGAACTCGTCCGTGCCGGCGACATGCTGTTCGTCCTCGAGGGCGAGAAAGCCGCGCATGAGATCGAGTCGTTCGACACCGGCCATTTGTGCGTTCCCGCCGATGCGCCGCGGCCTGGAGCGACCGTCAAAGTCGGCGAAGTGATCGGTTTTCTGGTTGCCGCAGGAGAGACTGCTCCCGCGACAGTACGCGTCCACCCGACGTCGTCCGCCGCAGTGACCGCACCAGTGACTGCCCCTCAGGCACACGCTCCCGACTCTGCGCGAGCCAAACCGCTCCCTTCGGTCTCGTCATTCACGTCCAGCGCAGCTTCGACCACGCCCCGTGCCGCTGGTCCCGCGGCCCGGCGTTTGGCCCGCGAACTCGGAATCGATCTGAATGCCGTCTTCACTCCCGATCCGACCGGCCGAGTCCTGTGCGAAGACGTACAACGCGCCGCGAACTCGCGCGAACAACGCCTGACGGTCACCGCAAACGTGACCAGGGGGGTGGCGACACCGCGTGCCCGGCGGCGTGCGCGGGAACTGGGCATCGACTGGTCGCGCCTCGCGGGCACTGGTCGAAACGGACGCATCCGCGAACGGGATGTTGAGGGGGCCGTCGGCAATGGGCAGTGGGCAGTCGCAGACTGCCCCACCCTACTACCCACTCCCCACTCCCCACTCCCGCCCCCCTCCGAACCCGGTCGCCATGTCCCTGCTTCGAAACTCCGCCGGACCATCGCCCAGCGCATGTCGGCTGGCATCCATCAAGCGGTTCCCGTCACCCTGACCACGAAGGTCAACGCCGAGTCGCTCGTCGCCTGGCGGGAACGGCTCAAGGCCGAATCGAACAATCGAGTGATCCCCAGCTACAACGACATCCTGATTCACCAAGCGGCTCAGACACTGCGGGAACTGCCAGACCTCAACGCCTGCTGGTATCGCGAGGGAATCCACAACTACGCTGCCATCCACATAGCCACTGCGGTCGACACGCCAGACGGATTACTGGCTCCGGTCGTTCGCGACGCAGACCGCCTCACCCTGCACGAGATTGCGGATCGCACTCGGCAACTGATCGCCACCACTCGCTCGGGTCGGTTGAACCAGGACCAACTCTCGGGTGGAACATTTACGATCACCAATCTGGGAATGTTCGGCATCGACTCATTCACGCCGATCCTCAACCTGCCGCAAGCCGCGATTCTCGGCGTCGGCCGTATCGTTGAAGAAGCGGTTGTTCGAAACGGCCAACTCGTCCCCGGGAAGACCATGACCCTCAGCCTGACCTTCGACCACCGTGTCGTCGACGGCGCCCCCGCCGCCCGCTGGTTGCAACGCCTCTGCGAACGCATTCAAACGCCCGAACCCCGTCACGCCACTTGACGGGATGTGATCGCACAAGGCAAGCCACACGCAACTCGGTCGATCCATGGCAGTCGGAACGTCGCTAGCCCTCAAGCGAACGCATTTGCGTTCGAGAGGGTGGTCATAGGTGCGTTCCAGAGGGCGGTCACGGCGGGGCACGAAGATTGTCGTGGTGTTCGTCGTGCCACATCGGCGGCGGTCCTCCGGGTTGGGCGTGGCGTTGGGTGTTCGCGGCCGGCGTCCGGACCGACGGCTCTTCTGTCGCTCGTCTCCGCGTCGACGGCGCCGCCGTTCCGACGCGCGGACGATCGCACCACCGGAAGAACGCGGGTGTCATGTCCGTCCAGTCGAGCAAGCGGTACACGACCGTTCGCGCGTGACGCATGATCCGACGCGGAACATGGATCACCTGACCCTAGAACGTGCCGAACTCCATCGTCAATAATCTCGTCCGCTCGGACTCGTGTTTCTCACGATGCCTCGGCGCGCCCGGCAGCAACAACGCCGCCCAGACTTTCAGCGGCCACTCCAGCGATGTCATTCGCATATAAGAGCCTATCCCAGAATGCCTGCGGCGCGGAAGGCGATGAAAGCGCAGGCGGTGTGGAGCATGGCCAAGTATTTTTTGGGTTTCTTTTCCCAACGGACGAGTCGTCGACGGAACCGGTTCAGCCACGAATGTGTTCGCTCGACCACCCACCTGCGAGCGCGATAGCCGGGCAGGGACTGTCGCTCGGCGGCTTCCTCGCCTCGCGATTTGAGATGGATCGTATAGCCCCACTCCCGTAGCGTCTGCCGCACCGACGGGTAGTCGTAGCCCTTGTCAGCGCACAGATGCTGCCCGGCCGTTGGTCGTGGCTGCGGACGTTCCACGGGCACGCTTTCCGGCGTGGCCTCGACCAGGATTTAAGCTCACCCCGTCAACATGACAGACTCTATTCCTGACCACGCCTTCCACGAAAAGACCATTCTGGAATAGGCTTTTAATAATGCCGGAGGGTCGGGTCGATCGCTCGGGCCATTCGATCCAGATCGAGTTCCGTCGAGAGAAACTCCGGTACACCGGCCAGCGCCTCGAACGGACTTCGGAGCAGATCCTCGTACGCAACAGGCAAAACGCTCAGCCTGGGGTGACGGACCATCCAGGTGTCGAGGGCGTCGAGATGTCGCTGAAGGTGAGTCGCCAGCGCCTCGTCGTCTCGGGCTTGCGGGGCGGGTTCGCCGCGCCGCTGCAACATGGCCGCCTGCGAACGGAGGACGGCCGAAAGTGGACGTCGCATGAAGACCACCCGGTAGTCGTGCTGGGGCGGAAGGTGGTACAGCAGCAGTGAAACGATCTTCACCGCCTTTCCCTCGGCCGCGGCGATCCAGGACGCGTCTCGAGCGAGGGACTTGACCGGTTCGAACTCGAAATAGCCCCGCTCGTTGTCCGCATCCGATGGACGAAGCGAATCGGTCAACAGGGGCACCCCCCCCGCACCGAGCATCTGCATCATCAAAGAGGTTCCCGATCGCGGGAGACCTGAAACCACGGTAATCATGAGCCTCTCGAAGACCTGAGACGGGGCGGAGGGGGCGTCAGAAGATTACGGTTCGCATCCACCGCCCCAACACCAGACCGAACAGCATGGTCAGGCCGACCGATGGCCAGATCCAATCGAGGTCCCACCCCCACCCGGTGAACTGCCGCGCGGGATAGTGAACACGAACCTCGTCAATCCGTTCGCCGGCGGTGTTCGCCGGATTGATCTGCTGGGCGGTGATTGGCGAAGAGGTCCGGCGCAGCAGGTCGGCCGACCGGACCAGCGGGGTCGGTTGCAGCCCAGGTCCAACGGCCAATGGAATCTCGTACCGATACTGATTGTCGGTCGCGATCAGCCGAGCGGGCGCTGCCGAGTGCGCCGTCAAGCGGTAGGCGAGTTCGCGTCCCTCGGAAACCCTGACCGGTCCCAGGTTGAGGGTCAGCGAGTCGGAAGGGATCTGCAGGGTGATGGACCTGTCCGATGCAAGGGCGGGTTGTGCCCGATCGCCCGTCATCCGAAACTCGACGACGATCGGTTCCCCCACAACAAACGGGCGCTGTGCGAACCAATGGGAGAGACCCAGAAACAGGGGTGTCAGAAACAACCCGCTGACAAGGGTCGGGGCCGCGAGAGCCCGCAGGTAGTGCAGGTTGGCAAGGAGGACCCGCGCCCCGGCCCGAAGGCTGGCTCCGGGATCGTGCCGCAGGAACAGCAGTTCCAGCATGCGGGCGAAAATCAGGCGACGGGCGGCGACAATCTGTTGCGACCGCCCGGCAATCCGGAATGCCAACAGGATGAGGAGAGCCGCCAGCAGAGACGTCGCACCCAAGGCGAGATCAACGGACCCGCGTTCCCAGGGACCGAGAAGCAGCCCGGCCAAAAGGTCGCCAGCGCGGTGGACAACGGACATGGAGAGCGAGGTTCTCTGTCGGGAGGAGGGAGATAACGGGGGGTTCGACGCCTCTATTCGATCTGCGCCGAATCGACCCGGCGAATCTGCCAGGACTCATCGCATCGCATCGCAGCGCATCATACCCACAGGCGGCGTTGGACGTTCCGGAACGGAAACTAAGGTTTTGATAATGGGGTTGGGTGGCCGGGGCTGGACCGAAGGGAAGCCCCGGTACGTCGGCCACACGCGGATTTCCGGGGTTTCGCCCAAAGCGGCTCCAACCCCGGCCACCCGACCGACCGGCGGTCACTCGAGGTATCCCAGCCCGCGCAGTCGTTTACGAATCGCCTCCTCGGATTCCGCGAGTTCGATCTGGCCGGCAGCCTTCTCCAGCGTGTGCTGCACGAACTCATCGACAGTGGCGTATCCGGCGGCGGCGGCCACGGTTTTGAGTCGTTCGTACAGCGCGGGCTCGATCTTGACTCGTGGCGTGGAGAACATCGTCGATATCCAGAAGGAAACGGTCGCTATCGTGGCGAATTCGCGCGGAACAATGATTTCCCCGTCATCTCCGGGGGTGTCCGCAGTTCATACGCCGCAAGGATTCCCGGAGCCACGTCTTCCAGCGCGGGTGCTTGTCGCGGCAGGGGCAGGTTGCTGATCAGAACTCCCGGAACGGCGGCAGGGTCGACACAGTGATCCCCGCTCCATTCCCGATTGTTGTCTCGTAGCACCTCGCGCGGGAAGCCGCCGAGGACGGTATCCCATGAGGCCCGATAGCCTGGCCGATATCCCACAATCAGATCGGGGGCCTCGTCGCGATACGGTCCATGATAGATATCGCGACCGCGCGCGACGGAGCTGACGACGCGCTCGCCGTTATCGGGATCGACCAGCGCCAAAAGCTCATCCGTGATTTCGGTGAGCAGCCGGTTGCCCTCGTCGGCACCGACCACGCCCTGGCGTTCGCGTCCCGAGCGGTTGAGATACAGGCTGTTCAGCCCGACGCCATACGCGCTGGTTTTGTCCCAGTCGACTCCCTGGAAATGGGAGGCGCCTCGATCGGGAGCGCCCCTCGTCCGCAACAACCTCTGCTCAAGCAGCCAGGAGTTCAAGTTGAACTGCCTGCGGAACGAACAGAACCCATGATCGGACAGAACCAGTAACCAGTCTCCAGGAGAGAGCGCGGCCTGAGCCCGTCCGATGGCATCGTCGATCTTCCGGTAGAGCGACTCGATGAGTCCGCCGAATTGCCGATTCAGTGCCGGCGAATACGCCGGATGCTGACGGTCGATCGCCCGCCAGAACATGTGGGACGAAAGATCGAGCGTCGAGAAGTAGTAAAACAGCAGCCCCTTCCGGAACCGGCCCAGCTCATGCTCGAAGAAGCGGAATCGTTCCTCGTGGACGAACCGCACCTGCTGGCAGTATTCCTCGGAGGAAAGGATTCCGGACGTCAGAGCGGAGGTATCCTCGACAATTCCCTGCGTGTAAAAGTAGCCCAGCTCTCTCACCAGCGTGCGGGCGTAATCGGGGGGGGTGGAGATGGGCACTGCGGGGTCGTCGGGATTGATGTTGACGGGAGTCACATACAGCCCAAAGGGCGAGACGCTCTTCAGATAGAGGCGGCAGATTCCGGTGACGGAACGGCCGAGCGTGTTCGGTGTGAACCGGACCACGCGCCAGTCGCTCCACTCACCCTCCTGAAGCAGGACGGGCGAGCCATTGATGGAGACGCGCACGGCCCGTGCGGCCGAGTCGCGATCAACTCGCAGCTCCGTCGCGAGAGACTCCCCGGCGGACGAGAACTCGTCCAGCGGGCCCAGCAGCCGACAGGTGAACGTGTCGGCCTGAGGTTCCACCCGTTCGAGACGGCCCCCCGAAACGTCGCGAGAACCGCCTCGCAGGGATTCCGCGAACCAGGTGAACGTGCCATAGGTGCCGCGGAGATCGGGGGTCCCCATGCCGGACAGGGTCCGCGCCGAAGTGGATGTGGGGGGAAAGTTGGCGGGCACTTTGAAGATTGTGCAGGGGACCCCGTGCTGTTCCAGAAGTTCCCAGAAGCAGGCGCCACGTCTCAGGTTTTGGACCGGCCTCGATTCCAAAGGAATTCGCCAGTCTCCCATGCGAAAATCGAGGCCCGCTGCCTCTTGCCTGGCGATCGAATGAAAGAGCGTCATCGAGCGAGGGTCCCGATGCACGAAGTCGAACAGCCCGTGCCCTCCCGGATCGGTTCCGGAGATGAAATTCGACCAGGCGACGGGACTTTGTGGAGGGTTGCTCGTCTTGAGCAGCGACATCGACCCTGTCCGAAGCAGGCGGGCAATCTGCGGCAGCTTGCCTTGAGCCAGAAACGTCCGCACCAGGCCCAAGTCCATCCCATCGATGCCGAGGATAATCGACCGGGCCGGAGGACGCCCCAACGGTGACGAAGCGAGTCGGCCTGATGACGTGGAATCATTGGAGGAGAAGCCACATCCTGCCGCGACTGAAGCCGCGCCGGCCCCCAGGAACGCGCGGCGACCGATCGGACTGTGGCGGCGATGGCCCATTAACGATCGCTCGCTGCTGCGGGTTGCGGGGTCAGTTGCGGCTGCTCGGCTGCAACCGGGACGCTTGCTGTCGGTTCCGCGAGTTCGGCCGCCGATCCATCGAAGTACGCGGGGAGCGGCACATCGAACAGACGCAGAATCGTGGGGGCGAGGTCGAGAATCGACCAGGGTCGCGACGTGAACCTGCGGTTGGAGAACAGGACACCCGGGACAAGCTCCGGGTCGACGCAGTGGTCCCCGCTCCAGAGACGGGTGTTGTCCTGAAACAGATCGGGGCCACATTCCCCGGCCGCACAGTTCCACGCGACGCGATACCCCTCTTCATATCCGATCACCAGGTCGGGACCGTCCCCTGCGTACGGTCCGTGGTAGGCCTGGTTTCCGATATGGACTTTGCGGATGGCCTTTGCGTTTGTTTCCGGGTCAAGCAGTTGATTCAGCCGATCGGCGAGTTCACCCTTCAATTCTTCGGCAGTTTCTGGCGGAACAATCCCGCGCGCTTCACGTCCTTGCAGGTTCAGATAAATCCCGCTGAGCCCAAACGCGTAGGCCCGGGTTCGCGACCAATCGATCCCCTGCAGGTAACTCTCGCCGGAACGGTCTTCGTGCACCGCCAGATAGCCTTCCCGCAACAGCCAGCGGTTCAGATCGATCCCGCGTCGAAACGAACAGAAGCCGTGATCGGACATGACGAACAGCACACCGTCCTGCCGCAGTTGCCGCGCGACCTTGCCCACGAGTTCGTCCATCCGCTCGTACATCCGATCGAGCGTGTTCGCGTGCGTCACGACGTCACGTTCGCGGTTGGCAGGATGAGCGGGGTCGTCATGACGGTAGAACATATGTTGGATACGGTCCGGGCCGTCGAACACGCAGACCGTCAGGCCCCGAGGTGCCACCCGCAGCGATTCCAGCAGCATGGCTTCCCGTTCCGCATTGATCGCGTACGCATGCTCAAGAAACGTCGCCTCGGAGATCACGCCCGCCACGAGAGCGCCCGTATCTTCCGCCAGCCCCAATGTGGCATAAGCCCCGTGGAGACGCGCGAGGTAGGTCGAAAAGTAGGCCGGGTGCGAGATGGGCATCGCCGGACGATCAGGATGCAGTTGAATCGGCGTCACGTAAAGTCGCAGGTGCGGCGACAGCGAGCAGAGATGAAACCGGCACAGCCCCCAGACCTGCCGCCACCACCCGATGCGGAAGCGGACGGTTGTCCAACCGGAGGACTCTCCGTCCTTCAGGACAATGGTTACCGGCTCGCCTCCGTTCGCAGCGAACCGGATCGTGACCGTTCCCGCAGACCGATCCATCCGCAGCGTGAGGGGCAGCCTCAATTCCCGCGACCTCGAACCCGGCTTTGGTCCATGCCCGGCCGACAGGTCTGGCCCCGGTAGCGAGGTCTGGACCAGGTCTCCCTGAAACGTCACCGGAACAATGACACCGCTGCCGGAATCGGCCGTGGGTTCGGGATCGGAGGTAAACAACGTGTAGGAGCCCTGGCTGCCGCGCAGGTCGGGCGTACACATGGCCGATAGAGACAGCCCGAAGAACGGTTCGGGCGGAAAGCTGATTGGCACTCTCAGGATCGAGCTGAACACCCCCTGCTGCCCCAGGACCTTCCAGAACGGCTGGCTTTTCCGCAGCATCCGGATCCCATGTCCTCCGAACCCCAACCAGGTTCTCCACTGGGGGGTCGCTTGAGGCATTCGGACCGATGACATCTGCGGCAGGCAGGTGCGCAGATCGCGGTTCAGAAAGTCGAAAATGGCATGTTTGCCAGGGTTGACTCCAGTCTGAAACGACGACCAGGCCACCGGGGAGATGGGTGGCAGCGTGGTACCCAGCCGGGCTGCTGTCCCCGTCCGTGCGAGCATTGCCAGGTTCGGCATGCGGCCTTCTGCGATCAGGCGATCTGTCCGACGCGGGTCCAACCCATCGAGTCCGACAACCACCACCTGCGAGACGCCTTTGCGGAACCGCCGTCCGGGCCGGACCAGCAGCCACAGGATTCGAACCGGCCAACTCAGCAGCGTGAGCAGCAACAACCCCCCTGCTCCCAGGATCGCCAGGAACGACCCGGCCAGCGTCAATCCCGCGCCCGGGCCAATGTATGCGGGGCAGAACGCGCTCGCCGCAAAACCGCCGGCAGCGAACTCGAGGAGGGCTTGCATAGGGTCCGAACAGGGGCGAGCCACAAGGCCGCCAGCGACGCCGCGACAGGCTGTGCTCACCGTTGACAAGAACGGTCCAGACAAGGGGGCGGAGACATTCGCGGGGACGTCCGAATTGACCGCAGCGCTCTGTCGCAATCCCTGTCTGTCGCAAACGCTCGTATCCTACGACCGTCGCTCGCGGTTTGGCAAGACGTTGCCTCGACGCTCCAGGGACCAGGACGGTTTGGATGACTCAGAGGATGTGATTCTGTGGTCGCTCGAACACGTAACGGGTTGTTGAAATTGTCCGCGTTCGCTCCGAGGCAGTAAGCCTATGCCACTGAGTTTCTCAGTGCCTCTCCGCGAACGCGGCAGAAAAACCCATATGTGGCAACATCTCTCGGTAAGAACGACCTTCCCAAGGATTTCTTCAACAGCCCGGTCAGCGAGGGCGAACGTCGAGTGGTTGAGACGGTCGCAACAGAACTCTCGTGCCTTCGGCACAAGCGTTGGAGGAGCCATGCAATCGTGCCGGCTCGATCCACGTAAGCATGGATGGGGGGCGGTCGGCCCACAAGGCACAAGCACGCCGCACTGCAACCCGCCTCAACAGACCGCCTCAACAGACCGCGACGACAGTGACCGCCGTCGATTGAGCACCCAATCGACATCCACAATTCCAACAAATCACCCTTCTGAAAACTTGCTCACCCAGCGTCCCCAGTCGAAAAATCGGGCCATCAATCGCTTGACTACAGGCACACATTCAGGGAGGGCCACCCGCGATTGCCCTGTTGTTCCGCCTTCCGAAATCTCCTGAACAATTTGCCATTTTTTCGGACAATTCGCGATTCAAGGCTTGAAAAGGGTGAGCCGCTGTGCGAGCCTCAAAGACAGCAGTCCTCCTCGCGCCACGAGGCCTCAACCTTTCAACCGATAAGACTGATTCCGCGTTCGCGGCTTGCGTCTTTTTCTCTTCGTGCTGGAGGTCTCAATGAAATTGCGCCGAGGTTTTACGCTGATCGAGCTGTTGGTCGTCATCGCGATCATCGCCATTCTGATCGCGCTGCTGTTGCCCGCTGTGCAACAGGCCCGCGAAGCGGCCCGCCGCTCGCAGTGCAGGAATAACATCAAGCAGGTCGGCTTGGCGCTGCACAACTACCATGACACGTTCACGGTGTTTCCCTACGCCGAGATGAGTGGCTCGTCACTGGCGCCGGGGGCGGCCGCAAGGAACCAGAACGGGCTGGTGATGTTGCTTCCGTACATCGACCAAACCCCGCTGTACAACACCTTCAACTTCAGCCAGCCGTTTGGAAAGTACAACGCCACGAACGCCCCGGTCAACGTGATCGTTGCGCCCAATCTGGTTGCCAAGACCACCAAGATCAGTGTCTACCAGTGCCCTTCGGATGCCGGTGAGTCGTTCATCAACGATGACGCCACCTTTTACGGATGCGGAACGAGTGGCGTCAGCCACAAGTCCTCGTACGGGCTGAGTGTGAATGCCACGCACCTTCTGCCGGCCTGGACAGCGTACGGAGCGGCCAGTCGGACGGCGTTCGGCGGAAATTCCAACTCGAACTTGCGTGACTTCCGGGATGGGACCACGAACACCGTCCTGGTGTGCGAAACCGTCTTTGACTGTAACAGCGGGCGGGTCTCGCCTTGGGCCTGCGTTCAGCACGCCGGGACGGGGGTCAATCTCACCGGTGGCCGCATCAACAGGTTCATGCCCACGATCCCCGGACGATTGATCGACTACAACCAGAACGCAAGCTCCGCGCATGTGGGTGGCTGCCATGTCTTGCTGGGCGATGGTGCGGTGCGCTTTGTCAGCGAGAACACCAACGGCCAGACATTGATCAACCTGGCCTACATCGCCGACGGTCAGGTGCTGGGCGAGTTCTAACCCCCGCCTCCGCCCAAGAACGCGACTTTGAGCTGATCCGGAGAGTAGGCGCGGACTGTCGTTCGCGCCTACTTTCAATTCAGGTCGCCCGGTTGAGCAAGAGATTGCAGGGCCATCCCGAGTTGGGAACTCAACGGCCTGTCGTCCAGCGTCATCTCCGCGTAAGAGTGAGAGCTGGGCGAATCCTCGAGTTGAGAAAACTCGCATCTCTTCCGTTTCATCCAATCCCCGAAGGTGATTGGGCGGCTGGAAATCGAGCGGCTCACGGTTTTCGCATCGCAAAGCCGTGGCGCGCGAGCAGGGTGCGCAGGTGGTCGCGGACAAGGTGCTAGCGTCTTGGACTGAGCCGCATCCTCGGGCTTTTGCACCCCGCTAAGAGAAAACTTCCGGCTCTATGAAGCCCATCACAGGATGAAGCCCATCACAGGGATCGTCTCCATCGTGACCGCGTGACGGGTGACGTTTACGCAGGTCGCATCCGTTTCCGAATCCCGCTTGAGAAGATGAATTGGAGTCAAGGCATGCGTCGGAGTGCTGGTACGTCTCTTCGGGCCTTAATGTGTGTCGCGGGTTTGCTTTCGGCAAACTTCGTGGCGGGCTGTGCGGGCCAATCCGGTGATTTCCTCGTCCCGGTCGGGGGGAAATTGTTGGTCGATGGAAAGCCCCTGGATGGCGTTGTCGTGACGTTCCTCCCGGAGATCTCCGAGAACAGCCGTGGAGGATCTGGCACGACCGACGAGACCGGCGCGTTTACCGTCACGGACCTCACCGAGAACAAGCCTGGTCTGGTTCCCGGAAAGTACATGTTGACCTACTCGCGCATGCGGTATCCCGATGGATCGGCCGCGCCCGTGCCTGAACCGAACAAGCCGATTCCCCCCGGACCCGTGCGGGTCGAAGCTCTGCCGACCTTTTTGACAGTTCCCGACCCGGCAGATCCTTCCAGGCAGGTGGAAATTCCCGGGGAGGGCAATTCCAATCTGGAGTTGAAAGCCAGCACGAAGAAGGGTCCCGGCGTCGCCCCGTAGGCGCATGCTGGCCAGCACGCGAGCGGGCAATTCGATGTGACCTTTGACGAGGTCGACGTTGTGGTCCGGGATGTCTGGACCACAACGTGAGAACCACTGCACGATGCTCCCGCGCTCGACGAGCTCAGTAATGACCCTCCGCACTCGGGTACGGATCAGCCTCCTGGTCTTGCTCGGTCTGATCGCTGGCGGCGCCGTTTGGTATCGGCTTTCCCCGCGCCCGTTCAACGTCCTGCTGATCACGCTGGATACCACGCGTGCCGATCGCCTCGGCTGCTACGGCCATTCCAAGGCCAAAACACCCGTTCTGGATCGGTTGGCCCGGCAGGGCGTCCTGTTTGAGCGGGCCTATGCTCCCGTCCCGCTGACGTTGCCATCGCATGCCACGATGCTGACCGGGCTGTATCCGCCCGAACATGGCCTGCACACCAACGGCCAGGCGGCATTGCCCGAGAGCCTACCCACACTCGCCACCCGGATGCAGGCTGCCGGCTACGAAACGGGGGCCTTCGTCGCCGCGTTTGTGCTGGACCACAAGTTCGGCTTGAATCGAGGCTTTGAGACTTACGACGATGATCTGTCGCAGTCAGACCCACGTTTGCACGGACATCACCAGTATCGTGATGGAAGCCTGGTGATCGATGCGGTGCTGTCGTGGTTGAGCCCCCGGAGCAACAAACCGTTCTTGTGCTGGGTGCATCTGTTTGACCCGCACTACCCCTATCTGGCGCATGAGGACCGGTTCGGAGACCAGTTCGCTGAAAATCCGTACGATGCGGAAATCGCCTATGTCGACGCGGAACTCGGCCGGCTGATCTCGGCGCTGGAAAGATCCGGTGCCCTCGCGCGGACGATCATCGTGGTCGTGGGCGATCATGGCGAGAGTCTGGGCGAGCATGGTGAACTGTCCCACGGCATGACGGTTTACGACGCCACCCTCAGGGTCCCGCTGCTGGTGGTGTCTCCCGGAGAGAGTAGGCCGGGGCATCGGGTGACCGAGCCGGTGTCTCAGGTCGATCTCACCCCGACGCTGCTCGACCAATTGGGCCTGGAGCCGCTGCCACAGGCCAGCGGGCGGTCTTTGCGGGCGGCGCTGCGCGGCGAGCCGATGACCTCGGTCCCCTGCTATGCCGAGACCGACGAACCCTTCGACCTGGCACACTGGTCGCCGCTCCGCGCATTGGTGACGGGGCCCTGGAAGTACATCCGCAGCCCGCGGCCCGAGCTGTACGACATGCTCGCCGATCCCCATGAACTGACGAACCTGGCGATCAAGAATCCCTCACAGCTTCAGCAACTGGAAGGAGAATTGGCGGCCTGGGAAACGCGGATGAATCAGCGGATGGCGGACAACGTGGCGCTCAGCGAGCGGGACCGCCGTGCTCTCAGCGGACTGGGGTATACGTCGACGAAGGCGCCGGTCGGCGAAAACGAGCGACCGCTCCGCGACGTGAAGGACATGCTCCCGTTCTATTACAAGCTGAACGACGCCTCCGCGATGATCGATTCGGGGCGTTACGACCTTGCGGAACCGGTCCTGCGCGAAGTGTTGGACGCGGATGACGACTACTTCATGGCCCACGGCGAAATGGGGCGCTGCCTGTTGCGCCTCAACCGGGTCGCGGAGGCAATCGTTCATCTGCGTCGCTGCGTGGAACTGGATCCTGGCGCGACGCGCGTCCAGGCGACGCTGGGGGCCGCGCTGTTTCTCAAAGGGGACTATGCCGCCGCGGAGGGCGCACTGAAACTGGCGATCCGACTCGATCCCAACTTGCCCCAGAATCACTTCAATCTTGGCATGACCCTCGAAAAGCTGGGTCGGCCCGACGAGGCGATGAAGCACTATCAGGACTGCCTGCGGCGGAATCCCAACGCGGTTGAGGCCAGACAGCGTCTGGAAGTCCTGGAGAATCGTTGAGGCGAGGATGAGGAAAAGTGGGGCATTCGACTGATTCGGGCGTTTTGGTCTGCCTCGCGGTTGTAGAAGCCGTTTCAAAACCCGGTTGCTGTCACGAAAACCGCCTGATTTCGTGTTGCAGTTCGTCCCGGCAGAGGGTTTTGAAACCACTTCTCAAGAGACAATTCGCGTCCGAGTTCCCCTTCGATTTTCGTCGAGTGCTGTTGCTGGCTCGCCCGGCAGTGTGATCGTGGACCGGTCCACGGTTCGCTGAACAAGTCTCCAAGGCCCTCTTTCCCGACGCGAAACGTTCCTGCGGGATCGGGGAGTGAATTCCCCCGTGATACTCGGGGGGCCTGCCCCAATTCCTCTGAACCCGCGAATGTGGGAGGGTTGATCTACTCACAATGGTTTATCAGGGGCTATGAGAGTTCGGGTTGGGTAAGTCCGCAGTGCCGCTGGAGCGCAGTGGCGGGCGCAGGCGTAACAGAACTTGTGCGGCTTCCAGTCCATATGCCTTGCGAATGCTGTCCGCGAACGTGTGTCTCCGTTGGTTCGCACTCCAAGTGTGTGCGGACCGCCACTTCGCGGCCTCGGTCCGCGACTTTGTCCGCGACCGCTCGGGCGTGTCCTCGTCGGGGCAAACCAACCCGCGAAATGCGCTATTCTGTGACCTCGTTGTCGCGTGACAACGCCGATGTCAGACGGTTGCCGGAGATCGCCCGCGTGCATTGAGGCGCAATCGAAAACGGTTTGCACTGGGTGCGGGACGGGGACATCCAGGAGGACTGCTCTACGATCTCCCGAGGCAATGCCCCGCAAAATCTAGCGGCCTTGCAAAACGCGGTCATCGCCTGCGTTCGAGCGTAGGGAGCCGAATCCATCACCGCCAGATTACGCAGACTCCACCG
This sequence comes from Planctomycetales bacterium, assembly GCA_044359065.1. Taxonomy (GTDB): domain Bacteria; phylum Planctomycetota; class Planctomycetia; order Planctomycetales; family Planctomycetaceae; genus JAIXZD01. Next base: position 2,728 of record JBIKMW010000074.1, on the reverse strand, counting down.
AAAACCTTATCGCCTCTTCGCCATTTTGGGCCACTTGTAAAAGTGAACACCGTGAATCAATGGAGTTCATTTTCAGTGCGTTGAGTGAGTTTCGATCCTCTTCAAATCGCCGCCCCACCGGGCACGCAACCGGCCACCTCAAGCAGGTCGGCCTTCACATAGACGATCGGGTGCTCCGGGGGCTAGTACTAGGGAAGAAGTTCTTCAGGCGATTCGCCTGGAACCGGACGGGGCAGTCGATGAAGCGGTTCTGGTCGGCGCGGGTGTAGTACCAGAACGAGTTTGAGTTCCAGAAAGAGACGTGCGTCGGGCTTGAGAATGCACCGCGGCCGTCGGTGCTGGGGGTCTGCGACAGCAGCCAGCCCTGCGGGGCCAGGCAGCGATGGAGTTCCTTCATCGTGTGGATCGGGGCGCGGAGATGTTCGAGGGCATCGTGCGCCCGGAAAACGTCCACTTCACCATCGCCAAACGGCCAGCGAGGGTTGAGGTCGGCGGCGATCCGGCCGCCGAGAAGGTCGACTCAATCGTAACCGGGGGCCAGGTTGACCGCGCGATGCGGCAGAGGCCGCCCAGACGTTCAGGAAAATCGGTGCCGAGCCTGTAAGAATCTGGCGCCTCGGCGCATTTCCGTGGGGAGGAAAAAGCTCAGGTCCCGTCATTGCACAACGTTTGCATCGTTTGTCAGAATAAAGGCTCCTGTGGGAGTCCGATGATCGGAGTTGGCAAGCTGACAAGACGACGTGTCTACGAAAGCAGGCGGTTCAGCGACGACCGGGTACGATCGAGTGCTCTTCGAGTCCAGTGATTATGCAAATTTCGAATTGGCTGGAGTCGTTGCGGCGGGGCTGGTTTCTCACGGGGGTCGCGCGGCCTCGCCGAAAGACGCCGGGCGTGTTCGAATCGCTTGAAACGCGGATGGTGCTTGCGAACCCGACCGTCAGCTCGATCGTTGCCGATTCGACTCAGCCGGGGGCGAATGTCGCCAATCCCCGGTTCGTGGTCACATTCAGCGAATCCGTGACGGGGGTCGACCCGGCCGATTTCGTGGCGGTGCCCGGTTCGGGGGTGACGATCGCGCCGGGGCCTGTGGTCGTGACAGGTTCGGGGACGACGTACACAGTGACGGTGAATGGCGTCTCGGGGACGGGCACGCTGGGGCTCAATCTCGTCGACGACAGTTCGATTCGCGATGCGGGTGGAAACCGCCTGGTCAGCAACGGGGACGGCACCTTTCAGGCCGCCCAGAACTTCAGCGTGGGAGATCAACCGCGTTCCGTGGCGATGGGAGATCTGAACGGGGACGGGAGCCTGGATCTGGCTGTCGCCAACGCTGTGAGCGACTCGGTGAGCGTGCTGCTGGGGAACGGGAACGGGACGTTCCAGGCCGCCCAGAACTTCCCGACAGGAGACAGGCCGTTTCCCGTATCCGTTGGGGATGTGAACGGGGACGGGAGCCTGGACCTGGTCATCGCCAACGCGAGCAGCGGCACGGTGAGCGTGCTGCTGGGGAACGGGGATGGGACGTTCCAGGCGGCCCAGAATTTCGCGGCGGCAACGAACTCGTTTTCCTTGAGTTTGGGAGATATGAACGGTGACGGGCGACTGGACCTGGCCGTCACCGGCAACGGCAACGGTGTGAGCGTGCTGTTGGGGAACGGCAACGGCACGTTCCAGGCCGCCCAGAACTTCCCCACGGGAAACATTTCAACCTCCGTGGACGTGGGTGATCTGAACGGAGACGGGCGGCTCGACCTCGCCGTCGCCAACTACGGCAGCAATACCGTGAGCGTGCTGCTGGGGAACGGGAATGGCACGTTCCAGGCCCGCCAGACCTTTGCCACGGGATCGAAACCGGTTTCTGTGACGGTGGCGGATGTGAACGGGGACGGCCGGTTGGACCTGGCCGTCGCTAATGCCAGTGGCCGCACGGTGAGCGTGCTGCTGGGGAACGGGAACGGGACGTTCCAGGCCGCGCGGAGCTTCGCCACGGGAATGGGGCCGTACTCCGTGTCGGTGGGGGATTTGAACGGGGACGGTCGTATCGACCTGGCCACCGCCAACGTTTTAGCAACACGGTGAGCGTCCTGCTCAACGCGGCCAACGGCAATTTCACGGGTCAGACCAGGACGGTCGATACCGTCGCGCCGACGGTCGCATCCGTGCTGCGCCAAAATCCACTCGCCGCCACCACCGGGGCCGACCAACTCGTCTTCCGCGTTACGTTCAGCGAAGCGGTGCAAAACGTCTCCACCGGCGATTTCACACTCGGCGGCACCAGCGCCGCGGATGGCACCGTCAATGCCGTCGCCTCCGTCAGCACGTCGGTCTACGACGTGACCATCACTGGTGTCACCAACAGCAACGGCACGATTCAACTGCTGTTCGCCGCGGGGCAGAACATTACCGACCTCGCCACGAATGCGCTCACGAACACCACGCCGACGACCACCGAAACCTACACGCTCGTCAACAACCGCGCGCCGACACTGAATGCCACGGGCAACCCGTTCGCGATTCTCGGTGCGGGGTCGAGACAGTCGAGCGAGATGCGGCACGGGACGCTCGTGTCGGACCTGCTCGCCCGGGGGGCGGGGGGCAATCCGATCTCCGATTTGGATGCGGGAGCGCTCAAGGGAATCGCCATCACCGCAGTCGACAAGTCGCTCGGGACGGTGCAGTACACACTGGTTACCGCCAATCCGCAGGAAGCCGACTGGAAGGATGTTGA
>JBIKMW010000073.1:0-33712 GCA_044359065.1 Planctomycetales bacterium | reverse complement strand
CTTCGGCCGCATCAAACAATTCCGCCGCGTCGCGACTCGTTACGAGAAGACCCCCGAAAACTTCCTCGGCTTCGTCTGGCTCGCCGCACTGATGACGGACGTGTTATGAATGTCCACACGGCCTAGCGGAGGGGGGACTGGCGACCGACATCGGCCTGCCGCCGCTGGTCAGAGCAGACTATCGCGACGCTTCCACACTCGTTGTCAAACCCGATTGGACGCATAAGCCCACCGCTCCTGGCGAACCGGCGAAGCCCGCCGCGACCATTCCGCTGGAAGAGACTCCCGGCCAGCCCGACGAACTGGCGATCGGTGGCAATCGCGCGGTCGTCCGCCACGCGGTGGGAGCGGCCAAGGCGAGTCGCGTCGATGAGATGATCAAAGCGATGAACGCCACCTCCGAGTTTCGTCGTGCCCTGGACGAATCCGACAATCCTCCGTCGAGTGCCTCCGTCAGCGTGTACGACGTGCAATCGGGCAAGCGGCTCTCGAACTGGTCCCCCGTCAAACCCTCCGCCTTGCACGGGGTGACCGGCGACGGCCAACTCGCCATCCTCCGTCCGCAAAAAGGGCTGGGGCGACTGGACCTGTTCCGCACCGAGGACGGCAAGCACGCCGCCGCCTGGCGACCCTACGCCGGAGAGAGCGACAAGAACGACCAACTGTGGGCTGTCGAACCCGTCGGAGCGAAGATGGTGGCGACGGTGAATACCGCAGGCCGCCTTGTCGTCTGGGAAACGAGTCCACCCCGCGCCAAATACCAACTGGAAGATGTGTGGGCGGTCGCCGCCTCTCCAGATGGTGCGTCCCTCGTCGTCGCTCGTCACCCATCCATCAAGACACCGTACCTCGCGATGTTCGACCTCGCGACCGGGAGTTCGCAGGGGATGATCGACGGCGTCCGCTGTCGGCACCTCGCCTACCAGCCCGACGGTCGGCACGTGGCCGTCACCAGTAACGATTCGGGGGGGACGCGTCTGGAACTGGTCGACCTCACCACCGGCCGTTCGGTGGGCCGCTGGATGCTTCCCGGTTTCGAAGAATCGGTCTCGTGGTGCGGAAAGCACCAACTGCTCATCAACCGGTCCCTGGTGTTCGATGTGTCGTTGAAAGCCGTGGTCTGGTCCTACGACACCGCGCAAACCCCCGTGGCCCCCTCGGGAGTGGCGGGCGAGGCGTGGTGGGTCGCCACGGCCGACGGACCGGCGACCATTCGTCATGCCCCGCTCCCCGATGCCGCCACGCGCGAGAAACTCGTACCGACGGAGTTGGCCAAGTCCGCCCTCCTGAAACCCGGCGACCCCGTCGTGGTGCGGATCGCGATCGGGGGCGATCCGGAACTGGCGGACCTGTCGCGACGTGCCCAGAAAGACCTGGAACTGGCCGTTGGCAGGTCGGGATACAAAGTCCGCAACGAAGCGCCGACCAGCCTGAAATTCACGGCCAACATCGTTGCGAAGGGGACCGCCGAGTTCACCCAATTGGGGGCCGTGTTTGGAGGCAAGGAGTCGGTCACCATCAAGGAAGCGGTCGTCACGATCGAACTGGAATCGGGAGGCCGCGTCGTCTGGCAGACCCGCCAGGCCGCCCAGAACGCCGAGGGGTTCGCGATGGTCAGAAAGGAACCGGGTGAATCGGCTCAGCAGGCGATCGACAGGGGTTTACGAGAGAAGATCGCGAAATTCGGAACCGATTTCTCGCTCCCGGCGTATGTGCTGGGAGGCGAGGGAAAGGGGATGGGCTCGTCTGCGTTGTCCTCGGTCGTCGAATGAGATACGGACACTTCCGGGATCCGGATGTTTGGCGGCGGTACGTGCGCCGGCATGCCATGTCCGGACGAAGCCTCTTCCTGAATCGAAGTGTGCTGTCCCCGGAATTCTGCTGGGTTATTGATCTTCATGACCAACTCCGCCATCGCCTTGCTGCTTGACGAAGCGGCGGACCTGCTCGAAATCGACGGGGCGAATTCGTTTCGCATTCGGGCCTATCGCAACGCCGCGCGGGTCGTGGCCGAACTCGAAAGACCGTTGGCCACCGACGCGGGGGAATTGGCGTTCGACCCCTCCACCGAAGAAGGGATCGGCAAGGACCTCGCCGCCAAGATCGGCGACATCGTCCGTGGCGGCACGTTCGCGCAACTCGAAGAGTTGCGGGCGAAGATTCCCGCAGGCGTGCGCGACATGCTGCGGCTACCGGGCATCGGCCCGAAAAAGGTCGCGCTGTTGTTCAAGGAACTCAAGGTCGAGAATCTCGACCAGTTGGGGCAAGCCGCGCGGGAGGGGAAGGTCGCCACTCTCAAGGGATTCGGCGCGAAGACGCAGCAGGCGATTCTCGACGGTCTGGCGACGCTCCCCGCCGAGGCCAAACGGTGGTACCTCGCCGAAGCCCGACCGGTCGCCGAAGAACTCGCCGCGCACCTCAAGACCGTTCCGGGGGTGGACGCGGTGGTCCCCGCCGGCAGCGCCCGTCGCGGCAAGGAGACGGTCGGCGATCTCGACCTGCTCTGCACCGCGTCGAACTCGACCGCGCCGATGGACGCGCTCGCCGGACATCCGCAGGTCGAAGCGGTGTTGTCGCGCGGCGAAACCAAGATGCGCGTGCGATTGTCGATCGGCATCGAAATGGACCTGCGCGTGGTCGAACCCGATTCGTTCGGCGCGGCATTGCAGTACTTCACCGGGTCGAAAGAGCACAACATCGTCGTCCGCAAAATGGCCCAGGAGCGGGGTCTGCGCGTCAACGAGTACGGCGTGTTCCGGGGCGACGAGCGGATCGCCGGTCGCACCGAGGAAGAGGTCTACCAAACGCTCGGCTTGCCGTGGGTCCCGCCCGAACTGCGTGAGGACCGCCTGGAATTCGAGTGGGCCGCGCGGGGACCGCTCCCGGAATTGGTCCGCGTCGAAGACATTCGCGGCGACCTGCACATGCACACGACCGCCACCGACGGCGAGGCGACGATCGCGGAGATGATCGAGGCGGCCCTCTCACGAGGACGGGAGTACATCGCGATCACCGATCACTCGAAACGGGTCACCGTCGCTAATGGGTTGGACGCCCCGCGCTTGCTGGCCCATTGGCGGAACATCGACGATGTGGCGGCCAGGTACCCGAACATCCGCGTGTTCAAGGGAATCGAGTGCGACATCCTCGAGGACGCCACGCTCGACCTCCCCGACGATGTCCTGATCGAGGCGGATTGGGTCATCGCCGTGTTGCACTTTGGTCTGCGGCAGACTGAGGAGGAGATTCACGCCCGACTGATGACGGCGGTCCGCAATCCCCTCGTCCACATGATCGGCCACCCCACCGCCCGGATCGTCGGCAAACGGCCACCGGTCCCCATCCGCTGGGACGAGTTTCTCAAGGCCGTCGCCGATCACGGCAAACTGCTGGAGATCAACGCCAACCCGGCCCGTTTGGACCTCGACGACGTGCGGGCGGCCCAAGCACGCGATCGGGGAATCAAGCTGGTCATCAATACCGACGCCCACAGTCAACGCGGCATGGACGTGATGTCGTGGGGCGTCGTTCAGGCGCGCCGCGCGGGACTGCGGGCGTGCGACGTGGCCAACACCCTGGACCGGGTGGGGTTCGAACGATTGATCTCGGAAATCCGGTCTTCCTGAATTCTCTGAAAGAATCGGCGAGGTCCCGTTCTTGACACAGGGATGATTGTTGATATGTTTGGCGGTTGAGGGATTCGTGAAGGCTGCGCGCACTTCGGTTCGCCGATGTGATCTTTGGCCTCACACATGCCTGCCCCTCGCCGCGACAAGACTGCGGTCCTTCCCGAATACTCCCGCCGGTTGACGGCCATGCGACACGCTCGCAAGGCTGCTCCCACGAATCGATCCTGAATCCCCCTTTTCCAAGGGATGCCTCATGATTCGTCGCTCCTCCGTGCTTTGGTCGGTTTGTTTGGCCACGACAGTCTCTGTCGCGGTTTGCTCCGCAGTTTTTGCGGAAGAGTCCAAAGCCAAGGGGCTGGGCGATCCCGGAGCCATTCAGGGCTTGCGGATCGAGCCGAATCTTGACGGCGGAAAGCTCGTCATTCGCAGCCGCGATGGCCGCCAACAGTTGATCGTGACGGGCGAATATTCGTCCGGCCAACTGATCGACCACACCCGCAAGGTGACTTACGCCGCCGAACCGGCGGGGGTCGTCAACATCGACGCCACGGGCATGGTGACGCCGATCATGGACGGGGCCGTCACGGTGACGGTGACCGATCCCTCGGGGAAATCGGCCACCGTACGCGTCGAAGTGACGGGTGTCGCCCACGAATTGCCCATGAACTTCACCAACCAGATCGTGCCGATCTTCACGAAACTGGGTTGCAACAGTGGTGGTTGTCACGGCAAGGCGACCGGCCAAAACGGCTTCAAGCTGTCGCTGCTGGGCTTCTATCCCGACGAGGATTACGAGTATCTCGTCAAGGAAGGGCGCGGTCGCCGTCTGTTCCCCGGCTCCGCCGGCCAAAGCCTGCTCCTCACCAAGGCCGTCGGCAAGTCGCCCCACGGCGGTGGCAAGCGGATGGAACCGGACAGCTACGAGTATCGCCTGATTTCCCGCTGGGTCGATCAGGGGATGCCGTACGGATCGGCCAACGATCCGGTGGTCACGGGAATCAAATGCTACCCGGAAGGCCGGGTCATGGATCGCAGCCGCGAGCAACAGATCGTCACGCTTGCGACGTACAGCGATGGCACGGTCGAAGACGTGACCCGCATGGCGTTGTACGAGCCGAACGATCAGGAAATGGCCGAGTCGAGCGTGACGGCACTCGTCAAGACGCTCGAACTGGCCGGTGAGGTGGCCATCATGGCCCGCTATCAGGGTCAGGTCTCGACGTTCCGGGCGACGATTCCGCTGGGGGTCGAACTCCCGCCGCAGCCGGAACCGAAGAACTTCATCGACATCGCGGTTGTGAACAAGCTCAAGCTGTTGGGAATTCCCCCCAGCCCCGTGTGCGACGACGGCACGTTCATCCGCCGCGCGACGGTCGACATCGCGGGGCGTTTGCCCACCGACGCCGAAACCCGTGCCTTCATCGCCTCGAGCGACCCGAAGAAACGCGAAGCGCTCGTTGATCGTTTGGTCGACAGTCCCGAATACGCCGATTACTTCGCGAACAAGTGGAACCTCGTGCTGCGGAACAAGCGCCGCCAAGGGGAAGACGCCGAAGGGAACCTCGCGTTCCACGCGTGGATCCGCGACGCGCTGTACACGAACAAGCCGTACGACCAAATGGTTCGCGAAGTCGTCGCGGCCTCGGGCGACGTGCAATCGAACCCGCCCGTGGTGTGGTTCCGCGAAGTCCAGCAGGTGAACGAGCAAGTCGAGGACGTGGCCCAGTTGTTCCTCGGGTTGCGGATTCAATGTGCCCGCTGTCACCACCACCCGTTCGAGAAGTGGAGCCAGGACGACTACTACGGCTTCGCCGCGTTCTTCAGCCGCGTTGGCAAGAAGGCTGGCAACAACCCCCGCGAACAGCGGGTGTTCCACAACGACGGTGCCCCCAGCGCGACCAACCCGCGATCCGGTCAGGCCAAGAAGCCGACGGGCCTCGGCAGCAATCCGATGGATGTCGCCGCCGAGCGTGATCCGCGTCAACTGCTGGCTGACTGGATGGCCGACAAGACCAATCCGTTCTTCGCCCCCGCCCTCGTCAACCGTTATTGGAAGCACTTCTTCGACCGCGGGATTGTCGAACCCGAAGACGACATGCGGGCGACCAACCCGCCGTCGAACCCCGAATTGCTCAATGGCCTCGCCCAGCACTTCATCGCCTCGGGCTTCGACCTGAAAGAGCTGGTTCGGACGATTTGCAAGTCGAACACCTACCAGTTGTCCGCCTTGCCGAACGAGTACAACCTCAAGGACAAGCAGAACTTCTCGCGGTATTACCCGAAGCGGCTCAAAGCCGAAGTGCTGTACGACTCGCTGCACCTGGTGACGGCCACGACGCAGGGCTACGGCGGACTCCCCGCCGGGACGACTGCGGTGCAACTGCCGGACGCCGGATTGGGTCCGTACTTCCTGAAGGTGTTCGGCCAGCCGCAGGGGGACACCGCTTGCGAATGCGAACGCTCGCAGGAAGCGAACCTCGCTCAAAGCCTGCACCTGCTGAATTCGAGCGAAGTCCAGCAGAAGATTTCGAGCGGTTCCGGCCGCGCGGCCTTGCTCGTCGCCGACAAGGAACGCAACGACGAGGACAAGCTCCGCGAGCTGTATCGCTGGGTCTACTCGCGTGAACCGGACTCCGAGGAACTGAAGGTCGCCCTCGCCCACATCGCCAAACTGGGTGAAGCGGGCAAGAAAGCCGCCTACGAGGACATCGTCTGGGCGCTCATCAACACGAAGGAATTCCTGTTCAACCACTGATCGGTGGAACGGAATCGAAGCGACCGATTTTCACAACGCCCGGGCCTTTGGCTCGGGCGTTGTGCTTTGGAGCCGCATGAGAACGTGCGTAGAATGCGAAAGCGTGTGAGGACGTCATTGTTGCGACGAAACGACTTTTGCGATGACAAGTGTTTCTGACACCCCTGCCAATTCAACAATAACCAAGTTCACTGAGCACACCGGGCGGTCGAACCATTTCAGAGCGAGTTCACATCGCAACCGCCCAGAGTTCGGCATCACAAGGATGATAAAATGACATCGAAGCCAGGTCGCCCGCCCCGCTCGTTCATAAGACGGTCCCAAAACAGCGACCTAGAGAAGATTGAGTCCTGGCTCATTCAGGAAAAGGAAGACGGAGTCGACGGAAACTTTCACTGCAACTGGAATGTAATCGAAGAATCCCACAAACACAAGAACCTCTTCGCTTACGTGCACGAAGACAGCGGAGACCCAGTTGCCTTCCAGCTTGGCGACCTCACCTCACCTGGGATCATTCAGGTTAAGAAGGAGTATCGAAGGCAGCAAATTGGACAGAAATTAGTAGAGCACCGCACATCGATCGCCGCAAAAGACGGCAAAAACCTTTTATGGATCGAGTGCAACCCGGAATCATCCATTCCATTCTGGAAAAAGATGGGATTTTCGATTATACAGCGAGGCGAAAAGACGTTCGGGACCAAGATTATTTGCAAGAATCTTGCGCTTCCATCTCAAGGCGATTCTGTTGATGTTTCGATCAGATTTCATTCCGAACATTCTGATCCAATGACGGGATTAACCCTCCTGTCCGAATTCAGCCCAAAAGCAATAAGGCGTGAGAACAAGTCCATCTGTTTGTCATCTCGCGTGTTTTTTCACAAGCGCCAGTTCGAAGTCACTGGAGACGTTCTGATAGAGGTTGAGGTAAGCGGATGCTGTATGCACTACGACAAGGCGAAGCGCGACAAATCTCGCGAATTTGGACTCCGCAAATGTGTCAATGGATACTATATTGATGTGATCAATTTAATCTGAAAGGGCAAGGCCAAGTGGCTCCAGTCTTTCGTCGACCGGAGACCACTGTCCTGCCTTGAGCCTCCGTGTTCCAGGGTCCCGGGATGAGAAGGGATCTGTCGCGGTCATCCCTGAGTTCCAGAATGCAGGTGCCATCGAACCGGACGGCATCGTGAGCGATGGCAGCCTGCCTGGTCGATCTGAGTGCCGCGAGCATCGAAGTCCGGATGCTGGAGAGTCGGCGCGGCAGTGGGCATCGGGATGAGGCGGGGGCTGTGGGTGTCAAGGGGCGCCGCGGTTCGCAGGGCACTCTTGTTGATCGGGATGCCGACATGCGAATCGCGAGTGGGCTCTTTCCCACGTGACCATTGACTCGTTCGATGGGTTGCCCTTCAAACTCGGAAGCGTCTCCTCCCCGTGTTTCACGACAAGATCATCCAGAGGATGACCGTGCCGTTGTTGACCATGTGGGCGGCGATCGGCGTCAGCAACGAGCCTGTCCGGTGATACATCCACGCCAGACAAAGGCCGAAAAGACAGATGCCGGGCACGTTGTCAATGTCCGAGAAGTGCACGACGCCGAACAGGAATGACGAAAACACCAGGCCGAAACCAAGGAATCCCGCCCGCCTGAATTTCCCGAACAAGTAGCCACGAAAGAAAATCTCTTCGGCAATCGGCGCACCCACCGCGCCGAACATCAGGAAAACCAGCTTCGTGTTGGTTGGCATCGCCGTGGCGGAATCCCAGGGGCTGGGAGGCGCGTGTCCGAGCACGGCGGTTACGACGCAATCGTTCAACAGGCCAAGGAGCAACAGCCCGAGCCCACCCAAAGCTCCAAACATCAACGCCTGAGCGTGATTCCCCGAAAACAGCGAGGCCACAACTTCGCCTCGGGGGACCGCCGCGCGGATTCGGTTGATACCAACGACGCCAAAGGCCACCTGCATGGTCGCCAACAGCACGGCCAACGTGAACGCATCGGACAGGATTTCGCGCACACCGCCGATCATGCCCATCGAGCCGCCGCGCATTCCGCGAAACTCATAGCCGAGCCGGCGCAATTCGGCGACGAGTTCGTTCAACGCCGGTTTCTGGCTCACCGAACCTCGGTACTCCGAGCGGATCCACAACTCTTCGCCCCGACGCTCGGTGTCGAATGACACCACGCTGTGCTGTGCCAGCCCCCAGGACTCCAGGTGCGTGTCGTCCTGCGGGCGCGCCCCGATGACGAAGCTCGTCTCCGCGAAGTAGCGCACTCGGGAAACAACGGCCGGTGTCGACGCCAGTATCCCCAGCACCACGCAAACAATGAGCGCGGTGTAACCTTGTAAGGCAAGGCGCCACACGGACGGCCTCGGAATGGCCGGCAGTCCTGGTGTCGCCGTGGGGGCCTGGCTAACGCGGTCAGAAGAGATTGTCACGGAGTGGCCCGCCGCTGCGTTCGATTCGCCCACCGAATGGGATTCCCCACTCTCCGACCTCAACGTTACCACTGCGCGAAACTCCATCGCCATTCCGTCCCCGCAGGAATCGGATCGGCACCTACCGGGACCGGGTGTAAGCAGGTCCGCTCCCCATTCCGTTTTTGCGGTGGAAGGAACAGGTGCCCACTGGAGGAACGGGGAGTAAAAGCAAGGCCCCTCCCCCCCTGCCAGATTGCTCAGCACCCCTGGTCGGCAAAATGGGGGCTGGCCTCAGGGGCTTCCGGTGGATCTGATCGCGAAATTGGCGATTCGTTCCACGGCCTCGCCGCTCTGCGACGACTGTCGATCTTGACCGCGATCACCAGGGGAATCGCGAGCACATCGACACCATTGGCGAAACGCAAAAAAACACGCCGCGAGTGAACTCGCGGCGTGTTTTCTTGTGATTGCCGAAGGTGGGAGTCGAACCCACACGAGGGGTTAACCTCGGCGGATTTTGAATCCGCTGCGTCTGCCATTCCGCCACTTCGGCGGGCAATCGGTGATTCGCAAGGATATCGGCCCGGCCGGGGGGTCGGCAACCGCTCGGGCACCGCTTTTTCTGTGATTCGTGTGCCACACACGGCCCGCTCCGGGACAAATATGCCGAGCGATGCCCGGGCACCGGTTCGACATTCCCCGACAAACCACCTCCCCCTGGACCCCCCGCCTGTTGCGAGGTTCGCGACTTCCGCGGGTGCGACACCCGTTTCCCCGCGCGGCGGGCAAATATGACTGCGTCGCGCGCCATTCCAAACGGCGTTTTCACCCCCGCGCGAATTTTTGACACGCGTATTTCCCACATTCCCATTTTCGGGAACGTGGGAATTGCGCGTACACCTCTCCCGAAAACGTGCCGGAATCACACTCCGCATTCCCGCGCGTTCGCGAAGGAAAACCCCGCGTTTTCCCGCTCCGACACCCCCTCGCCCCGTTTCCGCCGTCCGCGTTCGCTCCCGCAAAAGCGGGGCGAAAACCAAAAACGCCCCGTCCCGCACACCCGTTGCAACAACCGCGCAACAAACCTGGGAATGATGACGGGGAGCTGTTTCACTGCATGCGGCGGACAGCGCCTGCGGACTGGTTCAGTCCTGCATCGGCAGCGCCGATTTCGCGTCCTTTCCGGAATCCTCGTAGAGCAGTCGAATCGAGCCCGTTTGCGGAGGTTCACTGCCAGCAACGCTGAACTTGGCCGCGTACTCGACAACGCCGAACGGAACTTTCGCATGAAGGCGCGACGCCACCTTGAGGTTCATGGTTTCCTTCTCGGAACCCAACCGCCGCGAGCGGGAGCCGCTGGTCCCCGTGCAGGTCAACTTGCCGAGCTTGGTCTCGACAACCGCCTCGGCGATCGGCTTGGCTTCTTCGAGCGGGCCGTGAAGCAGCATGTCGAGCATACTCCCCACATCCTCGGGAAGGGTCCCCTCTTCCTTGAGGCCGGTGCCGTCCTTCCCCCATGCCTTGACGATGAAGTTTCGCGGATTCTGGCCGCGCGCCAGCGCGCTGTCGGGGATGAGGAACTTCCCCACACTGACCTGCTTCCCCTTACCGTCCGACAGATCGCTCACGATCTCCAGCCAGCGACAGGGGCCTTGGTCTTCCGTCACCCGCTTGCCAACCGATGCGATGGTGATCGTACCGGTGACCTGCGTTTTGTCCGACCCGGACGCGTTGGACAACGTCGCCTGATACCGCACCCACGAGCCGTCCGGCGGCAGTTGGTCGATCAATCCGTCCGCGCGACAAAGGTCGGTCCCGACCGTCGCGGACAACAACACACAGACCCCGACGAACAAAGTACGCAGCCATCCGTGCATCGCGGACCGCTCCCTGGGACGATTCCAATTCCGGACCGAAGTTCCCTGCGCGCGACGGCTGTCCGGTCGAAGCCCTCCGTCGCTCCCGGTGAACTTACGAAATCCCCACGGGTCGGGGATAGCCCAGCTTCCACAGAGGTCGTCCCGCGCACGTCCGCGGAGGAGTGTCGATTCCCTGCTGACGGGGGGGTGGCGACGGGATATGATGAACGTTCGCCATACGAGGGATAAGGGGGTGACGTTGCGCGCCGACGGTTCGCCCCCCGGTCGGACAGGAGCTTCGATGCGCCGTTATTCGAGCGGAAGGCGTCCCCAATCAATTCCCGCAACACCCCGCGGCTCGCGTTACTCCGCGTGGCAAGCGGCGTTGTGGGTGCTGTTGGCCTTCGCGGCGGTGGTGCCCGCGCGGGCGCAAATTGGCGTGGTCCGCAACCGCGGCGGATTTCTCCTCGAAGAAGCGCTGAGCGAGACGGTGCTGAATTCGAGGTTGGCCCGCAAGCTGGACGCCGCGCGAACCGCGCTCGACCAAGGGGACATCCCCACGGGGATCGTTCGATTGCGGGAGGTTCTCGAAGCGGGGGAAGACGCCTTTCGGATCGCGACCGATTCGCCGACCCGGCGACCGGACCGTGAACCCTCCACATTGCCCGCCTTGCCACGCATTCCCGACGAAGGAGCGGGTGACAACGGCGTCGCGGGGCAAGATGACGAAACCCGTGCCGCATCGGTGTCGCTGCTGCGCGAGGCGGACCGCTTGTTGGCGAACCTGTCCGACGACGGGTACCGCGCCTACGAACTGCAATACGGCGGCGCCGCGCGGGAGGCGTTGGCCGACGCGAAGGAGTTGGCCGAACTCCGGGATGTGGCGCGGCGTTACGCACACACCGCCGCGGGGTGCGAAGCGGCCGTCCGTTGCGCGGAGTTGGAGTGGGAAACGGGTCACCTCGACACCGCGCGGGCGATCTACGAGCGGTTGATCGATCAACCCCGGTCGCGCCGCCGCATGGGCATGTCGCTGGCGGTGCGGGGGGCGGTCGCCGCGTGGCTGACGGGGGACGCTCCGCGCGGCGAAGCGTTGCTGCGGGCGCTGGCGGGGACGAACGGGCGGATGGCGTGGCGCGGGGTGACGATCGAGGCCGCCGCGCTGACCGACCATCCCGTGGAGTGGTTGACCGGCGAGGTGGGACCGGCTGGCCCTGGCGGCGGCGGAGTGCATGGGGGGGGCGATCGGGTTGTCGAGGATTGGCGCATGGCGGGGGGGGACCCGCGGCGGGCCGCTTCGGCGGAGGGAGTTGCGCCCTACCTGGGTTCGTCCGGCTGGTCGGCGGACCTGGTGCGACACTCGACCGCGACGGAAGCGGGGGACGCGGCGCTGCGCGCCCACGCCGACGCGTACTTGCGGAATCAGTTGCGCCGCACGGTTCCGGCGGGGATCGTGTTGCTGCCGGCGGCGCGGCCGATCGTTTCGGGAAACCGGATCGTCACGCGTGGTTTCGGCCAGATCGTCGCCCACGACATCGTGGGGGGAGGATTCGCGTGGAAAGGTGCGATTCCCGATGCCGTGTTGACGCAAGCTCTGGGAGAGGGCTCGACGTTTGACGGGGCGGGTCTGTCGCAAATGCTGCCGGTGCTGCAGGACCGCGCGTGGTTCGACCAAACCACGGGAACACTCGCGGCTGACGACGAGCGCGTGTACGCGGTTGAGACGGTACCACGCTACGAGACGAATACTCCGTTGTTCGCCAATCAGAACGCGCCGCTGCGGGAGGAAAACCGGCTGGCCGCGTACGACTTGCAAACAGGCAAACTGCTTTGGCGGATCGGTTCGCCGGTGACCGCCGGGGACGAGTTCGCGGGCGTCGCGTTTTTGGGTGTGCCATTGCCGCACGATGGAATGCTGTACGGCCTCGCCGAATTTGCGGACGAGATCCGGTTGATGGCGCTGGAGTCCCGCACCGGTCGGTTGGCGTGGACGCAGAAGTTGGTCAAGCTCGACATCGCGGCGGGGGCCGACATGCACCACTACCGCCGCGGGCTGTCGCCATCGTTGGCAGGGGGGGTGTTGGTCTGCCCAACGGACGCGGGGCGGATCGTGGCGGTGGACCTCGCCGCGCGGACGTTGCTGTGGGAGTACCTCTATCGTTCGGAGACCCCGGTCCCCAGGAACGCGCCGGGGTTCATGATCGGGCCATTGAGCGGCCTGGATGGCCTTCGCGACGCTGCCCTGCAGGACCGCTGGATCGATGGTCTGGCGATCATCGACGGCACGCGGGTATTGGTCGCTCCGCGGGGTTGCGATTCGCTGCGCTGCCTCGACCTGTCGACGGGCCAGTTGTTGTGGAGATTGCCGCGCGGCGACGGGCTGTTTGTGGGAGCGGTCGCGGAGGGAGTCGCGGTGGTGGTGGGGCGATCGTCCATCCGTGGCGTGAGGGTGTCCGACGGCAAACCGGCATGGAAAGGGAACGGAGAGGCTGCGGCTCCCGCGGCAGCGGATCGCTCGGAGGTTCCGTCCCAACCCGTCAAACCGGGTACAGAGGGCGAAGTCCCGATCCCCGCGCCGTCCGGCCGGGGCTATCTGGCGGCGGGCCGCTATCACTTGCCGTTGGCGTCGGCCGAGTTGCTGACGTTGGATGTCGCCACCGGTCGGGAATCGGCGCGATCCAAAACACCAGACGGCGTGGCCTTGGGCAACCTGGTGGCGGCGCGGGGGACGGTGGTGTCGCAGCGGGTCGACTCCCTTTCGGCCTTCCACGACATCGACCGGCTGGAGCGGACGATTGACGAATCGCTCGCCAAGTCGCCGGACGACGGGCGACTGCTGGCGGTGCGGGGACAGTTGCTGTTGCACCGAGGCCGGGGGGACGAGGCCTGCGCGGCGTTCCGGCGGGCGCTGGAGGTGTCTCCCAACGACGAGCAGGTCCGTTCGAGCGCGGTGGCCGGCGCGCTCGAACTGTTGCGGACCGACTTCGCAAAGTTCAAGGACACGGTCGACGAGGTCGAGAAATTGCTCGTCACGGACGCGGACCGTATGCGGTTTTATCGCACGGTCGCGGAAGGATACGCGGCGACGGGGGACGCGGCGGCGAGCCTGATGTCGCTGCTCCGCCTGGCGGAGGTGGACCTGCTGCCTCGAGGCTTCGACGATTTGGGTGAGGGGGGCTGGCGCGTGCGGGCGGACGCGATGATCGCGGGCCGCGTGCGGGATTTGTTGGACGGTGCGGGCGAAGCGGACCGGTCGCGGTTGGAAGAGCTTGTTCGGGAGCGATGGTCGAAGCTGGTGGAATCCAAGCGACCCGAGGAACTGCGTCGCTTTGTGGCGTTGTTCGGAGGGACGCGCGAGGCGGACGAGGCTCGTTCGGCGTTGGCGGGGCTGCTCCTTCCACAAGGGGAATGGCTGGAAATCGAAACGCTGCTGGTGGATTTGTTGTCGCGCTCGGAGGATGCCGCGCGGCGCCGCGAGCTGTATCCGCGGCTGCACGAAGTGGTGCTGGAAACGGGGCGGCCGCGCGACGCGTGGCGCGTGCTGCGCGACATCGCGGCGCGGTATCCCGATCTGCCGCTGACCACCGGTCAATCGGCGATGCAGGAGTTCATCGCGTGGCGGCTGGAGGATCCGCATGGCGAGGATGCGCCGCCGTTTCAATGGCCGGCAGGTGTGCCGAAGGTGTCACGCGTGCCTGCGCCACCTCCTTTCGGTGGCATCTCTCAACCATTGCGGATCGCGTTCACAGGTGATCCGGGGCCGTGGCTGGCCGACCTGACGCTGTCGTATGACGTGAATGGCCGACAGTTGGTCGCGCTCACCGCCGAGCGGCAAGAGGTGTGGCGCATCCACTTGCGGGATGTGGAGCGAATCGAGCCGTACACGGGGACCGCCTGGGGGGCGGGCCATTTGGTGGTGTTGTTCGACGGAGGGGGATTCACGGCGATCGACACGGTGGGGACGACCGACCGGCCCGGACCTCGTGTGTTGTGGACCGACACGTTCTCGCGACAGTTGGGCACGACCCATCAACTCGCGGAACCCCAGTTGGTGCCCGTGGAATTGCCGAACGGTCGGAAGATAGTGGCGCGGGTCGACCGCGAGGGACGACGGTTCCAGTCGGTGCGCGGAGTGTCGACGAGGTACTTCGCGTATCGGTGGGGGGAGCGGGTCGTGGTCGTCGACCCTTTGACCGGCGAAGAGCGCTGGTCGCGACGGGGCATCGAAGGGGGATCCGTGCTGGGAGGGGACGAGGAATGGTTGACCTGCCAGTCGGAGCGTGGCACGAGCGCGCGGCGGTTCCGCCTGTGCGACGGCAAGGAGTTTCCCGCCGTGGCGATGCCGCCGACGCGGGACACGCTGGGGTCGCGCAACGGCGTGGTCGTGCACCTGTCCGTAGAGAAAGCGGGGGGCGCCGAGAAAGAGGGGAGCGTGCGGCTGATCGGCACGAAAAGCCTCGAGGGGGCGGACGCGTGGTCGGCGGAAGTCGCGAAGGGAAGCGTGTTTGCCGAGGTCGGCGGCACGAGCTTGTGCGTGGTGGAACCGAAGGGGCGGTATCGCAAATTTGAACTGGAAACCGGCAAGGTGCTCGCCGATCGGCAGTTGACGCTCGCGGCGGCGCCGGTGCGGATGTGGGTGCTGCCGGGCCTCGACCGGGATTTGGTCGTTGTGCGGACCACTCCGGTGCCACAGTTCTTCGACCAGCAGATGCTGAGTCGAAGTTTTCGGCGTCGCGAACAGATCCAGGGCAAACTGTTCGGCATACCGGCCAGCGGCGACAAACCGATCTGGGAGCATGCCTCCCGCGACTTCGAGCTGGAGTTGTTCCATTCGCCGGATCTTCCGTTCGTGCCGCTGTGGCGTTCGGGGATCGCCCAGGGTGTGGACGGGGGGCCCGCGGCAGAGGTCAGCCAATTGATGTTGATCGACTCCCGGTCGGGGACGGTGTTCCTCGATGAGACGGACCGCACGGAATTGCTGTCGCCGCAGCGCATGGAGGCCCAACTGGGAAAAAAGACCATCGTCCTGCCGCTGACGCGAACACAATTCGTGTTGGAGTACGGCGCGAAGGTGGAGAAAGAATCGAAGAAGCCTATGGACCCGGACTCCGCGAAAGGGAGCGGAGGGTGATGCGACGCATTCCGGCGAGGTTGGCTGGGCTTCTGCAAGACTGAGAAGCGGGGTCGGCGTCGGCGCTTGATGTTGGGCGGAACGTGTTCACGTTCGGCGGAATCCTGGCCCAACGATCCTTTCCCGGCCTCGATGCGAGTTAAACGCCGGGGCGGGCCGCATCAGGTCGACCGTTTTCGGGCATTCGGCCTTCAATTTCCGCAATCTTCTGCCGCAACTCGTCGGGGATGCGGGTCGATTGCTGCTTCGCGTAGTCGAAATACACGACCGTCGATTCGCCATCCGCGATGGGCGTGCCGGTCTTTTCTCGCCACACCCCGTGGCCGATCACCAGGCTGCTCCGCCCCAGTCGGACCACTCGGGCACCGACGATCACCGTGTCGGGAAACGCCAACTGCCGCCGGAAATTGCAATCCACATGCGCGAGGATCGGCCCGCATTTCTCTTCGGACATCCGCCGCGCGAATCCCAGCCGGTCGCCGTAAGCCACCCGCGCCGATTCGAACCAGCGGAAGTAGACGACGTTGTTCACATGGCCGTACAGGTCCTGCTCGCCCCATTGCACGGGGAGCGTCACCAACACGGGAAAGCTGGCGGGAATCAATTCCTTGTCCATGCGATTCAACCCACCGCCACCGGTTCGCGCAGCGACCGGGCCTGCGCCGCCGAGGTGTCCAACGTCAGCCGCAGTGTCACGCTCCAACGTCCTTCGGCCCCCCCTAACACCTGCCAGTGGGGCATCACCACGCAGCTTTGGTGGACCCCTTCGTAGCCCCCCTCCGATTGGCTGATTGTCTGGATGGGGAAGGTCCAGAAAGCGGCGGGTCGCGACACGTCGAGCGACACGTCCAACCCGAGCCACTCGTCGACCAATCCCAGCCGAGTGGTCGGCGGCAGGTCCAACTCGGACTGCAACTGCCCCAGTTGGCGTCCTTCGGCGTTGTAATAGAAGCGATCCGACGCCCCCGCCGCGACTCCCGCCATGCCGAATTCAATCCCGAACAAAAGCGGCACTCCCGACGGGAGGTTCTCCAACTCGTAATGGATTTCGAGTTCCTGACTGGCTGCGCCGCGGTCCAGTCCGACCGTCTTCCGAACCACGATTTCGTGCGACCCCACGCGCCCGCGACGGACCATCTCGACCTGCACGTGCCGCGCCGAACGCTTGATGACGGATTCGTACACACCCGTGGCGAAGTCCCCCTGTTCCCCTTCCCCCTTCTGGAAAGCGGCCCGCGACAAACCGGGCGCGAGGAAGTGGTCGACCAGCGACTTGCGCGGCCAGGCGTCGTAGTGAATGTGCTTGTGCAGGTCCGAACTTTTGTAGCGGACGCCGTTGTGTTGCGGCGGCAGGCCTTGATCGCCGAACTGCCGCGCCGCCTCGATGATCGCCGCGTGATACGGCTCCGGACGGCGGTCGAGCGTGGCCAACAGGTTGTGCCGGATGCCGCGGATGTCGAGTTCGTAGATGTGCCCGCCCCGCGCGGGAGACAGGTACGCCACGACCCGGTCGCTCGCCAGACGGACCTCTTTGCGGGCATCGAGGTTGAAGTCCCCCGCCTCGGCCTCAACCCAGGGTTGCGTCTTCCCGGCGGCCCGGTCGAGCAGGTTTTCGGCAGCGATCAGGTGTTGGTAGACGGCGTTTCTCAGATGCGGCAGGTACAGGCCGCCGAACGCACCGTGCCAATAGCCGCAGTTGCACTGGCCGCGGTACAGCTCCAAACGGGCCTTGCGAAGCAAATCCGCATGCCGCGTTTCGACCTCTTCCGCCGAACCATGCCCGTTCGACCCGTTTCCATTTGGTGCGGGCGCAAACCGCGGGGCGAGCTCCGCCGCAGCCAGCTTCTGGCTGACTTCGAGCATGCGCGCGTACATCTCATTCGTTTCCGGGTACTTCGTTTTGAAGTTGCGCCAGAATCCGCCACGAATGTACGGCTGCAAATGGCTCCATTTGGGGTGGTGCTTCAGTTCCCCCGCGATGTCGAAGTACTCCCGCTGACGGGCGGACGGGAGCGCCCACTCCGTCATTTCGCGATAACTCGCGTCGGGGATGTAGATCTTCCCGGTGGGGGGAACGTGGTCGACCACGTGGGCGAGGGTGGCGGTCTCCAACCAGCCAGCGTTCTGCCGCAACGACTCGAAAAACCGGTGGATCCAGCCATTCTCGTAGACATGTTTGTGCGTGTCGGGCCAGGAGCCGAACTTCTCGCCGTCGTCCCCGAACGCGACAACCGCCCCCGGATGACGCTCGGCGATCCGGCGCAGGTGGTTGATCGTCTCGTGCGGTTCGGCGAACGGAATCGTGTATCGCAACCGCTCGCAGACCGGGAACACCTTGAGCAGTCGCCCCTCGTCCTCGGTCAGGTAGTACCCGTGCAGTTCGTCGTCGCGCAGTCCCGCGTTTTTGAAGTGGTAGTCGTCCAGCAGCGTGTATTCGATGCCCGCTTCGACGATGTCGGACGCGAACGACTGCTCCCACACGCGCTCGGGTACCCACATGCCGCGGACGCGGCGCCCGAACAACTGCTCGAGGTATTCGGTGTACGCCTTGATCTGCCCCACCCGGTCGCGCGAGGGGATCGACGCCAGGATCGGCTCGAAGAACGGCCCGCCGATGACCTCGACCTGATCTCGCTCGACCAACGCCCGCACACGCTCGATGTACTCGGGATGCCGGTCCACTAGCCATTCCAGAAGGCTGCCGGACGTGTGAAGCACGACGGGGATGTCGGCGTAGCGTTCGAGGACCTCAAGAAAGGGCAGGTAGCTTTCGCGGTACGACGCCTCGAAGACCCCGTCGAAATTCCCGATCGGTTGGTGATCGTGCAGGGTCAGAATCAGGCGGACACGCTGGGTCATGGAGAGCTTCCTTTCCTCCAGGCCGTCGGTGGGGAGGCGATTGATGCGGGGCCGCGGAGGGCGGCGGAGATGTCAAACGGGAGTGGTTTGGAAAACGATGCAAAACGAAAAAACTGCGGGGATTCGGTCGAAATGAATCGCCAGCGCGAAGACCATGACCTCGGAGTCGGACGCAAACAATTGGGCTGAGAGTGGTTGCGTCAATCGATTGACAGGTTGTCCACGATGGGGAGGCTGCCGTTAGAGCCGACTCCGAAACGTCCGCGAATCATCCAGACTTCCCGTCGTGGCGACAAGCGGTGTTGGGGGCCGATCCGACTGTTTCCATCGGTTAGCGCGGATTTCGCTCTCGAAGGCGGACTTCTCGAACCACTTTGCCCAACGGGAAAAGTCGTACGGCAACCCGCCGTACTGCATCCCGTGCCGACCGACTCAGCGGATTGCTCGTCATCCACGGCGCATTCGCCACAGATTGCCTCCGCGTGGCGAAATCTCCACACGCCGTCACAGCCGGAACCGCTCGGTGTCCCGTTCGCGTTGTAGAGATTGTGGTGTGGACCGGTTGCCCCTTCGCCAGATTCGGCGCAAATCCGGGACCGTGTTCGCACCGAGCCCCGGTTACTCCCGCTCAACGTCCGTCATCCATCGCAGAGGATCGAAATCATGCGCGAGATCATCGATGCCAAGGGGCGCGCGGAACGGGCGGCCGAACCCTTGATCAGCCGCTTCACGATTCTCCTGTTGAGCGGCACCCTGTTCGCGTTCGCGGGTTTCGGGCAACTCGAAGGGATGAACGCGATGCTGGCGGTTGCCGCCGGCCTGATCGGCGTGGCCGGACACCGACTGTTGGGCAAAGTGGCGACGGTCCAGGCCAACGTGGCCCAGGCGCGCAAACGCCGCCGCACGCAAGCGGTGCTGGAACGTCGGTTGCAGAAGCACCTCAACCGCCCCCACCTGTTCGGCCACCAACGCGCCGACTGGACTTCGGACAGCATTCACAACGTCCCGGGTGTGTGGGTTCCCGTGCGGTAGACGCGGCGGCGACGAGCGGATGAGAGCAGCGTCGGCGAGAGCGGGTTCGCGAGCGGCAGGAGTCTCACGATTCTCGCGATCTTGGGCCAGCGGACTCGCGGCGGAGGATCGGTTAACCTTCGAGAAGAGTCGAGGGTTTCCCGCGGGCGAGTTCGCCCGCCCCGCACTCCACCGCGGATGCCGCCATGAGAACGTCCTCACGCCGTGAAGCATTGGCCCTCTTGGGCGGGCCGCTGGTCGCCGGTTTGGCGTCGGCTTGGAACGCGCGTGCCGACGTTGGCGAAACACTTCCGCCGGTACGCGCCATCACACGCGGACCGAAACACCATTGGTTCGCCTATTACGACAAATTGCAGTTCGACCCGACCAACCGCCTGGTCCTGGGGAACGAAGTCGCGTTCGAGCACCGCTCCCCCACGGCGGCGGACGAGATCGCCGTCGGGTACGTGGACCTTTCGCGCGACGACCAGTGGACGGAGATCGGGACCTCGCATGCCTGGAATTGGCAGCAGGGTTGCATGCTCCAGTGGATGCCGGGAGATTCGCCGCGCGTCATCTGGAACGACCGCGGTTCCAACGGGGACTATGTGAGCCATATCCTCGACACTTCTTCGGGCGAACGTCGTACCCTTCCTTCCCCGATCTATGCGTTGTCGCCCGATGGAAAGTCGGCCATCGTCACCGACTTCCGCCGCCTGAACGATGTTCGCCCCGGCTACGGCTATCCCGGATTGCCAGACCCGTTCCGCGACGAGGCCGCTCCCGAACGGAGTGGCGTGTGGCGGGTCGACCTGGAAACCGGTCGCCGTGAACTGATCGTCTCGATCGCGACGTTATTCCAATTCGGCGACATCACCGACGAGATGCGTCGGTCGAAGCATTGGTTCAACCATCTGCTCTACAACACGAACGGCACGCGCATCGTGTTTCTGCACCGTTGGGCCACTCCGGAAATGGGGACCAAAAACCGCCGCACGCGAATGATCACCGCCAATGTCGACGGCTCCGATCTGTTCGTGCTCGATCCGTCGGGATACACGTCTCACTTCGTGTGGCGTGACGAGCGGCACATCCTTGCGTGGAGTCGTCACCGAGACCAACCGGGGTTTTACGTGTTCCGTGACAAGTCCGATGTCGTCGAACCGGTGGGGGCGGGAATCCTCGCGCAGGACGGGCATTGCACGTATGTCCCGCAAACGCGCGACGCGTGGATCCTGTCCGACACCTACCCCGATCGCGAGCGCAAGCAGCACCCGTACCTGTTCCATCCAGCGACTTCGCGGAAGGTCCCGCTGGGGCATTTCCTCTCCCCGGCCCCGTACACCGGAGAGTGGCGTTGCGACACCCATCCGCGCACCAGCCGCGACGGACGTTTCGCAGTCATCGATTCGCCGCACGGGGGAACAGGTCGACAGATGCACCTGATCGACCTTTCCGGAGCGCTGGCGTCGGCATAACCTGCGTTAACCCGCGCGGGCGTCGTGCCGGGGCAGATTCGCGGGGGGAATCCCGTGATGCGACTTTGTTGGCAAACGTGGCGGGGAGCGTTGCGGCGTGACGGAATTGGCGGATCCGCGGATCGTCGAGTACGACGTTCGCACGGACGAGATGTTTGTGAACATGGGACCGCAGCACCCCAGCACGCACGGGGTGCTGAAGGTGGTGTTGCGCACCGATGGCGAAGTCGTGTACGAAGCGGTCCCCGAGATCGGGTTCCTGCACCGCTGCGCGGAAAAGATCGGCGAGAACCTGACCCCCGTCCAATGGGTCCCCTACACCGACCGGATGGACTATCTGGCCGGGATGAACATGAACCTCGGCTGGTCGTTGGCGGTCGAGAAACTGCTGGGCATGGAAGTCCCTCCGCGCGGGCAGGCGCTGCGGGTCGTCGTCGCGGAACTCAACCGCATCGCCAGCCATCTGCTGGGCATGGGAGCCTACGGCATGGACTTGGGGACGTTCGCCCCGTTCCTGTACGGGCTGCGCGAACGGGAGGTGATCCTCGACCTGTTCGAGGAACTGTGCGGAGCGCGGCTCACGTACAGCTACGTGACGATCGGCGGAACAACCCACCCGATGCCCGATCGGGTGCTGGTCCCGCCCGGTTTGGCGGCGCTCACGGAGACCGATCCCAAACGGGAGATGACGTTTTCCGACGCCGTGCGGCTGTTCCTCGATTGGCTGACCGCGCGGATCCCCGAGTATCACGAGTTGCTGACGACGAACGCGATTTTCGTGAAACGCGTGGCGGGCCTGGGGGTGCTAACGCGGGAGATGGCGATCGGATACTCGTGCACCGGAGCGGTGCTGCGCGGGAGCGGCGTCGATTTCGACCTGCGCCGCGACGGGGAACCGATCTACACGAAAATGTACGAGGGGTATGCGTTCGACGTGCCGTTCGCCCCGTTCGCCGAAATGCCACCCGAAGCGATCGTCGGCGACAACTGGTGCCGGTTCTACGTCCGCATGCGCGAAGTGGCCGAGGCGATCAAGCTCGTGCGACAGGCGCTGGACCGGCACGACGCCCTGGCCGGGGAACCGGTCCGCGTGCCGCACAAATGGAACGCGAAACTCCCCGTCGGCGAAGCGTACCTCGAAACCGAATGCCCGCGCGGCCAAATGGGGTTTTACATCGTCTCCACCGGCCAGTCGGAACCGCTCCGCGCCCGCGCGAAGAGTTCGTCGTTCTGCAACCTGAGCGTGCTCGAGCAACTGTGCGGAGGGGTGTTGGTGGCCGACGTTCCGGCGATCCTGGGCTCGCTCGACATGGTGATGGGGGAGATCGACCGGTGAGGCGGGGGCCGTTGCCCCGCCTCGAACCCCTTCGACGAACGTGGTTCGATCCGAACCGGTTTAGTTCGACTCCGGCTCGGCCTCTTCCTTTTTCTTGGTGGGCTTCTTGCCGTCGAGTTCAGCCGAAATCTCTTCACCCGTGTTGGCGGCGCGGGAGCCGTAGAGCGACTTCAGCCGCGACACCGGGTACATCCGGACCAATCGCCCGTTGAACGTCACGCGCCCCTCCGGATCACGGCCGATCTTGTCGGCGATTTCGTCGGCGGCCAAGCCGGCGTACAGGGCGGCGAAGGTTTCCGGGTCGACCCCGCGTCCTTCCTCGAGGTCCTTCATCGAGTTCAGTCCGCCGGTCAGCACGCCAAAGGTGTTGATCCCCTTGGTGGCGGGGAACCACTGCTGGTCGAGCTTGAGCGATTCGACAGCCGCGTTCATCGCGTCCGCCGCCGCCTTGATCTTCGCGCGGGTTTCGTCCGACAGCGTGCTCCCGGCCGCTGGAGCGGCCGCGGCGTCTTCCTGCGCCTGGGCCGAGTTCCCGCCAAACCGAAACGCTCCCTGGCCGGCCAGATACCCTGCGGCGAAAACACACCCCGCCGCAAGCAACAGCCCGGCTGTCCGTCCCGTGTTTGTGTTGCGCGTCATCGTGTCGGCTCCTGTGTTCATGAGGGCGCAGCGGCCCGTCTGTTAAAGGGTCGGGCTCGCGCCAAGAAAGAATTCGCCGCTGGCCCGGGTCGACGGTCCCCGTCCGCCCGGTCCTCGCGACCACCAATCGTCGCGTTCCCCTCCGCGCGTGGCAAGCGGATTTCGATAACCGCTGGCCGTTGGTCTCGGACGACGATTTTCCGGGGATCGCTTTCGGCGCGAACAGAACGGTCGATCTCGGTCCGCTGGCCCCCGGTGAATCACGCTCCGCTGGTCGGAAAATCGGTGTACCCCTTCGCCCCGATGGGCGAATACCAATCCGACATCGCCGCCGGTTCGGCCAATGGGCCTGCAAGCCGGAACCTCCGCACAAGGTCGGGGTTGCTGATGAAGGGGCGACCGAACGAAATCAGATCCGCATGCCCGGCCGAAATCGCCGCGTCCGCCGTTTCCCGCGTGTAGCCGCAATTCCCCATGAGGGGGCCTCGGAACACACCGCGAAAATCCGACAGCGTCATCGGCGCTCCTAGGTTGTGGAAGCCGAAGGCGAGGCCGTCCATCACATGCAGGTAGGCCAGCCCGGTTTTGTCGAGTTCGCCCGCCGTGTACAGGAACTGCTCGCGATAATCGGGGGCGCCCATGTCGTTGTACACGCCGTTGGGCGACAACCGCACCGCGACCTTGGACGGCGTCCACACATCGGCCACGGCCTCAACGACCTCCCCCAGCAAGCGGTGGCGGTTGGCGACGGAACCGCCGTAAGCGTCCGTGCGCTGGTTGGTGGACGATTGCAGAAACGTGTCGAGCAGGTAGCCGTTGGCGGAGTGAATCTCGACGCCGTCGAATCCAGCCGCCTTGGCTCGCAGGGCGGCCTCTCGGTACTGCTGGACCACGGCGGGAATTTCCGAGGTTTCCAGCGCGCGCGGCGTTTCCCGTGGCAGCTTCCCCTTGGGGGTGTGGATCCCGTCGTCCCGAATCGCGATCGCCGAAGGGGCGACCGCCGGACTGCCATCCTCGCGAAACGCACTGTGCGAAGCCCGCCCACAGTGCCACAGCTGCATGTAAATGCGGCCACCCGCTCCGTGTACGGCCTCAACCACAGCCCGCCAACCGCGTTCCATCGCGTCCGAGTAGATCCCGGGTGACTCGTTCCAGCCGTTGGCCTGTTCCGAGATCGTCGTCGCTTCGGTGATCAACAGCCCCGCTTCGGCGCGTTGGACGTAGTACTCGGCCATGATGGCGTTGGGCACGCGCTCGACCCCCGCGCGGGCACGGGTCATGGGAGCCAACACGACGCGGTTGGGAAGCGTCAGGCCGCCCATCTGGAAAGGGGCAAGCAACGGGGAGACGGCCACGAAATCCTCCGAATTCGGCAGAGTGTCGAAACGACTCAACGAGAAAGTCCGGTAAATCGTAGGGAAAACGTCACCCCCCGATTTTCCGATCCGCGTCGGTGATGATCTCGAAGGCGTGCTGGCTGTCGTCGGCACCGCGCAGTGTGTCAACGAAATCGGGCGTTTGCAGCATCCGCCCCAACCGGGCGAGGACTTGCAAATGCGTGCGCGCGTCGCGGGCCAGCACCAGGAAGAACAGGTCTGTGGTGGTCCGCTTGGGGCCACCGAACGGAATCCCCCCGGGCGCGCGGCCAAAGGCGAGGATCGATTCGCCGATTGCTTGCGGCAGCGGATTGCGTGGATGGGGAATCGCGACGCCGTTCTCGAAGGCGGTCGACAGCACGTCCTCGCGCTCGATGACCGCCTGCAAAATGAGGGCTGGTTCCCACACCTGCCACGTGCGACCCGCGACTTCCACGAGGGCTTCGAGCACCGACCGCTTCGTCCGTC
This sequence comes from Planctomycetales bacterium, assembly GCA_044359065.1. GTDB lineage: Bacteria > Planctomycetota > Planctomycetia > Planctomycetales > Planctomycetaceae > JAIXZD01. Next base: position 8,751 of record JBIKMW010000073.1, on the reverse strand, counting down.
CGTCGAGCGGCACCTGCACGTTGGCGGGTTTCAGCAATCCCGACACCGGGAACGCGGTTTCCTCGACGCACGGAGACGGAAACTGCTGCTCCAGGCGGGCGAGTTCGGCGTCGCTGTAGCCGCGCAGCTCCTGCTCCAGCCAATGCCGGATTTCGGCGGGATGGAACCGCCACACGCCGTCGATCTTGTGACCGGGCAAGCGGCCACGGCTGACGAGTTTTTCCACCTCGCGCCGGTCGCGTCCGAGCCGCTCGGAAAGTTCTTCGATGGTGAGGAATTCGTGAGGCATGGGCAACTCCGAAAGATTGGCAGTGTAACGATTTGTTGCCGGTCGACAGGAATCCGTTGTCGACAAAATGCAGTCCGCAGGTGTGCCATCCCGGCGCGCGTTCGATATCACCCCATTGGGGACAAAGGCGATCTTGGCACCTGTGCGAACAGAGTTCCTGTCGTCGGCAGGAGAGTCCCCGAAAGGCCGTCTATGTCGAGTTGATGGAACCAGTACGAGTTGATGGAGCCAGCCGATGGGACCGCGCGACCGACTGCACATGGCAAGAGGGGACATCGTCGGCGGAGTCGTGTGTGAGATGACCGGCGAAAGGCCCTCAGTTGTCGGGGATTCCTTTTGCATGGGCCCTTGTGCGACGGACCCGGCTACTCACGCCCACTTGCGCGTGGAATTCCTCCGAGAAATCATGCCCCCTCGCTATCGGAAGTCCGTCGTCGCGGATGACTGGGACGAGGCAACGGCCCACCTCGCGGACGGGGGAACACTTTCGATTTGGACGCTCCACGAACCGGACGACATGCTGTTTCTGGCATGGTGTGCGTTCCATGCTCTTCGTGCGGGACACCGCTTCCAGATCGTTCACAGACCGTTGGTCCGCTATCCGTACGCCCCGGTCCATGACTCCGAACCACCCCCGCTGCCGCGTGAATCGCTCGCGATTTGGAGCGATTTGTGGCGGGCGTACTGTGACGGGCGGATCGATGACGTGCTGGCGGCCGATGTTCCCCCAAACGAGCGTCGGACCCTTCGGCGCGCGTTCCTGGACCTTCTTCCCCGCCGACGCGATGGAAAATGGCGGCTGTCTCGAATTGAAGAGACGCTGTTGCACCCGCTGGCGACCGGAGAGATTCTTCCCTTTGCGCTTTTGGGCTTTTCACCCGTCGAATCCGATGAGGACGCTCCCCTGTTCATCGGAAGCCACCGGTGCTTCCGACGGATCTCCGATTTTGCAACTTGCGAATTGCCGTGGGTGCGCGTGGTGAAACGTCACGTATTGAACGGACGCTCGAAGCTCCAGGCGACGCCGCTGGGCGTGGAACGTCTTCGATCGGGATTCGACGACTGGTCCGTCGTGCCTCCCATGTTCGCCTGCGGCGTGCGTCTTGGAGGTCAACAGCCCGCGTGGTTTCTCGACGAGGACGGAGCGATCGCGTCGGCCAGCGGCCCGGAGCGAAACGGTCCCTGATTGCGCAGGGGGACCCGGTTCGCCCGCACTCGACTGCCGTCGGCCGCGTTTTGTGCGATTGTGACGATGGCCCATCGAATGGGGTTGATGCCGCCGGGCCGATGGACAAAACTCGACGAGGCGGGGACACTGCACGGTCCGCTCGTGCGGAGATGCACTCGCCTCCCGGAAACAACGCTTCCAAGACCAGACAGAAAGCCGGAACGATGCCGACGGAATACAAAGTCCCCGGAATGGGGGAGTCGATCACCGAAGTGACCATCGCCGCTTGGCACAAACAAGCGGGCGAGGCGGTCGCCCTCGACGAACACCTGTTGGACATCGAAAGCGAGAAAGCCTCGTTCGAATTGGCCGCCCCGGTGGCCGGTGTCGTGACGAAGGTCCTCAAAAAAGTCGGTGACAAGGCCGCTGTCGGCGAAACGATCGCCGTGATCGACGAGACCGCCGCGCCGACCGTCGCCGCGTCGAAGCCAGCCGCCGCCCCGGCGAAGTCCGCCGCCGAACCGGTCGTGATGCCAGCCGCACAGCGGGCTGCCGCCCACGCGGGAGTTTCGGCGTCGTCCGTTCCCGGCACCGGTCCCGGCGGCCGCGTGTTGAAGGAAGACGTGCAGCGTGCCGCGGCGGCACCAGCCCCCGCCCCCAAGACGATGACCACCACCGCTCCGTCGACCCCCACCCGCGCGACGGTCCTTGTCGGGGGGGACCGCGAAACGGAAGTCGTCCCCATGACGACGATGCGGCAAACGATCGCCCGTCGGCTCGTCGAAGCGCAGTCGTCCGCGGCGCTGCTCACAACGTTCAACGAAGTCGACATGTCGGCGGTGATGGCTCTCCGCAAGAAGTTCCAGGACGACTTCACCAAGCGCTACAACATCAAGCTCGGCTTCATGTCGTTCTTCGTGAAGGCGGCGGTCGACGCGTTGCAGCGATTCCCGGTCGTCAACGCGCAGGTGCGCGGCAACGAAGTGATCTATCACAACTACTGCGACATCGGCATCGCCGTCGGCGGTGGCAAGGGGCTGATCGTCCCGGTGCTGCGTAACGCCGAGCGGCTGAGTTTCTCCGATGTCGAACTGGCGATCACCGACTTTGGCAACCGGGCCAAAGAGGGGGGGATCCGCATGGACGAACTCACCGGCGGCACCTTCACCATCAGCAACGGCGGCATTTATGGCTCGATGCTGTCGACGCCGATCGTGAATCCGCCGCAGAGCGCGATTCTCGGGATGCACAACATCGTCGAACGGGCGGTCGTCCGCGACGGGCAAATCGTCATCCGCCCGATCATGTACCTCGCCCTGACGTACGATCATCGACTCATCGACGGTCGCGAGGCGGTCTCGTTCCTCGTGCGGATCAAGGAAGGCCTTGAGGATCCGACCCGTTTGTTGGTGGAAGTGTGAGCGGCGTCGCGCCGCCTCCCGTGCTGACGGAGTCGCTCGCAAGGGAGTTGCTGGAGGCCGCGCGGGGCACGCTCCCCGCGTGGTCGACGTGCGAGTGGTGCGGGGAGGCCCTGGTGGCGACCCGCGCCGCCGCGAGCGACTCGCCCGGCCCCGACATCCTCGCGTTGGCCCCGGTGCAGGTGTGTCTGGTCCCCGATCCGGAGGCGGACGACGACGATGCGTTGCGCGAGCTGTGGTCGCTCCCCCGCTTCGGGACCGCGCTGCTGACCCACGACGGCGCCGCTTGGCGACCGACGGGACGCGTCCTCTTCAACATCGCCCCCTCCGACGCACCCGGTCGATTGGGGGGGAGTTGGCGGTTGGTGCCGCGATGACCGACACGCTGACATGGTCGGAAAAGGCAGTGGAATGGATTACCGGAACGGGAGGGTTGGCTCTGGCGAATTCGTGAATCCCATTGCGGTCTGCGACACAGTCACGCCACGTTGACGCCAGCCTTTCTGGCCAGCCGAGCCAACGAATAGCCGTCGACCAGCACGATTGGGGCTTTGCCGGAAGCTGCGGCTTCGAGAATCGCGGCCTTGGAAAAGTGGCTGGTGGTGACCACGGTCCCTCTCGCGCGGGGCTCAAGGCTTCCACGCAATTCGGCCACGTCTTTGCGGCCGACAGTGTGCAGCCATCGCTTGGCTTGTGTCTGAATCAACAGGTCTTCGATCGCCCACATCCCCGGACCGGCGTACGCGTTCACGTCGATGCCGCCATCCCGGCTGAATCTGGTGACGGTGGGTGGAAGCCCGTCGCCAGCATGAGTTCTTTGATAGGGAGGCAAGCCCGAGAATTGTTTGACGCGGGATGCATCAGGATTCCAAAGCGATTTTGGGAGATCTGACAACTCTCAAGAGCCGATGTCCCCTTTCATGTTTACCCCGCAAAGCCGGTGCAAACATGGCACACCACGCAGTGAACGATTTTCGAGAAACATGAAGAAACGTGGCTGTCCCGGCCATCTCGTGGCCGGATCACGCAGCGACAAGACGCTGCTCTCAATCCGGGATAAAACACCGAACGACACGCACCGCTTTCTCCAACGAGCGACAGTGGAACAAAAAATCGCGCACGGTGTTGCAGAGCGCCCGTCACGATGTGGGTTGGGGTCCCCAGTGTGCCGACCTGAAGTTACGGGACATTAAATGCGTGCAAAAAACGAGTGCCACTGGCTACGCCAGTGCGAACGGGAACACGCACACACGGCACTGGCAGAGCCAGTGGCACACAATCGATAAGGTCCCATCTGCCCGAATCACTACACTAGTCCGTCGCCGCGGAGTCAATCGCCGGCGTGACCCGATCCCGCCGCGGCACGAAACAGGCGGTCGTTGATCGCCCTGCCGAGGCCGATGTCCGGCGCCCGCTCCGCTTCGATCCGAACGACTCCCGAGGCGTCGAGGCGACGGAGCGCCGCGAACACGCGCGAGGCCGCTTCACGCAGGTCGCCGTTTGCGGAGAGAATTTCCACCACATCCCCCGGCGAGGCGGGAGGGGCTTCCCGAAACGCAAGCCAACCGACCGGCCCGCGCCGCTCGGCCGTTGAAGTCTCCGCCGCCAAAGTGGGGGCAAACGCCCCGTGCAGCCGCAGTGGCACGCGCGGCGCGTAGTGGGCCAGCAGGTTGCCCGGCGCCGCCTGCGCCTCGGGTGTCGCCGCGTGGCTCAAGGAGACGCGCACCGGTTCGCCCGTGGCCTCCAACTCCTCGATCGTCACTCCACCCAGCCGCAGGACTTCGATCCCATGGGAACCGTGGCGGATGACCGTCGATTCCACGCCGACCCGGCACGGACCTCCGTCGAGGATCGCGTCGACGCGATCTTCCAACTGGTCGGCCACATGCCGCGCGGTGGTCGGGCTGATCCGCCCGAAGGGGTTCGCGCTGGGGGCCGCGACGGGGACGCCGGCCCGTTCCAGCAGCTTTTGGGCGAGCGGATGATCGGGGACCCGCACCCCCACATCCCCGAGGCCCGCAGTGACCAAGTCGGGAATCCGATCGGTCTTGGGGAGCAGCAACGTCAGCGGACCGGGCCAAAAGCGTTCGGCGAGCCGTCGCGTCCCGTCGGACACGTCGCGCACGAACGGGAGGGCGTCGTCCCATCGCGCCACGTGCACGATCAGTGGGTCGAAACGAGGACGCCCCTTGGCCTCGAAGACACGCGCGACCGCGACTTCGTCGAGGGCGTTGGCTCCGAGGCCGTACACCGTTTCCGTGGGAAACGCGACCAAACTACCGGCCCGCAACAGGTCGGCGCAACGGTCCAGGTCTTTGGGGCCGACGATCACGAAGGAACGATCCCGAGAGGCATGAGTGGTTTTGGAAGCTTCCCGCGCGGGACGTACGCCCGTCCCAACCCAACGCGAACACGTTAAGAAACCTGCCCGTCTGTGGCGAGGCCCCGCGCCTCTGCGTGAGAATGAACATCTCGTCAACTTCGGGGCTTGCTGCGACGTCGCACGCGGCGGATGCTCACCCCCGCGTTTCGTTGCGTTCGGCGGAGCGAACGCCTACCAATCGACAATCGCTCGTCGAATCCCGCCGAAACTCCGAGGCCCGCAGATGCTGACGACACACCCTCCCGAAGGTTTGGGACTCCACCCGCGCCGCTGGCAAGAGGTGCTGCATTTGCTCGACCGCTGGTGCGACGAGGACAAGCTACCGGCGGCGGGGTTGGTCGTCGCGCGGCAGGGACGAACGACCGGCACGCATGTGGCGGGGCGACAGACCGTCGCGCTGCGCGGCCCCGCCCTGCGCAACGACGCCATCTTTCTGATCGCGTCGATCACCAAGCCGATCGTGGGCCTGGGAGTGCTGATGCTGGTCGAGCGAGGGTTGGTCGCCCTCGACGACCGCGTCGAGGAGCATGTGCCGGGGTTCGGCCGCGAGGGGAAGCACGCCATCACGCTGCGGCATTTGCTCACCCACACGTCGGGTCTGCCCGACATGTTACCGAACAACGCGGAGCTGCGCGCGGCGCACGCGCCGCTGTCGAAGTTCGTCGAAGAGATCGTCGCTCTGGCTCCGTCGTTCCCGGCGGGACGGGGTGTGCAGTACCAAAGCACGGGCTTTGCGATCCTGGCCGAAGTGATCGCGCGGGTGACGGGTCGACCCGCCGCGCGGTTCCTCAAGGACGAACTGTTCGACCCGCTCGACATGCACGACACGGCGCTGGGCGCGCCGGACGACTGGTTTGAAGGAGCGCAGCCGAAGATCTCGCGTGTTCCGGAAATCCGCCTCCCGGACGAACACCGGGACACGAACTACCACTGGAACACGCGGTACTGGCGACAGTTCGGCGCGCCTTGGGGAGGGCTGTTGACGACGCCGATGGATCTTGCGCGGCTCGCCCAGATGTTGCTGACCGGTGGCCGTTGCGGCGGCGACCGGGTGCTCTCGCCGGCGACGATTCACGCGGCCACGTCGAACCAATTGGCGGCGATGCCCGAAGTCCCCGAAGTCGAACGGCGCTGCCGTCCGTGGGGATTGGGTTGGCGACTCAATTGGCCGGGTCACTCGGCCAACTTCGGCGACCTGCTCGGCCCGCGCACGTACGGGCACTGGGGGGCGACGGGGACGCTGATGTGGATCGACCCCGACCGCGAAGTGTCCTGCACGATCCTGACGACCCAACCGCAGGAACCGCGCGGACAGCTTCTATCGCGGCTGTCCAACGCGGTGGCGGCAGCGGTCGAGTGAGGAGCGTTCCACAGTCCATGAATGGGATTGGCTGCGCGGCTGTCATTGTTTCGCCAACCCGGCGCGGACCATGAAACCTGACACGGCCCGCCATGAATCCAACGTCGAGTGGCAGAACGGTGGCTGGTGAGCGAATCTCGTTTCAGGGAGAGGGTGTGAAGAAATCCGTGGGATAGGCTTCCAGCCTGTCGTCCCCCTTTTGGGAAGTTTGCAAATCTGACAGGCTGGAAGCCTATCCCACGCAAGAATCTCGTTTCACGGAGTGAAACGCTACCAACGTCGCCGTTCACTCCGTGAACGGAACTTGCATACGACTCGTTCGCGGCCGAGTTCGGTGTCGACTCTCCCGCGCACACCGCGACTGGATCGCCGTGCGAATGCCCGGCAGAATGAATTAGGGGTGGGCGGCCGCGCGAGGCTGTGCTCCGCGAATCCGGCGAAGGCGGGAGTGGTGGTCTCATGAGCGAACCTCGACCCGCGCGGATTTCGTTCGGCCTGCCGCTGTGGGCGTGGGTCGTCGGATCGCTGCTGCTTGTGTTAGCGTCGCTGTACGGGTCGCTGTGGCTACCAGAGTTGCGCGAACGGATGGCGGTGCGGTCTTTGAACGCATTGCCGGATTGCCAAGTGGAAGTCCTCAGTGGCGGGTTCTACGACATCCCTCGGGGATTCTCGTGGCTTCCCGAGCATGCTTGGCTGGCCTGGGCGCACCGCTTGGCGCCACCGGCGGCATACTTTCACCAAGTCACAATCGGGCCGCGTTTTCCCCTCGGCGAATTGAAACGGTTGCGAGCGATCCGGCGATTCGATTTCTTCGACGCCACGGGGACGGACCTGTCCGACGAGCACATTCCAGAGCTCCGCGCGTTCAATGCGTTGCGGTTGAAAGGAACGAAGATTGGGGACACGGGGCTGGCACAGCTCGCGGGTGCGGAACTTCGCGAACTGTCCGTCGCCGATACGCGCGTGGGGGACGAGGGGATCCGATCACTCGGGCCGCACGAGGGTTTGGCTGTTCTCGATCTCTCGGGGACGCGGGTCGGGCACAACGGAATCGAGGCGTTGATCCGCAATACCGTCCACGGGGTGTGTGCGGAAACCTTGAACCTCTCTCGAACCACGGTCGGCGATGCAGACATGCCGCTCTTGGCTTGCTTGAGGGAATTGCATTACCTCGATCTCTCCGACACGAAGATCACCGATGAGGGGTTATTGAGTCTGGCAAATGGCGTGGATATGCAGCTTTTTGGTCTGTATCTCGACCGCACTCAGGTTGGAGATCGGGGTTTGCGTGCCATTCTGTCTGATTCGGATCGCCCGTTTTTCTACTATCTGTCACTTTCCGGCACGAATGTCTCGTGGGAATACATCGAGACTTGGCGGAGTTCTCCCGGGGAATTGGGACTGGCCGGCCTTGATATCCGCGACCGCGCTGCGAATTGGTTCGTCGAGCATGGACGACACTGCTATCAACTCGACCTGAGCGACACCCGCTTCACGCATGTCGGCCTCGCGTATCTCGAACAGTCCGAGAATTTGAGGAAGCTCCGCATTCGGAACTGCGCAATCTCCGAATCCGCGGCGCTTCACTTCATGGGGAGCGTCCCCAAGGTACGCGGCAATAGTTGGAACGAGGCACCGCCCCCGCTTGCCGACCGGATTCGCGCGTACCGCGAAACCGGGTGGCTGGAGCGGTAAAGGCTCGTTCCGAGGGCGCGGGACACGGTTGGCAGACGGATTCCGTGCGCCTCTGTTCTTCGTGCGACAGGGGGCGGGTGCGAAGGGTTGCGGTCTCAGGCACGTTGGATGCTGTCAACGTTGCGGTGAAGACGACTGTCAGGAGCTGACGGCACGCCTGGGTTCGCACCGAGCCTGGGCTCGCACCGCGCCTCGCCTCACTCGGTCGCTTCCACGAGCCTGGCGTACCGGCTCAGCAGCAACGGATGCGTGAGTTTCTTCTCGGCCTGCTTCGTGTATTTGTTGGCCACCACTTCGCGGGCCTGTTCGTCGAGCGCGTCGCGGTTCACCTTTTTGAAGAGCTGCGGGCCGATCAGCAGCAGGATCAACGCGTCGCGCCCCGCCTTGAGGTTGCCGCACAGCGCGTTGGCGACGGCGTCGCACGAATACTCGTCGAGT
>JBIKMW010000162.1:0-10497 GCA_044359065.1 Planctomycetales bacterium | reverse complement strand
TGTTTCCCCCGGCGAATGTTGAGCCCGACCCGGGTTCGGGGAATCGCGGAGCCTCATGGTTGACGCGTGTGCTGCCCTACGTCGACCAGGCGCCCGCCTACAATCAGATCACGTTCTCGGGGACGGACTGGACGATGCAGTCGAACCGGACGAATCGCAACTGGAGCATCTCGAACACGTTGCGGGTCCCCGGATTCAACTGTCCGTCCAGCACCCTGCCTGCGACGCGTACGCAAACCACCAACGCCAGTACGCAGGCCCTGGGGGCACCGGCCAGCATCACTTACCAACTCGTGAATTATGTGGGCATCGGGGGTTCTTACAACATCGGTGGCTCGACGAACTGCTGCCCGACCCCGTCGACGTGGACCGGTTATGCCCGGTCGAACTACAACGGCGTGATCGTCGCGAGCAACACGGTCGGGCGGCCCGTGGCAATTCGTGACATCACGGATGGGACGACCAATACGTTCATGGTTGGCGAACAGGGGGCGTTCCGTTCCAACGCGTCCGGCCAGAAAGTGAATGACTGGCGGGCTTGTGCCTGGGACGGCGGCGCGTGGTCGGGTGGGGCGGGGGGCGACACGGACTGGTGGCTCAACCTGTCGATCGTCCGCTACGGGATCAACTTCGATAGCCTGTCGGGGTTTGGCGATCAGGCCGCCTACCATCGTCACACGGTCATCAATTCGATGCACACCGGCGGCGCGCAATTGTTGCTGGCGGACGGTTCCGTGCGCTTCGTGACCGAGAACCTCGACTATCTCCTGCTGCAAGCCATGGCGGACCGCGCCGATAATTCGGCGAAAACGATGGAATAGTCAGTGCCGACGAGTGGTCGTCACCAACGGGGATGTCCTTCCGTGTTGGTGACGACTGAGCGCGGCGGGGGATGTTTTCCGTCCCCCCTCGCGCCGAGTCGGTCGTGAAGCCAATCCCTGTTTCTTGAAGGTGAAGGCACGTGAAAGCGATCCGTCGGAGCGATCTCCCCGAACTGTTGGGCGGTTACAGGAACAAGGGTCTGACGCGGCGGCTGAGCGTGGCCATCGTCATGATGCTGGTTTGCGGCATGACCGGCTGCGGTGCGTCGGCCCCGGACCTTCCGAAATTGGCAGCGGTCAAGGGGGTGGTGACCTTGAACGGGTCGCCGCTCGCGAACGCGATCGTGGAGTTTTATCCGGATGTTGGTGCTCCCTCGTCCGGTAAGACGGACGCGGAAGGAAAGTTCGCGCTGAAGTATTCGCAGGGTCAGGACGGAGCCATCATCGGCAACCATCGCGTCAAGGTCACGGAGACGGTGGAACTGGCCGGCGGCGGTGGCGATGCTCCCCCTCCGAAAGTCGCTCCGAAACCGCCCCGTTCGTTCGACTGGGCCGACCAGGTCAGCGTCACTCCAGGCGAGAACACGATTGATTTTCCGCTGACCGGCAAGTGATCGCCCGCGATCCGGGGTACAGCCGGACGGCGGTTCGAAGACGGTCACGCAGGCCCGCGTGGCCGGATTTGGAGCCGCTTTGGGCGAAACCCCGGAAAAGAGCGTGTGGCCGACAACTCGGGGCGTCTCTTCGCGCGGGTGGCCCGGCCACCTCATGGCCGGGTCGCGCAGCGACAAGAAGCCGCGCCTTCCGCCCCCAATCATCTCAACGCCGCCCAGTTCCACCGGAAAATCATCTGGGTGTCGGCGTCACAGCGAAACCTCAGCGGTTGGCGTTGCGCGACCTGCTTTGAGTGTCTCGGTTGCCACGGTGTGTCCGGGGTCGACCAACGGCAGCCCCCGGCCGTTCGGCATCCATCCGCTGCGAAGCGAATTGGACGGCAAGTACTGCAGGCTGCCAATGTGGTGCCGCCCGTCAACACTCTGCGGTGAAGTGCCCAGACGACCCCGCCTCATGCCCCTTGACCCTCTGCGGTCGAATTCCCCGGCAGCTCCCGTTGGTCGCCCCAAGCCAACGCCCCCGCTCGTCCTCGATTTCTCCGAAATCGAAGGAAGAACCGCCCATCCCCCAAACATCGCCCCCTCTTAAGCGACGCTCTGCCCGGCGGACAATCCAGACCTTGGATGCCGTTCCACCCCGTACGGCAAAGCAAAAGGCGATGGACTCGACGGAGGAAAACGCAACACCGCGGCTCAGGGAGTTACGCCAATCCGGCGCGCAAACTTCCTGTGGAGGTCATCGACAGAACGCCCTTCCGCAGACGTGAACACAGGTCCGTCAAACGCCTCGGCACCCTTCCCGCGTTTCCCCATCCGAACTCGGCAAAGCCCGGCATGGCACAGGACACACCATTGACTTGTGCATAACATATGCATATGATGTGCGTGTGCGTTACCTGGGCTTGTGGCGGGTTTCATGGCCGAGAATGAGTCGATTACGGATTGGGACGTACTGGTCGTTGGGGCTGGCGCGGCGGGGGTGGGGGTCGGCAAGGTCCTGAAGGACTTGCAGGTTCCGCAGTTCGCCGTGCTCGACCGGCACGAGGTGGGGGCCAGTTTCGCCCGCTGGCCGCGCGAGATGCGATTCATTTCGCCATCGTTCACCGGCAACGCGTTCGGGCTGCTCGATCTGAACGCCGTGTGTCTCGATACGTCCCCTGCCTACACCCTCACCGCCGAGCACCCGACGGGGCGGCAGTACGCGAAGTATCTGCGCGCGATCGTCGAGGCGTTCGAGATTCCCATTGAAACGGAGGTCAACGTTCTCCGCATCGAACCGCCTGCAGGTGAACGGACAGATTTCCTCGTTCACACATCGAAGGGCATATGGACGGCGCGGTTCGTGGTGTGGTGCGGGGGTGAGTTCCAGTACCCCCGGCTCGATCCGTTCCCGGGTGCCGAACTCTGTCAGCACAACGGGGGCGTCGCTTCGTGGCGGGACATTTCCGGTGACGACTTGCTGGTGCTGGGAGGCTCGGAGAGCGGGATCGACGCGGCGTGCCGTCTGGTCAGCCTTGGCAAACGCGTGCGTGTCCTCGATCGGGCCGACCCCTGGAACACCGAAAGTGGCGACCCCAGCCTTGCTCTCTCCCCCGTCACCGTGCGGCGTCTTCAACGAGCGCTGGAGACGGGGCGACTCGAACTGATCGAGAACGCCAAGGTCCAGTCCGTCGTGCAAGAGGGAGATTTGTTTGCTCTCACGTGCGAGGACGGTCGCCGATTCGAGACCCCCGCCGCGCCGATCCTGTGTGCGGGGTTCTCCGGCAGTTTGCAGGTCGTGCGCGACTTGTTCGACTGGCACGAGGACGGCTACGCGCTGCTCACCGCCGAGGATGAATCGACGCGGACTCCGGGGTTATTCGTCTGCGGCCCGATGGTGCGGCACGAGAACATCATCTTCTGCTTCATCTACAAGTTCCGACAGCGGTTCGCGGTGGTCGGGAATGCCATCGCCGGGCGACTGGGCCTCGACCTGTCGCCGCTCGACCTCTACCGCAGCAAGCAGATGTTTCTGGACGACCTGAGTTGCTGCGGCGACACGTGCGTTTGCTGACGGATCGCCGCGTCACCGCCGCAAATCGCGATCCTTGACGAATCCGGAGTCCACTGACATGGCAGTTACGTCCACCAATTCTTCCCTCCCGGTGCCTCCAGCCCCGGGCGATTCCGGCCCGGTATTGAACAGCAAGTCCGTCGGGACTGTGGTGGTGTTCGGTCTTGAGAGCGCCGGTAAGTCGACCGTGGTGTCGGGAATCACGGGTTGCCGGGCCGACTCGTCGAATTATCGAGGCACGACGGTTTCGTGTGAGCGGTATCAGGCGGCGCGGGGGACGCTGATCGACACCCCCGGCATTCTGTTCTCCTCGGAAACCGAGGCGGCCCGCCTTGCCGTGTCCTCATTGGACGATGGAGACGCCGTATTGCTCGTCGTCCGGGCGACACACCTCGACGACGAACTGGATCGCCTGCTGCCGATCGTCGCCGGACGCTCCGGGGCGGTGGTCGTCACGTTCTGGGACAAGGTGCAGCCGGGCGAGCACGCGCTGGAGGCGCTGGAGCAAGCCAGCCGGTCGGCGGGAGTGCCGTTCATTCCCGTGGATGGTCGCCGAATGAACGGCTCTGTCGCGGAGCGCGTGTTCGACGCCATGTCATGGCGCAACACGTTCCGTCATGAGACATCCCGTTCCCGTACCGGTTGGAAGGTGGAACCACGAGCGAGTCTGTTCGAACGCGGACACTTAGGCGCACTCTTGTCGTTGATCGCGCTGTTGTTGCCCGCCTGGTTGGCCGTCCAATTCGCCAACACCTTGGCCGGAGCGGTCGATCCGCTGCTGACTTCCGTGCTGACACCGGCGACGGAGTGGACTCGCGCGACTTGCCCCGTGTGGATTTCGGCCGTACTGGCTGGTCGATATGGCCTGTTAACGATGGGGCCGTTGTTGTTTGTTTGGGCCGTTCCGACGGTGGCCATCCACGCGCTGTTGTCGGGGGTGTACAAGTCCACGGGTTGGATCGACCGGTTGACAAAGGGTGTGCAGCCGTGGATGCGGCCGTTCGGATTGACCGGGCGCGATCTTGTCCGGGTGCTGATGGGCATGGGTTGCAACGTCCCGGCGGTGATCAGTTCCCGATCGTGCTCCCCTTGCACGCGTGGAACCTGCCTGCACGCGATCGGCTTCGGTTCAGCCTGTTCGTATCAATTCGGGGCGACGCTCGGCGTGTTCGCAGCCTCCGGTAAGCCCTGGCTGATCTGGCCGTACCTTGGCTATCTCGCGGTGACGACGCTGATCTATTCGCGTTGGGTCTCCCCGCCGAAGGCACGCAGCCGCTTCAACCTGTTGCTGCTGGAAGGGCGTTCGTTCCTGCAATGGCCGACGATCAGCGGTGTGTGGCGGGAGGTATCACTGGTGCTGCGGGAGTTCTTTGGCAAAGCATTGCCGATCTTCGTGGCGATCACCTTGCTGGCGGCAGCGCTCGATCTGTGTGGCGTTCTGGATCGGGCGGCTGGCGTGCTGACCCCCGTGATGTCGCTTTTGGCGCTGCCCGGTGAGGCGGCGCTACCAGTTGTTCTCGCGTGTATCCGCAAGGACGGGTTGTTGCTGTTTGCGGAAGGGAATCTGGCGGAACGGTTGTCGTCCATCCAGTTGCTGACGGGCGTCTACTTCGCCGGAGTCCTGGTGCCGTGCTTGGTGACGGTGCTCACGATCGCACGCGAGCAATCGATCGCGTTCGCCGCTCGATTGCTGTCGCGACAACTGGCGGCGGCGATGGTGTTTTCGCTGGTGCTGGCGTCCGCGGGTCGATGGTTGTCGAACTGAGCCGAGGCCCGCGGATGAATCGTAAGTCGGCGGAAAAAGAGTGGCGACGTGGCGCGACCCGATTGTTCGGCCGCGTCTCGACTCCGGCATCGCGTCGGGCGGCGAAGCTCGTCGACCAACAGTTCTGGCTGTGGGGCAGGGATGTGATGCACGACGAAGGGAACGGCCTGATCCGGGCCGGATTCGTGAAACTGCCCGCTCCCGAAGGTCGACCCGGTTGCAGTTGTTACGAATGGAACGATGGGAAATCACTGTTGCGACTGTGGGGTTTTGGCCTGATCTACGCCCGAAATGACCATGCGATTGTGCTGCCGCGCGAGGTCTTTGGCCCCTGCCTGGTGCGGGACGACTGGGCCGCATCCGTCGGTTGGACCATCGAAGACCTGCCCCGGCATTCGGCTCCCGACGACGACGAAGACCGGTTGTGTCGGGACCTGATGATCGACCTGTGCACTGTGGTCGAGCAGCACGAACGCTGGGTGACTCGAACCTACCGAGACGGGGCCCGAGAGGCGGCCCTCGCCGCCTGGAAGAAACGATGTACGGTCGGGGCGAATGTCGCCGCGGATTGGGCTGCGCTGCGGCAAAGCCTGTCGCTGGACGACGCGACGCTCACCGCCGCATGACCCCTCGTCCCCAGCCCCAGTACCAGTCTTCCAGTACCAGTTTTCCAGACCCTCTTCCCGCTTTCCAATCCCGCACCATGTCCAAACGACTGCCTGTCACCGTTCTTTCGGGATTCCTTGGAGCCGGGAAGACGACACTCCTCAACCACCTGCTCGCCAATCGTGAGGGCTTGCGCGTCGCCGTGATCGTCAACGACATGAGCGAGGTGAACGTCGACGCCCGCCTTGTGCGTGAAGGTGTCGCCAACCTCAGCCGTACCGAGGAACAACTCGTCGAATTCAGCAACGGGTGCATCTGCTGCACGTTGCGCGAGGACCTGCTGCTGGAGGTGCGCCGCCTGGCGAAAGAGGGGCGGTTCGACTATCTGCTGATCGAATCGACAGGCATCTCGGAACCGTTGCCGGTGGCGGAGACGTTCACCTTCGAGGACGAGGACGGCGTGAGTCTGGGAGATGTCGCCCGCCTGGACACGTTGGTCACGGTGGTAGACGCGGTCAACTTCGATGTCGACTTCCGCTCGATGGACGATTTAGCCACGCGAGGCCAGGCGCTGGGAGAGGACGATGAACGGGACGTGGCCAGGCTGTTGGTGGATCAGATCGAGTTCGCCAACATCCTCGTGATTTCCAAGCCCGATCTGGTGGCCCCCGACCACCTGTTGCGATTGGAAGCGATGCTGCGGCGGCTGAATCCGTCGGCGAAGATCCTTCGGGGGGAGCGCGGGGATGTGCCGCTCCGCGAGTTGCTCGACACGATGTCGTTCAGCGAGAACTGGGCGGCGGAGCAGAGAAACTGGTTGGCGGTTCCGCGGGGCTCGGAACACTCGGAGGCGGACGAGTACGGCTTCGACAGTTTCGTATTCGAGGCGCGAAGGCCGTTTCATCCGGGGCGGTTGCTGCAGTACGTGCAGTGGATGGGGACGAGCGGTGTGCTGCGGTCCAAGGGAATGGTCTGGATCGCGACGCGGAACGAGTACGTTGGAGAGTGGTCTCACGCGGGGCGAGTGTTCTCGCTCAACGCAGTGGGGCGCTGGGCCGCCGCCACGCCACGAGACGATTGGCCGGACGACGAGGATTTCGCGTCGGGAATCGCCGAAGTCTGGAGCGAACCGTACGGAGATCGGCGTCAGGAACTGGTTCTGATTGGCCGGAACTTCCCGAAGGAAAAGCTCCGCACCGCCCTCGAACGCTGTCTGCTCACCCCGGAAGAACTGGCTGCGGGGCCGCAGAGATGGATGTCGTTCGAGGACCCGTTCCCGCCGTGGCCGGTCGGGGAAGTGGTGGATGAACGCGAATGATCGGCGGCAGAAGCCGCGTACCTTGCTTGGCCCTCCTTGGGGACAAGCATGCCTCCACGTCCCCCTATTATCCCTCCCCGTTGCGCGTCCGGAATTCCGTCCTCCATCTCTCGCCCGCTTCGCCATCTATTTCGATATGCATCGAAAATCTCGCCGTTCCCTCCGCGCCGCGCGACCCCAAAAAACCTCGTTTTACCCCCGCGCGAAAAAATCACCCTCGAATTTCCCACGTTTCGGTTTTTCAAAACGTGGGTTCTGCGCACACGCCACCCGCAAAAACACCCCGCAACCCGACCCTCGATTCCCCCTCGCCGGCGCGCGAATTCCCCGCGTTTTCCCGCCTCCACCCCCTCGGGTTCGTCGTCGCGACTCGTTCTTCAACCCCCCAAAAAGGGGTCGGAATTCAAAACCGACGCTTATCACAATCCGTTTGCGTTAACCGCGCAACAAACCCCTGTCTGTTGAAGGGGGCCTGTGCGATGCATGCCCCAGACAAAATCCCAGACAGGTGAACCGTGATGTCCGTCTCCACTCGACCTCCGTCCGCTGCCCGTACGCAGACTCGTTCACCCAATGGACCGGGTGTCGATGCGCTTCCGGGTGCAGTGCCCAACTCCGCGAAGCAAATGCCCACAATCGCCGGTCACGAGGTGGCGACCCACGTGCCGGGGGCGGGGATGAGCGGGAGCCAGTCGGCGACGGGAAGGCCGCGCAGCGTGCCAAGCAGGGCGGCGATCGGGCCTCCATGAGTGATGGCGACGATGATGCGCTCCGTGCGCGGCAACGAGGCGTGCCAATCGAGGACGCGGTCCCGCATTTGGAACGTGGTCTCGCCGCCGGGGGGATGCCAGCGAGCGGGGTCGGTCAGCATGCCGTTCATTGAGTCGCCGGTTCGCGCGTGGATGTCGTCCCAACTTTGCAGTTCCCACTCCCCGAAGTCCCGCTCGCGGAGGCGAACGTCGACGCGGGCGGGGATCGACCACGCCTGTGCGAGACGTTTTGCAACCTGGGCACAGCGGTCGAGTCCACTGTGGACGAGCGTGGCCGGTGGTGTGTCGGCCAGGTGCGAGATCACGCGGGCAGCCACCTCTTCTGCGGCGGAGAGGCCCTCATCGTCCAGCGCGATGTCGGAGGCTCCGTAGCACAGCCCCCGGAAGCGGACCGGCACCGGAGGATGGCGGACCAGCAACATGCGCGGCGCGGTCATGCGACCTCCGCGGCGGCGACGAGCAACACAAGCAGTTGACCGAGATAGCACCCCGTCCCGAGGCAGTCGCCGGTGATGCCCCCCAACCGCGAGCGCACGTAAGCCCCCCATACGAGCATCGCCAGCGCCACCACCAACCAGGCAACGGCGAGTCGCGCGGGGGACTGCCATCCCCACCAGGCCACGCCGGGGATGGTGAGCAGCGTGGCCAGAGCGAGCGCGAACGAAGTGGCTCGTTCACCGACATCCTTGGCCAGGCCGTCGCGCTTCGGGACGGGGGGCACGGCCAGCATCAACACAAGGATGCCCCAGCGACCGAGGGTCGCCGACGCGATCACCGCAGGGAACAGCGTCTCGACGGGTAGCGCGGCGATCCCTGTCGCGCGGAGCGCAACCGCCAAGCCCAAGCCCAGTACGCCGTAACTGCCGACGCGGCTGTCTTTAAGGATGCGGAGCACGTCGTCACGCGTCCAACCGCCGCCGAACGCGTCGCAACAATCGGCCACGGCGTCCTCGTGAAATGCTCCGGTCAACAGCGCCTCGCACGCGAGCGCCACCAGCACCGCGATCGACAGTGGCCAAAGGCGGTCGGCTCCCGACACCACAGTCGCCGTCGTCAAGCCGATCAGCGCGCCGACGAACGGAAACCACGCGACGGCCTCGGTCAGGAGGGCGGGAGTCGCCCCCGGTCGATGCATGCCGCCGGGGACGGGAACGCGCGTGAGGAACTGCACGGCGGCCATGAACGCGTGCCACGGTCGGGCGGGACCACGATCGACAATCGGAGCGGGGGCAGGGTCGGATGTCATGGGGCCACCTCCGGCGAATCCGATTTCGAGGTGGCGGAAATCACATCGTCGAGCGTCGCCATGTTCGAGATCATTGCAGTTGCGGCGTCGAGCAAAGGAATGGCGAGCAGCGCGCCGGTCCCTTCGCCCAACCGCATCCCCCACCCCTCCAACAGGGGTTCCAGCCCCAACGCCGCGAGGACCGCCGCGTGGCCCGGCTCGGCGGAGAGATGGGCGGCGATGCAGGCGTCGCGCGTGCCGGGAGCCAATCGCTCGGCCACGAGCGCCGCGGTACCAGCAACGTAGCCATCAAGCAGCACGACCAACCCGGAACGGGCGGCGGTCGCGAAACAACCGGCGAGCGCGGCGATTTCGAGGCCGCACACGCCGGCGATAGCGGCTTCGGCGTCGGTCAAGACCAGTGCGCGTTCCCGGGCGACCGCTTCGTTGACCACGCGGCGCTTGCGGCCGAGGGAGGCGGCGTCGGCTCCCGCCCCCGGACCGGTCGCGAACTCCGACGGCACATCCGCCAGGAGGCGCGCGAGCGCGGCCGCGGAGGTGGTGTTGCCGATACCAACCTCTCCACCGAGGATCAGCGCGTCGCCGTCGCGCACGGCGAGTTCGGCCTCGTCGGCTCCCACACGCCACGCGGCGCGGAATTCGTCGACGGTCAGGGCGGGTTCGCGGACGAGGTTGCGGGTGCCATGGCGCACGGGGGTGGATCGAAATTCGATCCCGGGGGATGTCGAGCGGATTGGAGAAGCGTGCTTCGATTCCGCTTCCATGCCAACATCGACGATCCGTAAATGGGTGCGCGTCGACTTGGCGAGCACCGAACTGCCCGCCACTCCCGACGCTATCGCACGCACCACCAGGCGGGTGACGGACGACGGCCAGGCCGACACTCCCTCGGCGACAACCCCGTGATCGGCGGCGAACACGACAAGTCGCCGCCGGGCGACATCCGGCACGAGCGTCCGCCGAATTCGGCAGAGCCGTTCGGCCAGGTGTTCGAGCCGTCCCAGGCTACCGGGGGGTTTGGCGAGGGCGTCCAGGCGTTTTTGGACGGAGGCGCGGAAGGTTTCGTCGGAGGAGGAAAGCGTCATGGAACGTGGGCGCGGGACGGGCGGAAACGAGACGCGGTCGGGTCGATGATGGCAGAACCGACAGGGACATTCCCCCCTGCGCGACGCGGCTTGACGATTTCGCGAGACTTTGACCACAAACGCCGGTATCCTTTGGGGTTGCGGGAACGCGACGATCCAGTCGGATGCGGACCTCGGGGCAAAGTGTTGTCGGAAAGCGCGCGGTGGATGGTTCCATCC
>JBIKMW010000071.1:0-35130 GCA_044359065.1 Planctomycetales bacterium | reverse complement strand
GGTCGCCGCCTCCGCCGTGGTCAATTCCGTGACGACTGGCAGCCCCTTCGAACGGTTGTCGTTCACCAACGCCACGACCAACACCGACTTCGACCTGCTCATTCGCGTCCGCAACGCCGGAGCCACACCGCTGGGCCGCTTCAAATGGATCGACTGGGGGGGAGACTTCCGGATCACGATCAGCGACTTCACTTACAACGCGGGTACGGCGGTCGGCCACGTCTCGGCGGCCGGGGCGATCGGCGTTGGTGCCGTTGATTACTCCAACCATTTGGTGCCCCAACCTTTCACGTCGCGCGGTCCATCAACCTTCTTGTTCGATGTCGCGGGCAACCGTCTGGCGACGCCGTTCAACCGGCCCGGCGCGCAGATCGTCGCCCCGGACAACGTGAACACCACGTTCTTCGGAACCGACACCGGTCTCGACACCGACACACGTCCGAATTTTGGCGGGACTTCGGCCGCTGCGCCGCACGCGGCGGCCGTGGCCGCGCTGCTCAAGCAGGCAACCACGACCCCGTCGTCCACCCCGCTCACGCCGGCGCAATTGCGGGACCGCCTACGGGCCACGGCCATCGACGCCGGGACCACCGTGGGTTTCGACGCCGATACCGGCGCGGGCTTGATCGACGCGTGGCGCGCGATCTATGGCAATTCGACCCCGTTCACCAGCAGCGTCCCCAGCTTCATGTTCACCGAGGGCTTCGAGCCGTCGACCACGACGCCACCAATTCCCCCGTACAACCTGAATCAAAACTGGGATGTGAACACAAACGGCAACGGGCGCGTTTCCATCGGTGCCACCGGTACCCCCGACACCGGTGTGTATCACCTCGTTCTTGACGCGCAGGACCCCGGCTCGACCGGGTCCCTCGCCGCCGCGACGTTGAACGTCAACCTCAACAAACTGGCCGGGGCGACCTTGCGATTCCGCCAGAAGGAGTTCAACGACGGCGACAATCCGATGCCGTCGACGTTCCAGAACTCCAACAACTCCGACGGCGTCGCCATCAGCTTCGACGGTATCACGTACTACCGGTTGATCAGCCTGACCGGTTCCAACACAAACAACTTCTACCGGACGTTCTCGTTCGACCTCAACCAGGAAGCCCAAAAGGTCGGACAGCGACTCGGCTCAAGCGTCAAGATTCGCTTCCAGTCGTTCGCCACAAGCAATCCGTCGGCGACCACTCAGGGGGGGGCGGCGTTCGACAACATCAGCGTCACCGGCAGCCTCGTCAACAATCCCCCGACGCTGACGTTCGTCAGCCGCTTCAACGGTGCCATCGAAGACACTCCCTTTAACATCAGCGTTGCGCAACTCCTGGCCGCCGCCAACGAGTTCGACAGTGACAACGATCCGTTGCAAATCGGCGTGTCGTCGGTGGCCACGGGTGCGACTCTGCTGCTCAACGGCCAACCGTTCTCGGTCCCGGCCGTGCTGTCGGCCGGCGATCTCCTCACCTGGACCCCTCCCGTCGACGTGAACGGGACCTCCATTCCCGCGTTCTCGATCTTCGCAGACGACGGCAGCAGCAGATCCAGTCCCCCCGTTGTGGTGACGGTCAACGTGTCGGCGGTCGACGACCCGCCCAAGTTTGTGAAGCAGGACGTCATCCCCGGCGGCGCGCGCAACGCTCCGGTCACGATCACCTTCGCCGACTTCACCAACTCCTATTCGGCCATCGACCCCGACACGCCGGGCACGATCACCTACGCCATCAACAGCGTCACCAACGGGCGGCTGACCAAGAACGGCATTCCCGTGTCGCCGGGTGAAGGCTTCGCCGACGGCGACGTGTTGGTGTACACACCCCCCAACCAGGTGCTGAGCGTGGTCGACGCGTTCAAGGTCGACGCGTTCGGCCCGAACGGCGACCAATCGATCGTTCCGGGACAAGTCCGGATTTCGCTCCCCAACGCCCGGCCCACGATGTTCATCGTCGGCGCGATCGGCGGCGCGGTCGAAGATACCCCGTTGACCTTCGACTATGACACGCTCGCCGAGAAGAGCCGCGCCAGCGATCCGGACGGCGACACCACCGCTTTCAAGGTCACCGCGATCGTCCCCGGGGCACGCGTCCAGATCAACGGCGTCGATGTCGTCCCCAACCAGACCTTGATCGGTCGCGACGACTTCATCACCTTCACCCCACCGCCCAACGCCAACGGCACCCTCGTCGGCTTCTTCATGGTGGCCACCGACGGCGACCTCGACTCGCAACCGGCCCTGCCGGTCTCGTTCGACGTGGTGCCGGTCTACGACGCACCCGTGCTGAACAATCCCCCCCCGGTGATCGATGTCATCGATTCCATCGGGCGGACGTTCACCTACGACGAATTGGTCCGACTGACGGGTGCGCGCACTGTCGAGGGTCCGCTGGTGTTGCGTGTCACCGACGTGATCACCGGTTCGGTGTTGAAGAACGGCCAACCGGTCGTCCCCAATGTCACCACCGTGAGTCCGGGCGAGTCGCTGGTCTGGTTCAGCACCACCGGCGTGTTCAGTCTGCAACGGGCGTTCGGCATCGTGGCGCTCGACGGCCAGACCGCTTCGCCTCGGGTCGAGATCACCGCTGACAAACAGCTCACGCGGTTCTTCCGCAGCTACAACCCGAACGCGGACTACCACTTCTACACGACGAACTTCCTTGAGTTCTCGTTGGTGGTCAACCGCGGCTTGCGGGACGAATCGACGGGCCAAGCCGGTTTCGCGCTCTCGACCCGGCAGACCGATGTCAACACCCCATTGTTCCGTCTGCGGAACCCGAACACCGGGCGACACTACTACACGCAGAACGCCGAAGAACGGGCGGGGCTGATCGCCCAAACCTGGATCGACGAGCGGAACGACGGGTTCATTTTCACGACGCAGATTCCGGGGACCGTGTCTCTGAACCGCCTCTACAACATTGCGACGGGCAGCCACCTGTATACCGAATCCGACGCGGTGAAGTCCTCGATCCTGCAGGCGTTCCCCGGCTCGTGGTTCGACCACGGCGTGGTCGGGTTCGTGTTCCCGTTCACCGCGAACGAACCGACGCAACAGCGATCGCCCACCAACGTCCCCGAACCGCAGCGCTCGGTGGCGGCCGTGCCCCGTTCAGCGGCGGCGGAGTCCGCCTCGGTCGACCCCTCGAACGTCGCCGGACTGGTGGCGGTCTCGACGACCCGTTCGAGTTCCCCATCCAGCGCGGCTGCAACGACCGCCTCGACACCCGTGTCGCCGCTCCCCGTCGGGAAATCGGTGCGTGCGGGTGCCCCGGTGGACGAGTTCTTCCTGTCTGTCGGCCAATCTCTGTCCGGCGCGACAAGCGCCGAACTGGACATCCTGTGACACTTCGCCCGGCTTGACGCACCGAACTCGCATCAGCCTCTCATCAGGGGGCCGCGCACCGCGCGGCCCCCTGTGTTCGTTACTGTTCCTGGCACGTCGCTTGCGTTCAATTCGGAAGGCGCCAAAACTCCCGCGTCGCTTCTCCGCTACGTCCATCAACGAAACCCGAATCGCGGGCATCGAAGTCGTCATGAAAGGCTCGCGCGGCCGAGACCTCACTTTCCATCGGGAGCGCCGTCCCGGCGTTGGGGTCTGACGACCTCGATCGAACTGGGAAAGCGGTCGCCATCGAAATCCAGTGGTGGTCCGTCTGACGCGAATGGACTCCCCCTCGAAGCCGATGATCTTGCGAACCCCGGAAGCCGCGAAACGCAGTTCGTCGCCCGTTCGCAAATGCCGAAGCGAATCGGCATGGCAGGCGAATCTGTTGCGATCCCGTCGGAGCAGCCCCTTGCGCCAACCAACGTCATCGTTGTACGGAGCCGCGACCACGGTCTCCTCGAGGAAATCGTCGAGAAGTTCGAGCGGGACCAACGTCGTGCAGGTGGCACTGCGTACGTCGAGCCGTGTGCCGCAACAGGGAATTCCGATTTCTATCGCGCAGCCTGAACAGAGGCACGGACGCACATAGTGCCACGGACACTGGAATCCCCGAGTCGTTGCTCCACAACAGCCCTATTCCACCCGCAATCCCGGCGACGATGGCGGTCCGGAAGTCGTGTCGCGGCTTGATCGGACGGCACCACATCCACGTACTTGCCAGAACCAACACGGTCAACGGCCCGGCCGCCGACCGGATCGACAGAAGGGAATTCGACGGCCGCGCCCACGCGCCGGAGATCTCCCTGTGCCACTGGTTCCAGACCGCGGGCATCCTGGAATTTTCGAGAAGCAGGACGGAATGTGTCGGCAACAACGCCGTCGCCGCGGTGCCCGATCAACCAATCGTCGAGGCCCCGAAGCCCAAGGAACGCACGTCTCGCTCGCGAGGATGTTCATGCTTTGGCCGCGCCCCACGGTGGTCGCGACGATAACGCGGACCAGCCGGCGCGGAGAGGTATCTGCGTCGTGCGACGTTCGCAAACGAACGTTTCACGGTCCCAAAACGTGGCGAGACAAGTCTGACGGCGCGGCACTTCCTGTCGAGTCGACTTCATCGACCGTGTGAAACCCGACGCACCGATTTGTTGCGGTTTGATGGATGGTATTCGGGGGAGCGGTGCTCCGTTTGGGAATCGTCATCGACCTCATTTCCCATATGCAGCCATCAAAACGACAATAGTCAACGAGTCACGCCCCCACCGTGAAGCATCCCCGTGCGAAGTTCGAGGTCACTCGTGAGCGTATCCGCCGGTCACTCGTCGCTGTCCACCAACGAACAACCGACCCACTGGTGGTTGCGCGTGCCGCGATGGCTGGCGACGACCCTCGCCTTGCTGCTGATCGCGTTGACGGCAGTGCTGTCGATTCTGGGGCCGTTTCTGGTCGAAGAAGCGGCCTTGCTGAGAGCGCAATCCCGCACGCCTCAATCGTTTCATGTGAGCACCGGTATCACGAAACCGGGTCCGAAATCGTTGTCCAGCCTATGGGCCGAGATTCGTAACGGGACGCCGAAGTCCGTTTTTCTGGGCCCGATCGTTCCGCGCGAGGACTTCTCGCTGCTGCCACGACTGCGCGGGGTCCAACAATTGGACCTGACATGCCCACAACTACGGGACGAGGATTTTGCGAGTGTCGCGAAGGTGAGTGGGCTGAAGTGGCTGACACTCTCGTCCACACCTTTGACCGTGGAGGGCGTTCGCCATCTGGACGGACTGCCTATCGAGACGGTCGAACTCCAGTCGATGACACTGCCGCCGGGGGTGTTGGAGCGACTGTCGCGACTCCCGAATCTGATGCGGCTGATGCTGCGTGGCTGCACGTTCGACGAACAGGACTTCGCGTCGTTCCGCCATCACCCCCGGTTGGAGGATTTGAGACTCTACGACATGTGTCTGAGCGATCGGAATCTCGGCACGATCTGTTCGCTGCCCGCCCTGCGAACCCTCGGGGTCAAGTGCACCTGTGGCTCGAACACGAAACTGGAACGGCTGCCCGAATCGATGGCGTTGGAATATCTCCTTGTCGCGGGGCTGGACTTCACCGACGAACACTTGATTTCGCTGCGGATCGACCCCGAGCATTTGCTCCTTGAGGAGACCGGCGTCACGTTCGGAGAAGCGACAGAGGCGTGGCTGAAGTCCCGCAAACGGCGCCACAAGATCCGCGTCCCCCCGTTCAAAATTCCTGCGTCACGCATCAAATTCCTGAACACCCTCGGTCCTGCACAACTGTACGAGAATCCGCCGTAGCAGGATGCGGGTTGAAACATGAGCTGGCGGTATTCAGGCCGTTTGGGAGACGCGAGATGAATGGACCCGGCGAAGATGCACCACCCGGTCGCTGGCCGCGTCCGCCGCTGTGGCTGGTGGTGACACTCGCCCTGCTGCTGATGGTGGCGACGGCGTTGGTCTCGATCGTCGGGCCGGTGGTGGTCGAGAACTGGACGGTCGAGCGACTGCGGGAGCGGCCGGATGTCGCATTTTATTGGGGCTCGGGCGAGGTCTCGTGGAGTACCGGACTGATCACGGAAATCCGGAAGCCCACGCGTCGTCAGATCGAACTCAAGGCCGATTTTCCACGCGACCTACTGCCGCTGCTGACACGCATCCGGCATGTCAAAAGCCTGGGATTCGCAGGTCGGCACTTCCGTGACGAGGACCTCGCCATCTGCCGACGACTGCCGGTGCTGGAGAACGTGTGGCTGACCGACGTGTCATTTTCCGCCGATGGGTACCGGCATTTGGAAGGGCTTACCTTTGACTACCTGAGCCTCAGCAACATGACCATTCCTGCGGGAGCGCTGGCAACGATCTCGAAGCTGCCGCGATTGAAATACTTTCTCACATTCGACTCGACCTATGCCGAATCCGACTTCGCCAGCTTCCAAAGTCACCCCGCCCTGGAGTGGATGATCCTCGAGAACAACCCGCCCTCCAGCCGGTTGAACCTCTCGGCCACAGACCTCGAAACGATCGGCTCGATGCCCGCGCTTGAGATTGTAAACCTCAAATTCGCGGGGGTGGCGAACGAGGAACTCAGTCACCTCCCCTCCACGATGAGGCTCAAAAAACTGAACTTGCGGGGCAAGGAGATCACCGACGAGGGACTGGCGGGACTTCAGGTCGACCCCGAAGTCTTGTGGGTCTGCGGCACGTCCATCACCTTCGGCCCTTCCACCGAGACGTGGCTGAGATCCCGCAAACGCTGTCGCAAGATCAACGTGACCTTTCAGGGTATCTCCCCCGAACGCATCCAATACCTGAATACCCTCGGCCCCGCGCAGTTGTACGAGGACGACCAGTCTCCCGGAGGCGGGCTGCCCTCTCCCTGACATCCGGTTTTTCTCGACGGAGCGATGCCGCGACAGGCCATGCCAATCCCCCCTCCCCCGTTTGAGAATCCCGCCCCGTTCGGCTACAATCAGGGCTTCGATCTGGCGGGGTGACGGTTCCCGCAAACGCTTGCCATTTCAGGGGTTGCGCAATTGTCTACGGACGGCGAGGGAAGCACGGAACGGTTTCGCGTGCTCGACATTCAAGACGAGATGCGGACCAGCTACCTGACCTACGCGATGAGCGTCATCGTCTCGCGCGCGCTCCCCGATGTGCGGGATGGTCTGAAGCCGTCGCAACGCCGCATTTTGGTCGCCATGAACGACCTGAACCTCGGCCCCAACGCAGCCCGCAAGAAGTGCGCGAAGATCGCCGGGGACACCAGCGGGAACTATCACCCGCACGGCGAAGCGTCCGTCTACCCGGCCCTTGTCCGCCTAGCCCAGCCGTGGGTCATGCGCGAGCCGCTCATCGACAAGCAGGGGAACTTCGGTTCGCTGGCCGGACTTCCCCCGGCGGCCATGCGTTACACGGAAGCGCGGCTGTCGTCCGTCGCCTCCGAGATGATGCAAGACCTCGAACGCGACACGGTCGACTTTATCGACACGTACGACGGCAGCAACAAGGAGCCGGTCGTTCTGCCGTGCAAGGTGCCGAACCTCGTCGTCAACGGGTCGAACGGCATCGCCGTGGGGATGGCCACGAGCATTCCGCCGCACAACCTGGGTGAGACGTGCGGAGCGGTGATCCGGTTGATCGACGATCCGGATCTGAGCCTCGACGAGTTGCTGGACGAGATTCCCGCCCCCGACTTTCCCACGGGGGGGGTGATCTGTGGTCGGCTGGGGATTCGCCAGGGGTACATGACGGGACGGTCGACCCTCACGCTCCGTGCCCGGACCCACTACGAGACCGAGAAGAACGCCGACGTGATCGTGGTCACGGAGATCCCGTACCTCGAAACCCGCGACCGTATCCGCGAAAAGCTGGAACTGCTCGTCCGGGAAGACCGCATCAAGGGGATTTCGCGGATCGTCGACCTGACAGACCGGACGCTTCCGGAATGGCAGGTGCGGCTGCACATCGTGCTCAAGCGCGATGCCGACAAGGAAGTCGTACTCAATCAGTTGTTCGAGTATTCGCCGCTGCAAGCCACGTTCAGCGTGATCTTGCTGGCGCTGGTGGGAAGCCGGCCGCAAACACTCTCGCTCAAGCAGATGTTGCAGGAGTTCCTGCGCCACCGGGTGGACGTGCTGCGGCGTAAAACCGAGTTCCAGTTGGCCGAAGCGCGGAAACGCAAGCACACCGTCGAGGGGCTGCTCATCGCGCAGCTCAATATCGACGAGGTGATCCAGACGATCCGCAATTCGCCCAGCCGGGCGGAAGCGCGCGAGCGATTGCAGACGCTGTCGGTGCCGGGTGAACTCATCGCCCGCGCGCTCGGCGAGGAGGGGTATCGCTCGTTCCAGGAGGAACGCGGGGTCGCCGAAGGTTACGGCCTGTCCCCGAATCAGGCCGAGGCGATCGTGGCGATGCAGCTCGGCTCGTTGGCGGGGCTGGAGCGGGACAAGCTCGGGCACGAGTACCGCTCGCTGCTCGACGATATCGCCGGCTTCCTGCGGCTGTTGTCGGACGAGACGAATCTCCTCGCGCTGGTGCGGGAGGAGATGGTCGAGCTGAAGGCGAAGTATTCGAGCAAGCGGCGCACGACGATCTCGGACGAGGAAATCGGCGACTTCGACCGCGAAGCGCTCATCACCGAAGAGATGATGGCCGTCACGCTGTCGCACTCGGGGTACATCAAGCGGCTGTCGTTGGCGACGTACAAGGCACAGAACCGGGGTGGACGGGGAATCGCCGGTACGAAGACGGCCGTGAAAGCGGGCGAGGAAGACCCGATCGCGCAGTTGTTCGTGGCCAGCACGCACGACTACCTGCTGTTCTTTACCGACAAGGGCCGGGTCTACTGGCAAAAAATTTACGACCTGCCGCTGCTGTCGCGAACCAGCAAAGGGCGGGCGATCGTCAACCTGTTGGCCTTGGGCGAAGGGGAAAAGGTCACCAGTTGCGTGGCGGTGCGCGAGTTCTCGGACGACCGCTTCCTGATGATGTGTACCCGCAAGGGGACGGTGAAGAAGACGCCGCTGTCGGCGTTCAAACGGCCCCTCAAGGGGGGGATCATCGCGATCGGCCTCAAGGAAGAGGACACGCTGATTCAGGTGGCAATCGTCTCGCCGGGCGAGGACGTCCTGCTGGCGACGGGCAAGGGGATGGCCATTCGCTTCCCGCAGGAGAACGCTCGCAGCATGGGTCGCCCCGCCGGTGGCGTGCGGGGGATCGCCCTGGGCAAGGGGGACATCGTCGTCGGCATGGTGGTCGTCAACACCGACATGGACCTGCTCACCGTCTGCGAAAACGGCTACGGCAAACGGACCCCGTTCGGCGTGGTCGAACCGCTGGTGATTGGCGATGCGGAAATCGCGGATGAACCCGTGGCGGACGACGCCGTCGCCGACGAACCGGTGGCAGACGAACCCGATGCGGCAGGCGATGAGCCGGAGGCCGAAGGGGACGAGTCGGATTCGTCGAAGAGCAACCTGTCGTACCGTCGCCAGCGTCGTGGCGGCAAAGGAATCCGGGCCATCAAGACCTCCGACCGCAACGGGCAGGTGGTCGACATTCTGGCCGTTCACGACGACGACGAAGTGTTGATGGTGACGGCGGGGGGGATCATCCAGCGGATTCGCGTGCGTGATGTGAGCGTGATTGGCCGCAACACGCAGGGGGTGCGGATCATCCGTCTGGACGAAGGGGACAAGCTCGTGTCGCTCGCCCGCGTGCCGGGGGACGAGATCGAGGCAGAGGACTTGCCGCCTGAGAATCCGGCGTCACCCGATACGCCCGACGCTCCGCCGGAGGGTTGATTCTGCGTCCCGTTCGCCGTCGGCCTCTGGCCGACGTGCCCTGGATCGGGATCGCCGCCGCACAAGAACACGTCGGCCAGAGGCCGACGGCGAACGGGGTGTTGATTGTCGGTCGATTTTTTTGAACCGCACGAACGTTTTGCCGTTGTACCGTGTCTGTTGGCTTTTCCGGTCGATTTCACCTTCGAGTCCCTTTGCGGGGAGTCCCCTGCCGTGCATTCCGCCGCCACGCAAACCAGTCAGCAAACGGTCGACGTCTTCAAAAAGTACGTCATTCCGAACTACGTCCGCTACCCGGTCTCGCTGGTGCATGGCGAGGGGTCGTACGTGTGGGACGCCGAAGGGAAACGCTACCTCGACCTGTTCCCCGGCTGGGGCTGCAATATCCTGGGGCACTGTCCGCCGCATGTGGTGGAAGCGGTGCAAAAGCAGGTCGCGCACCTGATCCACATCCCCAACACCTGGCATACGGAGGGACAGGGCCGGTTCGCGCAACTGTTGTGCGAACGGGGTTTCGGGCAGGTGTTCTTCTGCAACAGCGGGGCGGAGGCCATCGAGGGGGCGATCAAGCTGGCGCGGCTGACCAAGCACGCCGAGGGGAAGTTCAAGCTCATCACGTTCGAGAACAGCTTCCACGGGCGGACGTATGCGGCCGTCACCGCCACCGCCCAGCCGAAGTACCACGAGGGGCTGGGGCCGATGGTCCCCGGCTTCAGCTACGCGAAGCACAACGACCTGGAGAGCGTCCGCCGTCTGATCGACGCGGAGACCTGCGCGATCATGGTCGAACCCGTGCAGGGTGAGGGGGGGATCAACATTCCCACCGACGAATTCATCCACGGCCTGCGGAAGCTGTGCGACCAGCACGGCATGCTGCTGATTTTCGACGAAGTGCAAACCTGCATGGGTCGGACAGGCACGTGGTTCGGCTACCAGCAGTGGGGTGTCCAGCCGGACATCCTCACGATGGCCAAGGGGGTGTGCGCGGGGGTCGCGTGCGGGGTCGTCATGGCCAAGCCGGAGGTGGCGGTGCATATGAAGCCGGGCAAGCACGCCAGCACGTTCGGCGGAAACCCGCTGGCGATGGCGGCGGGGATCGCCACGATCGAGGCGATCGAGGAGGGCGGCCTGCTGGAGCACGTGAAGCTCGTTTCCGCGCGGTTCAAGAGTCATTTCGAGCGGCTGAAGGAGCGGAATCCGCTGATCCGCGAGTTGCGGGTGAAGGGGAACATGATCGGGGTGGACCTGAAGTCCTCCGGCGGCGCGGCGGTGGGGAAGTGCTTGGAGCGGGGGGTGCTCATCAACGTGACGCACGACACAGTGGTGCGGTTGCTCCCGGCGCTGAACATCACGCCTGAGCAGGTGGATGAAGGTTGCGCGGTGATCGCGGACGTTCTGGATGAAATGGCGAAGGGGGCGTGATAGAGTGGATTTTCGCGAGTGAATTGACCAACGAAAGGAACCACAGAGGACACGGAGTGACACAAAGGAGGACGAGGTTTCGGTCCTCTCCACACAACGCCGTGTCCCCTTTGGAGAAAAAACGGGATGGAATAGAACCGCAGTGGGGGCGGAGAGGCGCCGTGGAAGAAGCTGCTTCCTCCGTGCCTTCTCCGTGAAACTCTGTGCCCTTTGTGGTTAACGAGTTTTTCGTATCAAGCGTTTTCGCACCGTCGGTGGCCGCCCGCGCAGCCACCGGCGGTCGTCTGTTTTGCGGGAGCGGCGAAAACCGTCGTCGTCTCGTACCAAAGGCGGGTGTGGCATGCGTCATCTGGATTCGTTGTTTCGGCTGCAAGCCTCGGAAATCGAGGAGATCTTTCGCATCTCGGCGGACCTGAAGTCCCGCTGGAATCAAGGCTCGCGCCCGAGGCTCCTCGATGGCCGCGTGCTGACGCTGTTGTTCGAGAAGCCGTCGCTGCGAACGCGGGTCAGCTTCGAGACCGCCATCGCCCATCTGGGAGGCTCGTCGCTGTTCCTGAGCTGCGCCGAGGCGGGCCTCAACGGTCGTGAGAAGGTCTCCGACGTCGCTCGCGTGATGGGGAACTACTCCGACTGGATCGTGCTGCGGGTGTTCTCGCACCGGATGGTCGAGGACTTTGTCCAACATGGCGAGTGTCCGATCATCAACGGCCTGTCGGACCAGGGGCATCCCTGTCAGGCGCTGACCGACCTGTTCACGGTGCAGGAGGAGTTCGGCGAGTTGCGGGGGAAGACGCTGGCCTTCGTGGGGGACGGCAACAACGTGGCCCGGTCGCTGGCGGTGGCGTGCGCGCTGTTGGGGGTGAAGCTCGTGCTGGCCGCCCCTTCGGACTATCAGTTGTCGCGGGGTTTCACATCGCGGCTGCAAGAGAAGGTACCGGGGGCCAGTATCGAGCTGACGACCGACCCGTTCGAGGCGGTGAAGGGGGCGGACGTAGTCTATACGGACGTCTGGGCCAGCATGGGTCAGGAGGCGGAGCAGGAGAAGCGGAAGCAGGTGTTCGCGCCGTATCAGGTGAACGCCCGGTTGATGTCGGCGGCGCCGTCCCACGCGCGGTTCATGCACTGCCTGCCGGCCAAGCGAGGCATGGAAGTGACCGACGACGTCATGGACAGCCCGAAAAGCGTCTGCTTCCCGCAGGCCGAAAACCGCATGCACGTTTCCAAGGGGATCCTCTGCTGGATGCTCGGTTCCGACCCGGTGGTGTCGACGGAAGTGTGAGGGGCGGGTTCCGTCGCCTCTGATCCGGAGAAGGGTTTTCACCACAGAGGACACGGAGTTG
Source organism: Planctomycetales bacterium (assembly GCA_044359065.1). Lineage (GTDB taxonomy): Bacteria > Planctomycetota > Planctomycetia > Planctomycetales > Planctomycetaceae > JAIXZD01. The sequence goes on along the minus strand of JBIKMW010000071.1, from coordinate 22,673 downwards.
CACGGAGTGTGTACCCGTCCGTCGGATGCGAACCACGACCGGCGAGGTTTCGTCACCGGTCTGCTCGTGGACGCTCTGGATGCCCAGTGACTCTCCGTAACCGGAACACGCAACTCCGTGCCACTCCGTGTCCTCTGTGGTTATCCCCCCGCACCAACTCCGCAGACAAGGAGTTCTCCTTACTTCCCGATTTTCCGGCACACCAGCTCCCGGTCGCTGCGCATCACGACCTTGTCCTCCGCGTAGGCGGGGTGCGCCCAGATCACCCCCGATGGCGGCGCCGGTTCGATGACCTTTGCCCGCGCCAATTCCCGAAACCCGTCGGGGGACAACCGGGCCTGCACGAGTTCCCCTTCGGCGTTGAGGCCGATCATCCGGTCGGAGTCCCCCAACCACGTGAGCGTCACCTGAGGGTTTCGCCCGCGCGGCGTCAGCGTGTTCTTGTCGTCCCACAACTTGCGGCCTGTTGCCAGCTCGAAGCACGTCACTCCGTATTGCTTGTCGAGCGTGTAGACGTGGCCACCCCGCCGAATCGGCTGCGCCATCAAGCCCCGCAGGTGGCGGTTGTCCTCCCACAGCAGCTCGGCGACCTCGGCCTTCGCTCCCAATCGGATCGCCTTCGAGCCTTCCCAGTACCCCGAGACGAACACGATCCCGTCGTGATACAGCGGCGTCGCGATCGACACGCCGTACGTGACCTTGTACGGAACCTTCCAATGGATGCGGCCCGTCTCGGGCGACATTCCCACAATGTGCTCGGGGGTCCACGCGACCAACTGCCGACCGGACGGCGCGTCGATCAACACGGGGGTGGCGTATCCCGCCGGATCACCGCCGCTTCGCCATGCGACTTCCCCGTCGGACCGGCGACAGGCGACGAGACAGCCGTCCTCGGGAACCCCAGGGTGAAACACCACCAACTCGCCGACGATCAGCGGTGACGCGGCCAAGCCCCAGAGAGGCAACTTCGCCCCCCACGCGGCGACCGCGTCGTGCGACCACAGCACTCGCCCGGTGACGGCGTCCAGGCAGTGGATGTGTCCCACCGCTCCCAGCGTGTACACCCGTCCGTCGTGGACCGTCGGCATCGCCCGCGGCCCGGAGCCGTAATCGAGTTTCTCGTACGCCACCGGATAGCGATGGCTCCAGAGCGGGCGGCCCGTGGCGAGGTCGAAACAGAGAACCCCCTCGGTCTCGCCCCGCGCGACGGGTTTGTCGGCGGGTGTGTCCCCGGACGGTTCGTCGCCGTTCTTCCCCGTCGGGGCCGCGAAATGGTCTTGCACGTACACGCGACCGTTCGCGACGGCCACTCCCGAGTATCCACCGCCGATCGTCGCCCGCCACGTTTCGGGGAGCCCCCCTTCGGGCCAGCGCTCGGGGATCTCGGGGCCGTGCCAGGTCTCGTCGCCGCGCGGACCTCCCCAGCGCGGCCAGTCCTCGGCGCGCAGGGGAGCGGCCGACGTCATGAGAATCGCAAGGCACGTCAGGAAGGGACGCATGGCGAATGGACCGTGTCAGGCGGAGGAGGAACCGTCGCCAACGCGACGGGATGCGCGGAAGGCCGCGCGTGTCAGCTCCAGAATTTCGTCCCTCGCCTGCCCGATTTGCAAGGCGGCGTCCCCGGCACGCGTCCCCCGCGCGAACCCCAACCGCTCCGCCAGCCGCAACGACGCTTCGTTGCGCGCATCCGTGCGGACGGTGACCGTGCGACAATCGAGGTTGGCAAACAAGTGCCGTAGCACCGCCTTCCCGCCTTCGCACCCGAACCCCCGGCGCTGGTGGTCGACGAACACCACATAGGCGATTTCCGCGATCGGGCCGGGATGCCCGATCGGACAGGGAAATACGGTCGCCTGGAACCACCCCACGGGAAGGCCGTCGCGGGCGCGCTCGGCGATCCAGTTGAGCCAGGTCTCCCGCCCGTCCGGCGAACGACGCGTTTCCCAGCGGCGAAACCGGGCTTCAAGCTCGGCGACATTCGCGGGAGGCAGCCCTTCCAGAAACTCGTACAGCCGCATGTCGCTCAGCGGCGCGAACACGCGTTTCGCGTCCCCCGCAACCAGCGGTCGCAAGCGGAGGCGTTCCGTGACAAGTTCGGGCATGGACGGAACGTTGGGGGTTGACGGATTCCCACGAGCGCGATCACCACCGCGCGACCAAACTCCCCATCGTCGCCAAACTGTTCATATGGTCGGAACGAACCACTCACACACTCGGGACGAACACGCGGGACCCGGTCAATGGCGGATCGAATTCCGCCAGGTCGCGGGCGTGGAACGCGTCTTCCGTCGCCACCGCGGGGAGAAGCCCTGCCAAACGGCGCTCGACGTGGCGCATCAACTGGCGATGCTCTTCTTCGGTGAACACGTCCGTGTGACGGGTGGATGTCAGGTTCGCGTGGGGGCCGGCGGTCGTCAGTCCGGCCATCATCGGCGTGATGATGCCGGTCCCCGTGAAGCGGTGATAGTCGGTCACGAAACCGGCGGCGAGTTCCGGGCCGAGGAACTCGGAGAGGTTGACGTTCGAAACGAGACTCGTCACTGGAAACAATCGGGGACCGCTGGCGCGGTTGTACCAACGGGGCAACCCGTCCCACATCCGGGCCATCGTGGCCAACTGCGCGGCATGCGTGCGATAGCCGCGCGACGCCTTCGCGGCGCGCGTCTGGCGGGAGACCTCCGCGACCCGTTCCCCGAAGGGAACCCCCGAAGCGGCCGCGCCGCGCACCGTCATCGATCCCAACCACTGCCCGAACGCGTCGTCCAGCGAAACCGGCGCTTCCTTCCGCAGGTCGACCGTCGCATACAGGGCCAACCGATTGCGGAGCAGCCGACGGGGTTGATCGCTCCACAGCAGGCACAACCCCTCGAGCACCGCGGCGAACAACGCATCCTGCACCGTTCCGCCCGCCTCCGACGCCACCCGCTTCACCCGCGCGACGGGGAGCCGCGCTCCGTGGAATCCGGACGCGATCGCTCCCCGAACCGCGTGCCGCGGCGCCGCCCGCCGACACGTCAGCGACTCGGTCAGTTCCTCCACCGACTGCCGCAACCGCCACCCGCGCCGGTGCGGACCCAACTCACCGGGAAACAGGTCCTCAAGCGTCGGTGCGTCCCGCCGCACCGCGACTCCGGTGTGCGACAAACCGAACAACGTTCGCAACCAGCACCGCACGACCAACGACGCCCCGCGCGAGTCCGACACGGCGTGACGGTACACCACCAGCAATCGGGCCGGACCTCGCTCCGCCGCGACATGGGCGAAGCGGAACGGCCAATGCACCCCTTGCTCGGGGAACGGACGGTTGAGCTGCTCGTCAAGAACTTCGCGTACGGTTTCGTCGCCGTCGTCGTCACACGCGACCGTCTCCAACACCGGCGGGGCGATCCGGGCGTCCTCGGACGACAGGTATCGGACCTGACGACGGCACGACGAGAACTCCACCGGCGGTAGCTCGAGCACCTCCAGCGCGGCCGTCAGCGACGCGCGAACCTCGTCGATCGACACCCGCTCGCCGAGCGCAACGACATGGGCCGCGTTGAGCGGATGGAATTCCTCCCACCGCAGCATCATCTGCTGCAGTCCGTCGAGCGGACGAGCGGCGGGGGAAAAACTCATGCCCACGATTCCTTTCGAGACTTCGACGCCCCTCCGGGCGGATGCGACAGTTTTATCACTGTCCGAGAATGTTGGTCGCAACACCACCCGTTGTGGTCATTGCACACGCACAACCAGACGGTTTGGGTTCACTCCAACTTTTCGGGCAGCTTCTCACTTGGACGACCCGCTTCTCACTTGGACGACGGCGACGCCTGCCCGGCTTCGCCGTCGAAGTGTCGCAGAATCCGCTGCATTTTACCGGTTCTCGGATTCGGGACCAGATGGTCGACGAAACAAATCTTCAAGTCGACCCAAGCCGGCAGTTCGTGCACCGCCAAACTTTCCCTCAACAACCGCGCCACCGTCTCGGCTTCCGACTCCGGCCCCGACATCCGCAGGATGCGAATCTCGACACGGTCCGGCGCGCGTTGCACCGCTTGCCAATCACGAATCTCCGGCACGGCGTCGACGGACGCTTGAAACAAGATGCCCGGCAACAGCCGCCGCTCGACACCGTTCTCGACCGGAAACACCTCCGCCGCACGTCCCTCCAGGCCCTGGATGCGCGTCAACCGGCGACCCGCGCACGGTTCGGGGGCCAACGCCACTTTGTCGCCGACTTCGTAACGGATAAACGGTTGGACCCGATTGGCGAGGTTGGTGACGAAGATTTTCGCCCCCGTCGTACCTGCGGGTACGGGACGCCCTTGTTCGTCCACCGACTCCAAAATCGCCCAGTCGTCGTTGACGTGCAGTCCGCCGCAGTGCGGACAACCGTCCGCGAGTTGCAGGCACTCGCCGATGCCGTAGTGGTCGAACAGCGGCGCGTGAAAACCCGCCTCGATCCGCTTGCGCGCCCCGGCGGCGACGTATTCGCTTGACGTCGTGAGTTGCCGCAATCGAGGCAGGTGGGGCGGTGGATCGCCGACCGACAACGCCTCCAACACCGACGGGTACCCCGTGATGGAATCGGGACCGAATTCCTCCAGGCGCTTGGCCAGGTCCGGAATGATCGAGGAGAACCTCCGCACTTCGACGAAGCGCCCCAGAATCTCCGGCATGAATTCCAACAGCATCCCCGACGGATACGGACCGCGACGAAACGAAATCGCCGCCACCTTCTTTGGCCGGAGGATGCGACGGAACGCCTCCGCCAGCGAGGGGGGGCCTTCCACCGAACAGCGCGAAGCCAACAGCGCGAAAATCACATTCAGGCAGGCTCGGTCCTGCACGACGATCAGCGGTTGGCCCTGGCTGCCGGAGGTGTGACAGACGGCGAACCGCCCCTCGAACCAGCGCCCGAGGTTGGCGTCGTCCCCCACGAACGCCTCAACGGCCGAGTGCCGCAACGTGCGGTCGGTCGGCACTTCGTCCCAGCGGTCGCGAAGCTCTTCCTTGGTGACGGACGGAAACGCCTCGATCGGCGCGGTGTCGAGCGAGAGCCCTCGAAAACGCTCGCGATAAAACGGCGAGTACGCCACGGCGTGACGGACCAGCTCCCGAAAGCGCCGCTCTTGCAATGCGGCGATCCGCTCGCGCGACCAGATCGGCACGTGCTTCGAGCGGTGGACCGCAAGGGCAAAATCAAGGCGATCGCGCAAGGACATCGAACACAACGACCTGTGGTGACGGGGATGACGGCGGCCTCGGCGACCGCGAACCGGGCGATCAGCCGCCGTTGGAGCGACTTTCAATCTCCTGGATCTTCTCCAACCTTCGTTGATGGCGACCGGCGTCGAACTCCGTCCGCAGCCACAGCTCGACCATGCGGTTGACGAGGCGATCTCCGAGCAGGTCCGCCGACAGACACAGCACGTTGGAATCGTTGTGGCGGCGACTCATCTCGACGGTGAGGTCGTCGTGACACGAACAGGCCCGCACGCCGCGGAATTTGTTTGCCGCGATGCACATCCCCATCCCGGTCCCGCAAATCAGGATGCCCCGGTCGAGTTCGCCGCTCGACACGCCCGCCGCCACTTTTTCGGCGAAGTCGGGATAATCGACGCTGTCTCCGGAGTGCGTGCCGAAGTCGCGGGCTTCGTGTCCCAACTCGATCAACAAGGCGAGAATCTTCGCCTTGATACCGAATCCCCGGTGGTCGCTGGCAACCGCGATCTTCATGAACCATCCCGCCCTGAAAACACACCTTGCAATGACGCAGCCGATCCGTGGAGCGACACCCGCCCACGCATGGCCCCCGGTCCTCCGTGCGAAAATCATCCGCGCGAAGTCACCGGGCTTGCGCCGCCAATTCTGCGGCGATCTTTTCGACGTGACGCTCGATCTCGGCCGCGCACGCCACGTACTCGTCAAAGCCTCCACCGATGGGGTCCGAAATGTCCCGACCGTCTCGCGACAACAACTCCACACGGCCATGCAATTCCGGATGCTCGCGCAGCACCGCGTCACGATGTTGGCGCGTCAGCGTGAACACCCGATCCGCGTGCCCGGCCAGTTTCCGCGACAGGGGTTGGCTGGCATGGCCGCTGATGTCGATCCCTTTCCCCTCCAGTACCTCCACCGCTTCGGGACTGGCCGGTGCGCCGTTCGCCGCAGCGACCCCCGCCGAAGCGACGATGAAGCCCCGCTCGGCGAGTTGGTCTTCATTGACGTTGAGTGTGCCGCCCAGCTTCTTGCGGAACAACCCCTCGGCCATCGGGCTGCGACAGGTGTTCCCCGTGCAGACGAACAGAATGACCTGCCCGGCCAACCGACGGATACCCGCTTCCCGCACGACACCCTCGACCGCCACGCTCCAGGCGGAGCCCTCAAGCCGCACCGTCGTCGCGGGCTGATCGTACCGCGATGGACCGTCGTCGATGATCGCCCCCTGCTCCCCCAGGTCTCCCCACACGGCGGTCAAATCTTCCGCCGTCCGCAAGGGGCCGGAATGGGCCGCACCCTCCCCGCCCGAAACCGGCCGCGCAAAAACCAACGGTGCCGGCAGCAGTCGCAGAATGGCTGCCGGCACATCGTGTTGCGGTACGCGGAACGTCCACGCACCTTGGCCTCCGCACGCATCGCGGACCGCCACTGGCAACGCCGACACCAATCCCTTTGTGACATCGACCCCAGCCGCGACGTTGACCGGCCCCGGCCATGCGCGACGCACGATCCGCTGCCCAACCTCACCCACATCGGGAACGAAATCCCGCAACTCCGCCGCCGATTTGAGGGCCACCACCAGCCCCCCTCCCGCAACCCGCGCCAACCGCGCCACCGCCTCCGTATGCAGTGCGAACGCGGCGGCTACGTAGCCGGTTTCCGTTGGTATGCCCGCCACAGCCCCCTCGACGAGCGCCTGCACCGCCTCGTGGATCACGTCACGCGGATCGTCGGCTCGTTGCAGTTCGACGAGACGTGGCATCGAGGGGAATTCCAAAGGCTCTGCGAAGGGAACGCGCGCGAACGACATCCGCGCCAGACCTAAGCCATTATCGGACAAGTGATTGGAGTTTCAAGCAGGCCCCCGAAACAGAGACGGTCGACTCCCGATCCGGCACTCGCGACGCGGCGTGCGACCACATCACTCGAAATCGCGTAAAATCGGCGGCCCTTCCCCACCTCGGACTTGCCGTTCGCCACCCACAAGTTTGGACGCTGTCTTTCGCAACCGATCCGGTACAATTGATGCGTGCCCCGGTGCGTGCGACGACCGACCGATTCGTGGCGGACGCGTTCTTTGGGGATAGGCCTCCAGCCTGTCGGATTTCCAGGCCTTCCAAGAAGGGAATGACTGGCTGGAAACCCATCCCGCTGGTCTGTTCACAGCCGCTCGGGGATTACGGTGGGAGCCAACTCAATGCGGGACCGAAACTCGTCAACCCCTTGTGGTCGCGTGCGACGGCGCACGTTCCTGTCGGATATCGGCCACGGCCTGACCGGCATCGCCCTCGGTACCTTGTTGCAGCGGGACGGCGTCTCTCGCGGAGCCGATGCGACCGGCGCGGCCCTCTCCCCCGCCGTACGCACGCTCGCTCCCCGCGCCAAAAGCGTCATCTGGTATTTCATGCTCGGTGGGACCAGCCACCTCGAAAGCTTCGACTTCAAACCCGCGATCAACGAGCACGCGGGAAAGACGATTGACGAGTCCCCCCACAAATCGGCGGTCCTCGATTCCCCGTTCTATCGCAAGAACGTCCGCGATTTCGCCGGCAAGCCGCGCGAACTCATGGCCAAGCTCTACCCGCTCCAGGTCGGTTTCCAGCCGCGCGGCCAAAGCGGCACGATGGTCAGTGATTGGTGGCCGCACGTGGGAAGTTGCATCGACGACATCGCCCTCGTCCGCTCCATGTGGACGACCGACAACGACCACGCCGCCCAGTTGCAGTTCCACACCGGACGCCACATTTTCGACGGTTTCCACCCCTCGATCGGCTCGTGGGTCCATTACGGGCTCGGCTCGGCCAATGAGAACCTCCCCAAGTTCATTCTGCTCGGCAAGGGGCCGGGAGACTGCTGCGGCGGCAACGGCGCTCACGACGGGAGTTACCTCGGCCCCGAACACTCGGGGATTCCTCTCGCCCTCGACCCCAACAACCCCCTCCCGTTCGGCACTCCCGGCGGCTCCGTGACGGTCGCCGAACGCCGAGCGCAGCTCGACCTCCTTGGCGAACTCAATGGCCTTGCGGGGGTCGAGTACCCCGACGACCCCGCGCTCCGCGCCCGTGTGAAAAGCTACGAACTCGCTTTCCGCATGCAAATGTCCGTTCCCGACGTGGTGCGACTGGAAGGCGAAACCGCCGAGACCCAGGCCTTGTACGGCCTGCACGACCCCGCCTGCGCGGCGGCCGCCAAGCACAGCCTCGTGGCCCGCCGTCTTGTCGAGCAAGGGGTCCGGTTCGTGCAAATCTACGACGATGGCTGGGACGCCCACTCGCAGCTCAAAACGAACCACGCCACGCGCTGCGCCGCTGTCGACAAGCCGATCGGTGGGCTGCTCAAGGACCTCAAGCGCCGCGGCATGCTGGACGAGACGCTGGTCGTGTGGGCGACGGAGTTCGGCCGCACGCCGGGTGCCGAACGTTCAGACGGACGCGACCATCACCCGTATGGCTTCACAGTCTGGATGGCGGGCGGGGGGATCAAAGGGGGCGTCGTCCACGGCGCGACGGACGAACTGGGCTTCCACGCCGTCGAGCACCGCCACTACGTGACCGACATCCACGCCACGCTGCTGCACCAGTTGGGGCTGGACCACCGCTCGCTCGAAATCCCCGGCCAAAAGCGCCTCGAACTCGACTTCGGAAAACCGATCCGGGAGATCATGGCGTAGTTGCGGGGTTATGACCCCGCCGTCTCCCGCCGGGGCAGTCGCGACGAATTCCGTTCGGACGATGCCGTCAGGAAGTCTCGGGATGGCGGGTACGGGGAGTTGTCCAATACTCCGCGTGCCCGATCACGTGACCAAAGTCACCAACTGTTCGCGATTCGATATCCACAGTTCTTCATCGGCTCGCCCGACTCTCACGATCTTTCATGAACAACGATTGTCAACTCCGCTCGATGATCGCCGATGCCGTGCGTGCGGCTGTCGCTGAGTTGCGTCAAACCCTGTCTGGCGACACGCTGTGGGCATTCGCTCTCTGCCCCGACGACGATGTCAGATACTTCTACCATGTGGCGTGCACTGCGGCCTGGGTCCGCGAACGCGAGGCCGAATGTCCAGGCATCGGTTCGCTCTATAACGAATGGTCGCAGACTGCCAACGAGGCTTTGTTCGATCGCTCCAACACCGAGCTCGCATTCCACGCTGACAAAGCAGTATTCGGCGAGTCCGCATGGACTGCTGCCAGAAACCAGCGGTTCGAGACGCTTGTTCTTGCACTTAACGATTGCCGTGAAGGTGGTGTTTTCGCGAAGGACACTCTTCTGTGCGTCGGCACCCCAGACCCATCTGATGACCTCGCAGCGCTTGGGATGAGAGCCGTTGTCCGATTGAATCCGCCACCTTTGGCCGAACGTTTCGCCCGCGATCTCGGTTGTTAATCCACCTGGTGCTGGTGACCAAGTCGCCGCATCGATCGTCTGGGTTGTGGAGCAGCATGAGGGTCACTGGAGAGGGGGGGAAGAGTTGGTCCTACCGGGGTTTCCGTGGCCGTATTCGTGAAAGCCGGGAAGTACGGGGGACCTCGGTCCAAGGTCAGCGAACGGGGCAGGAAACAGCCATTTGCACGGGGTTCCGTGACAAACGGGATCAAGTGTGGCACCACACAGTCGAGCCGATCTCACCCGGACAACGCATTCGCGACCTGTTCGCACGGTCATGCTTTCTCAGCCACAACAATCCTTGAAGAACCGAGATTCGCCGGTCTCCGGCTGGCGGTGGCATACATGAATACGGCCCGTCGTTCCCGAGGGAACGACGGGCCGTATCGAGCTTCTTTCTTTCGACGCGCAGGACGCCTCAATCGAGGAACGCCACGTGTCGCATCGCGGACGCTTCGTTCTCGGTGTTCATCAGCACTTCGTGCCAGCCCTCCAGGTGGATCGTCGCGTGGTCCGGGTGACGCACCCGTCCCCGCACGCAGACCCGCATGTTGCGCCGCATGACCCGCCACCGCAGATGCGCGGCTTTCGGCTCGCCGATCAACCTTCGATACTGCCGCTCGTCGAGACCTTGCGGGTGCTCGTTCGAGACGTACACCGTTTCCCCACCCAAGCGGGTCAGGAATTCGACCCAGTGCGGCTTGCCGCGTCCTCGGCGGATCGGTTCGTCGCGCAGCACCTGCCCGGGAACGAACGCGCTCCCGTTCGGCACCGGCACGAAGAACCACTCCCCTTGGCGGACGAACGCTTCGTTCCGTCGACGGAACCGGTCCTTGGGACGGACCCGTCGCTGAACCTCGCGAGCGGCCACCAATTGCGGTTTGAGCGCTTCCATCGCGGTTCGCACGGTCGACACCGGACGCTTCTCCGGCACCGCCGCCACGAACCAATGACGTTCGTCGTGACCGCACAAGAACTTCGACTTTTGGCCGTCGTCGCCACGAGCCATCAAGACCAGGTGCCGCAACCGGGGTTCGGCGTTGAGGACGAGCAATTCCGGCTCGGCCCCCCGCGCGACGCGCACGACGAACAACTCCCCTTCGCGGTCCTCGGCGATGTCGAGCGAAACGCCGCCACTCACCGGTCGGTCGAGAAACCGGACCGCCGCCCGCGCGCCGATGCGGGCAAAATGTCGTTGCAAATAAAAAGTGTCCATGTCGGGTTCCAAAGGACGACCCGCAGCGCACGTCCGACCGGAAACGAAAGTCCGGAGGGTTTTCCACGCGCTGAGGCCGTGACGGGACCGACACTCCCGTGGTGGAGCATCAGCCCCTCGGGAAAGGGGCGCCGCGGACCGTCCGCGGCGAAGGCTTCGGCCGGGATGTCGAGTTCAGTCGCCGCATGGGAATGCTCCTGGAAAGACGTGCCTGACACGGGCACGGAAGCGAACGTTCGGACGCCGCCGCGCGACGTGCAGGATGTGGGAGCCACGGGGCCTGCGGTGGGTTCGCGAAAATCGGCGCGGATTTTTCGATGGGTTTGGACGTCTCGGTTTCAGAATTCCGGTGCGTGTGCGAATCCCGGTCTGTGGTCTGCGCCCGCAAGGCGTCTTGACGGCCATCTTCTCCATCGCAGTTGATCATCCGGCCGCGACCCTTCTCCCCCACAATCGGGTCGAAAAAGGGGGACACAGATCAATTGTGGGGGAGAAGGTGCCCGCAGGGCGGAAGAGGGGGCGCACTGAACGGCGGCCCTCCCCACCCCGACCCTCTCACCCGCATTCAAGTCATCGCGCGACGACGGGATCGCCAGCGGTGGAGGCACGCCCCGGAGCGGAAGCACCCGTGTGATGACCGCTTACGAATGGGTGTCTGCCAAAGCCTTAACCGGGCCACCCACCGACAATCGATGGTCTGTGACTGTCGTTGAAAGTATCCTCAATCGACTAACATTTTTTCCGCCCACGATGAGGAGTTGATGTGAACGAACCGCATGAGACATCCTGGAACACAGTTCCCGCATCATCGCGGGTGTGTCTCACTTTCGCGTTCCTACTTGTTCTCGGAGTTGGTTTCGTTCCGCACGTGCTCCTTTCGTTCATCAGTGGCATTTCCATGGCCCACTCGGCGGTCGATGTGGACGAGGAAGCTTGGGCGGAATCGCCCGTTCGCCGCAGGAAGTTGCTGAATGCTCCCGGCTTTGATGACGTAAGTGCGTTCAGTGCCGGAAACGCTTCCAGCATCGACGCTTGGTTGCAGCAACAAGTGGTGATGTCCGACTACCCCAGCGTGAGTGTCACGGTCGTGCGCGGGGACAAGGTCGTCTATCAGGGAGCCTTCGGATTCGCGGATTTGACAACGCAGACGAAAGCGACCGCTGGCACTCCGTATCATGTCGCGTCCGTGACGAAAGTCTTCACGACGTCACTGGCGATTATCCTCCATGATCGCGGAGTGGTGAACCTGGACCAACCAGTCGTGAAGTACCTCCCTCCTGGGGCATCCATCAGCACAAGCCCGGAGATGGGCGCGACGATCACGCTGCGGCAACTCGCTTCGCACACATCGGGCTTGCCAAGGGGTGTTCCGGGAGCGGTTCAGTCGGTCGAGGGCCGCTACCTGCTGGAACCGAAGCGATTGTATGCGCAGCTTGCCGATGTTGAGTTGGTCTTCGCCCCTGGCACAAGTGAACTCTATTCAAACCTTGGCGTGGGTTTGCTCGGTCATGCCTTGGAGCGTGCGTCCGGGAAACCGTTCGAATCACTGCTGAAGGAATTTTTGTGCACTCCGCTCGGTCTGGAAAGAACTTCCATCGGGAGCGACAACGCAAATGTTCCGGCAACCGGCTACAGCAGCAAGCTCCCTCGGCAGGCGGAGACAGCTTCTTATAGAGAACGGTTGGCACCGTCGGGTGGTCTGGTCACGTCCACCGGGGATCTGGCAAAGTTCCTGTCGGCACAAATGAAGCCGGGACTTTTCGCCAGCGACATGCTCAGGCAGCTTCATTCCCCGGCGAAACTGTCGGACGGGTCACATGCCCGAACGGGGCTTGGTTGGGAAATTCGTGAGCGTCCGTCGATCGGTCGCATCCTGAAGAAGAGCGGAGGTCGCAATAACTGTGATGCGTGGATCGGATTTGCCCCCGACCATGGAGTCGGCGTCGCCATCGTGGCCAACTGTGGCGAGCCGTCCGTCGACGCGATTGGCTACTGGTTACTGGAGCGATCTGTTCCTGGTGTCGATCCGAAACTCCTGAACCGGAAACCGGTCGAATCAATAGAGTATGCCAAGGTGGCCCCTTTTACGGATGTTCGTTGGCAAAATGGAAGCCCAAGCGTCCTGGTGGAACAACGTTGGTCGCCAGTTGTCTCGATTGATGGCATACCGATCGATCGAATTGTCGAGTTTGCCAAGCAACGGTACGGCGGCGACGCTCGTAAACGTTTTGCCGAGGATCTGGTGGAAGTCCTCTCGTCCATGGGCCACGATCCCGAATGGGAAGTCACGCTGGGACTTCAGGCGGCGGATCAGGTCGAATGCATCAAGGTCAGAATGACCGCAAAGAACCGCAATCGCGTCAAGAACAACCAGGGTCGTTGAAAAGCGATCGCGAACGAGGTCGCGATCGGGGACGCACCGACGGGAGTTCTTGCCAGTTCGCCCGCAATGCGAACCAGCGACTCGCGACCAGGGAATTCAGCGACTGGCCGTTCGGGGGCACCACCGCGAAAGAGTTCGCCGACGCGCTTTCGGACGTCGAAGTGCTTGGTTCTTCCGGCAATTCCGTGGCCCATCCCAAGAGGATTCCAGCGGGCCGGAGGTCGAGTTTTCCGCAGAAGAACGGGATGCGGATGCTGTAACTCGTGAAGTTATCGCCGGCGTCACCCTCGCACCGTCCTCACAGCGATCCTTCCGCTTCTTTCAGCAACACGCTCCCTTTGCCCGCCGCGAGGATGTTCTCGCGCACCTCCCTCAACAAGTCGTCGCGCGAATACAAACCCTTCTGCAAGACATCCCGCACCTGCCCATTGAGCCAGTCCCGCTCCTCGCGCGTCAACTCCTTCGCGGTGACGACGATCACCGGGGTGGCGGCCCATTCGGGGCGGCGCCGCAGTTCGGTCAGGAACGAGAAACCGTCCATCACCGGCATCATCAAGTCGAGCAGCACCAGCGCAGGCTGTTCGGCGGCGATCGCTTCCAGCGCCAGTTTCCCGTTGCCGGCCGTACGCGTCGTCCACCCCGCGCCGCGCAGAATCCGCTCCAACAGGTCGCACACATCCCGGTCGTCGTCCACGATCAGGATGGGTCGGTCGGAGGCCCCGTCCGTGCGAAAGCGGCGGATCGCGGCCACCAATTGGTCGCGGTCAATCGGTTTGGTGAGGTAATCCACCGCCCCGAGAGCGAAACCGAGGTTCTTGTTCCCGACGATCGTCAGCATCATGACGGGCACGTCGCGAAGGACGGGGTCCGCCTTGAGCAGCGTCAACACGTCCCACCCGTCCATCGACGGCATCATCACGTCGAGGGTGATGCAGTCGGGCCGAATCTCGCGGGCGATCCGCAAGCCTTCCTCACCGCCGTCCGCCACGACGACCCGGAACCCCTCCTTGGTCAAGTGTCGCTGCACGAGGTCCCGCGCCGCCGGATCGTCGTCGATGACGAGCACCGTGCCGACTCCGTCCGCAGGGAGCGCGGCGGAGGCCCCGGCGGCTGCCGGAGCCTCCTGCGGCCGCCGTGTCGGCAGCCGGATGGTGAACGTCGAGCCGCGCCCGATTTCGCTTTCGACCTCGATCCGTCCCCCGAGCATCTCGACGAACCGCTTGCTGATCGCCAATCCCAGCCCCGTACCACCGTACTTGCGGGAGGTCGAAGAATCCGCCTGCACGAAGTTCTGGAACAGCCGCTCCTGCTGCTCCCGCGTCATGCCGATTCCCGTGTCCTTCACGGCGAACACGACTTCCGTCGCCGGACCGGTCGTCGCGGCGGACACGCGCAGTTCGACGCGTCCTTTTTCGGTGAACTTGGCCGCGTTCCCCAACAGGTTGAGCAACACCTGCCGCACGCGCATGTGGTCCGCGTACACGGGGGGCAACCCCGCGTCGCACGACACGACCAACTCGTTGCCGTTCTGCTTGACCAGCGTGTCGACGGTGCCGGCGATCTTCTCGACCAGCGGTGCGACCTCGACGAACTCCCATTCCAGCGTGACCTTGCCCGCCTCGATCTTGGAGAGATCGAGTACGTCGTTGATGAGGCCCAGGAGATGCCGCCCCGCCTCGATAATGCGGCGCAGGTCGGGGATCGACTTCGTGTCCCCCTCGTCCTCGGCCTCCTCGACGAGCAGTTCCCCGTAGCCGATGATCGCGTTGAGTGGTGTGCGCAACTCGTGGCTCATTTGCGCCAGGAACGCGCTTTTGGCGCGGTTGGCGTCCTCGGCGCGGTTTCGAGCCTCTTCCAGTTCCACGTTGACGCGTTGCAGGTTCGTCGCCTGCGAGCCCAGTTCCTCGTTCGCCCGTTGCAAGTCGTGCGTCCGCTCCCGCACGCGCAACGCCAGGAGCGATTTCTCCCCCTCGAGCACGTCGTTGAGCCGCCGAATCTCCGCCTGTTCGGCCCGCAGCTCAGCGTCCCGGTCGCGCAGCTCGATCGCCATTTTCCGGAACGACCGCGCCAGCGAACCGATCTCGCTCCGGTCATCGACGGGTAGTTCGACCTCGTACTCCCCGCGCGCCAGCCGCTCCGTCGATTGACGGATCTTGTTGAGGGGCCGCGTGATGATCGTCGAGAAACCGATCGCCGCCAGCCCCGACAGCGCCGCCCCCAGCAAGGCCAGCCAGCGCACCCGCCCCATCTCGGATTCAACATCCGCGTACATCTCCTCGCTGGAGGCCGCGATTGCGATGTCGGCGTAACGATCGGAGTCCTGCGGTTCCAGCGGCAAGCGCGTCGCATGCACGGCGAACCGCAGCGTCTGTTCCGCCCCCTGCCATTCCCCAGCCCGCACCACCGGCAGTCCCGCCCGCTCCAAAAGTCCGTTCAAGCGGGCCTTCGCCGTCTCCAACTCTTCCTCGTCCTTGGCCCGGATGCGGAATCGTCGGTTGTCCGGCGTGGGCAGCCCGACCCGCACGGACGATTCGCGCAGCCATTCGTACAGGCTGCGGATGAACACCAGGCGCCGGGCGTCCTCGTCGAGGCTGTTCCCCTCGCCGCGCGGATCGAGCAGGTCCGACAACTGTCGCGGTTGCCCCGGTTGCGACGCGACCTGCGGGGCCGTTTGGGCGAACAATCCCGAGTAATCCGGTAGCGACGGAAACGATTCGACACTCGAAGTCGAGTCCGGGTAAGTCCGCCCCCGCGCGGTCCGCGTACGCCGCAGGTCGTACCGCTCTAGGGCCGTCCGCTCCTCCGAACCCGCGTTCGCTTCCCCCGGCGCCGTTCGCACGGCGTCTTGCTCGGCACGGAACTTGGCGAACAGTCCCCGGAGTGCGGGATCGTCTCTCTCGAGGTCTCCCCCCCGGCCTTCGCGCAGATCGTACACCCTTTCGGGCCGTGGGTTCTGAAGAAACTTTCCTTCGGGGGAGACCACGAACAACTGGTGCCTCGTGGACGCCGCGATCTGGTCGGGGGACGAAAAGTCGGAATCGAGCAGTGGAATTCGCGCGGTGACAAGCAACACAACGGGGGGCTGCTCTTCCCCGGGACGCGCGCGGCGCTCGGCATTGAGCAGCTTGCCCGCCTGAATCACCAGCTTGCGACCGTCCGACATCGACCAGAGCGGGCTGGCGCGTGTCACCAACTCCTCGACCGGCACGACACCCGGTTCGTCACCCGCTGGTTTGGCTGTTCCGGCTGCGGCAAAGACCAAATCGGCCTGGCCGAGGTCGGAGAGTTGCACCAACGGTCGCGCGCTCGCCACCAGGCTCGACAGCAGTTTCGATTCACAACTGACGCGGGCTACGTCCCCGACATGACGCGGGCGGAACCGCACGGAAGGAACCCCCGTCAACCGCCCTCCACGATCGTCGAGCGCGACCAGTTCCACCTGCAGGATGCGCACGTGGTTCCCGTTGCGCGCGCCCCCCTCCAGGAGTTCCAGCAGCGTCAGTCCGCATTCCGTCCGGAACCGCTCCAGCACCGGTCGCGATTCGGGCAGCTCGGGCCGCGCCGCCGCCGCGAACAACTCCGGCCCCGCGTGATCGGCGAACCGCTCGACATCGCCCCGCAAATCGGCCAGCGACCGCAGCAACCGTTGCGCGTGCAGTTCGGCCTCGTCGGCGAGGTCCACGCGCTCGTGGTCGATCACGTGGACGACCGACAACCGGTACGCCGCCTGCGCGAAAAACAGCGTCAGCCCCGCGACCAAACCGGCGGCCAGGAGCGAGAGTCGGGTGGCGATGTTCAACCGCATGGTTCGCGCGCCCCGGAGCGGCGCAGAGCGCCCGATGTTGAACGGCCCTTTAGAGGCTCCCGGAAACGCTGGATGGCACCCCACCTTTGCCGGCGGTGTGCAAGAAGCACGATGGACGGAATTCCGACCAACGTTTTCGGAGAGTCACTCACACCTTTTTCAGCAACGCCCGCGCCCGCCCCGGTTCGATCGTCATCCCCTCGCGCGCTGCGAATCCCAAACATCCGTAATGCTTGGCCCGCGCGTGGAACAACTCCTCCATCCGCGAAATATCGCCGTCCGAATTCCCCGGATCGTGGTGGAACATCGCCACCATCGCCGGTCGGGCCACCCCCACCATGGCCAATACGGCCGACATCCCGTTGTGGCCCCACCCCTTGCAATCGCCGTACGCCTTGTCGGTGTACTGCGAATCGATAATCAACAGGTCCGCGCCCGACAGGAACTCGACCACATCGTCCGCCCATCCACCGTTCGGCGCGTCGTAAGGCGGATTCCCTTCGCCGCCCCGGATCGATTCCAGTTCGCAGTCGGTCGCGAACACCACCGTCGTCCCCCCCGCCACCACGCGATAGCCGATGCAACCCCCCGGATGGGGCAGGTGGAAGGTGGTGATGTCGAACGGGCCGATCGAGAACTTCGGTTCGACCGACTTGAACTCCATCCGCGACCGCATCGCCTTGATGGGGACCGGAAAGTACGCCCCCTGCATCTGTCCGGCGAGTTGCTCGAGAGCGTCGCCATGCAGCTTCATGTCCGAATACACCGTGAAGCGGTTGTTCGGCAGATAGGCGGGTGTGAAGAACGGGAAGCCCTGGATGTGGTCCCAGTGGAAGTGCGTGAACAACAGCGTCGCGTCGGTCGGGTACTGGTTGGCAGAATCGACCCACGCCCGCCCGAGGTTGCGGATGCCGCTGCCCGCGTCGAACACCAACACCGAACTTCCGTAGCGCATCTCAAGGCAGGTCGTGTTGCCGCCGAACTTCTCGGTGGAACGGCCGGGCGTGGGAATCGAACCGCGAGTGCCCCAAAAGCGCACCTGCATCAGGACCTGCCGAGCGCGCTCGTCGCGGTCGGTCAATTCGTAGTGACTGACATCGTCGCTGCTCATGGTCCCGCCGGTCTGCCAAGAACGTCCCACCGCCACGCTCCGGAACTCCCCGGCATCGCGTGCGACCGATTCACCCGTGTGTCGGGCCGTGCCCGATACCCTTCCGTCCGCGTCCCCACCCGCACATTCAATCCTTCGCCGTCGGCGACTTCAGGCGGATCTCCCGGTTGAACCAATACTTGCTTTGCCCGATCTGCAACTGATCGCCATCGTGCAGGGGGCATTCCTGCACGGGGACACTGTTCACATACGTGCCGTTGCGGCTGTCGAGGTCAATGATGCGGAACTGTCCCCCGTCGGCCACGATCTTGGCGTGCAACCGGGAGACGGACGTGTGCTGATCCTTCAACTTCGCCGAGGGATCTCGGCCGATCAGAAACACACCCGGATTGATCTCCGCCGGGGGATCGAGCGGCTTTTCGCACGACGTGAGCATCCCCACGACATGCACTTCCGGCCGCTGGATCGTGAGCGACGGCATCCCCACCATTGTCGCGGTTTCGGGACCGCGCGTTGGCGGGTGAGCATCAACCGTATCGGACATGACCGTAAGTGCCCCCGAACCGTGGCGACGACTGCTTTGGATAACGATATCCGAATCGAAGCGACAACACCCGCAACCCGACGGCTTCCGCGTTGCCGCGAATGTCCTCTCCCCCGCCGACCCCTTATGTTGCCGAATATCGGCCCTTTCCGCCAACGACGCCACCCCAAAAAACCGCGGTTCGGGGCGACTCACCGCCGACGGTACGGCGGAGCCAATCCGGCCAACGCCAAAACCTCTCGTTCGCGTCGCCGCATGATCCGCTTTTCCGGCGCGGAAAGATCGTCATAGCCGCACAGGTGCAACAACCCATGCGCGAGGTACAACGACAACTCCTCGTTGACGCTCCACCCGTATTCCAACGCGGTTTCCGCCGCGTACGCGGCCCCCAGCACAATGTCCCCCTCGAGCGCGAGGCCACGGCCCCGCCGCTTCGGCCCGCGCTCGCCCGACACCGGCGCGTCAATCGACTCCGTCGCGTCGTCGCGGTCCGCCGCGTCGTCCGCGTACGAGAAGCTCAGCACGTCCGTCGGATAGTCGTGCCCCAACGACTCGTTGTTGATCGCTTGCATCTCGTCATTCCCGACGAGCAACACGCCGATCGTCGCGGACGAAACCTCCTCGTCGTCGAGCACGATCCGGGCCACGCGCCACAACTCCTTGCGGTCGACCGCAACCTTGCCACGCTGTCGATTGTCCCAAGCAAACTGGTACGGCCCGGCCAAAACCCCACCCTTCGAGAAATGTGTGGAGAGGACGTGCCGCGAGCGGCAGTCCCCCAACGGAAATGCGTCGCTTCAGGGAGCCGGTTTCCCGGCGGGTGGCGGAGAATCCACCCCCCAAAGATGCCGAACAAGATCGTGCATCCGCGGATCGTGCCGTTTCAACTCCGGACGCACGAACGGGAAGAAATCGTTGGTGCCGAAGTACGCCTCCGTCTGCTCCGCGAAGTACTCCGCCTGATTCGTCAGTGCGTAGTGGCGGTCGTCCCGCCCGTTGATGTGGAGCACCTTGTCGTACAGGCGCGCCTCCCGCGCGCGGATCAACGCGTCGGCCAGATCGGGGTTGTCGTGCCCCCCCTCGAGGAACAGATCGTGGTAGCCGTGCGCCAGTTCGTGGAGCACCATCCACGGTTGCTGCTTGGTCCACGACAGGAAGTTCCGCGCATTGGCGAGCTCGACCCCCTTCGCCTTTTCGGGATTCATGTCGTGCGCGCGGAGCCATTCGGCGTCCGGGTGATAGCACGCACACGGATGATGCGGCTCGTTGAGTTCCAGCCAGATCGGAATCGTCCGGATTTTTTCGACCGCTGCCGGCGGCACGACACGCACGATTTGCAGCAATTGGTATCGCAACAGCGTCCATGTTTCGTCGAACAATCGCGGCTCGTCCACGGGAAAACGGGACAGCACGCGAATGGTCCACCCTTCCAACGGGCGCGATTCGTAGGCCGAGGTCGGGGCGAACTTCGGCCCGTCCTCACCGACGACCGCCTCGTTCGAGGGGACTCCGAACAACAAGCCGAAACAGAGCAGCAACAGGGCCATCGCCGATCGCGCGACCGAATCGGAACATCGAGGGATCACGGGACGTGCTTCCGGAGCGAGGGAAGGGGGCGAACCGTCGCGCGGCGCGTTCGCGGCGCAACGGACCGATCCTACCCGCGCGGCGCTACGCCTGTCGCCGTCGGAACCCGGCGATCGCCAGCAGCCCACACAGCGCCGAGCAGCAAGCGGGGGGCCAGTCTCCCAAGGTCATATACTGACTGGTGCGCGGATCGAGCGGCACTTGCCCCGTGACGACCGCTTCGCACCCTTTCGACGCCCCGGTTTCCAGGTCCCGCGCCTTCGCGCGGACGACGCCGTCGCCATCGATGATCGCCGAAATCCCCATGTTGGCCGCCCGCACCAGCGGCGTGCGGGTTTCCACGCAGCGGAACACGCTGGTGATCAAGTGCTGGTCGTGCTCACTCGAACCGTGGAACCAACCGTCGTTCGACAGGTTGACCAGCACATCGGGCGCGCCGCGGGCCGGATCGGTGGTGTCGCGAACGACCCGTCGCACCAAATGGGGGACGGTGTCCTCGTAACAGATCACCGGCGCGTACCGGACCGATTTGTGCTCGAACGATTTGCCCCCCGATCCCGCCGACAAGCCGGTCGCGTCCGCATAGGGGGTGAACCCGGCCAGGAACGGCAACCAGTCGACCAGCGGCACGTACTCGCCGAACACGACGCGATGGATCTTGTCGTAACGTCCCGCGACGCCAATCTCCGGCGACACGAACGTCGCCGAGTTGTAGTAGCGCATCCGTTCGAGATCGACCGCGACGGTCGTTTGACCCGTCACCAGCGCCGCCCCGGCCATCCGGGCAATGTCCGCCAATCGTTTGGGGACGTTCAATTGCCGCAGATGTTCAACACTCGCGTGGGGATGCTTGCGGGTCAATTCTTCGTCCGAGACCCCCGGCGGCGTGTCGAGCGCCGGCCAGCGGAACATACCCTCGGGCCACACGATCAGGTCCGGCTGTTCGCGCACCGCGCGGCCGGTCAATTGCATGTGACGGGCATGCTGCTTGGGCCAATCGCGGGGATTGGGGTTCACCGTCGCCGGCTCGTTCCCCTGCACCAGAGCCACGCGCGGGCCGGGCGAAAACTCTCCCGTCGAACGTCGCCACATTCCGTAACCGACCACCGCCGCCAGCACTCCTGCGACCAGGCCGACCCGTCGCAGATACCACGCCGCCGTCTTCGACTGATCGGCCGCCTTCAACAGTTCGACCTGCGACGCCTCCGACGCCGGCAGCCAACCCCACGCCGCCAGCCAGGTCCGAGGGACCATGTCCGCCGCGACCGCCGCCGGCAGCAGGACAAAACCGCTCAAGCCGTAAGCCCCCACCGTGTCGGCCAACTGGATGAAGTCGATCCACAGGTACTGCGTATGCGACAATTGATACCAACCGAAGCCGGTCAGGGCGTAACCACGAACGCACTCCAACCCGACCCACACCAGTGGCGCCGCCAACGCGATCGACCACTTCCAACGACGAGTCGCGACACGCACCAGTCCGAGGAACAGCGGCAGGTACGCCGCGAGGTACGCCGACAGCGCGATCCAAGCCGGGTACATCGTGGGATCGCCCAACCGCATCCACTGCAACGAGGCCAACCAGAAACCGAACGCTCCCAGATAGACCGCAAGGTACATCCGCCGCGTTGGCTGCTCGAGCTTGGCCAGGCACAGCACTGGAAACAGGGCGACCCAAGCCAACGGTCCCCATTCCACCGGCGGAAAGGCCCCCCACAACATCAGGCCCGATGCGCACGCGGCCAACAGCGGACCGCGCATGGGAGCCGCCGCACTCCGCGCGGCCGCGATGATCGCTTGCGGGGACGGATCGCCCGAAACAGGCCGCGCCATCTCGCGACGCGGCGCGGACAGTCCCGCCGG
Source organism: Planctomycetales bacterium (assembly GCA_044359065.1). Classification (GTDB taxonomy): domain Bacteria; phylum Planctomycetota; class Planctomycetia; order Planctomycetales; family Planctomycetaceae; genus JAIXZD01. The sequence goes on along the minus strand of JBIKMW010000071.1, from coordinate 576 downwards.
GTCCATCGCGGGGGCAGCGGATCGCGCGTCTTCTCGAACGGGCGTGGGGGAGACCGTCATGGCGGATCCTTCCGCGAAACCGGGCGCGAGACCGCGGTGCAAGCCGCAAAAACCGTCGTCCGGACTCTGTGTTTTCGGCGGTACCCCGCCCCGCTCCGAATCGCACGACCCAGAGACTCCACCCGATTGTGGGGATTTCCCGGATTTCCGCCAGAGGAATCGCCCAGCCGCGATTGTGGGCCGAGGACGCTCCTCCCGTGCTGCGATCCCGCCGGACGGAAAACTCGCAGCAGTGCGGCGAGATTCGGTTGTGTGGCCAGGCCAACTCGTGGCCGGGTCCCGGAGCGACAAGAAGCCACGCCTTCCGCGTTCTCACACCACGAAAACTCAGGAAAACACGAACACTGGTCCCGTGAAGCCGCTTCGCGACCGGAAATCGTAACCTGCATTAGGCCGTGTGGACATTCATAACACGTCCGTCATCAGTGCGGCGAGCCAGACGAAGCCGAGGAAGTTTTCGGGGGTCTTCTCGTAACGAGTCGCGACGCGGCGGAATTGTTTGATGCGGCCGAAGAA
>JBIKMW010000210.1:0-2978 GCA_044359065.1 Planctomycetales bacterium | reverse complement strand
CTTGCGGGTTTGGTGGCAAATCAAAGACGAATCCCTCGTTCCCCTTGTGAGCCTGGCGTACTCCGCTGTTGACGGATGAATATCGAGATGTGTGCCATGCTGGGCCCGGCTTTGCGGGACAAGCATGCGGCTTGGGAACCGACCTTCGCACACCGTACGTCAAGGTCCCCAACGACCGCCGTCGAATCGGACGTTCAACCCCGAGCACGCTCGCGTCAGTGATTCTCGAAGAGTTTGTGGTCCAATCCGTTGGCGGAAGTCCAACGCATGCTGAATCTTCAAGAACATGTCAACGGGCGAGAGATTCCCATTGCCGACAATCGTGGTCTCCCCTTTCCCGAGTCGGTGCCGTCCTTTCAAGCGACAGGGCTTTTGATTAGACTGATTGTCTGCGCATCGACGCGTTCCACTCACAGGCCGTTGGTTCGCGCGAGGCTTCAAGGTCGCGATTCGCGTTCGGTATTGCGGGATGTTTGGGAGGCGGAAATGACTCGTTGTCTGGCTTACGGTCGAACCACGCTCGTTCGACGCTCCGTGCTTTGGATCGGCGGGCTGTGTGTCGCGGCGACAATCACGCTCGTCGACTCGACGGCGCGAACCGAAGATTCGCCGCCGGCCACGACTGCGGAAAAAACCAAGGAATCCACCAAAGAGTCTTCGGAAGAGAAAGCCGCGCGCGAGCGCAAAGAGCGATACCTCGTGTGGATGACGAAACACGCGAGTGACACGGAGGTGATGGTGGCCTCGCCCGACGGTGGTCCGATGCAACCCGCGACCCGATCGGAGAAGGCGATTTTCCGATACTCCGACGAGGAGCATCGCATTCCGGACGCCACCTTGTGGGTTTGGACCCGCGACAACCGTCCCGTCGCGTTTCAGAAAGTCGAAGGCAACAACTTTGGGGGAGGCCGTGCCGGCACCATCTGTTTCACGTCCGCTTCGGAACGCTTGATCTCCGCCAAGTGGCCTTCGCGGGCCGAATTCAAGGCGACCAAACCGGGCGTGACGTTCCGACCCATTCCGGATGCGCCTCCGCCTTCCGCCAATCCGCGTACACGCGCCGCGCAGTTTCGAGAGCTGAAGGACCGGTTCACAGCGCGATTGGGCAACTCGAGTGGCAACGACGTGGCGGCCGCGCGCACGTTGCCCAAACCCTTGTTCGAGTACTTTGAACCGGATTCGAAGCTGCCCGTCGGCGCGGTCTTTGGCATGACGTCGACCGGCACGAACCCCAACTTCCTCCTGGTGCTGGAAGTCCGCTCCGATTCCGAAGGCCAGCCGCGATGGGAATACGCGCATGCCCGGATGACCGGTAGCGCGGTCGAGTTCCGCTACGACGACACGGTACTGGTCGCCGAAAAGGGAATGGCCAGCGGCAACTTTGGCAACTGGATTTTCTTCTTCATGGAGCGGAATTTCGACTGACGCCCCGCATGGCTCAAAACTGTTTGCGGCTGTCCAATAGCAGCGTCACCGGACCGTCGTTGACCAGCTCCACCTCCATGTGGGTCTGAAACCGCCCGGTCTCCACGCGCAGGCCGTCGGCCCGCAGTGCGGCCACGACCGCTTCATACAGCGGCACGGCCGCTTCCGGCCGCGCGGCGGCGTCGAATCCGGGTCGCCGCCCCTTGCGGCAGTCCCCCATCAGGGTGAATTGGCTGACGACCAGGACTTCGCCGCCGACCTCCCCCAACGCGAGGTTCATCTTCCCTTCGGCGTCCTCGAATACGCGCAGGCCCGCCACTTTGGCTGCGAGCCAGGCGGAGTCCTCGGGCGTGTCTCCATCCGCCACCCCCACCAGGACGACGAACCCCCGTCCGATCCGCCCGACCACCTCTCCCCCCACCGTGACGGAGCCTCGGGACACTCGTTGAACGACGGCACGCATCGAACGGGGAACCTCTCTGAATTCGCGGAACGAGGCTGTCGGCACAAAGGTCGGGGCGCCGCAGGAAGGTTCGCCGCCGCGCGCAACAAAGTCTGATGGGTTGCGGGGACTTTCGACAAGGATGTGGGCGGGAGGCGTGGACGGGGGGGCACGGTGTTGATTGTCGAACACAATTCCCGTTGTGAGGAGAGGGCGGGAGCGCGGTCTTCGCAGCCCTTGAGGCGGAAGCCGTCACCTGGCGGGAGTTTCTCTCGCGACGTCCCCGCCAGGCAACGAACGCGTTTCCCCGAGATTCAACCCCGCAAAAGCCCACAGCGGGGATTCGTCCGACTTTCGGGCACGGCCACGAGGCGACATAATCATGGGTTCGACGGTCATGGCTCGCAACTCCCTGTTCGACAGCGCGTCCGGCGATTCAGCCGGGCCCGACACGGTGTTGCCGCCGCTCGTTTCCCGTGCCGGAGTTCGCTCGGTGGATTCCCATCCCCGTTACCAGATCCTCGAAAAGATCGGCTCAGGCAGCTTTGCCACCGTGTATCGCGGGCACGACCGCGAACTCGGGCGCGACGTGGCCGTGAAGCAGATCCACGCGCAGTATCTGCAGGACCCCAAGCAGTTGGAACGGTATTGGCAAGAGGCGCAACTGCTCGCGTCGTTTCAGCACCCGAACATCGTCACCATTTACGACATCGTGCGGGACCGGGGCTGGCTGATCCTGGAGTTGATGCAGGGGAACCTCTCGAAGATTTCCGGACGGAAGCCGCTGGATGTCGATTCGTTGCGGTCGACGATCGCGCACTGTCTGCGCGCCTTGAAGTTCCTGCACTCGCACGGAGTGATCCACGGCGACATCAAGCCGGGCAACTTGATGCTGGACCGGCGGAAGCGGATCAAGGTGGGGGACTTCGGCCTCGCGCGGCGCGTGAGCGACGAGGACGGAAGCCTCCTCAAGGGGACCACGAAGTACATGGCCCCCGAGTTGATGTCGGACGATTTCGGCGCCGTCGGTCCCGCCAGCGACCTGTACTCGCTTGGTTTCGCCGCCTACGAACTCTTGTGCGGCGAGAATTTCGAGGAGCTGTTTCCGGGC
>JBIKMW010000166.1:0-9234 GCA_044359065.1 Planctomycetales bacterium | reverse complement strand
GCAAGCCTTCGACGTAAATCGCTTCCGCCATGATCGTGGCGGTGGTGGTGCCGTCCCCGGCGATGTCGGAAGTCTTGCTGGCGACTTCCTTCACCATGCGAGCGCCCATGTCTTCGAACTTGTCCGCCAACTCGATCTCGCGGGCGACGGAGACGCCGTCCTTGGTGACCGTCGGCGAGCCGAAGCTCTTCGCGAGGATCACGTTCCGGCCGCGCGGGCCGAGGGTCACGCGGACCGCCTTGGCCAACTTGCTCACGCCAGCCCGAATCTTGTCCTGGGCTTCCTGATCAAACGCAATCATCTTCGCCATGAACCGGTTCTCCTCTGTGATCGTGAAGCCCAAACAGGCTGTGAGGTTCTTTGTATCGCGGCGGGAACAGCGGGCTGGACGCAACCGTCAAGCCCATGCCCCCGAGCACCGCGAGTGACGGGTCAGCACACCGCGAGAATGTCGGATTCGCGGAGCAGCAGGTATTCGACATCGCCGATTTCGATCTCGTCCCCCGCGTAGGAACTGAAGATCACGGAATCGCCAGGCTTGACGGTCAAAGGATGACGCTTACCGTCACGCGTGACGTTCCCTTCGCCAACGGCGATGACGGTCCCTCGTTGCGGCTTGTCCTTGGCGGAGTCGGGCAACACGATCCCACCCGCCGTCGTGGAACTGGCGTCTTCACGCTTCAAAACCACGCGATCGCCCAGCGGAACAATCTTCGGAGCCGCAGTCGCTGCCTTCTTCGCCATGGACATCACTCCTTCGGGACAAGATCAAAGCGGTCGGTTCTGGAGCCGCATGCTTCTGCGGCGGCAAGTCGCCAGTCGCGTTCTGGAAAACGTCTTGGAATTGAGGTAGCGAATCTTGCGCCAATCCGACGATGCCGCGCAAGTGATTGTCCTTAAGAGCTTTGCGGAAGACGTGCGAAATCAGCGGACCTGCCATTTGCGAACCTTGGCCGTGTCTGCCAACGCCCGTTCGTGCCAAAGTGGCAGCCGGACAGTCAAAAATCGACGGACCGCCAGAAACGCGACATTCGGCTGTTCACCCAGGCTGCGATGACTGCGCGACCTGCGAGATATGAAAAAAATGAACAATCTGCATTGACGGCATAATCCTCACGTTTAGAATCTTCGGCATAGCGTGACCTCAGGTCCGACCTTCGCGCTCTCTCGGCCGAACTGTCGCTCCTCTCCCTCAAGCATTCCTGAGAGCCACGTCCATGAGTTTCCCCCCAGCGGACGAATCGCTGCCACCGAACAAACCGTCGGCGGCTTCCTCCCGCGCATCGAGACCGTCCGACCGTCATGCCACCGACTCCCGCGACGACGCGGAAGAGTTGGCCGAGCTCCTTGACGAGATGAGCGCGGCCGCCGCGCTCGGTGACTTTGCGACGGCGTCCGAGATCACTCTCGCCGCGTTGGACCGCTACGGCGGTGACGAAGCGCCGATGACGACCGCGTGGCTGTGCCAACATTTGGCCGGCATCTTGCGTGACGCGGGTGAGCCGAAGATCGCGGCCGGGTATCAGCAACTGGCGTTGAAGTTCGCCGCCCAAGCGGCGGAAGACCGTTGCCAGGCCGTGGCCGGAAACGTCACCGAGGGGTTGCATGACGTCGACTCCCCGTTCGCGTCGGCAGCGCTGACGGGCCGCGCGCTCGACGCGCTGGCCAAGGGCGATCTCGATTCGTGCGAACGCTGGCTGGGTGTGGCGTTCGGCCTCGAGCAGCGACGAGGCGACGTTGCCGGCATGGCGGCGGACTGGGGCAACCTGGCGATTGTTTCGTTGTTGCGCGAAGACTGGGCGGAGTGTGTGTACCGCTTGAGGCAAGCGTGGCGGTTGCATCAGTCGTTGTTCGACCACGAAGGCTGCGGGCGCGATCTGCTGAACATGGCCGAAGTGCTGTGGCGGTTGAAACGTCCGCGGTTGGCTCGCCGATTGCTGATTCGCGCCGCCGAGCGGTTCGCCGCCGCGGGATCGCCGTGGTTGCACGACCGCGCGTTGGATCGCCGTACCGAATGTCGCAATCGACTTTCGCAAGTCCGGCTGGCCGGGTGCCTGAACTGAGTCGCCGCGAGCGTTCGGTCTGAATGGCGCGAAGGCCTTGGACTCATCTGTTTTTCGCAACGCCCTTCAAGTCGCCGGGGCTCCACGGTCGATGACCTCCCCCGTCGACGGATGTTCGGGCACGCGGTGCGCGCCCTTCGGGCGAGGCTTCCCGATCGAACGCGACCTCTTTCGCCGCATTATCGGATCGCGCGGACGGACCCGCTCGCAACGAGTCGATGTCGGGGCGAACCGTGCTGCCGTTCGATGGCGCTTTGGCGACTGGCTGCGCCCTCACCGCAGCGGTGTTGTGGTGCGTTTTTGTGGGCGTTGTGCTCCGTTCGGGGCTGACGCGCCGCCTGCTTGACCCCGGTGCGGCAACGCGCTGCCCGGAACGGCTTCCCTCGCTGACGGTGCTGGTCGCCGCCCGGAACGAGTCCGAGTGCATCGAAGGATGCATCCGGTCGATCCTCGCGCAGGACTACCCCGGGCTGCGAGTGGTCGCGATCAACGACCGGAGCAACGACGACACGGGCGAAATCCTCGACCGATTGGCGGCCGAATTCCCCGGGACCGTGGTTCCGGTGCATGTGACCGATCTGCCTCCCGGATGGTTCGGCAAACCCCACGCGATGCACCTGGGGATGTCGCGTGCCCGGTCGGAACTGGTCTGCTTCACAGACGCCGATTGCCGGTTCCTGTCTCCGTCAGCCTTGCGTGCGACCGTCGCCGCGCTCGTCGAACGCCGCCTCGATCTGCTGTCGCTGACGCCGCAGTATTGGATGCCGACCGTCTGGGAAAAGTCGACCGTCCCTTGCTGTTCGGAGTTGATGCTCTCGTGGTATCGACCCGAGCGAGCCAACGACCCGTCGTCGCGCGTCGCGTTCGCCAATGGTGCTTTCATTCTGATGAATCGGGAGAAGCTCCTGGGCTTGGGAGGGTGGTCCGCGGTGGCGGAACGCATTTGCGAAGATCTGGTGCTGGCGAAGCTCGCCAAGCGCGCGGGCTTGCGACTGGGGATGGACGGCAGCGCGGGGTTGTTGAGCACTCGCACCTACGACAAGGCGCGGGACTCGTGGAACGGTTGGAGCCGTATCTTCACGGGCGGGCTTTCGAGCGGCGAGATCGCGGCTTCGTTGGTCCGCATGAGCCTGATGTTCGCGCTGCCGCTGGCCGCCACGCTCGTCGGCGTCGGTGAACTTCTATTCGCCGGTACGACGACAAGACTGACGAGCGCTGCGGGAATCGCCTTCGGCGTGTGCGTCGCGCTGCGCGTCGTGATGGATGCGTGGATGTTCCGGATGGTCGGGTCGCCACTACGGTACGTCGTGTTGGCCCCGTTGGGGCGGCTGTTCGTGATGGCCGCGCTCACCCGGGCGCTGCTGTCGCAACTGGGTTTCGTGCGAACGACTTGGCGCGGGGCTGCGTTTCGGGGTGGCCGGTTGGTCACGCCGCGACCGGAGACGATTCCGTCCCCGCACTGGCCGCTGGCCGGCCAAACCCGAAGTCCTCAAGTAGCACCGGCTGACGACCGTCGCGGATCAGACGCTCGACGGTCCGCGTGATCTGCGGCAGGAAGCCCCGATCGATGTCGAGCGGGTGCAGCGTCACACACGGCAGCGCGTCCGTTCGGAACCGGTATTGAATGTTGCCCAGGCGGTAGCCCGCGCGGCAGAGCAGCCGGATCGGCGACACGTCCCAGATCCACGACGACAGTCGCAAGCTCTCGCCGCCCGAACGCAGCACGTTCCGATAGCCAACGCCGTAATGGATGCCGACGCGGGCGAGCCGAGCGGGGGTGACATGGCCCCACTGGTAACAGGGGGGAATGAAGCCGGTCGCGGGCTTTCCCATCCAGCGGGACAGGACTTCCTGACCGTCGGCGAGGCAGCGGTCCGTTTCGTCGGCCGAGTACCCGTTCATCTCATCCTTCCCGGACGCGAACAGGGACACGACTCCCGTGCCGCGAGGCCGCCGGTGCAGAAAGCCGTGCAGCAGGATGTTCGCGTACTCATCGCGCACCCGGTCGAGAAACGGCCGGTCCCGCTCGGTCAGCGGTTCGCCGTCCCAACAGGGAACGACGGCTGCGGACATCGACGTACCGACGAGCGGAGCCAACGCCCGCGTGAACGCCGCAACCTGCGTCGCGAAGCGCGGAGCGACGTCGTGGAGCATGACGCAGAAGGAACGGCGAACGTCGAGCGCAGGCACGGAAAGCGTCCTCGAAGGCGGAATGTCGGGCCATGTCGGACGGCCCGCGAAACCTCGTCGCGAGGCGCCGTCACTCGTCCGCCGTCAGCCGGGACATCATCCACGCGTGAATCGATGCGGCGATTTGCGTGTAGCCGACGGCGTTCGGGTGAACGCTGTTGTTATCCGGGAAACCGTCGACCGGGTCGAGATTGAGTTCGATCGGCACGATGTCCAGAGGGGCCAACGCAGTTTGCTCGGCGCCGTGCTTTTCGAGTTGCCGCTCGACGACGCGGTGCTGAATTCGCTTCCAGCCCCAGCGCGTGTAGGCATCCTTGTAGTCGATCTGAAAAGACGATTGGCGGAAGTTGCCCGGCGGTGTCAGGCAGATGCCGATCCGCGCCTTCGGGACCGCCGCCCGGAAGTCCCGCACCAGCAGGTCGGCGTAGTGAAACATCTCGTCGATCCGTCGGTCCGTTTTCGACACGCTGGATGGATCGGCTCCGAAACAGTCGTTGATGCCCAGGAAGAAGACGACGAAATCCGGGTTCGCGCCCATCAGGCTCTCGCGGACATACCGTGGTACGTCGAGCTTGGGGCGATCCCCCTCAAGGAACACAAACGGGCTGATACGTTTGGTACCGAGGGCGTCCGAATCCGGCGAGTAGTGGGTCACAAAGCGGTGCCAGGTCCAACCGCCGTACCCTTCGTGGGCAACTCCGGGCGAGGCGTTCCCCGGCACATGAGTCCCGAGAAAGGTGGACTTCGACAATCCCGACTCGCCCAATCGCTTCGACAGCTCGTTCGGATAGAGCGTTGCGCTGGTCAGACTGTCACCCACAATCAACAGCGAGACGTCCTTTGGCGACTTGACCTTGGCTGCGCTGACCTGCCAGGTCATCGATTTCTTGGCGAGCGACTTCCCCGCCTTGAGCACCTCGATTTGCCAGGAGTGCCGACCGGCTTGTGCTTCCGTCGGTGTGACCGTCCAGCGATTCGTCTTGGTTGTACCCAGGTCGCTTGTCACGACAAACGAGAGATCCTCGGGATGTTCTGAAAGTACGATGTTGTCGAAATGGACATTCATTTCGGCCCCGACCACGGCGTACCCGGTCGGAGGGAGTGTCAACCGGATCGAGGTTGTCTCAGTGCCCTCCTCGCAATGAGCGGAAACGGTGACGAAGGCGAGCAAGAAGACCGCCGGGAACAGCGCTCGAGACATGTGTGTGCAACCGCGAGGATGAGGTCGCGATTCGAGTCGTCGATCCGAATCGCGAGACCTTCGGCTTCCAATCGGACTATTTCAATTCGAGGTCTTGCGTGTTCTCGCCGTCGTGGACGAACACCACGAGGCCCGACGTCGCGGCCCCCTGATACTTCTCCGGAACGGTCTTGAGCACGTCCGCCGCCGGGGTCCCGAACTGCGCCGGAGAAATGTCGAACGAGATGAATGCCTTGTACTCGCCGACGGGGAGCCCGTCCCCAAGCGTGTAGACGCCGTTGGCATCCAGAGCGACTTTTGTGCCGACTCCTTGGGGAGACACGAGATTCACAAACCCGCTGGACAGGGGTTTGCCCGCCACGGTCACCTTTCCGGTGAGTTTGCCGGTCGGCTCGACTTCGGGCGCTCCGCCGCAACCGGCGATCAGCACCAACAGAAGGGCGGATGCGAACATGCGACGAAAGTTCATCGCCCGACAACACACTCGATTAGCAGACAAACGAAGCCTCCCCGAAATTCAAGTAATGGACAAGCGACTGTCCGGAGAGTTGGAACCAACCCTCCGGACAGTCGTCAGGGTTCACGTCGACGCCAATCGGAACGGGGAGACCCCGACCGATATGATCAGAATTCGCCGAGGACCAACGCGTCGTTCATCGCTCCGAGTGAGAGCAGCGTGTCGAGAGCGATGTTGTCGGAAACGAAGCGCACGGCGCCGTCACCCAGCAGCACATGCACCCCCCCGGTGTGGAACGATGTCATCGGGGTGTTGTTGAACCCCGCGCCCGAGTAGGGGGGAGCCGTTTTCGGATTCGACGAGTACACGATCGTTCGAAGTCCGCCCCCGTACCCGGATCCGCCGCCGACCGCCGCACCCATGTGTCCGGCCCAGGCGCCCGCCAGATTCTTGCGCATGTCGACGTTGTTGATCATCCCCGAGTCTTCGCCCACGATGATCGTGTTCGTCAGACCGTCGGTGCAGTCGCGGAACTGGTTGGAAATGGTCACCTGCAACAGGCCGTTCAGAGCGAGAGTCCCGTAACTCGTGTTGAGCACCGCTTTCGCGTTGAAGGGCGCGACAGCCGAATAGGCGCCCTCGATCCCCACATAGTCCATGGTCATGCCCACTTCGCCGAGGGTCTGACCCGGGCCGGTGCCGGATGCGGGCAGAGTCGCCAACGCTTCCAGCGCACTCGAAGGACATTTGTAAACGGAGACGACGGCGTTCTTGAGGACCTCGTTTGAACCCACGCCCGTGCCATATCCGCCTCCGCCGATCCACCCGTTGCTTGAGGCATAGCCTCGCCCGGGAATGGGCGTTTGCGTCAGCTTGTTGAACAGCGGGGCCTGGTCGAGGGTCGGCAAGAGCGATGCCCGCCAGTTCGCCAGGTGCAGTCCAGGGGATTGCGACCCGATCGGCAGCTTGGTGAACGTGTCGGCGTAGTTGTGGAGACCTAGGCCGATCTGCTTGAGGTTGTTGCGGCACTGGCTCCGCCGCGCCGCTTCCCGTGCTTGCTGCACGGCGGGGAGCAACAGCGCGATCAGGATCGCGATGATGGCGATCACGACCAACAGTTCGATCAGTGTGAAGCCTTGGGGACGTGTTGCGCTTTGAGACCGCGAATGACTTCGCATGGTTTCCTTCCGAGAGTGAAGAGTGAAAAACGGCGACCCGAAGAGCGGGCGTTGTTCCAAGCGCAGGAACAGCGACTTCTTCGCGCCACGAATGGGACGATTCGACGACAAACCCACACCGATGCCACTCAGCCATCGCGGCGGGCGCGGTGAAGAGTTTGTCCGCTGACGAAACGCATTGCGGAGACCCCGTGCTCGGGCCCCCTGCGGAGAGTGTCCGAACAAGACGCATGTCTCGAACGGAACGGTTTGACGTAGAGAAAAAGGTCGCCCCTGAGAAAGCGCTTCTCCGTTCGCCAAGGCGAACAGGGGTACCCCATCGGGTTGGGATCATCGATCTCTCCCGGAACAGCGTCGGGGGATTGATGACCGAAAGGAGGGCAAAAACGGCGGGTAAAACCTCTTAAGCGCTAGACGTATCAACGCATCCGGATGAGGTTTCGTCAACACTCAAATCGCAATCGGCGGTCGGATTGTCGCAAAAAAGCCGCAGCCGCCGATGGAACGGACGTGGCTACGCCGCTCAGCCCACCCCCGGACTCGGCAGGTCTACGTCCGGGCGGCGCGCGCCGGTGCAGGCGTAGAACAACAGCGAGCCGAACACGAACGCGCTACTGACCTGGAACATCGTCACGAATCCAACCAGCGACTCGGTTCCCGAGGCCAGGTTGCGACCGCTGTCGATGATCCGTCCGAGAATCGGGGCCGCGAGGATCATTCCCGAGTCCATGCAACCCAGCACGAGCGTCGTTCCCGTGCCGCGGTACTGCACGGGAAATTTGCCCGACCCCATCGACACCACCGCTGGAAACAACAGTGCGTGCCCGAACCCGCAGCACATCGCCGGGAACACGAACTGCCACTCCGCCCGGACGGGGATCAGCAGAAGCTGGCCAAGTCCTAAACCGCCGAGTCCGCACAGAATCATCGAGTGACGGCCATAACGCCCCGCCCACGAGCGGAACCCCCAACGGCAGGCGAACGCGGTGATCGAGAACGCGGCGAAGAACACGCCAATGCCACGCAGGTTCAGGGCCGTGGCGAACCGTGTCAGGAACACCGTCGTCACCGCCAGATTCACTCCCATCGCCATCGCCACCAGGCAGACCGAACCGGGCCAGTAACGTCGGAACAGGACAAGTGCGCCGGGCGTCTCCTCGGCCCGTTCGTGTGTCTCGCGCCGGGTCAGCTCCAGGACGGTGAACAGGTGCCCGATGCCGCAGAGTAGCACCGTCCAGAACAGCACGTAGAACCGTGTCGCACCGACCGGGGTCAGTCCGAAGATCAGGTCCCCCAGCTGCGTCCCCACGATCTGCCCGACGAAGCCGCTCGTCCCCAGGCTGCCGATGAGTTCCGTCCGTCGCCACGGGGGAGCAAGGTTCTGGATATGCACCATCGAGCAGGCAAACATCCCCGCCACGCCCAACTGGTAAACGATCCGCGCCCCCCACAATAAGGGAGAGACCTTTCCCGGTGTCGAGAAGTGGTCGGTCACCGGGAACAGCAGCGATCCGACAAGAAATAGCAGACTCGCAAACAGCCAAATCCGCCTCGGACCGAAGCGGTCGATCGCCTGACCCAGCCAGAACCGCGCGACCATCGACACAATGAGGCCGAGGCTGATGATTTCCCCGGCGAGTGTTTCGCTGCCGCGCAGGTATGCGACGAACTCGGCGAACCGAAACGTCAACGCGCTCCCCGTGACGAGCAGGACATTGGCGAGATAGGCGAGAAAGAAGTCGCGACCGTAGAGACTCTTCTCGACATGCGTCGGCGATGCGGGAGAGGGATCGCCGAGGGTAGACATGGATCGTGCCGGGGTGCGGAGCGGACGGGGTGACGGAAGTGTCCGGCGTCGCTCGCGGGGGTGGGATGTGCTGGGCATGTTACTGCGCACCGACACGAAGGGCATCCCGGATGTTCGCCGGGGGGCTTTCGAGTTTTGCGCGCGTTCTGCGTGCCATGCTTGGCTCAGCTTTGGGGGACAAGCATGCGGGTAGGTGACCGACGTACGAAATCGTCAGGTACTCGAAACACGCCGCAACTCGGTTCCCCAACGTCGTCGCACCCGAAGGCATGCTTGTCCCGCAAAGCCGGGCCAAGCATGGCACCCAGACAAGATTCCGGTTGTTCGCATCAACTCGC
>JBIKMW010000100.1:0-26184 GCA_044359065.1 Planctomycetales bacterium | reverse complement strand
ACGCGAAACCACCCCGCGTCACACTCGCCACCCCCAAGGAAATCCAAATCGCAAAACAAATCGCAGGGGAGTGTCGTGCAAAAGGGTTAACGCCGTAGCATGGCACCCAGACAAGATTCCGGTTGTTCGCATCAACTCGCCGTTATACAATGTCGGCGCGTGATTCGAGCGGGCCTCGTGAAACATCGCCCGCAAGATCACCAACGACCTGTGCCCGCCGGGTCGGTTTCGCCAACTGACGGGGGATGCCGTGTTTTTCTGTCAACGTGCCGCCCATCAACACGGACCGTTCGCCAACCTGGGCGGGCGCGACCGTGAAGGGGTCTTCGTTCGCGATCGCCGGGGGATGCTCAAGGCGAGTGTCGCGGGTCTGGCGGGATTGTCACTTCCGGGGCTTTTGGCCCAGCGAGCCGCCGCCACTGGGGGTAAGGTCGCCCCTTCCGGCAAAAGCGTGATTCTGCTTTGGCTGGCCGGAGGGCCGAGCCATATCGATACCTGGGACCCCAAGCCGGACCGCCCGCTCCAGAACCGCGGTCCGTTCGGCGTCATCGAGACCAAGGTCCCCGGCGCGTTCATTTGCGAGCATCTCCCCAAACAGGCGGCGATGCTCGACAAGTTCACGATCGTTCGGTCGGTCGATTGCCAGGGGAGCAATCACGAACCGAACACCGTGATGCAGACAGCCAACCTGACCGCCGAAGCGCGCACCAATCCCGAAGCCGAGAAGTACCCCGCCTTGGCGTCGATCGTCGCCAAACATCACGGGGCGAACGATCCGTCGATGCCTCCGTACGTGACCTTTATGCGGTCGCGGTCGCACTTGGCGTTCGGGGGATACCTCGGCAAAGCCTACGATCCGTTCATCGCCAACGAGGCGGCCAAGTTGCCCGTGCTCGACATGGTCGGCAAAGACACTGGCACGAAAACGACCGGGGCGGTGTTCCAGTTTTCGCAAGGTATCTCGTCGAGTCGCCTCGGCGAACGGCGGTCGTTGTACGAGCGCTTTGACAAGATGCGTCGGGATCTGGACCAGTCCGGGTCGCTGGCGGCGATGGACTCGTACAGCCAACAAGCACTCGACATGGTGCTTGGTCGCAAGGCACAAGAGGCGTTCGACCTGACGCGCGAGGACCCGGCGGTCGTCGCACAGTACGGGTCGCACCTGTGGAGCCAACAGACGTTGCTCGCCCGGCGGCTCGTGCAAGCGGGGGTGGCGTTCGTCACGCTGGACCTCAGCTATCACACGGCTTCCGGCACGTGGGACACCCACGGCGATAACATCCCCCCCTATGGCGGCATCAAGAACGGACTCGGACCGCTGCTGCCGATCCTCGACCATCTGACGACGACGTTGGTGAGCGACCTCGAGCGTCACGGCCTGCTGGACGACACGCTGGTCATCGCGATGGGAGAGTTCGGACGCACCCCCCAGATGGGAACGCAGGACAGCACCGACGGCCGCAATCACTGGCCGGTCGTCAGTTCGATCCTGCTGGCAGGGGGCGGTCTGCGACACGGTCAGGTAATTGGCGCAACCGAGAAGGATGGCGGCGCGATCGCACATCGTCCCGTCACCCCGGGCGATTTGGGAGCGACGATCTTCCGCCACTTCGGGGTACCGACCGACGTGCAGTACCTCGACAACCGGGGGCGCCCGCGATTCGTCATCGAACAGGGACAGCCAATCGCGGAGCTGTTCTGAGGGGTGGGGCAGGGGTTTCAACACAAAGGGCACGAAGGCACAAAGACACGAAGGAATCAAAAACCACCAATGCAAAACAGGGGGCGGAACCGGCCTGGTTCTCGCCCCCTGTTCTTTTCGCACGTCGTCTTCTTCGCGCCTTCGTGACTTTGTGTCCTTCGTGTTGAAATTCTTCCCGGTTTCTTCCCCATCGCCCTTTTGGCACCGGGTGCTCGCTAACGCCTTTGTGTTCTCAGTGCTTCTTCCTTCGTGCCCTTTGTGGTTAACCGAACCTCACGCCGCCTTGCGCAACCTCCCGGTGATCCGCTCGAACTCGTCGTGGTTCGCGAAGTGGATCACGATCTTGCCGGCGTCCTTCCCCTTCATCTTCAGTTCGACCTTCGCGCCGAGCTGATCGCGCAGCTGCTGTTCGAGCGACTGCACGTGGTTCGAGGTCGCTCCCGCCTTGTCTGTCTTGCCTCCCTTGGGGGCAGCCTCGGGCGGGGTGAAGGGGAGGATCGCCTCGTTGAGTTTCTGACGGACCGCTTCTTCGGTCTGTCGGACCGAAAGCGTCTCCGACTGGATCCGCTGACACATGGCGATCTGGTCCGACTCCTCTTCGAGGGGGAGCAGCGCGCGGCCGTGACTGGCGCTGATCTTCCCCTGCGAGATGGCGACCTTCACGAAGTCGGGGAGTTCGAGCAGCCGCAGGATGTTGCTGATCGTCGAGCGGTCCTTCCCCAGCTTGCGGGCGAGGTCCTCGACGGGGCAGCCGAACTTGTCGAGGTAGTCCTGAAACGCGCGGGCCTTTTCGAGGTCGTTCAGGTCCTGCCGCTGCAGGTTCTCGATGATGGCCACCTCGGCCACCCCCGCGTCCTGCAGGTCGACCACACGGACCGGAATGGTCTTCAGACCGACCCGGCGCGACGCGATGAGGCGACGCTCGCCGGCGATGAGCTGCCAGCCGTTGGGAGTGTTGCGAACGAGGACCGGCTGCAACACGCCATGCTCGGCGATGCTGTTGACGAGTTCCGAAAGCGCCTGCTCGTCGAACTCGGTGCGCGGCTGATACGGGTTCCGTTCGATGCTGTCGACATCGAGCTGCCGGAACTCGCCGATGCCGAACGCGGCGTTGGCGGGATCGGCATGCGGGCCGTCACCCAGGGCAGGGCTGGAACTGGCGAGCAAGCTGTTGAGACCGCGACCGAGGCGCCGCTTGCCGAAGGGGACGGCGTCGGGAGTCGGTGCGGCGAGTTGATCGGGAGTCGATTGCGCGGCGGGGTCGGTCGGGAGGTTAGCGTCGAAGGGAGTGTCGGACATGGGATGGCCCTGATGGGAAAGGGGACGCTCGTGTGTGACGAGAACGCTGTTGGTCGGCGAAGGGGGTGATCCCGCAAGCGACCTGCGATCACGGGAGTGATTGCGGACAGGGGGATCGAACGGCGCTGCGAACGAGGCCGCTGGTTAAGGGGCGGGAAACTAGCCCCAGAGACCGAATCATGGCAAGAGCGGATTCGGAGAAACGGTGGTTGGGTAGCGCTGACGATCGACCCTTCTCCCCCACATTCGACTCCTGCCAACGGAACCAGCTGCGCTGTGGGGGAGAAGGTGCCCGAAGGGCGGATGAGGGGGCCTCGATACGCGCCCCCTCACCCAACCTCTCCCCCGCAGTGGAGTCGAAGGACGATCCCGCAGGCCGCCAGCGGGGGAAATGGGCCGCGTGATCCCAATCGACGTCTCAATCAACGGCTTCGCGTCAGCCTGTGTTCGCGGGAGCGAACGCGGACACATCGTCCCGTTTCGCTCCCGCGAAACGAGGCCGCGCGGACGGATCACACCGACTCTGTTTCCCGTGAAACAGCCCGCGCTCAATCCACCCGGTAGAGCGTGAACGTCTCGTCGAAACGTGGCGGTTGGTGATCCAGGGCAACCATCCGACTGACCCGCACCGGCATATCGGCGACGTGGACGAGTCGGGACGGTTGCCCCTCCGGGTGGACCTCGGCCCATTGCTCTGCGAAGCGCGCGCTCTCCCGCGCGTGTTGGCCGATCACAACGAATGTCGGCACGGGGCTGGCGGGAACAGCCTGTCGGGCGAATCCAAGATGACTGGTCGGGACGGCGTTCTCGTACCCGAGAACCCGCAGGTGGTGGACGAGTGCTGGTTCACCGTAGACGTAGATCGCCGTATCGAGTCGTGAGAGGCCAGGGGGCATTGGCCCGGTCATCCGCTCGGCAACGGATCGGGACAGGTCCCTCAATGACGCGCGTGTCCCGGTTCTTCGCGAAGTACCCGGACAGGAAAACAGTGCGAGGACCACGCATACGATGGCGATGAGAACGCGCAGCTCGGTTCTTCGTGTTTCCCGTGAAACGGCTATCTCAGGCACCACCCCTCGCATCACTCCTGGAAAGGCCGTTGCGAACGTGACCACGAAGCAATATCCCAGCCACACGATGGCTGGCAACATCCAGGGAACGAGCAATCGCGGATAGGGGTGGTAGCTGGGGATCGAGAGCGCCACACCAAACCACCATGCGAGCAGGCACCAGACGCCCAAGTCAACAAGGTGTATTCGAGGTGTGGCGGGCGAGCGGTCGAGATTGACCGTTTCACGGGAAACGGTCCGTCTCACAGCGACTCCAATTCCAAGTATCGATCCCGCCAGAAGAATCTTCCCGAAGTCGAAACCAATCCAGCCAATGGTCCTTGACCACATGCAAAAGTTGTCGAGGTGACAGGACGCCGACTCCCACCACCCCGCCCACCCCACCACATACCCCCGGTGGTTCGCCGCCACCGCTTGATATCCCCCCTTCCCCTGCAACTCCCACAGCCACGGCGACCACACCGCCAGCGCGACGGCCACCGCCACCAGCCAATGACCGAGTCGGCGGGCGACCTCTCGCCAGCCCTGTCGCTCGACCATCCCCGATACCACCACCGCCGAGCCAACGATCGCCAGCGGGAGCCAGCCGCTGTACTTCGTCCACCACGCGATCCCGCAGGCCGCTCCCCCCAGTACCGTCCGCCACCAGCCGCGTTCTTCGATCCCCGACGCCAGCCAGCCGACCGAGAGCAGGATCCAGAAGGTCACCGGCACGTCGGTCAATGCCGAGGCGGAGTGGGCGATGTGGAAGTCGTCGCAGGCCAGGATCAGGGCGGCGATCAGCCCAGCCACGCCGCCGAACATCCCCCGCACCATCCACCACAGGAGCGGCACCGTCAGCCCGCCGAGGATCACCCCCGGCAGCATCGGCCCGGTCTTCAGCCCGAACAGGATCATCCCCCATTCGATCATGGCCGGGTGGAGCGGGGGGGCGTACAGGTGCTGGTTCGGGAAGCGATAGCCGGTGTCCGGACCCATGAAGAGGTTCGAGGCATACACCCCTTCGTCGAAATGCTCGACGGCGGAGTTCGAGGCGGCTCCGATCCGGACGGCGAAACCGAGCAGTGTCACCGCGATCGCCCAGGCGACTTCGTACCGCCACGCGAGGCCACCCTCTCCCGTCCCGGTCGGAGCGGAGGGGGCGACATCCGGTGGTGGAAGAGCCGGGGGCCGGGGCATGCGGGCGTTTCCCGTGAAACGGGGCGGTCTGGGATTTACGGAGAAGGACGCCACCGGGTGGACTGGCCAGCCGTCCTTCCTGCCAGGCGTCGAGCGTCCGGTCGAGTGTCGCGCCGCAGGGGCCGCGCGACAAGCTCGCGGCCCGAATGGGTGCGGCGTCCCGCTGAACCGGCGTCCGCGTGTGTCGAGACGGACGGCGTGGTACGCTGCTCCCTCGGAAACGGGTCGGTCACACGGGACAACGACTCGGGCACCGCGAAGTGGTCACACCGGCAAGGAACGCGAGACGGACATGGCGACGGTCAACGAGCTGTACAACGAAGCGACGAAACTGAAGAACGACGGGGACCTGGCGGGAGCGGTCGCCAAGCTGCGCGAGGGGTTGGAGTTGGAGCCGAACCACGTGCTCACGCACTCCGCCCTGGCTGTGCACCTTCAGAAACTCGGGGACAAGGAAGGGGCCATTCGTCACGCGAAGACGGTGACCGAACTGGAACCGAACGACCCGTTCTCGTTCACGCAACTCTCCGTGATCTGCCAGCGCTGCGGGCTGATCCCCGAGGCGGAAGAAGCGATGGCCACGGCCCGCATGATGGAAGGCCGACGGGGGCACTGAGCGGTGCTCTTGCGGGTGGATCGGAATCACCGAACCTGCGGGATGCCGTCCTTGGTGAAGCTGTCGCTTGTTTCCACCACGCCGCGGGGTTCCGCGTTCGCGGGCGCGGGCTGGTCGTCACTTCCGGCGGGAGTGACCTTCGGCCCCGGTTCGTCCGCTTCGGGAAGGTCGATCGGATCGGGCACATCCCCGTCCGTGGCGCCGGCTGGCACAATGGCGGGAGCCGGCGTTCCCGCACCGGCGGTCCGGGTTTCGGAAAGCTCGCGCATCCGTTTCGCCAAAGCGGTTTTGGGACTTTCGATTTTGAGCGGCGAGGTGGTGTCGAACTTCCGCCCGTCGGGTGTGGTGAACGTGATGTGCAGCGTCACGTCTTCCCGTGGAGGCGGGACCTTCCATTGCAGTTCGTAGAGGAACCCGGCGGAGAGCAAACCCGCGTGCCACTTCGCGCGGGTCTCGGCGGTGTCGAACGACCAACGGCCCAACTCCTGCCGCCCGGCGGGCAAGGCCAGGTCGAGCAGTTGGATCTCCACGGAGCCGGGAAGCTTGACCAACTCGCCATCCCCGTCGACGGGGGTCACGAGCACCGACAGCAGGTCGTCGCCGGGCGACCCGTCGACATCCACGCCGCGCGTGAGGAGCGGGTTCAGCCGGACCCCCTCGGCCTTCGACAGCAGCGCCGATTGTTCCGCGACAAGCCGATCCCGTCCGGCGTCCGCCAATTGTTGCCGTAGCGCCTCGGTGTCGTTGCGCGCGATCTGGAGGTCCTTGCGGGACTTGTCGAGTTCCCCTTCGAGGTCGGCGATGAACGACTCCTGCTCCCGGAGACGGGACTCGAGCGGAGACGAGTCGACCGCGGCGCAGCCCGCCAGGCAAGCGCAAACGAGCACTCCTGCCCGGAGCGCCACCCTTGGCGCGCGGGTTTCCGGGAGTCGCGGGGTGGGTGGGGTCATGGCCATGCGGCGCGGACCGGAGACGGTCGTCCGTCGAAAAGATCGTGACAAGCGCGGTCTTATAGACCGGTCCGGAAAGCGGATCGAGAGGAGTTCCGACGAAATCGCGGAAAAGTCCCCAAACCGAACTGCCACGCGTCACAGGCCGTTGCCTGCCGCCTCCCCCCCGAACGCGTCCGTCAATCGTCTTAGGAGGTCGTCGATGTTGACCTCCTTGACGAGGAACCGCTTGCGGGGATGGGTCTCCCCCGAGACGAGACTCACGCGCGACCTCCTCACACCGAGGAACTCGGCCAGGACTTCGGTGATGGCTTCGTTCGCCTTGCCGCGCTCGGGAGCCTGTGTCACGGACACGCGCAGAGCACTGTCGCGAACTCCCAGGACGGCATTCCGTTTGGCTCCGGGTTGGGCTCGGATTTCCACCAGCACCCCTTCAGGGGAAGGATGGAAGGGGCCAGCGGACGTTTCGTCTCCCGCCATGATTTGACGCTCGCGCCGACCGGATCGCAGGCTCGCCGTCCCCTGAACGCCACGAGGCGACCGAGGGCCGTTCTAACGTTGGACGGCCCCGAGCTTCTCGGCGCAGGCGGCCACCACCCGCTTCTGCGCCGCGTCGACCTCGTCCGCCGTGAGCGTCCGGTCCGCCGAGCGATAGACGAGTCGAAACACGTACGACTTCTTCTCCGGGGGAATCTGCGTCCCACGGTATTGGCTGTCGAACCGCACCTCGTCCAGCAGAGGCCCGGCCGCTTCCCGCACCGCCCTGTCGAGGGCGTCCCAGGCCACCGACTCGTCGAGCACGAGGTTGATGTCCCGGTCCATGCCGGGAAACGCGGGAATTGGTTTGTGTTTGGGGGCGGTGTCGAGCGCGGCAACAAGCGGGTCGAGTCGCACCTCGGCCACCAGCACGGTGTCTCGCAGCTCGAGCGCAGCCCGGACCTCGGGGGCGATCTCTCCCATCACGCCCCAGTCGCTAACGACGCTCCCGTCTCCCCCTTCCAATATCAACTTCGCGGCGCGGCCGGGGGCGAGTCCGGGGATGTCCGCGGGTTCCGCGCGCATCGTGAGTCCATGCCGCACCGAGTCCGCCAACGCCGCCAGCAACCCCTTCAGGTCGCCGAACGTTTTGCCTCCGACGATTCCCAACAGTTCGGGCTGGGACCCGGCCACCGCCGGATCGTCCGCCAGGAACACGCGCGAGAACTCGAACACGTCCGCCCCGAAGTTGCCGTGCCGCTCGTTCGCGCGGCGAACTTCCAACAGCCTCGGCAACAGCGACTGCCGAAGGGCGTTCTCGCGGCGGCGGGTCGAGTGGTCGACCGCCATCGGTGCCGCGTCGGTCCATGGCCGCACGAGCAAGTTCATTTCGGGCGAGACGAACGAGAGCGTCACCGCCTCGAACATCCCAGCCCCGACCAACACCGTCGACAGGCGATCGATCGTGCGGTCGCGCGCCGTCGCCTGGCTGAGCGCGAGGGGGACCACGACATCCTCCGGGATATGGTGGTAGCCGTGCACGCGGGCCACTTCTTCGATCAGGTCGATCTCACGGGTCAGGTCCTTGCGCCAGGCTGGGGCTCGCCACACGCTGGTTCCGGCGGCGGGAGTGGGTTCGGTCACCGGTTCCAGGCCGAGAGCCGTCAAGATCCGCGTCACCTCCGTTGGCGGAATTTCGATGCCGAGCAGCTTCGCGATGCGCGCGTGCCGCAGCGTCGTGATGGGACGTTCCGGTACGTGGCCGGGACCGACGACGATCGCTCCCCGGCACAGTTCTCCGCCGGCCATTTCCAGGATCAACTCGCACGCGCGACGCGATGTGGCGTTCATGCGCGAGCGGTCGATGCCGCGCTCGAACCGGTGGGACGAATCGCTGTGCAGCCCGAGTTTGCGGGCCGTCGCTCGCACCGACGTGTTGACGAAGTCGGCGACTTCGAGGAGGACGTTTTTCGTTCCGGGGCCGATCTCGGTCTCCGCCCCCCCCATCACGCCGGCGATGGCGACGGGTCGTGTCGCATCGGCGATGACGCACATGTCGGGTGAAAGTTCGTACGTCTTCTGGTCGATGGCGGCGATCTTCTCACCGGCCCGCGCGCGGCGCACGACGATGCGCTGCTCGCCGAGCAGGTCGAAATCGAACGCGTGGAGCGGCTGGCCGAACTCGAGCAGCACGTAGTTCGTAATGTCGACGATGTTGTTGACCGAGCGCAGGCCGACCGTCTCCAGACGCTTCACCAACCAGCCCGGACTGGGACCGACCTTGACTCCCCGGATCACCCGCGCGACATAGCGCGGGCAGAGGTCCGGAGTCTCGAGCGCGACGCTCGTCAACGTGGCCACGTCGGGGCCGGTCTCGGTCGGGTTCGATACCGGTTCGGTCACCGTCCCGCCGAACAGCGCCGCCACCTCCCGGGCCACGCCGATGTGGGACAAGCAGTCCGGTCGGTTGCTTGTGACTTCGAGGTCGATGCGCGTGTCGGCTCCGACCACCTCGACCGATTCGAGGTTCAGGCCGGAAAACATCAACCGCGCGGCGACCTCTTCGGGCGTCGACTCGACACGGATGTACTGAGAGAGCCAGTCCCAACTGATGAGCATCGAACGATCCATTCACCAAAAAACCAAGGCCTCCGTCCAAGCGACGGAGGCCCTGATTCTAAGCCGTATTGCCCGCGAAGTCGTGCCGAGGACGACTTCACTCGACCGGTGCTTGCACGCCACCCGTGTACCGTTCGCCATCGGGCTTCTCGCCGTGGAGCACTTCTTGTTTGTAGCCCCCCTTGGCGGCGAAGTACATAACGAGGATCAGGTAACCCAGCGCCATCACGGCCGGCACCAGGGCCGTGAGTTTCAGCGCCATTTGGCCGCCATGAATGTTGGCGTTTTTCACCGGTTCCTTGTCGGTGTCGGCGGTCGCCTTGGCCTCTTGCCACCACTCGTTCAGTTTCGTGACATCCGGGATTTCACGCTTCTGGGACGCCAGCAGGTCGACCGTTTTCGCGAGTTCCGTTCCCGGTCCCTTGCCGTCGAGGATGACCCCCTTCTTCGCCCCGTCGATCCCGAAGATCTCGCCGATGCCGAGGAAGTTGCTCGAAGTGGCGGCCTTGTACCGGGCGTAGGTTTCCGGCGCTTCCGACTGCAACTTCTCCGAGGCGAACTTGTCCTGCTTGTAGCCGATGCCTGGGCCCCCGAGGAGACCGGCGGACAACATGCCGATCCCACCCATCGCACCCATCGTCAGCGCCCCACCCTTGGGGAACCGCTCGCCAACCACCCCCAGCATCGTCGGCCACAGGAACGTCTTGCCAAGGCTGTACACCGTCACCGCCACCCACACCATGATCGGCGCGGCCGCGGACGAGCTTCCGATCATGTACAGACCGGTCGTCCCCAACAGGGCGCTCGCGAACAACAGCCCCAAGGGGTTGATGTGCTCGACAATCGGACCGGCGAAGAACCGCAGGACGAACATGATCGTCGACGCGTAAATGAACAGGTACAGCCCCTGACCTTCGAGGAACGATTCGGTGATGTTGCTGATCCAGCTATCCGTCCCCAGTTCGACGTACCCGACGCAAGCGTGCAGGAACAACAGGAGCAGCAGCACGGGCGAGGCGAACTGCACGAGCATCGAGCCGAATCCGACGCCCGCTTCCGACGCTTCCGAACGCGGGAACTTGTTCACCAGGACGATCGCCCCGTAGATCAGCGTCGGGACGAGGAACACCGCCATCGGGATTTCCCATGCCACCTTTCCGACGATCGCCTTGGCGAGCAGGGCTCCGATGATCAGCCCTCCGGGCCAACCGGCGTGCAGAATGTTGAGGTAATGCGTCTTTTGCTTCGGATACAACGTCGCAACGAGCGGATTGATGACCGCCTCGCACAATCCGTTCGCCACCGAGAACAGGAACATCCCGTAGAACAGCACCGAGAATGTCGCGTCCTTGCCCGACGCGGCGTACACCGCTCCGGCGGACAGCGTCATCGCCGCGGACAGCACGTGCAGCACGAACGCCAGAATCATGATGGGCTTGTAGCCCAATTTGTCGGTGATCAGGCTGGCCAGCAGGATGACCACACCGAAGCCGGTCAGTCCGCCCCCGGTGATGGTCCCCAATTCCCCTTTGGTGAACCCATACTGGCTGGACCAGTCGTCGAGGATCGCCCCCCGAATCGCGAACCCGACGCCAGCGGCGATCAGGGTCATAAAGCTGGCGAAAAACAAAGCCTTGTTGTTATTCATGTTGCGAGACTCGTCGAGGATCGGTGACGGGGCGAGGCGGTTCCGTGCCGTCTGTCCGCGCTCCCCGAACATGCGAGCGCGGTTGCCGGGATGACCCGGCGTCGAGAAAAACAAGACTGCGAAGCGGACGACCGCGCGGACAGTCCGGGATCGCGTCTCGTCCCGTCCGGGAGTCGGCGCGAAACCGTCGGCCCAGCGGGCAGACATCCCGGCGATCGAGTTCGTCCGAGCCCCGATTCGCCGCTTTCGCCCGAACGGACCGCGAAAAACGGACCTCAAAAAGGCGAAGCGAGCAGCATAACCCCGCGTATCCACGATTTCCAATGGACGGCATCGGGACTTCGTGGCTGGTGCGTTGTCCCCGGTACTTTTTCTCCGGCCGTGTCACTGTGCGAGGCGCGTCAGTTCCACATGGGTCGGGCCGATCTCACCGCCATTCGTTGCGAGTGTCGCTCGCACCACCATTTCCCCGGACGGGATGTCCGCGGTGTCGATCGTCCACACTCCGCTCGCGTCCCGAACTTCCCCGGCGATGGTCGTCGCGCCGATTTTGAGCAACCCCATTCCCGTGGAACCGGGGGCAAACCGCACCACCACCCGCGAACGGTGCGCCTCGCGCGACGCGACCAGCCACTCTCCCACGCTCTTGGGAGCCCACCCTGCTTGCGGGCCGCGCCAGTCCTGGCGTGTCAGGCACGTTGTTCTCTCGTGCGACGTGCCGAGCGCGATCCGAGGCGGGGCGTATCCCCGCGTGGCCGACACGTCGGCGAACCAGACCCGATGCCTCTCGCGCAGGTCCTGGGCGACTTCCGGGAACTTCTCGGCGAGGTTCTGTTCTTCGAAGGGATCGGCCACGATGTCGTACAGTTCCGGAGCGCGGAACGGCGGTTTGGCATTTTCGGGAACGCCGTCGGGTTGCACCAGTTTCCAACGGGGCGTCTTGACCGCGAACGAGCGTCCTTCCTGCGGCACGTCTCCTCGATGCCATTGGAAGTGGAGCGTGCGGTCCGTTTGGTCGGTCCGTTCACCCAGCATCCACGGCAACAGGTTGATGCCGTCGAGGGCCACGTTCGGAGGAGGAGCGACCCCCGCCGCCGCGAGCAGCGTGGGAACGAGATCGATGTGCGCCGAAAGGATGTCCGTCGTGGTGCCGGGCTTGAGCTTCGCGGGCCAGCGCACAAGGCAGGTCGTGCGGATACCGCCGTCGTAGACCGTCCCTTTACGGCCACGCAGGCCAACGTTGTAGTCGACGATGGCGGTGCCGTTGTCGGTGAGGAACACGACGATGGTGTTGTCCGTCAACCCCCGGTCGTCGAGGCGTTTGAGCAGGCGTCCGAACGCCCGGTCGAAATTCGAGACCATCGCATACACGCGGCGGGTGGTGTCGTCGTTCGGCTTGCCTTCGATCGGGCGTCCCTTGGACGGAAACCGCTCTGGCGACACGTCGACGTTCCGGTATTCGTCCAGGTCGGCGTCGAGAACCTCGAAAGGCCCGTGCGGAGCGTTGAGGGCCAGGTACACGAAGAACGGTTCGTCGGTTTGACGTTCGATGAACTCCGCCGCTGCGTCGGCGAACACGTCCGTGCAGTACCCGGACGACGCCACCTGCTCACCGTTTTTGAACAGGAACGGATTGGTGTAGCCGGGACAGCCGGGAGCGTCCGCTGGCTGACGCAATCCCCCCCCTCGGTGGGCAAGCGCCTCTTCAAAGCCTTGGTCGATGGACCGCAGCGGATGGCAATCTCCCAAGTGCCATTTGCCGAAATGCCCCGTGCGGTATCCCGCGGCGCGCAGCGTCTCGGCCAGCGTGACCTCGGCGGGGTCCATCATGGCGCGACCGATATACGTGTCGATCGCGCGGGTGCGATAGTTGTAGCGGCCAGTCATCAGGCTGGCGCGGGTCGGCGTGCAGACGGGCGACACGTGGAAGTTCGTGAAGCGGACGCCGCTACGCGACAGCGCGTCGAGGACCGGCGTTTTGATGACGGGGTTGCCCTGGAACCCGAAATCGCCGAACCCCTGGTCGTCGGTCATCACCAACAAGATGTTCGGGCGAGGAGGTGCGGCGTCGGCGACCGGAGCGGCGCCAGCCGCAATCAGCCACGTCGTGACCAGCGCGCAAACGGAATTGCGGATGATGCTCATCGAGTTCTCGTACTGTGGCGACGGGAAGTTCGCCCTCGAATCGGGGCCGCCTCAGGGTAGCAAATTCCCCGATGCGAGCACGCATCATGAGGGTGCCAGTGCGCGCCGAGCGGGCCTCACGCCGGTGTCGACTTCACCGCCAGCGGCCCCTCCGACTTGCCGTACAGGAACTCCAACTGCAAAAGGTTCTTCCCGATGAGCGGTTCGACGAACGTCGGCAGATAGCCCGTGGGGTGCAGCGCCCGTCCGTCCCGCAAATTGAAGATGTCATGGACGACCGGCTGGGCGAGGTCGGGGTCGTACCCCACGACTTCGCTGATCTGCGACACCAGCCGCCGACCGTCCGGAAACCGGGTGATCTGCACGATCACGTTCACCGCTGACGCGATCTGACGGTGGATCGACTGCACCGGCAGGTCGACCGCCATCAGCACCAGCACCTCCAAACGCTTGACGACCTCTTCCGAGCTGTTGGCATGCACCGTGGTCATGCTGCCGTCGTGGCCGGTGTTCATCGCCTGCAGCATGTCGAGCGCTTCCGCGCCGCGGCATTCCCCGACAAGGATGCGGTCGGGCCGCATCCGCAGCGCGTTTTTGACAAGGTCCCGAATCGTGTACGCGCCGGTTCCCTCGACGTTCGCTTGCTTGGTCTCGAGCGTGACGACGTGGTCCTGGTGCAGTTGCAGTTCGGTCGTGTCCTCGATGGTGATGATCCGCTCTTTCACCGGGATGAAGCTCGACAGCACGTTGAGGAGCGTCGTCTTCCCCGTCCCGGTCCCCCCCGACACCAACACGTTCTTGCGATCGATCACGCAGGCCCGCAGGAACATCGCGGCGGCTCGGGTGATCGAACCCAGTTCGACAAGGTCGTCCATCGTCAGGCGGCGCAGGGGAAACTTGCGGATGGTGAGGCATGGTCCGCGGATGGCCAGCGGCGGAATCACCGCGTTGACGCGCGACCCGTCCGGCAGCCGCGCGTCGACGAGCGGCTGGCTCTTGTCGATGCGGCGACCGACCTGCGCGACGATCCGCTCGATGATCGATTCGGTCACTTTGTCGGAAATGAAACGGCGCCCCGACAGTTCCAGGACGCCATCGCGCTCGACATAGATCTGATCGCTGCGGACGACCATGATTTCGTTGATCGTGGGAGCGCGGATCAAGTCCTGCAGCGGACCGAACCCGAACACGGTGTCCTTCAAATCCTTCTTCAGGGTCCGCAGGATCAGGTACTTGCGCAGTTCGCCGTGCAGGTGCGGTCTCACCAGCGGGAACAGCGTGGAGAAGTCCCCTTCGACCTTCTCGATGCGCGACGACAAATCGGGAAGCTTGACCAGGTCCAGACGTTCTCGCACAAAAAACAGCAGGCTTTGCAGTTCGACTTCGCGCTCGGGCACGAGTGTCGCGGGGACGTCGAATTCATTGGGGGCGAGCGCGCCGATCTGGTCGTACTCCCCCTTGCCGCTTTCGAGGATGAGCTGGTTGACGAGGTAGTCGCGCAGCACCAGTCCCGAGACCTCTTCCAGCAGCGCGTCGTTCCCCGCCGCGAACAGGCCGAACTCGCGACAGATATCCTCGATGTTGTTCTCGAGCAGCAGAATGCTGTCCGAGTTGCCGACCCGATTGGATTCGAGTTCGTACAGATCGAGGCGTTCGAGCAGCTTTTTGTGGATCCGCAATTCGAGGTCCGCCATGATCGCGCGGAGATGCCCCTCAAGCTGCGCACGGCTGATCGACGCCGCTTGTTCGACTTCAAACGTGAGGGTGTACGGCCAGATGCGAACTGCCTGGCCGGGGGAAAACTCCGTCGACTCTCCCCCCAACACCTCCTTGTCGCCGACGAGACAGCCATTCATGCCGACGTTGCGGAGCGTCAGTTTCCCCGCCTCGCGGGTGATGATCGCATGCCGTTTCGAGACGAGCGGGCTTGCCAGCACGATGTCGTTTGACGGATCGCGTCCCACGCGGACTTCAGCACGCGTGACCTCGACGACCGAGCGACGACTGTCGTGGATGCGGTTGAACCAGACTTTCATGGGAGACCATGCCGCAAATGCGTGTTCACGTTCTTCCGAAATCGCACGATTCCGGCGTCTCGACAGGCGCGGAGCGACGGGCGGAAACAGTCTCCAGCATTCGTCGCTTCCCGACGGAGCGAACCAACGCCTCACCGCTTGTTCGCGTCCGGATGCAGCAGCACCTGCACCTGCTGGAAGTTCGTGAGCCGCAACAATTCCGACAGTTTGCGGCTTTGATCGTCCAGCGCGTTGTTCACCAGCTTCACCGAAACCGCCATCACATTCTCTTGCGCGGGGGACATTCCCGCGGCCCGCATCACTTCGACGCTCCCCATCCGATTGCCAAGGGCCAGGATGCGGAACGGCCCGATGATCTCGGTCTGCCCGTCCCCGGCGGGAGGCCGCGCTCCGTCCGGAGAGACCGGTAGCGGACCGGTCATCTTCGGAACCAGGAACGACACGTTGTCCCCCGCCTGTACCAGCGACGCCACGAACGATCGCGTGTCGACCGGAATCCACATCACCCGCTCGTTCTCCCCCAGCATCTTTTTGATGTCGAGTTGGGGCGGCGTGCGCACATCCAGCCGGAGCAGGATCTCCCCCGGTCCGTAAGCGCGGGGGGCCGTCATCCCCGCCACGGTCTGACGCTCGCTGTAGCGGTAGGCCGCTTGTTCGAGGTATCCGATATGCGCGGCGGGGATCTCGATGGGGACGAAGTCCGCCTCCTGGAGCAGGTCCCCCGCGTTGATCGCGCGGTTCTCGGAGATGCCGATGAACGAGACCTTGGCCAGTTGTCGCGACTTCTGGGCGAGGTAGAACCAGTTCGAGAACGCCCCGATGATGCCGATCGCCAACGCCAGGATCAGTCCGCCGATACCTTTCATCGCGACTCCCCACCTTCAAGACGCCCATCCACCAAATCAACCCGCCGCGTCAGCAAGGGCACGCACGAAACCGTCCTTGGCGACCAGCCGGGTTTCCGCGCATCCACCAATTCACTTCGACTTCGCGAGTTCGGCCTCGACGACCTTGGTGATGTCGGCATACGTGAACTCCTCGTCGTCCGACTTGATCGTCTCGTTGTCGAAACGCTTCACCAACTTTCCATCGCGACCGTAGACGAACACGGCGGGAATCGACGCGATACCGAGTTTCTCGTAGGTCTCGTCGGCGGGCAGCGCCGACAACACGTTGTCGAACCGGGCGTTTTGCTTCGTCAGGAACTTGAGGACCTTCTCCCGATAAAACTCGGGCGGCTTTGACTTGATCCCCGCGTAATCGCAACTGAGCGACACGCAGGCGACATCCTTACCCAACCGCTTGTGCAACCCGACCAGATTCGGGAACTCCCGCACACACGGCACACACGACGTGCTCCAGGCATCGAGCACGACGATCTTCCCTTTCTTGGATGCCAACAGTTTTTGCACTCCCTCCCAATCGAGGATTTGCAATTCCACGGCACCGGCCGGTGCATCGGCAGCGCCGGCGGAATCGGCCGCCATCCGGGGGGATGGCGTGTGAATGAACGAGCGGTAACACGTCGCGGCCACACAGAAGGCGAGGCCGAACACAATCGCGCGTCGCATTGAGGGAACTCCATTTCGAGGAACGAAAAACACCGGCGGACATCAACATGCGACCGTACACGGGGACCGCGAATCAGGCCGACATCGGATCGGACTGGGCTGTTTCCATCCGTGTTTCACTTGCGAAAACCGGTGGCTCAAAACTCTTCTTCATCGCCACGGATTGTCGCGCAGGAAATAGGGTGTCACTCAACCCGCGGTGGCGAACTCTGGACGTGCAATTCTGACACGTCCTCCTTTCACCGCTCGACCTTCACCAGCCCCGCCGACTTCGCCGCCGGAGTCGGGTCTTCATAGGGCAACGCCTTCAGGAACTCGACGAGGTCGTCAATCTGCGTCGCCGAAAGCTGACTCGTTTTGCCGTGGCGGTCGTCCTTGTTTTCCGTTGTCAGCACCTCCCGCAGCGTCTTCGCCCGTCCATGATGCAAATACGGGGCCGAGCGGTACGCTCCCAGCAGCGACGGCGTGTCGAACTCCGGCCCCATCTTTTCGGTGGGGTCGTCGCCGCCAGTCCCCACATCATGCTTCACGAACGGCGCGACGGGTCGCGAGTCGGTATGGAACGGTCCCGAGTGACACTTCGCGCAGCCGATTTCGGCGGACTCGTATACCGCCTTGCCGCGCTTCGCCGACTCGGTCAGCCCTCCCTTGCCGTGGGGACTCATTGGCAACTCGTGGGAATTCGTGTACGCCGCCAGGGCGTCGAGCGCCGCCGACAGCCCCTTGTTCGGCTTACCCAACGATTCGTGCAACCGCCCTCGTACTAGGCCCCGCCCCTGCATCAATTCGCCGCGAATGGTGTGCTCGAAGTCCTGCACCTCGTCCCGGTCCGCCGACCAGTGGATCGGATGGGTCCACGCCATCCCACCCAGCGACTGCGTGTTGCGCAGCCCCTCGGGATTCTGCCACGTACGGCCATCGGGGTCGCCGTCCGGATGGCAGCTCGAACACGAGATCCACCGGCGACCGACCATGGGCTCGAGCGCGGTGTAAAACATCCGCTTGCCGAGCAGCAATTCCTCGGACAACGGCGATTCACAGACATCGATCCTGGCGAGCCGTTTGCCCGTCTCCGTGTCATGCACTCCGACCCGGAAGTCGAGAGCGTCGAGAACATAGAACTCCCGACCCTCGGGGTGAAACACCACAGAACGAGGATTGATGCCCGTGCGGACGATCGCCCGGGGCTTGATTTCCGTGTAGTCGTCGTCGATCACGTCGCAGACGAACAGGTCGTCGGTCCCGGCAAACAACGCCACCAGGGTTTTCCCGTCGGGCGAAACAGCGACCTCCCAGGGATTGGCGACGACGAACGCCCCCACGATCGAGTCCATCGGCAGCGGCTTGCGGCGGCGCGGGTTGGACGAGTCCTCCGCCGCAGGGGCCAGGTCCACGACGGTAACGTACGGGGTGACGCTCCCTTCCCCCCGGTTGACATTCACCCGCGATCGAATGTGAGGCACATACGCCTTTGGCCGCGTGGGATGGATGGCCAGTTGACGGGCGAGGTTCTCGCTGGAGGCACCGGGCCACGACTCCACCACGCTCCCCGAGGCCAACGAAATCGCGTGGATCGTGGTCGTCAGGTACTCCGACACGAACAGGCGGTCGCCGCCGGGGGCGAGGGCCATGCCGCGCGGCATCGAGCCGACGTTGATCGTCCGCGCGATCTTTCGCGTGGCCGTGACGATTTCCACCACCTGCCCGGGGTACTCGAGCGTCGCGTACAACTTCCCGACGCTGGCGACGAGCCCGTACGGTTCGTCGAACACTTCGGTCGTCCCCGACACTTCCCCCTTCGCCACGTCGACAAACGCAATCCGGTCGTCGCCGTACACCGCGACAGCCACTTCGCGATCCCCTTCGACGAACGCAACCCCCTCGGGGTGCTTGCCGACGGCGACTTCCCGGAGCACCTTGCGAGCATGCAGGTCGACCAGACTGATCGACCCGTTGTCCCGGTTCGCCACCGCCAGCACTCGGCCATCGGCCGAAACTGCAAGATGACTGTTCGACGGTTCAGCCACCGCCGACCCCGCGCCGCAAATCCATCCGCTCGCCAGAACCGCGGCGACGACTCCGAATCGCATGTTGCGCATCTGCGTGGCTCCCGTACCTGACAATCACCCGAGACGGACGTTCCGACCACCGCGGCAATCCCCGGTGCATGATTCAAGGTCGATGCGGCGGACGCAAGGGCGTGCTATTCTCGTTGCGGCGGTCTTTGATGAGATTTTTCGCGGCGGAAGGGAACTCCGGTCATGGTGTCGCTGTTGCCGTTTGTTCTTGCGCTGGGCTTGGGGGCGGAAGACCTCCATTGTCTCGAACCGATCGGCGAAGTGCCCCCTTCGCGACTGTTTGTCAACGATCTGACAAATCAGGCGCGGGCGGCGTTGGTGCGTCGGGCGGAAGTGTTCGAGGCCCTCAAAACCCCCGCACAGATTCAGGAGCACCAGGCCCGGCTGCGGCAATTCTTCGTCGACGCCCTCGGCGGCTTCCCGGAGAAGACCCCCCTGGAACCTCAATTGGTTGGCCGCCTGTTCGGTCCCGGTTACCGCGTGGAGAAAGTGATTTTCTCCAGTCGACCGAATCATCATGTCACCGCCGCCCTGTTCCTTCCCGAAGGCAACGGCCCCTTTCCGGGGGTGCTGGTAGCCTCCGGACACAGCCGTACCGCCAAGTCCGCCGATTACAACCAACGTTTCGGCATCGCCCTGGCCCGCAACGGCATGGCCGCCTTGTGTTACGACCCCATCGGTCAGGGGGAGCGTTCGCAACTGCTCACCGCCGAAGGAGCGCCCAAGTTTCCCGGCACAACCACCGAGCACATCGCCGTCGGGCATGGTTCGATTCTGGTCGGGCGCAACACCGCGAGTTACCGCGTGTGGGACGCCATCCGGGCCATCGACTATTTGTGTGGTCGCGACGACATCGATCCCGCGAAGATCGGCTTCACCGGTTGTTCGGGCGGGGGGACGATGACCAGCTACCTGTTGGCCCTCGACGACCGTGTCGCCTGCGCCGCTCCGGCCTGTTACATCACGACGTTCGGACACCTGCTTCGCACGCTCGGTCCGCAGGACGCCGAACAGAACATTCACGGCCAACTCGCCTTTGGCATGGATCAGCCCGACTTCCTGATGATGCGCGCCCCGGTCCCCGTGCTCGTCAGTTCCACAACAGACGATTTCTTCGACATCGAGGGTTCGTGGGAAGCCTTTCGCGAGGCGAAGCGAATCTTCACGCGGTTGGGGCACCCCGAGCGCGTGGACCTCGTCGAGGCGGAGGGAAAGCACGGCGTGCAGCCGGAGAACCTGCGGGCCATCGTCCGCTGGATGCGTCGGTGGCTGCTCGGCAAGGATGACGAAGTCACGATTGCCGAGGTCCAACCGCACTCGGACGAAGAGCTGCGCTGTACCCCCGACGGCCAGACATTGCGCCTGCCGGGGGAGCAATCGGTGTTCGCGTTGAACGTGGTGCGGGGAAAGGAACTGGCGTCGCGTCGTGAGGAGGCCTGGTCGAAACTGTCCGCTGACGAACGTCGTGCCGCCATTCGCAAAGTCGTCGGAGTTCGCCCGCTGAAGGAACTGCCCGTCGCCAAACTCGAAAAAGGGGCGGCTGTGCAACGGGACGGCTACCACATCGACAAGGCGGTGCTGAGCATCCCCGGTCGGACACCGCTGCCGATGCTCACGTATCACCCCAAATCCCCCCGGCAGGATGTCGTGCTGTACCTGCACGCCGACGGAAAAACGTCGGACGGTGGCCCGGACGGCCCGATCGAGAAGTACGTCGATGAAGGCTTGGTGGTGGTCTCTATCGACCTGAGCGGCACGGGGGAGACGCTTCCCGGCAAACCGGACCCGCTCTTCGGCGATTGGAAGACAACGGCCTACGCGTACCTGTTGGGACAATCGCTGCTCGGGATTCGGACCGAGGACGTGCTGATCACATCCGCGTGGGCCACGAACTATGCCCGCGACGAGAAACGCGAGGTGCATCTCGTCGCGACCGGCTGGGCCTCGCTGGCCGCGCTGCATGCCGCCGCGCTCGAGCCGGAGTCATTCACCACCG
Source organism: Planctomycetales bacterium (assembly GCA_044359065.1). Classification (GTDB taxonomy): domain Bacteria; phylum Planctomycetota; class Planctomycetia; order Planctomycetales; family Planctomycetaceae; genus JAIXZD01. The sequence continues at coordinate 5,299 of JBIKMW010000100.1, read as the reverse complement.
TCGACTTGCGCGATGTCCCCGTCGCATGGAGTGAGCAACTCTCCGACGGTCTGCCGACCGGGGCGACACCCTGGGCCGTCCACAACGTGCTATCGGTGTACGACCATCTGGATCTGCGGTCGCTGATCGACCCGGCAAAAATGGTTCTCTCGAAATGATGGGGGCGTTGTCCACGCAAAGACGCATGGAGAGGACTGCACGGCTCCGCAACATCGACTCACGATGGAATTTGGGGCTCTCGACGAACGATGCCCGCTCCTTGGAGATTGGATCGTGATCGACAACGACGACGGCGTGGATTCGCTGTCGAACTTCTAACGGCGGACGACCGCGTTCCTGAAGAGGCTCCGGGAATCCGGCGATCCGTTAGTGTTGACGATTCACGGCAAAGCCCGGGTGATCGTGCAGGACGCGGAAGCGTATCGGCGATTGGTGCGGTTGGCCGAAATCGTCGAGCACGAGAGACCTTGATGCACGGTGATGGACGGTATGGCGGATGCCAGGAAGGGCCGGACGGAACCAGCCGACGAGGCGATCCGGGAAATCGCCAGGAAGCACGACTTGTCTTTGGCGGAATGACACCGTGAGGTTCTCGGTCGAACTGGCGCACCGCGCGAAGACCGATGTCGACGAAACAGTAACGTGGTTGATCCAACACGGGGCGGGTGGAGCGGCGTTGAGCTGGTTGATCGCGCTGGACGAGAAACAACGCACATTGGCGGAGCGCCCGGACAGGTGTCCCCACCTTTTCGCGCGGACGCCCCTTGCGGCGAGGTCCGAGCCCGAACCCTCAAACATCGAACCGAGCCATCAGTGACCGCAACTGTCATGGTTTGCAACCGCCTCAATTGCCAACGTTCGTCCATGCGAAATGTTGGCCTGTCCGGGTGGATCGAACGATTCCGTCAATCTGGTGGTCTGCGCAAACCTTGTCGGTTATTCCCGGCGTGCCGGACACTCCGACAAATCGCGGTCTAACGCCCCTACCGCCGTCAAAACCCGGCCTTCCCGCCGCCCGATACTACTTCGGACGCGCGGTTGTGACGGTCGAAACGGTCCGGCCTGCGTTGTCGACCGCGACGGTCCTGTCGCTTATCGCGTTTGGCGCAGGGGTCTGCCCCACCCGCCGAACCGGTCGTCGGACCCTTTGAGTGTGTGGTTTCCAGTTGCCCGATGCGTGAACGAGGGATTTCGCTACCTCCGAGGATCTCGATTGCCCCGGAGTGTACGCCGAACTTCTCTCTTTCGTTTTGGGCTGCCGCAACGGATTCACGGCTCGTCAAACGGAAACCACACCCGCTACGAGAACGCTTCAGCAAGGACAGTCCATGAACGCCCGCACGGTTCGAAAAGCCCTCTCGGTCGCACTCCTCACGGCCGCGGTCGGTCTCGTCTTCGCGCAGGGTTCCGCCCCCCGCGCCGAACCGTTCCAGGCCTTCGGAAAAGCGTTCTCCAACAACCCGCGGCCGCCCAAGTCTCCCTCCGCCAAGAAGAGCAAGCCCAAGGTCGAAGTGACGCCCAACCCGGAGTCCCCCTACTACAACGGTGGCGGACAGGGTTACGTGGCAACTCCCCCTGCCATTCCGCCCGCCGCGGTTGCTCCGTCATACACCGATCCGAACGCTGCCGTCGCCGTCCCGGTGCAGTATCGCCCAGCGACCGCACCGGGAGTCGTACCCGCCGGCCAGGGGACTCTCGCGCTCCAGCAACAGCAGATGCAAGCGCAACAATTGCGCGCCGCCGAGCAATACGCCCAACAGCAAGCCGCGCAACAACAAATGGCCCGGCAGCAGTTGCAGGCGCAACAACAACTGACCGGCCAAGCCACGGCTCCACAACCGCAAACCACGCAGGGGCAAGCGGTTCAAGCCCAAGCCGCACAGATTCCCGCTGGACAACCCCAAGTGGGACAACCCCAAACTGGACAGCCCCAGGCGGCACAGCCCGAGTCCGCGGCCCAAGTTCACGATTATGTCGCCGAAATGTACAAGCGGGACGGTCGCGATATCGCCCAATGGGACTATCAATCGATGGGGTACAACCCCCAACCGGTCTATCGCCAACAGGGAGCGCAGGGAACCAATCTGCCCCGAAAACCGTCGTTCCTGCAACGTTGGGTTCCCGGTTATTCGCGATTGTTCCCCGGCCGCCCCGACACGGCCCCGGCACAGCAAACCCAGTCGCCGCCGCAAATTCCTCCCGCACAACCGCAGTATCAACAGCCTGCGCAAGCCCCTCAGTACGCCCAGCCTAACGGCACTCTGCCGCAATCCGCCCAACCCCAGTACGGGTCGGTCGCGCCCCAAACCCCTGCTCCGTCGCTCGGTCAGCCGGCGTACGCCCAACCGGGATTTGCGCAACCGAATCCGCAACTCGCAGGCCCGGCGAGACCCGGTACGCTCGCTCCCGGCGGACAGGTCTCTCCCCCCGTGGTCGGGCGAGTCGGGGTCCCTGTGGCTCAACCGGGCGCTCGCCCCGGATACGGCCAGCCCGTGCTCACTCCGCCCCCCGCGCTCGCGGCCCGTCCAGGTGTCAACACTCCGCCTCAGCCGCTCCCGCAACCGGAGATTCCAGGGCTCGCGCCAGCAGCCACCCCGGCGGCCCCCGGTCCGGATTTGTCGACCCCTGCCAACGTGGCGGCCACGCCCCCCGCGACGCCCCCCGCCAACGGGGCCGGACCGCAACTTCCCGTGCTCGATATCCTCGCCGAACCGGCTCCCAAAACGGCTGCGGCGACACCTGCCAAGCCGTTGGATGGCGATCTTTTGCTCGACGAAGCGGCCGCCGACAAGGCCGAGGCGAACGAAAGCTTGCTCCTCACGGACGACAAACCCAATTCGGCGGCACCGAACGCCGCGCCGGCGGCCAACACGCCCCTCTTGGCGGATGAACCAGTCGTCGAAACTCCCAAGGAGAACCCTTACACCGGTCGCAAGCTGGAGATTGACGAGCGTGTCGCGGTGACCCTGCCGAATCCGGCCGCCTCGTTGTTGGACGATGAGGACGACGAAGATCGCCGGATGTTGGTCGCCGACGCTTCACTTGGTCGTGCAACGGTTTCCGGTGCGGACGCCCCGGAACTTCCGACCCCGCCGACGGTGAACACCCCGCCTGTCACTTCCAACGAACCCAATGCCACCCCCTCGGGTGTGGCCACGCCGATCGACAGCAATTCCACTCCCCCGGCCTTGCTGACGCCGCCGGACATGCCCGCGGACGACCGCGAACAGACTGAACGCCCGAAGTTGGCGGCCCGTCCGACGCTCAAGGGATTCAAGGGATTCTGTCCGGTGACGCTCCGCAATTCGCGTCGCTTGGTCGAGGCCAAGTTGGAGTTCTCATCCGAGTACGCGGGGATGTCGTTCCAATTTGCAACGCCCGAGGCCAAGGCGGAATTCGACGCGGCCCCCGAGCGGTACGTCCCCGCCAAGGGGGGCCGGGATGTGGTGCAGGCCTCCGCGTCGCCGGACGCCCAGGAGGGTTCGCTCGACCATGCCGTGTGGTATCGCGGCAAGCTGTACCTCTTCGCGACCCCCGCGACCCGCGAGCAATTCGTCGGGGAACCCGCCAAATTCGCGGTTCCGTGACGGAGACTCGCGGACGAGAACCCATCCATCGCCGCGCCGTCGGAGTTGCTCCGGCGGCGTTTTTCATCGTCGTCGCACTCGCACGCCGTCGAACGGGACTTGGCGCGAGGCACCCGACACGGGAAAACGTGGTCAGCCAACACCTCGACTTCCCGCTGCTCGGAAAGGGTTGAAACATGCCGTCCCTGGAAATGTCGCGTCGTTCGGCTCTCGCGCAGGTCGGTCGTTGTTCGGTCGCCGCGATGCTCGGACTGGCATCCACGCGACGTGCGTTCGCCGATCCCGCTCTGTGCCGATCGCCGACGGACGCGGGCATGGTCGTGCGGGGCAAGAACTCGGTGATGAAGGTCGTCGAGTCCAAACCGATCGTCCTCGAGACACCTCTTGCCGAACTCGCCAAAGCCGGCCCGACGGCAACCGAGGTCCTGTTCGTTCGCAACAACCAGGACCTGGACGGTGCGGCGTCGCTCGATCCCGTCGCGGACGACAACTGGTCGGTCGAAATCCGCGGCCTTATTGGAAAACTGCGGCGCATCACGCTGGGTGAACTGAAAAAGCTCCCCGCGCATTCCGTTGAGATTGTCCTGCAATGCTCCGGAAATAGCCGTTACCGCTTCGCGGAAACCGTCGCCGTGAAAGGGACTCCGTGGGGAGACGGCGGCATGGGGAACGTCCGATTCGCCGGTCCCAAGTTGTCGGGCGTTCTTGCGTCGTTGGGACTCGAACCGGAGGCCGCTGCCCGCTTCGTCACCGCTGGCGGCGCCGATCAGCCTGCCCAATACAAGGGGGATTTCGAGCACAGCTTGCCGCTCGCCCACGTGCTTGATCGTTCGATCCTGGCCGTCTCGCTCAATGACAAGCCCTTGCCCGCGATTCACGGCGGACCGGTGCGACTGGTCACCCCCGGCTACTTCGGGACGATGCAGGTCAAATGGCTGACCTCGCTGGAATTCGTCGCCGAAGAGTCGACGTCCGACAGCCACGCGGTGCGGTATCGGATGCCCAATGTCGTCCTGCCGCCGGGCAGCGAGTTCAAGTACAGCCCGGCGAATAGCCGGTCCGGTTGGCTGATGAACGTTAAAAGCGTGATGTTGCTGCAGAACGGCCTGACGTTCCCGGCCGGCAAGCCGCTGGCGCTCCAGGGCGTTGCGTTCAACGATGGCGCCTGTCCGATCGAGGCGGTGTTGGTGTCGACCAACCGAGGGCAATCGTGGGTTCCCGCGAAACTGACTCCCGCCGCATCAAACTACGCATGGTCCCGCTGGACCATTGACCTGGACACCCAGCCCGGCACGGTCGAGGTCTGGTCGCGCGCGATCGACGAACTCGGACGGACCCAGCCACTGGATGGACGACGGATCTGGAACCCGGCCGGTTACGAATTCAACGCGGTGGACAAACGCGTCGTGACGTTTGCATGAAAGTCCGTCTCAGGTTTGGTTGCGAAGTGCGATGGGTTTCCACAAATGCTTGTCACTTAGTCACTTGCGATGATTTGAGCGAGGTTTTTTCACCGGCGATGTCTTGCGCGTTGAAGCATAAGCGCTCAGGACCACGTCGGAACATTGGGCCGATCCTTGGGCTTCAGGGCTTTCGCCTTTTACAAGATGCCGAGCAAATCGAAGGCTCTCTCGAATTTTCGCATGAAACCGCGGAGTTTGGACACGACCTTGCCGTCGGCCCCATCGCGAGCGCATGTCAGTACGGCGTTT
>JBIKMW010000161.1:0-11001 GCA_044359065.1 Planctomycetales bacterium | reverse complement strand
CAAGGTTCAGGACGGTCTGGTCGGCATCGCCGACACCCGCGTCACCAGCGGGTCCGAATGCATCACCGCCCGCAAGGTGTCGGTGTTCGAGACCGGCCAGCACAGCCTGTTTCTGATGACCTCGGGGCTGCGCTCCGTGCGCGACAAGGTGCTGACGTACTTCGAGGACGAGTGGGACTCGAACCAGCATGACTTCGACCGCACCTACAAGGCGGTGAACGCCCTCGCGCGGCAACTGCGACGCGTCGCCGAGGAGGATCAGGAGGCGCTTGAGGCGAGCAAACTGTCGTTCAACCTGCACACCCTCATCGGCGGGCAGATGGAGCACGACAAGGAGCCCCGTTTGTACCTTTTGTACCCGCAGGCGAACTGGGTCGAAGTCAGTACGGGCACTCCGTATTGCATCATCGGAGAAACCGGCTACGGCAAGCCGATCCTCGACCGCACGCTCAAATTCGACGACAGCATGCAATTCGCGCTGAAGGTGGGTTGCCTCGCGTTCGACTCGACGCGGATCAGCGCGGCCAACGTCGACTTCCCCATCGACGTGGTGTTGTATCGCGCGGGGAGCTTCCAGATCCGCGAGCATCGCCTGCAAAAGAGCGACCTGGCCGACATGACCGTGTGGTGGCAGGAACGGTTGCGCGAGTCGGTGCGTCAATTGCCCTCGCAGGGGATCGACGAATTGATCGGGCGTTTGCCCCCCGGTTCGGCGTGAGGTGCCGGGCTGCGGTCATCGGGCCGCCAGTGTTTTGCTGGGGCTGATTCGTTGTCCAGCTTTCACCAGTATTCGACCGGTCCGTTCGGGACGCGAATCTCCACGGTGGGGCGCGGGTTGGTCCGTTCGCCGTGCCGAGCTTCGAGTTCTGCCGCCAGGGCTTCGAATTCGGCGACGCTCTCAAAGCGGCGCAGTCGGTCCTCCAGGTCCTCCGGCATCCCCAGTCGCGCGCCGTACCACGCGGCGAATTTGCGGAATTGCAGGCAGCTTTGGAATTCGCCGTGCTGCGCCACCATGCCGGCGAAGTGCTCCCGCAAGAACGCGAACTGTTCGGATGCCTCAGGTTCCCACGGTGGCACGTCCGACAGCGGGCGACCGGCCAGCCGATACGGCTCGGCCCGCGCCAGGCGTCGGAACAGCCACGGGTCCAACAGCGCTCCCCGGCCGATTGCCACCGCCGCGCAGCCGGTCTCGTCCAGCATTCGCCATGCGTCGGCGACTGATTTCACATCGCCGTTCCCCACGACGGGGATCCGCTCCACTCCCTCGACGACCGCGCGGATCCCGTCGATTTGCACGGCCCCGCGGAATCCTTGTTGGCGCGTGCGTCCGTGAATGGTGATGGCCGCGACGCCAATCTGCTCGAATTCCCGTGCCAGGGTCGGAGCCGTGATGCGTTCGCGATCCCATCCCAACCGCATCTTCACGGTGACCGGTAGGGACACGGCCTCGACCACGCTCTGGACCAGGTCGCAGGCGCCGTCGACGCGGCACATCAGTCGGGCACCTCCTCCTTGTCCAGTGATTTTGGCCATGGGGCAACCCATGTTGATATCAACAGCCGCGTACCCGTGAGCCTCCAGCCATTTTGCGGCGGACACCAAATGCTCTGTGACACCACCGTAGATTTGCACGGAAAGTGGCGTGTCGCGGGAGTCGGTGCGAACGAGTTCGCGCGCCCAGCGTGTCCCGGCGACCAAATGGGAAGCCTGCACAAGATCGGTCGTGGCCCATCCGACCCCACCATTCGCACGCACGACGTTGCGAAAAGCGAGGTGTGTGTAACCGGCGAGGGGTGCGAGAAAGTACGGAGAATGCGGGCGGTGCGGCCCGATACGCAATTCTGCCCCGGCGGGGAAGGACGTAGCATTCGCCGGCGCCTCACTGCCCGATGGCTGGGCAGGCGTCGCGGTTGCGGGCAGTGGTGAAGGGGCGTGCAACCGACGAGTTCCCGTCGAAAGGATTGTCCAAAAGAATCGGTGCGACGACGACGAATGCGGGGACCGCAACGACCGGCTTGGCGAAGATGTCGCCGCACCAAACCGGCGTGGTGACATTAGGTTACGGCGGAGGCGGACGGAAGACCGGAACCCCCTGTCCGACGAGAGCGGCCCGCACGGAAACAGCTTGGAATCGAGTCAAAACAGATACCCCGCGAGGGGCATGGCACGATGGTTGCATGTTCGACGTGAACAGTAGGTAGCAGCCGCGTTCATGCCCATTGGATCGGAGTTCTTTCGCTCGTTTTTGTCGGCCCACACCCCCAAAGGATTGCCGAGAAGACTGGAAAATCGCGGGGAATTGATGAAGCCCGTTTCGCCCAAACGGCGATTTCCAGAAAAATGACAAAATGTCTAATATTCCCCCTTGGCCAGCGTATGACACAATGTCTACGATTGGCCGTGTCGAGTCCCGCCGGGGATTCGACACCTGCGAGTCGTGGACGGCTCGTACGGGGAAGCGTGGTGTTTGCCGATCCCACCTTCCCACCGGGTCGAGCAGCCCGTCATCCGAAATTGTCTCCTTGTGGAGAACCTTCGGAGGCCCGTGGCTGTCCCGTACCGGTGGAACGAGCGAATCCGGCCATTTTCCCGCCCGGCGTGATCGAGAACAGGACCACTGCCATGAATTTGATGGAATCGCGGACCGCGCGGTTTCCCGCCCCTCTGTCGTGGACCGGGCGGCCGATCGCTTTGGGCTTGTCGAACGGCGTGACCGATGCCACTCGCCAGACGATTCTTTCTGCGGGTTGGAAGGTGCTGTCGGCAGTCCGTTTGGCTGTGTTTCCGGCGCTGTGGCTGTTCATCGGGGCGGTGTCGAGCTACGACGCTTACCTGACGATCAAGTACGAGGACAGCATCGCCGCGATGGAGCTGAATCCACTGGGGCAGTACCTGCTGCAACAAAACGACGGAGACGCCGCGCTGTTCATGGCGATGAAGTTCGTGGGAACGATCGTGGTGCTGGGGGTGCTCAACCTGATTCACCGCGCGCGGCCCCAATGGGGCCTGTGGATGACCGGTTCGGTCGCCACGTTCCAAGGGGGACTGTTGGGCTTCCTGTCGCTGTAGGCAACCGCGGGTATCGCTGAAGACCGCCGCTTGAATCAGCTCACGCCCGCAGCGCGGCACCGGGCCACACGGCGCGGGCCATCACCCCGCCCTCTTCGGGCGTCAGCAGCGTGAGCGTCCCTCCGTGGCTGCTCACGATCCGCCAACATTTAGATAGGCCAAAGCCCAAACCACGCCCCGCTTCCCGACCCGAATAAAACGGGTTAAACGCGTGCTCCCGGTCGAGGTTGCTGAGTCCCGGCCCGTCGTCGATCACATCCAGGTTCCAGCCTGTTCCAACGTCACCGGATGTTGGCGAGACAATAACCCGGACCGTGCCTACCGGGGCGTCTCCCGTCGGTGCGCCCCGTGATGCACACGCTTCGAGCGCATTGCGGACGAGTTCGGCGATCACGATCCGCAGTTGCGTCCGATCCGCCATAAGCGGCGCGGATTCGGGGGCCTCGACGGACAACCGCACACGCCGCGTTCCCGCCTCCTGGCCCAGCTTGGCGACCGCTTCCCGCGCGGCGGAGGCGAGGTCGTCCGCCTCTTTTTGAGGCACCGGCGGACGGGCGAACAGCATCAGGTCGCCAATCATGTCCCGCACGCGGAGTGCCTGTCCGCCGATCGTTTCCAACGACAACCGCCTGTCGGGATGCGTTTCGTCCCGCAGCAGGAGTTGCGCGTGTCCGACGATCGTCGCCAACGGGTTGTTGATCTCGTGCCCCGCCCCGGCGGCGAACTCGGCGAGCGCGTGCAGGAGTTTCTCGTCGGGCAGGAGGGGAGATTCGACCACCAAAGCACCAGGAAAAAAGGCGTCGGGAACCTCTATTGGGAGTCGCCGAGCCGCGACTCCGCCGCGCGGATGACAAATTCGAACGCGGAGACGGTGTCGTCGTACCCGGTCGCGTGCCCACCCTCCTGATCGTCGACGAGGAGCACATCCTTGCGACCCGCTTCCTTCAGTCGTGCGGCGAGTCGGCGGACGCTGTGGGGAGGGACGAGGGTGTCCTTGCCCCCCACGGTCAGGGCCACGGGCATCGTCAGCCGCTCGGCAGACAACTCGGGGCTGCGACGTTGAAATTCTTCCCGGCGGTCCTGTTTGGTTCCGCCATAGGAGGCCACGATGGCTTCCTGAAAGCCGTCGTACTCAAGCATGTTGGCCGTTCCATTTTCTGAAAGCACGCCGTCCACCAACGACGGGTGCAATACCGCGAAGATCAGCGCGGAAGTGCCTCCCATCGATCCGCCGGCCAGGTAGGTCCGGCGAACCCGATACCTCTCTTTCAACAGCGCGATCAACTGGACAAGATCGGACTCCGCCGCCGGTCCCATCCACGACGTTTTCGCGCGATAGTCGGGGGAGACGAAAACCATCCCTCTCCGTGCGGCGACATCCCGGACGCCGCGGCATTCGCCGCGAGCTTCCCGAATGTACTGCCATCGGTCCGAACCATGACCATGCAGCGCGATAACGACATCAACAGGCCGAGCGGAGTCGAGACCGGTCGGCGAAAGCTCCACATACTTCTGAATCGAACCATCGAGGCGAGCCGTGAACTCTCGATCGACAGGTTCGGCGAACCCGTCCGCCGCGAGGAGAGAGCTGGGTGACGCGACGGACATTAGCGCCAAAACGCACACAACCGCGCCGATCATCGCGGTCGCAACCGAGCACGGACGCGGCATTGGGCGAAACTGCGGGGGTTGACGCATTTCGGGACTCCCTGGTTTGAACGAAATGCCGGAAGGCAAGGACTCGCAATCTTGCCTTTGATCGCATGCCGCCGCGTGCAGGATCGCACCCCGTTTACTTCGCCAGTGCACGTTTCAGATTCTCCCCGAACGGCGGACGAATTACCCCCGCTTCGGTGATGAAGGCCGTCACCAGCCGCGCGGGGGTCACGTCGAATGCGGGATTGTACACCTTCACGCCGTCCGGCGCTGTTTGACGTCCGAAGCCGTGCGTCACTTCTCGCGGGTCGCGTTGCTCGATGGGAATCAGGTCCCCCGTCGCCAGAGAAAAATCGAAGGTACTGGCGGGGGCGGCGACGTAGAACGGCAGGCCGTGGGCGTGGCACAACAGCGCCACGCCGTAGGTGCCAATCTTGTTGGCCGTGTCACCGTTGGCGGTGATCCGGTCCGCCCCGACGATCGCGGCACTCACCCGTCCTTCGCGCATGACCTGAGCCGCCATGTTGTCGCAGATCAAGGTCACGTCGATCCCGCGCTGTGCGAGTTCCCACGCCGTCAGCCGGGCCCCTTGCAGCAGGGGCCGAGTTTCGTCGGCATACACGGACACCTTTCGCCCCGCCTCGTGCATGGCGAAAAACACGGCCAGCGCCGTTCCGTAGTCGGCCGTCGCCAGGCCCCCGGCGTTGCAGTGGGTCAACACTCCGGCGCCGTCTTCCAGTAGCGTCGCTCCATGCCGTCCGATCGCACGGCAGATATCGCGATCCTCCGACTCGATCGTGCGGGCCTCTTCCAACAACCGGTCGGCCAGCCGTTCCGCCGAAACGACACCCAGCGATTCGCCGACGCGGCGCATCCGGTCGAGCGCCCAAAACAGGTTCACCGCCGTCGGGCGGCTGGTTGCCAGGTGGTCACACACTTCCCGCATGCGCGCGAGCGCCCCGGCGGGAGTACCGTCATGCCCGGTTTGCAGCCCGACCACCACGCCATACGCCGCCGAGATGCCGATGGCCGGCGCCCCTCGGACGCGGAGCATCTTGATCGCCTCCCACACCGTCGCCACGTCGCGGCACTCGACCTCGCGAAACTCGACCGGCAACAGCGTCTGATCGATCAGCGCCAAGTACCCCGAACGATCCCCCGCCCAACGCAATGTAACAACCTGCTGCGACATGAAAGCCGACGACTCCGGAAGAACGGGTGAATGAAGACGAACGCGGTGACGGTATCGAGGGGAAACACAGTGAACCATGCCGCGCGGGATAGCACATCGGGCAAGCCCGTCGGCGAACGGGACGCCCGCGCTTACCGCATCATCACGCATTCGTCGAAGTTCAGCACCCCCTGCGCCAACAAACAGGCCGCCGCGAGCTCGACCGGGTCGAGAGCCGGATCGGGCTTCGCTTCGCCGATGCCCAGTAGCTTCTTTGCATCGTCGGGGTGCTTTCGGAACCACTCCCGCTGCCCGCGCCACAGGTCGAGCAGGATCGCCACTTCGCGGTCCCCCGGCGCGCGGCTGGTCGCTGCGCGGAACACCCAGGCGACACGCGCCGCTTCGTCTCCCTCCGGGAGCGTGGGGCGCTGGAGCATCCGTTGTCCAAGGAACCGCGCCGCTTCCACGATTTGCGGATCGTTCATCAGAGCCAGCGCTTGCAGAGGGGTGCTGGTGCTTTGCCGTTTCACGATGCACACGTTCCGCTCGGCGGCGTCGAATGCCACCATCGCCGGTGGCGGGACCGTCCGCTTCCAGAACGTGTACAGGCTGCGACGGTGCAGGTCGTCCCCCTTCCCCTGGTCGTAGCGCGGTCGCCCCATCGCCACGTCCCACACTCCATCCGGTTGATACGGTTTGACGCTCGGTCCGCCGACTTTCTCGACCAACAGGCCCGACAGGAACAGCGCCTGATCGCGGAGTTGTTCGGCGGTCAGCCGTCGCCCGGGGCCCCGCGCCAGCAGTTGGTTGTGCGGGTCGCGGGCCAGCAACTCCGCCGACGCCCGCGACGACTGTCGGTAGGTCGACGAGAGCACAACCTGTTTCAGGAACCGCTGCTGGTCCCACCCGCCTGCGATGAAGTCCCGCGCCAGCCAGTCGAGCAGTTCGGGATGCGTTGGCAATGCCCCCTGGCTGCCGAAGTTATCGCTCGTTTCGACCAGCCCCTTGCCGAACAGCATTTGCCACAAACGGTTGACCGTCACCCGCGCGGTGAGGGGATGCTCGGGATCAAGCAACCATTCGGCCAATCCGAGGCGGTTCCTGGGCAACCGGTCCGGGAACGGCGGCATCGCCGCGGGAGTGCGGGCGGAAACCTCGTCCCCAGGCGCGTCGTACGCCCCACGCTTGAGGACGTACGCGGGTTTGGGAGTCTCCAATTCCCGCATCACCATCATTTCCGGGATGGGGTTGACGAACTTCGATTCCGCAACCCGCGCCGCGGCGAGCGCGGCAACGGCCTCCTGCGTGGGGCCATGCACGCGCGACGCGAACCACTCGAAACGCGCGGCCCGCTCGTCCGGAGTCAACGCGCCGGGTTCTTTCGACCAGAACGCACCCCAACCTTCCCGCCCGCCAAGATCCGCCACTTCCGGGCCGAGCAATTCCCGCCCATACAGGCGCAATTCGTCGATCGCTCCCCCCTTGTATCCGACATCCCGGAAACGGTAGCCGATCTGAAACGGCGGAGGGCCTCCCTCGTAAATGATGTCTTTCGTCAGCTTGTCGCGTACGACCGTCGTCTCCGAGGGACGACCATTGACGTACACCCGCAGACCCGCGGCACGGCTCGAACCGTCGTAGGTGATTGCAACATGCGACCACTCCCCGACAGGCAGTTCGGCGACGGTCGTCCGCTTGAGGGAGTTGCCCGGCCACATGTGATGCAGGCCAAAACTCACCCGCCCGTCTTCGAGCAACAATTCGTAGCCGCGACTGCCGGCGTCCGCCGGGGCGATGCTCTTGTGCAGCACGACCTGCCGCGGGGACTTGGGACCGGGCTTCAGCCACACCGCGATCGAGAACGGATCGGTCCGCGAGAACGCTCCCAACGGCCCCGGCCCCGAGAACCCGTTGTCCCCCTCCAGCTCGGCCGCCTGTCCTTGGCGACCGGCGACGAAGCGCGGGCTCTCGACAGGGCCGAGCCCCTGCTCCGCCTGGATCGAATTGACCACCTTGCCCCCTTCGATCCCTTCGAGCGAGAACCGCGCTACCGGCGGTTCCATCGGGGGCAAATCCTTGACATCCGCCAACCAGGCGGCGAACGCCCCTTCCGCCTCGCGTCGTGCCGTGGCCAACGCCTGCTCGGCGCGGGCGATGTCGCTGCGCAGGGCGGCGAGTTTCGCGTCCTGTTCGTCGGTCGTCAGCAGCAGCGTCGGCACGGGGGTCGACGACGTGAAATAGGTCGTCTGCCCGAATTCGTCGATATTCTGGAAAAACGCGAACAGCGAGTAGAAGTCCTTCTGCGAGATCGGGTCGTATTTGTGGTCGTGACAGCGAGAGCACTCGAACGTCATCCCCAGGAACGCCGTTCCCATCGTGTTGACGCGGTCCACGACATACGCGACGCGGAATTCTTCCTCGACGATTCCCCCCTCTTCGTTCTGCATGTGCAACCGGTTGAACGCGGTGGCGAGGTACTGCTCCTTGGTGGCGTTGGGCAGCAAATCGCCCGCCAATTGCCACCGCGCGAATTCGTCGAACGGGAGATTCCGCTGATAAGCCGAGATGACCCAGTCGCGCCACGGATGCACGGGGCGATACCGGTCCATTTGGTACCCGTGCGTGTCGGCGTAGCGAGCCACGTCCAACCACTCGGTGGCCATCCGTTCGCCATACCGGGGCGACTTGAACAGCCGGTCGACGACCGTCTCGAACGCCCGGTCCGAACTGTCTGCGAGGAACGCGTCGAGCTCTTCAAGCGTCGGCGGCAGGCCGGTGAGGTCGAACGTCACCCGTCGCAGCCACGTTTCGCGTGACGCATCCGGCGATGGCTCGAGACCTTCCCGCTCCAGCCTCGCGACCACGAACGCGTCGATGGGCGACCGCACACGTTCCTTGCGCTTCACCTCCGGTGGAGCGGGTTTTGACATGGGTGCGAACGCCCAATGCACGCCCCAGGGGGCCCCTTCGGACACCCAACGTTTGAGCAACTCCCGCTCGGCGGGTTTGAGTTGTCTCGCCGCGTTGGGAGGCGGCATGACCGCTGTTGGATCGCTCTCAAACACCCGCGAGACAAGCTCGCTCTCGTCCGGCTTGCCCGGCGCGACGACGGAGTAATCCCCGCGGTCGGCGAAGAGTCCCTCCTTCACGTCCAGGCGCAGATCTCCCTTGCGACCGGTCTCGCTCGGGCCGTGACAATGGAAGCAGGCGTCCGAAAGGATCGGCAGAATCTCGCGACTGAAATCGACCGGAACAACCGCCGGCCGTTCCTCGGCTTGCGCCAGGTTCGACGTTGCGGCGAGCACTCCCGCCAAACACGCGACGGCCCAAACGTTCCTTGTCACCGCCATCACAGCACCGATCCCGGGGGGACCCACAAACCAGGAGAAGACGAAGTCCGATTCATCCGGCCAATGCATCCGGGGGGATCGGGACAGGGACATGCCGCAGCGATCAGGAACCTGCGAAACCAACCCGTTCGCGAGCAAACATGTCCCAGGGTCTCTTGTATCACGACTTCGGCATCTTCGGCTACGAACACTGCTTTGAGGAGAGGGCTTTCGTGCTATTCTCACTCAGCAACGATTCCGACGTTGAATAGCAGACGCGCAGCGACGATGACCAGCACTACAATGCTCACGGATCGCATGAAGTTCCCCCAAGATGGCGAAACCACCCCACACACGACGATCGAGTTACATCAGTCCGCGAAGAAATTCGATGGCATCGAATTTGTGTGCGAATGACGCGACGGTTCGGTCACCGTTACCGAAATCGACCTGAATCTCATAGCGGACGAATTTCCCTTGAATCCGCGATTCGGCGTGTTGCGTGATAAAGGTCACGGCGTCTTCGACGGCAGGACACTCGAACGATTCGCCACGCAGGGCAAGCACGACCACGCGGGAAACTCGCCGCCCGAGTGAACGCTCCAGCGATTGGAAGAACTGTTCCGTCTCAGACTTGCGAAGGTTTCTCAGTTCGGCAACCAGTGATCGCAGTCGTTTCTCCGAAAGGCGCTCGAACGCGGCGACCTTCTTCGCGACGACCGAATCGGGTGTCGATTCGTCGAACCGGGAGTCAATACCCACGGTGTCGAACGTTTCGTGGATTGTCGCCATCGGAAAGTACAGCACCTCAAACCCGTGAGACCGGAGCTGAGTGATCGAGGCCGTGGTGAATTCCCCACCGAGCACGACTCCGAGAAACGGATGGAAGTCCGAATACCGTTCCGCCAACGGACCGATGGCCCCTTGAATCTCCTGCGCCTTGTTTCGGGAGTGCTTCGTGTATCTCCGCCAGGCAACCTCGATGAACGCCTTGGGCTCGCCCGTCACCTCTTCCGAACCGCCTTTCTCGAGGACGTAGTCGAGGTCGTGGGCGTTGCCCTGGCCGTCAGTCCACCGAACCTTCGCGAGTCCGTTCCTCGAAGCCCTCGGGTGCTTGTAGTCCAGGTACAGGCCGAATCGCTCCGCGATCCGGAGGAGAGGTTCTCGAATCGTGTCTTCGAGAACAGCGCCGATGCACTGTCCGAATCTGTGTGTGGGCGATTCCGCCACGTGCAGCCCCTGTGTTTTGAACTTCGGAACCCGACATGCGAACCCCGGCGATCACCCATCCAGCCACAGTTCCCCCTCGCACAAGGGGACGCGGTGTTTCCGGTTCTTCCATTTGATGTTTCGATCACGCAACTTGTCGAACCGCAACGGCTTGAAGCCAGCGGTCTCCGCCAGCTTCGACATCCAGTCCGCCACAGGGACATACACCCCGTAGGGGGCCGAGTCCCCGATCACGAAGCACAACCGGCTGGGCGAGTCGCACACACGACGCAACGCCCGCCATGTTCGCGCCATGTCGTGAAAATACGTCGCGACCATGAGGTGATACGTCTTGCGCCCCCCTTTGGTCTTACGAATCTCCGCCAACTCACAGCACACGGCCTCCAGTTCCCCTCGAATCGGCGTCAGTTCATCGGCGCGGAGCACCGCATCCAGATCGACCGCTTTCTCGGGAACGTGTTGCGTGCAGGAGCGGACGAGGTGGCGTCTGACGGTCTGCTGCAATTGTCCCCAGCCCTCGATCTCGCGGAGAAACGTCATCTCCAG
>JBIKMW010000070.1:0-35635 GCA_044359065.1 Planctomycetales bacterium | reverse complement strand
CCGTCTGCCGAGCTTGATCCGAGGTTTCCAACTTTCCGCCCCAAACCCTTCATGACTTGCACCATGAATCACTTGAATTCCAACACAGCTGCTCATCCGCCCTTCGGGCACCTTCTCCCCCACCGTGAAGTTTCGTGGCGTTTTTCCGAGCCGATTGTGGGGGAGAAGGGTTCACCCGCCACGCTTTCAATATCTGCAAACGTGGCCGTCAAGTCGAGTTCCAGTCCTGAATCGCGATCCGGGGTTCGCACCCTTTGCGCGCTGGCACTCGGCGGGTCGAAATGCGGCGACTGGAGCGTCCATTCTGAGAATCCCGGCGGCGACCGGTTGTCCAAACAACTGCTGCGACGTTTACAATTCCAGTGTGGTTCATTCATGAATCCATTGTGCCCCGTTCGGGAGGCCCGGTCGTGATATTCGTCCCTTCGGCCCCGTCGGGAGCCGCCGCTGTGCCGTCCCGCGTTCGTCGGGGCTTCACGTGGACGCAATTGTTGGTCGTGTTCGCGATCATTGGAACGCTGCTCGTGCTGTTAATGCCCGCATGCGATCCCACCCGAGTTTCCAATTGCCGCAACAAACTGAAGCAGATCGGATTGGCGCTGCACAACTATCACGACGTTCACGGTTGCTTCCCCCCTCCGTACACCGTCGATGCCTGCGGGCGAAGGCTGCACAGTTGGCGGACGTTGATCCTGCCGTTTCTTGATCAAGGTCCGCTCTACGGGACAATTGATTTGTCCAAGCCGTGGGACGATCCGGTGAACGAACCAGCACGGCGGACGGTGGTCTCGGTGTACCGCTGCCCGTCCTTATCGGGGGACGGAGATCGAACCACGTACATGGCGGTGGTCGGCTCGGACGGCGTATTTCGGTCGCGCGAAACGACATCGTGGGACCAGATTCGGGACGCGACTGCCCAGACGTTGCTGGTGCTTGAAGCGAACGGCGGACGTTCCGTGCCGTGGATGGAACCAGCGGATTTGGACGAACAAACGGTGCACGCGTTGGCACTCGCGTCCGATCCGCCGCACCGCCACCGGATCAACATGCTCATGGGGGACGGGTCGATGCGGGCCACCGACGTCCGCGAGCTTTCGGAGCAGATTCGGGCGCTCGTGTCGATCGCCGGTGGCGACGACAAGCAGTGATCCACAGAGTGGATATGAGGGAGCGTTTTTATCCGGAATCGCGCTGTTGACCGGGCGGTTGCTCGATGTTCGCCCTTGCTCACGCAGCGGGCTACAAGAGGACCGAGGCGTCGTCACACCGAACGAGCGGGGACGGGTCACGCCGCGAACAAGTCCGTCGACAGTTTCGGCGGGACGGCGAGCGGTTTTCCCGCCAGCCATTCGCAATGGGCGATTTCCGGGCGACGTTTGGAGTAGAGCAATCCGATCAGCCCCGGCAGGCCGAGCACGAACGCGAATAATCCCCATTGCCACGCCACGGTGCCGCCAAACCGTCGTGCTTGTCGGACCGCCACCGCAGCGCAGACCGCGCCGATGAGCGCCGTCATCGCGGTGAACCAGCCGAGAAATACGGGCGTCGAAGGGTCCAACTGCAAATCGCGGTCCGCCAGAGAGGTTTGCGACACGCCGTGCCAATGGACGCCCCACGCAATGATCGCAGGCAGTGGCGTGGGGAAGGCCAGACTCATCGTCGCACCCTGGACCGACGGTTGTTCAAACAGGCCATCGGGAGGGGGTTGGGCGGGGGTGTCCACCGTGCGTGTGACCTTGCCGGTTTTGTCGAGCCACCATAGCCGGACATGGGTCGCATCGTGCCGTCCGGCCTTCGTCAGGAGCTGGTAGAGGACCAGTCCACCATCGTTGACGGAGAAGATCTGGACCGACTTGGTGGAACGATTTTCCGGCAGCGGATACTCCCGCCGCGTTCCCCCGACCGGGTCGAGCACGATCAGACGGTCTTGCGTCGCGACGAGCAGAGACTCGACGGACAGCGCGGTGGTGCCCCCCGACTCGGCGGGGATCGCCGCGAGGCGACAGATGGCGCGAATCCCCGGTATGTCGGCGATCCGACGCGTTTTCTGCGACGCAAAGTCGACCTCCCAAACGCCGTCGAATGCCGCGAGAAACGTCAGCCGCGTCGGAATCTGTCGCTCGGTCGCACGCATGCCCCCAGGAAGCGTGACGAAATCGGACGTGCGGTGAAAGTAGACCAATCCCTCGAACACGTCGCTCAATATCGACTTCTCAGCATTCGGCATCACCCATTGGTCGGCAGCTTCGGGACGTGCTTGAGTGAATCCTCGGGCGCTGAGGAATCCGATCCGACGACGAGTCACCCAGTCGTAACCTTCGAGATACGTTCGGTCGCGATGCCCCTCGTCCAGCCGCGCGAACCAATTCCCTCTGTCGCTGGTGTGCAGGCGTTCCACGGTGGACCGTGCCCCGGAATCGTTGTCCGACGGTCCCGGGATCGACGCCTGCGTGACCACCGCGTCGTTCAAACTGAACGCCCCGGATTCGACTGCCTCAGGAACGGGACGGGGGGTGCCATCGAGATTGACCATGCCGTTGTTGGCGAGGCCGGGAGTGTACCGCTGGAAATTCACTTCCCCGGAACGCCGAACCATGACATTCGCGCCGTATGGGTTCTGGAAAAACGAGAAGATCCAGGTTCCGACGACGATGGTCACTAGGACATGGATCGGGACATATCCGAACGCCACCACCAGCACCAACCACCAGCCGCCACGCTCTTTCCGGACGTTCGTCATGACGCTGCCTCCCCAACCACTCGGGCGAACACTTGACTGGCGATCACCTGAAATGACCGCGTCCATCGCGAATGCAGGCCGACTGCAGTACGGGTGGAACCCCTTACGGGTAGTCCCGCTCTTCGGCCACTTCGAGCACGAGTTTCAACGACATCACCTGCAGCGCGATCGTTCCGGCGAGAAATGCCAGACAACCGACTCCGCCGTGTTCCGTCACCCCCCAACACAGAATCATCCACACCGCCGCCGCGGACAACGGGAACAACCGTGTTCCCAGCCATTTCGCAGGACGCAGACCCGACAAGAACGCCCCCGAGTACAACAGGCTGATGCCGGCGATCGTCTGCCACCAACCGTACGTGTATCGCCACACGAATGGACTGGCGTGAAGCCCCTCGGCCGCCGCCCAAATCAGATACAGCAAGAATGGCACCAGCGCGAGCGTGCTCCACACGGCCATGCCCGCCCCCCACTTCGCCAGCGGAAACACACGCCGATCCAGCGGCCGATGCAGCAGAAACAGCCACGTCTGCCGGTGCGATTCCGGTAGTGTCTGCTGCATCGCCAACCCGATGGCGGCTGCGGACAGAATCAGCACGAACCACTGGTTTGCGGTTCGCAGCGGTGCAGGGGACTGCACGTCGAAACTGTGTGACGGGGTGAAGAACCCCCAACCGGTCATCTCCGCCACCCACAGCCCCAATGCCACCGCCGCGACGGCCAGCGTCAGCGACGTGTCACGCCACTCCTTGAGCAACAGCGCTTTCCACATCGGAAGCCTCCACGGGGAACAAGGGAATCGACCGCTTCCGGCCACGGGTGTATTCGATGAACGCGTCTTCCAGATTCAGTTCGACCACGTCGATGTATCGAGGCTCGAGTGCCTTCAGCCGTGCCTCGTGCTCGGGGCAGTAGCCGACGATCACGAACTCCAGCGCCAAACCCACTTGCCGCACATTGACCAACCCGTCGAACGACGGGGCGTCGGGCGGGACGGTGTCGAACTCGCATACGACCCGGCGGACCGAGTTGCGAAAGTGTTCCGTCGGACAGTCGACCCGCAGCACGCCGTCGACCATGACGCCGATCCGCGACGCCACCCGTTCGACATCCCCGAGCATGTGCGAACTGAACAGGATCGTCCGCCCGCGGCGCTGGATGATCTGAATCAGCGATTCCAGAAAATCGCGCCGCACCACGGTGTCGAGACCGAGCGTCGGGTCATCAAGCACCAGCAACTCCGGGTCCGGCCCCACCGCCAGGGCCAGCGACACCTGCGCCTGTTGACCGCGCGACAACCGCCCGAAGCGGGCCTTGTCCGGCAACTCGAAGTGTTCGAGGATCCGCCGCACAAGCTGGTCGTTCCAGTTCGGGTAGAACTTCCGCGTGAACTTCACCGCCTCGCCGATCCGCCAGTGCGGATAGAGCGGGTGTCCTTCGGCGATGTAGGCGATCCGCGCCCGCGTGGCGGGGGTCATGGTGTCGATGTTTTCGCCGAGCAGTTCGACGCGGCCATGATCGGGCCGAACCATTCCCATCAGCATACGGATGGTGGTCGATTTCCCTGCCCCGTTCCGACCGAGGAAGCCGTATACGCAACCTTCGGGAACGCGAAGGTTGAGCCCCTTGACCACGCGCCGCGGGCCGTAGTGCTTGACGAGGTCGGTCGTGACGATCGCATCAGGCATGATCGACTGTCTCCGGTGCCTTTTGGCCTTTCTTCTAATCTGTGTCAATCTGTGCAATCTGTGGACAGAGAAGTCAGTTATCCACAGATTGCACAGATTGACACAGATTAAAAGAGATAAGAATACATTGTACGAGTCGATGTTTGTTCTCGATCGTGCTGCGGATTCTGTGTACCACCGGTTATGCCAATGCGGTACGCGATCCCGCTCGCACCGTCACACAGACTTCTTGTCGATTCTGTACGGCTGTTGTCACGCGGCGGCGTCGCTCCAGGCGAACTCGCCGACACGGGCTTCGTACAATCGCCGCATGTCGTCCCGGGTCAGCCCCAGCAGGACTCCTTCGGTGAGGCATTCGTCCAGCAGTCGAGTCACCCGCTCGGTCCGCGCCGCGTCCGACAGTTGCGACGCACGCGGGGCGATGTACACCCCCAAGCCGGCGCGGGTGACGAGTACCCCGTCGTGTTCCAGGTCCCCGTAGACCCGCGCGATCGTGTTCGGGTTGACGACCACCTGCCGCGAAAGGTCCCGCACGGAGGGGACCTTGTCCCCCGGACGGAGCCTCCCCCGCGCCACCGCCCCCCGGATTTGCCGGGCGAGTTGGATATGGATGGGGACGTGACTGGCGGAGTCGATGGAAAACAGCATGAGAGCCCTCGACTGAACTGTACTAGGTGATATGGTACAGATGATCGACGGGGCGTCAAGGGGGATTCGAAGAATTCCGGAAAAGTGGCCGACATCGTCGTGCGACCGTCTTGCCGCGAATGAAGCCAACGCAATCGCGTCGGGGACCTGACGAACTCCGCACGGTTTGGTGGAGGCGGGAGCGTCGTCAACCCACCGTCGAGCCGGGGTGGATTTGCGATATCGTCCGCACGGGATGCGAGTACAATTCGGGGGCCGATTCGGTGGGGCCAAGCGAGTTCCGCCAGGGTGGAACGGTGGCCCTGGAGCCGCCGGACCGATTGGCTTGAGCGTTCGCAGTCCAGGTTCGTGGTACCGCAAGGGAGTTTCGTCATGTTGGTCGACCGCGAGTCCATCCTGACCGCCGCGCTACGACTTTCCGAGTCCGATCGTTGGGCGATCATCGACGGTTTGTCCGGATCCCTGACGGAAGCCCCTCCGGGGTTGGACGCGAATTCCCCGGATTTCCTCGAGGAACTGGAGCGGCGAATGGAATCTCCCGGCGAAACCATCGCCTGGGAGCGCCTGAGTGCCGAACTGGGCCAACCGTGATGCAGGTTCGCTTCATCGCGCTGGCCGCTGAGGAGTTGCGGGCCGCGCATGAGTGGTACGCGGCTCGCAGCGAGGCCGCTGCGGAGCGGTTCATCGAGGCCGTTCGCGTGGCGGTGCGGCGGATCGAGTCCGAGCCGGAATCCCATCCGATCGAGCACAAGCAGACCCGCCGAGCTGCGGTCAAACGGTTTCCGTATCGTTTGGTGTTTGGTGTCGTTTCCGAGGTCGAAATCCTGGTGCTCGCGGTTGTTCACGACCGTCGCAGGCCGGGGTATTGGCGCGATCGTCGCGCCTGAGGGCCACACCGCGAAGCGGCCTCGCCGAATCGGTCCGCGAGCGTTGTTGTCCTGCCGCGCCTTCGCGAGCCACTGCGGGTCAATGCCGGGCTGGTCGATCTTTTCCGCGAATCCCCGATTCGTTCCCATTGATTCCCGCCAACACTCGATATAATTTCCGCATCGGGCGTTGTGAAAAAACCTCGGGACAGCGTTTCCGAGACGTGATTCGAGCGTTGGCCGAGGGGCTGGCGTGGGTTCGCTGGGCGAGCACGCGGCCCCTTCGGCGATGAAATACGAGATTTGCGTCCAAATCGGTCCAAAGAATAGGAGTGATTCCGAATGGGTCTCTTGTTGACGGAAAAGGCGGCCAGCGAAGTCAAGCGGGTCATGGGCGAGCAGAATTTCCCGGCGGAAACCGTTCTGCGCGTCGGTGTCGCCGGTGGCGGATGCAGCGGCTTTCAGTACAGCCTCGGCTTCGACAACGCCACCGACGAGGTCAAGGACGAGGTGATCGACCAGCACGGAATCAAGGTGGCTGTCGACAAGCGCAGCATGCTGTACCTCGACGGGGCGACGGTCGACTTCCACGACGGCCTCGACAAGCGCGGATTCACGTTCGTGAATCCCAACGCCGTCAAGTCGTGTGGCTGCGGCAGCAGTTTCTCGGCCTGATGTACGGCTTCGCCGCGTGTGCGGCGGTACCGATCCACGACACAGCCGGAACGAACCCAAGGGGTTTGTTCCGGCTGTGGTCATTTCCGGGGGGGGAGGGACGCGGGTGGACGGGGAGGCGCCGTGGGACGGGGCCGCCGCGGGGAGCTCAAGGGGCGCTCGGTGTCGGCCACAATTTGCGATGGCCGCCGGTTCCCTTTTTGTAGACAGATCGTTTGCGGTTCGCCGTACCGAGCGATACGGTTTACCCTGTCCGAACGAGCCGAATCCGGCGCGGGGACGGTTCCGTTCGGGAAGGTACTCTTCAAGGACACGGAGGCGCATCTTGGGTCTCTTCGACTCGTTGTTCGGCGGCATTGAAACCACCCGAAAACTGTCGCCCCAGGAGTCCTTCGCGGGCATCCTGTTGGCGGCCGGCGCGTGCGACGGGCACATCTCCGACGAGGAGGCGGAGAACCTGACCACGTCGGTAGGTCGGATGAAGCTGTTTGCCCGCGTCAACGAGAAGGAATTCTCGCAGGTGATGGACAAACTGCTCGGGCTGCTCAAGAAGAAGGGGCCGGAAGCCCTGATGGAAGCGTGCGCGGAAACGCTCCCCAAGGAACTCGTCAACGCGGCGTTCGCCAACGCCGTCAACATCGTCCTGTCGGACGGGAGCGTGGACAGCGACGAGAAGGAATTCATCGAGAACTTGCGGAAAAAACTGCAAGTGGAACCGCCGGTGGCCAAGGCTATCGCCCAGGTCATGGTCATCAAGAACAAGGGGTGAACGAGCGTGCCCGGCCGTGTTGCCGGTCGGCCGTCCGTTTCCGCGAGTTCCCGACGTCTCGATCCCTTCCCGTCTGCCTTCACCCCGCCAGCCTTCACACGGTGCAACATGTCCCTGTTCGACGACATTCTCGACGAAAACAACTTCTCGGAAGCCCAGTTCGGTCCGCAAGAGGGAGTGGCGGGAGTTCTGCTGGCGGCGTGCGCCTGCGACGGGCACATCGCCGACGAGGAGGCACAAAGCCTCTCGCTCGCCCTACGTCAAAAGAAGCTGTACCAGCGACAGTCGCCGCAACAGTACAGCGCGATGTTCGATCGGTTGTTGGGTTTGCTCCGGAAGGGGGGGCACGAGAACCTGCTCGAACGGTGCATTCCGGTTGTGCCGCCCGAACTGCGGGAAACCGTGTTCGCCAACGCGGTGGATGTCGTCCTGGCGAACGGCAGTGTCGATAACGATGAGCGCGAGTTCATGAACGACCTTAAGGCGAAACTGGAGCTCGACGACGACCGCGCGAAATTGATCGTCAAGGTGATGGTCTACAAGAATCGGGGCTGACGGGGGGACGACGCTCCTTGACCGTCCCGACTTGATGGTTCGATAACGCGCCGCACGATCCGTTCACACTCACATTAGACAGAATGTCTTTTTTTGGGCGTGCGGCGGCCCTGTTGCAAGGCCGCTGCCGAACAGCGTGGCCGGTGGACATGGAGCGAGCATCGTCGGCGCGGCAGACACCGCTCGCCCGCCGCGCCGGAAAATCCGCTTGACCACGGTAAAAGGCATGCGGAAGGATAATCTCCGCTCAGCCGCGCGGAGTTCGGCACGGTACTGGAGTGCCGACTTTGGGTTACGCCCGCCGCTCGCTTGATCAGCCTCACATCTCGGATTCGAAGACACGGAGCGATTCTTGATGGCCAACGGAAACGGAGCAGGCGGGTGGAGGCGGGTGTCGGCGACGCGGCGCCGAGCGGGTTGGCAATCGATTAGCGCGGAGGCCCTTGAGACGCGGGTCTGTCCGTCGAACATGGTGTGGGTCAATCGAGGGCAGGCATCGGACAATTTCGCGACCGTGTTCGGAGCGAATGCCGAACCAGCACGGCGAGTCGTTGACGCCGTGCTGAATTCGTGGGGGACGGTGCTGGTGAACCTCAACCAGCCGCCGGTCAACGGGTCGCCCGATCGCAACACGATCCGCTACACGATCAGCATGGATGTGGGGCGCGAAGGATTTGGGGGCGGAGCGAACATTACCGAGTACGCGTATCCCACCGAAGAGGATCGGGACGCGAACCGGAACGGATACCCGGTCGCAGGAACGATCACGCTGGACCGGGGGCAGAACGGGCAGCCGAACAACGGGTTCTGGATCGATCCCACTCCGACGGAGCACTCCGAGTACACCGACATTCTCAGCCCGGCGGCGGCGCGTCCGGGGCCTCTTGTGGTCGGGACCGACATTTACAGCACGATCAACGCGGAAATCGTGCACATTCTCGGTCTGTTCGGACCTCCCGCCAAGCTGCAAAACCCGCTCAACAACAGCACGGTCACTCGGCTGGCCACGCGCGATCCGCAGGGGAATGGTTCGGGCTTTTACTACGTGTTCGACGGGCCCTCGGCCACCCACTTGCTGACGAGCTATGACAGTGGTGGTGGCGGGACCGATACGGGAAGCGCGACACACACTGCGGCGGCCGATGCGGGGAATCAGCCCGTGGCGTTCACGAGCGCGTTCCGTGGACCGGTTCAATTGCGGGGGTCGATCGACGCGGGCAATGCAACGGGCGGGGATACGCGGGTGCTGGCGTCGGACAATGTCGCCAACCTGCTGAAGGACGCGTTCGGATACGAGGTGCGCCTGCCGTCGACCATTCCGGGCTTCACGTACAACGTGGGGATGACGGGGCGGACTCTGCGGGTGAATGGCGGACCGGACGGAGATGGTGCCGCCGCGACGACATCCTCCGCAGTGCCGCACACTCACGGAACATCCGGAACCGCACACGACGACGGCCACGTCCATCACGGACCGGGGCCGAATTTTGTCGACGATGGCGGGAACAGCGCCGACCGGATTTCGCTCCGTCGCGAGGGCGACGATCTGGTCGTGTCGTTCCTGCTGGGGCGGTCGGGACCGGTCGCAAACTTCAATGCACACGATGGGGGCGATCTGGCATTCGAGACGCGCGTACCGCTCTCCAGCTTCGACGAAATCGTCATCAATGACGGGGCGGGTGACGACAACCTCGAGTACGACTTCTCGGGTGGCGAGTTCCTGCCGACGGGGGGGATCAGCGAAAACGGTGGCGATGGAACCGACAAGGTCCGGGTGAAGCTGGGGACCGGTGCGACCCAGGGGCAGGCGTTTGTGTACCGCTCGACATCGAGTTCGTCTGGCATCGTCACGCTGCTTCCGCCACCGGGGAGTCCGCCGGGAACCGTGCCGGAGACGATCGCGCTCGACAACGTGAGTTCGGTCGAGCTGGAAGGGGATACGTCAAACACCGCCGGGCATACGTTGTTCGTCGACGAGGTGGTGCTGACCACGGAGCCGACGCCGCCGAGTGTCCTTGCGACACGGTTGCCGGTGACGCAACGAGGGTTCCAGTCGGTCACGATCCTCACGTCCAACCCGGTGACGCTGTTGCGTGCGTTCAATCCCACGAGCAACGCCCACTTCTTCACGACGACCGCGGCGGAATTCGCCAACGCGGTGGCCAACGGGTACCGGGACGAAACGGGGAACCGGGCGTCGGCTTTCACGGTGTCGCCGCAGTTCGCACCGGACGCCGTACCGGTGTTTCGACTCTATAACCTTCATTCGGGCTTGCACTACCTGACGACGAATGCCGGAGAGCGGGATCAACTCGTGGGGCTGATTCCTCCGGGACATCCGCAGTTCGGGAAGGTGGGCTGGCGGGCGGAGACGACCGAAGGATTCGTGTTCCCCGTCGCCAAGCCGGGAACGGTCGAGGTGTTCCATCTGTACAACGAAGCGAACGGGGCGCACCTGTATACGGCCAATGCGGGGGAAGTGGTGTCGGTATTGTCCCAATTCCCGGACAGTTGGAAGCTGCAACGCAGCCTCGGCTTCGCGTATGCCTCGGAATTCCGCGTGACGCCCTTGGCGGCACCGAGCGCGATGAGCGTCGTCGCGGCGGATCCGGAATCGGCCAGCTCCGACGAGACGATTGGGCTGCCCGGCAATGTCGCGAGTCTGGTAGCGATTCCGGTGCCTTCCCGGGTTTCGTCGCCGAGTGTACCTGCGGCGGCGAGCGAGCCGGAAGTGCCTCTTACCCGGCAGAAACTGCCGGAAGCGAACGAGGAGTTCGACCTCTTGGCGGAAGTGTTCGCGGGGGATCTCCACGACGTGCTGTGGGTGTGAGGGCGGGTTCGCGAGCGGAGGAAATCTTACGATTTCCGCGACAGGGAGGGGGCGTGTCGCCGCAAAAACGTCGCTGTTCTTTTGAGGCCATGCTTTTCCAGCCGGGCGAGGAATTGCGAGGTGGTCTCCTCCGGTTTGTGCTCGTTTGCGTGCATGGCTTTCGCCGCAGCGATCACATTGTCGGGATGTGACTCGATGAGGCGGGCGATGAAGGCGTCCGGAGTAAGGGCCTCGATACCGTGCGGGGCGAGCGACTTCTTAGGGAAGTCCTTCAGGTTGTAGGTGACGATGAACCGGGCTTCGCACTCGATGGCGGCGGCAAGGACGTGCCGGTCGTCCGGGTCGGGGAGGGCGAGGCCGTCGATGCGGTGCTTGTAGCCGTGCACCAAGGCCCCTGCGAAACGCTCGTCCATGATCCGCCGGCGCTTCTCGATACTCGCTTCGGGGTATCCAAGTCTGGAAGCGAGGTTCCTCATCCATTCTTCGTGAATGTCTTCAGTCCACTGAGGACTGAAAACCTCTTCCCTGTCCGCAAGATAGAGCAAGAAACTGCACAAGGTGATGTCGAGAATCACGTTCGCGTCAAATACGGCGACCGGACATTCCATGATCACTCCAAACCGTATTCGCGATCCAGCGCGGCAAGAAGCCTCAACCCCTCGGCTCGCTGCTTTCTGAGTTTCTCGCGAAATTTCAAGACGGCCCGAAGCGGGATTTGGCGAATGTCCCCCTTCATCGTGTGCGGCAGCGCCTTGGTCTCCGTCAGCTTCACGACATAGGGACGTGACACGCCGAGAAGCTTCGCGGCCTCGTCCGTGGTGACGGTGTCATCATCCTGTTTGGATGTCACGACGTTGTAAAACATTCCCCGGCTTGCTCCGGATGCGATGCGCTTTACCACGGAAATGAAGGATCGGGGGACGCGATACGTCTGCTTGCCCACCTGGATGGCGACCAGTGGTGTCGCACCGCGCTTGGGGCCGGTGGTTTTGGCGGTCGACATTTCGGTGCCTCAATGTCAAAGGATGGTCAAGGCGATCACGGTTGCTCGCACGCCATTCAGCGTCTTTTTGTGGGAAATCAGCAGAGCTTCGCTTTGAATCCTAAACGACATGGGTTCGAAGGCCAATGTATGATACGGACGAAACGCCGGACGCACGTTTGGTGAAGCAAGGGGGCGAAAGAGGGTTCGCGAGCGGAGGAAATCTTACGATTTCCGCGACAGCGTGTGGCAATCGAGGCGCGGGGGGAAGGTCGTTCCCTCCCGGTGGATGGGCGATTCGATAGACTTCCTGTCCGTTCGTTCACCAGCCCTTGCCTGCCGAATCTGCCGAGCCCATGAGCGAGTCCGACATCATCATTCGCGGTGCGCGGGAGCATAACCTGCGCAACGTCAACGTCCGCTTGCCGCGCAATTCGCTGATCGTGATGACGGGGGTGAGCGGTTCCGGCAAAAGCTCGCTGGCGTTCGACACCCTCTACGCCGAAGGGCAGCGGCGGTACGTCGAATCGCTGTCGAGCTATGCGCGGCAGTTCCTTGGGCAGATGCCCAAGCCCGAAGTGGATGCGATTTCGGGCCTCGCCCCGTCGATCTCGATCCAGCAGAAAACCAGCGGTCGCAATCCCCGCAGCACCGTCGGCACGATCACCGAGATTTACGACTACCTGCGCGTGTTGTACGCGCGGGTCGGGGACGGGTTTTGCCCGAAGTGCGGATTGCCGATCACCGCGCAAACGCACGAGCAAATCCTCGAACATTTGGCGCGGCTCCCCGGAGGAACGCGGTACACGGTCCTTGCGCCGCTCGTGCAGCGGCAGAAGGGGGAGTATCGCGACCTGTTCGTGGACCTCTTGAAGCAAGGGTATTTGCGGGCTCGGATCGACGGAAAGGTCCACGCGCTGAGCGAAGCGCCAACGCTCGACAAGCAGATGCGGCACTCGATCGACGTGGTGATCGACCGCCTTTCGGCGGGGAGCACGGCCCGGTCGCGCCTGGCGGAGGCGGTCGAACAAGCCCTGCGCATGGGGAAGGGACGGTTGATCGTCCTGCGGGACGGGGGCGCGGAAGCCCCGCGCGACGAGCCCGCTCCATCGCCCACGAAGGGGGCAAGCCGACGCCGCGGCAAGCAGACGCTTCCGGACGAGGCGGACGAAGATCGGCCGCTCCCGCCGTCGGATGCGGAGCAAATGTTCGGTACGGACTACGCCTGCATTCCATGCGGTCTGAGCTTCGAGCCCCCCACGCCGCAGTTGTTCAGCTTCAACAGTCCTCAAGGAATGTGCACGGATTGTCACGGACTGGGACAGCGGCACGAGTTCGATCTGGCGAGACTCATCCCCGACGACAGCCTGTCGTTCGCCAAAGGGGCGGTGGAACTCGTCGGGCCGCTCAAGGAGATGGGGCGCTGGCGGCGTCACATCTTTCAGGGCGTGATGGCCGCGCTCGAGAAGGAGACGGGCCTCGACACGGGAGCGGTCGCGAAGACGGCCTGGCGGGCACTGCCGGAATCGATTCGCCGTGGCTTGTTGTTCGGTTTGGGGGACAAACACATCACCTTCGCCTGGAAGACGGGCGGGGGGACGTGGAAGCACGGCGGCACGTTCGAGGGGATCGTGCCGACCCTGTTGGCCGAGTACGGCCAAGCGAAGAACCCGATGCGGCGGCGGCAGATCGAGAAGTATCTGACGGTAGGGGAGTGTTCGTCGTGTGGCGGCACGCGGTTGAACCAGCACGCGCGGTCGGTGCGACTGACTTCGACGGCCCGGTCGGAAGCGGCGGAGGTCGTCTCACCCCCCGCTCGCGCAAAGAAAGCGAAAGCCGGTGCTCGTTCGCCCGAGGCTCCCCCGCAAAACAACGCTCCGTGGCGCTTGTCGCTCGCCGAGGTGTGCGGCCTCACGATCGCCGACGCGTCCCGGTTTTTCGAGGACCTGCAACTCGACGACACGCGCCGGTTCATCGCGGGTGAGGTCCTCAAGGAAATCCGCGGTCGGCTCGGATTCCTCCGCAAATGCGGTCTCGACTATCTGACACTCGACCGTTCGGCCCCGACGCTGTCCGGCGGGGAAAGCCAACGCATTCGCCTGGCCGGGCAGATCGGTTGCGGGTTGGTCGGCGTGGTGTACATCCTCGACGAACCGTCGATCGGCCTGCATCCGCGCGACAATCAGATGTTGCTCGACAGCCTGCTCGACCTGCGCGACCTCGGCAACACGGTGATCGTCGTCGAGCACGACGAGGACACGATGCGCGCGGCCGACCACATCGTCGACTTCGGCCCCGGCCCCGGTGTGCGCGGGGGACTGATCGTCGCCGAGGGTTCGGTCGCCAACGTGGCGGGCGCCAAAAACAGTGTGACCGGCCAGTATTTGTCCGGACGGCTGGAGATCGCCATTCCAGCGCGTCGCCGCGGACTGGGGGAACCCGCCGTCGAAACGGCGGTCGAAGTCGCACCGGCTGCGCGTCGTCGCACGAAGTCCCCGGTGGAAGTCCCTTCGAAGAAGGCCGGGACGAAAGTCGGGAAGAAAGTGGACCCGACGGCCGAACCGAAGTTCGTGCGGATCGTCGGCGCGTCGCACAACAATCTGAAGAACGTGACGGTCGACATCCCGCTCGGGAGATTCGTGTGCGTCACGGGGGCGAGCGGTTCGGGGAAAAGCTCGCTCATCAACGACATTCTCTGGCAGGCGCTGTTGCGCGATCTCAACGAAGGGGACGGGCATCCCGGTCGTCACGAACGGATCGACGGTTTCGAGCACCTCGACAAGGCGATCGACATCGACCAGTCCCCCATCGGTCGCACGCCCCGCTCCAATCCCGCCACGTACATCAAGTTGTTCGACCTGATCCGCGACCTGTACACGCAGTTGCCGGAATCCAAACTCCGGGGCTACAAGTCCGGACGCTTCAGCTTCAACGTCTCGGGGGGGCGGTGCGAGGCGTGCGAAGGGCACGGCTCGAACAAGCTGGAGATGGACTTCCTCGCCGATGTGTGGGTCACCTGCCCGGTGTGCGAGGGACGGCGGTTCAATCACGAAACGCTCGAAGTCCGCTTCAAGGGGAAGTCGATCTCGGAAGTGCTCGACATGGACGTGCAAGAGGCGCTCGTCCACTTTGAAAATGTCCCGAAAATCGTCGCGCTCTTGAAGGCGCTGGACGGCGTGGGGTTGGACTATCTCAAGCTGGGCCAACCGAGCCCGACGCTCTCCGGGGGGGAGGCGCAGCGGATCAAGCTCGCGCGGGAGTTGGGCAAACGCTCGACCGGCAAAACGATCTACCTGCTCGACGAGCCGACCACGGGGCTGCACTTCGCCGACATCCACAAACTGTTGGACGTGTTGCACGGTTTCGTCGACCAGGGGAACACCGTGCTCGTTGTCGAGCACAATCTCGACGTGATCAAAACGGCGGACTGGGTGATCGACCTCGGCCCCGATGGCGGCGCGGGGGGCGGTCGCGTGTTGGTGGAGGGGACGCCCGAAACGGTCGCCGCGTGTGCGGAGTCGTACACGGGACGTGCCTTGAAGCCGGTGTTGGCGCGCAAGCCGGGGACGCCGCTGTTGGCGACGGCCAAGGAGGACGGCGCGGCGCGGTCGAAGAGTGTGATCGCGCGGCCGATCGTGGTCAAAGGGGCGGGTCAGCACAACCTGAAGCAGGTCGACATCGAACTGCCGCGCCACAAGATGAGCGTGTTCTGCGGGCCAAGTGGATCGGGCAAAACGTCGCTCGCGATGGACACCCTCTATGCCGAGGGGCAACGACGGTACGTTGAATCGCTGTCGAGCTACGCGCGGCAGTTCCTCGGACAGATGCCCAAGCCGAAGGTCGAACACGTCAGCGGCCTGTCCCCCGCGATCGCCATCGAGCAGAAAACCGTCGGCCACACCCCCCGCTCGACGGTGGGAACGGTCACCGAGATCCACGATTACCTGCGCATCCTCTGGGCGCGGCTGGGGGAACCGCATTGCCCCGAGTGCGACATCCCCGTTCGCACGCAAACAACCGACGAGGTGATCGAGCGGCTGCTCAAGTTCCCGGTCGGAACAAAACTGCTGCTGCTGGCACCGCTCGAGGTGACGGTGGGGCAGGACTACGCGGACGTGTGGACGAGACTCGCCGCACAGGGGTATCGCCGCGTGCGGGTCGACGGAACGACGTGGCGGATCGAGGAGGTTCCCGAACTCGACCGCCGTTCGCGGCACCAGGTGGAAATTGTCGTCGACCGCGTGAACGTCGATCCGGCGACCCGCGGGCGGTTGGCCGGATCGGTGGAATCGGCGCTCGATCATGGTCGCGGCTGGATGCGTGTCGCCGTGATCGACGAAGACGTTCCCGAACCTCGGTGGCGGGTCGACCTGCTCAGCCTGCACCGGGCCTGTTCGGGATGCGGACGGAGCTTCGAGGATTTGACGCCGCACAGTTTCTCGTTCAACAGCCCCCTGGGCTGGTGCGGCGCGTGCGAGGGTTTGGGGGTGCAGCAGGGAACGAATCTCGATTCGCTCGTGCACGACCCGTTGGCCACGCTGGCGAATGGCGCGATCTCCGCGTGGCCCGATTTGGCGGGAAATCGCGAGTTTCGGCGCGTCGTCGAGGCGGTCGCCGCCGAAGGCTTCTTCCCGTTGGATGTGCCGTTTCGCAACCTCGATCCCAAACAGCAGCGGGCCGTGCTGTACGGGACGGGCGAACGCTGGATCGACGTGCCGGCGGCGGAGGGGGGGCGCGGTCCGTTCCGGGTCAAATACAAGGGGTTGTACCCCGCGCTCGAGGAGGCGACGCGCACGTCCGTCGCCGCCCGCTTGCGGCTCGATCACCTGGTGGGGGAAGTCGCCTGCTCGGCCTGCCACGGCAGCCGCTTGCGGAACGACGCGGGGGCAGTGCGGTTCCAGGGGAGGACGATTCAGGAAGCGTGTGAGACCCCCCTCGGGGAATTGCTCCCGTGGTTCCAGCAAGTGAAGCTCAAGCCGGCGGAAAAAAAGGTCGCCGGAGAACTGCTGCGGGAAGTCACGGGGCGGCTTTCGTTCCTGGTCGAAGTCGGGCTCGACTACCTCACGCTGTCGCGAACGATGCCGACGCTGTCCGGCGGCGAGAGCCAGCGGATTCGTTTGGCCGGGCAGGTGGGACGGGCGCTGACGGGGGTGTTGTATGTCCTCGACGAACCGACCATCGGTCTGCACCCGCGAGACAACGCACGCTTGTTGCGCGCGCTCACACGGTTGCGGGACCTGGGCAACACCGTCGTGCTCGTCGAACACGACCGCGAAGTGTTGGAAGCCGCCGACCGGTTGTACGACTTCGGTCCGGGAGCCGGGCGTTTCGGTGGCACAATCACCGGTCAGGGAAAACCGGCCGAACTCAAAAAACTGACGGCCTCGCTCACCGGAAAGTACCTGGCGGGAACAGAGGCGATCCCGGTCCCGAGCACGCGGCGGATCGAGCGCTCGGAGAAGCCTCCGGCGAAGAACCTGCGGCGCTCCGCGATCGGTAGCAAACAAATGCCGCTCGGCCTCGATGTCGACGAAGCACGCCGGGCGACACCCGTATCCTCGGCCCCCGCGACCGACGAGGTGTATTGGACGGAGCCCCCCGGAGGGGGATGGATCGAGGTTCTTGGCGCAAGGCACCACAACCTGCACGCCGTCGACCTGCGCATTCCGCTGGGGACCCTCACGTGTGTCACGGGGGTGTCCGGTTCGGGAAAGAGTTCGCTGATTCAGGACACCCTTGCCCGCGCCGCCGCCAAAACCCTGCACCGCGCGCGGGAAACCCCGGGCACGCACGACAAAATCCGCGGACTCGGTCAGGTGAATAAAGTGATCGAGGTCGACCAGCAGCCGCTCGGTTCGACTCCCGCCTCGAACCCGGCCACGTACACCGGTGTGTTCGAAGGGATTCGCGAATTGTTCGCGCGGCTGCCCGACGCCAAGGTGCGCGGGTTCCGTCCGTCGCGGTTCAGCTTCAATCGACCCGGTGGACGATGCGAAACCTGCGAGGGGAACGGTCAGAAGAAGATCGAAATGCACTTCCTCGCGGACGTGTGGGTGCCGTGCGACGACTGCGGCGGCAAGCGGTTCAATTCGGAAACGCTGACGGTTAAGTATCACGGCAATTCGATCGCCGACGTATTGGAGATGTCGGTCGGCCGCGCGCTGGAATTGTTCGAGAACGTCCCCGCCATCCGGGGCATTTTGGCGACGCTGGCGGCGGTGGGGCTGGACTACCTGACGCTCGGTCAGTCGGCGGCGACGCTGTCGGGCGGGGAAGCGCAGCGGGTGAAGCTGGCGGCCGAATTGGCTCGCCCCCAAACGGGTCGAACGCTGTACCTGCTGGACGAACCGACCACCGGCTTGCACTTCGACGACATCAAAAAGCTGCTCAAAGTGCTCGACAGCCTCGTCGAACTGGGCAACACGGTGGTCGTGATCGAGCACAACCTCGATGTGATCAAAACGGCGGACTGGGTGGTCGACCTGGGCCCCGAGGCGGGACGGGAGGGAGGCCGCATCGTCGCGCAAGGGACGCCCGAACACATCGTCGCCCGCGCGGCGGCTTGGCGGGAGGCGGGCATGCCCGCCGGAGGCGCGAATGGATCCGGACCATTCCGTTCCTACACGGGGGAACTGCTGGCGCCGGTGTTGGAAGCGGGGCCGAGACGTGCTCGCGAGGTGTTCGACGCGCGGGCCGCCGCCAGGAAGCAGTCGGGGGACGTGTCGCTCGCCGACCTGGGCAAGGATGCCAAGATGCCGTGGGAGGTGGACGGGCGCGGTTGGCATACGCGCGACCGCCTTTCACACCAGGGACGCCCGTGCCAATGGGAAGGGGCGGCGCTGGAGGCGGTGATCGACGCGCTCGAGGCGGACGGCGGCTTCCAACCGACCAACTGGGGCGAGCGAGCGGTCGTCGAAGTCACCGGGAAACAATCCGCGTTGGGTTGGTTCGTGCATGCGATGACCGGCAATGAGTGGCTGGTGTCGTTCAAGTTCCGCGTCCCCCCCAAAACCTTCTCCGAGAACGAGTTGGCCGACGCCCTCGACCTGAAAACGCTGAACGAGATCGACGAAATTCCCGCCTACAGTTCGACCGAGCGCGTGCAGGTCCGCAAGGGGAAAGGGCCGTTCCAGGAGGTGCTGGTGGCCGTGCATTGGGAGCGGGAAGTCCGTACACCCGCGTTCCAGGATTTCCTGAAGCAGGCGATCGCGTCGTACCACCGCGTCGCGAAGTCCGTCGTCGCCAACCCGGTCGATAAGGAAGCCCTGCAACCATGGCGCAAGCTGGGCCTCAAATGGCACATTCTGCCCAAGGGGTTTGACAGTCAAGCGCCGCGCGCATGGGACACGGCATTGGTGGCACGATTCGACAAACTGATCGCGGAAGCGGCCCCCAGCCGGACCATCGACTTCTCCGCGAAGACGCTGATTTCGTATGCGATGCCGTCGGCCGCTCGGCCGTTCGCGGTGCTCCAGACAAAGCGCCCGAGTTCCCTCGGTCTGTCGTTGATCTTCCCTTCGGGGCGGGTGCGGTTGGGGATGATCGCCGACCTGGGTCTCGATCCCACGATCGAGACCGACAAAGACGGCTATGAAATTGCCCGACTGAATTTTGTGCGACTGGCGTCAGGCGATAGCGATTCACTGGTCGACTTGGTGCGGTTGGTGACGAATGCATGACGGTCCCGCGCGACTCCAACGGTCACCGGGATGTCACCCGCCGATCAAACCTCGCAACGCGAGCGCTGGATCGTCCGCGCGCATCAGGGTTTCGCCGATCAAAAAGGCGTTCACCCCGGCGTGTTGCAAGCGTTCAATATCCGCGCGGGTTTTGATCCCGCTCTCGCTCACGAACACGATCCCCTCGGGGACGCGCGGCCGCAGATCGAGGGAGTGCTCCAACCGCACGGTCATCGTCTTCAGATCGCGGTTGTTGACCCCCACGAGCGCTGGCGACACCGCCAGCACGCGCGGAAGGTTCTCGGGTTCGTACAGTTCGACCAGCGCCGCCATGCCCAGTTCGGCGGCCAGCGCGTGCAATTCGGCCAGTGGCCCGTCGTCGAGGCATTCGGCGATGAGCAGGATCGCGTCCGCTCCGGCGGCGCGGGCCTCGTACACCTGATACGGATCGAGGATGAAATCCTTCCGGATGACGGGAATATCGACGGCGGCCCGAACGGCCCGCAGGTCGTCGAGACAACCTCCGAAGAATTTCGCGTCGGTCAGCACGCTCGCGCATGCCGCCCCGGCGGCGGCGTACGTCCTCGCGACGGCCACGGGATCGGCCGCGGCCCGGATCGTTCCGGCGGAGGGGGAAGCCCGTTTGACCTCGGCAATGATCCGCGTTCCCGGTTGACGCAGCGCCCCGGCAAAGTCCCGGGGCGGAGGGGCCGCGCGCGCCGCCTCGCGCACGGCTTCGAGCGGAATCTCCCGCCGCGCGCGTTCGATTTCGGTCCGCTTGTGTTCGACGATGTTGGCCAGCACGTTGATCATGGGTGCGAGGTTAGCAGCCTGGGAAATCTTCGGACAGTATTCCCCGGTGATCATCGGTGGCGCCCCGAACCGAACGTCGTTGGCATCCGTTTTGTTGCGTGCCCCTCGCTCCTTCACAACTCCCCTCACCGTCAATCGCCTCTGGCATCGATTCGTCGGGGTCGATAGCCTTGTCGACTCGACGTTTCCCGGCGAATCGGCGGTCCGACACGGCCCGCGCTTCGCCACAGCCTCGATCCCCCGCGCTCGATCGATCCAGGCCAGGTCCCACGGAGTCTTCATGCCTTTCGATTTCCCGTCGCAAAGAGTTGTCCCCTCGAGACGATGGTGCAGCGCGGTCGGCTTGGCCGTGTGCCTGGCGTCGGTCTGCTCGCTGTTCGGAAGCGACCTGATCGCCGCGGAACCGGTCGCTGCCGAACCGGTCGCGGTCGAACCGGTCGCGGTCGAACCGGTCGCGGTCGAACCGGTCGCGGTCGACGCTCGGCTCACACCGCCGAATTTCAACGCGGCCGACACCGCGTGGATGATGGTTTCGTCGGCGCTGGTGTTGATGATGACGGCCCCCGGACTGGCACTGTTCTATTGCGGCCTCGTGCGCAAAAAGAACGTGCTGGGGGTGATGATGCAGTGCGTGTTCCTCATGGGGCTGATGTCGCTGGTGTGGGCGCTGTGGGGCTACAGTCTGGCGTTCGGAACCGATGTGGCGGGAGGGGTGGTCGGGGGCTTCGACTACGTGTTCCTGCGGAACGTGCTGCCGTCGCAGGCGGCCGACGGGAGCATCGCGGTCCCGATGGAGATGACCCTCCCGAAATCGTTGCACATGGTGTACCAGATGATGTTCTTCGTCATCACGCCAGCGCTGATCTGCGGCGCCTATGCGGAGCGGATGAAGTTCAGCGCGATGGTTCTGTTCTCCGTGGCGTGGGGCACGCTTGTGTATTGTCCGCTGGCGCACTGGGTTTGGTCGGCGACCGGTTGGCTCAACTTTCTCAACGCGAATGCCGCCTGTCCGTCGTTCGATTTCGCGGGGGGAACGGTCGTCCATATCAGCTCCGGGGCGTCGGCCCTGGTGTGCAGCCTGATGTTGGGGCGGCGGTTGGGCTACGGCCAGGAACCGATGGTGCCACACAACCTCACGTACACATGCGTGGGTGCGGCGATGCTGTGGGTGGGCTGGTTCGGCTTCAACGCGGGGAGCGCGCTGGGGGCGACGGCGCAGGCGGTCAACGCGTTCGTGGCGACGCACATGGCGGCGGCGGCGGGCACGGTCGCATGGGCGGGGATGGAATGGATTCAACGGGGCAAGCCGAGCATCCTCGGCGCGTGTTCCGGCGCGGTTGCGGGTTTGGTCTGCATCACCCCCGCCTGCGGCATGGTCACCCCG
This sequence comes from Planctomycetales bacterium, assembly GCA_044359065.1. Lineage (GTDB taxonomy): Bacteria > Planctomycetota > Planctomycetia > Planctomycetales > Planctomycetaceae > JAIXZD01. The sequence goes on along the minus strand of JBIKMW010000070.1, from coordinate 14,006 downwards.
ATGGCCGGCATCGTGCTGGGGGCGGTCGCCGGGGTGGTGTGCTATCAGGCATGCAATCTGAAGGCCAGGTTCGGTTACGACGATTCGCTCGATGCGTTCGGCGTTCACGGCGTGGGAGGGATCGTCGGCGCCCTGTTGACGGGAGTCTTCGCGACGCGGCTTGTCATTCCCGGCGCCAAGGGACCGCAAGGGTTGCTGGAAGGCAACCCGCTGCAACTGGCTTACCAGGGGGCCGGGGTGTTGGCGGCGATCGCCTTGGCGGTGGTCGGCAGCCTGTTGATCTTGAAGGTCCTGGACCTGCTCATCGGACTGCGCGTCTCCCAGCAACAGGAACTGCAAGGATTGGACGTGAGTCTCCACGGCGAAGAGGGCTACATTTTCCTGTGACACTCGTCCGGAGATGACGCCCCCGAGCGAACGCGCTCGCGGGCGAACGGGGTTTCGGACGCGAGCACGAAACGAGGGAGCGAACCATGAAGAAGATCGAAGCGGTGATCCGGCACTACAAACTGGAAGACACGAAAAACGCCCTTTCACAGGCGGGCATTCAGGGAATGACCGTTACCGAAGTGCGCGGTTTCGGTCGGCAGCGCGGCCACAAGGAGATGTACCGCGGCGCCGAGTACACGGTCGACTTCCTGCCCAAGGTCAAGCTGGAGTTGGTCGTTGCGGACGACCAACTCAAAGCGGCCATCGACACCATCGTGAAGATCGCGCGGACCGGCCAGATCGGCGACGGAAAAATCTTCGTGACCGATCTCGCCCAGGTGGTCCGCATCCGCACGGGCGAAACGGGGTCGGACGCGATCTGACGGTCCGGTCCCTTCGCCACCCCGGAGACGCTCCGGTTCGCGCGTCTTCGAAACCCGGTGTCCCGTCCGTTCGGGGACGCGATCCCACATCCGCCTCTCTCCACCAAAGCGGAGCGCATGTCCTCCACCCCCTCACCCGCGACCGATCCGGCGTCGCGCCTGGCCGCGCGCAAGGCCCGCCTGCTTTCGCTTCGCGAGCGGGCCCGCGACCGGTACGTCTCCGGTGCTCCGGGATTGCAGGTGGCGGCGCTGATCTCCGAAATGATCGACCGGCTGATCGTCGAACTCTTCGACGATTGCTTGTCGACGGTCCCCGAAGGGGTGCGCGAGTCGATCCGCAAGACCACGGCGATCATCGCCGTGGGGGGATCGGGACGGGGCGAACTTTGCCCGTTTTCCGATGCCGACCTGCTGTTCGTGCAGCGCCGCGAGACACCTGCGGAATACGCGGGGATCGTGTCGCAACTGGTGCGGGACTGCTGGGACTCGGGGATCAAACTCGGACACTCGGTCCGGACGATCGCCGACGCCATGCGCCAATTGCGGGAGGATCCGCAGTTCGCCACTTCGCTTGTCGAGATGCGACCGATCTGGGGTGACGAAGGACTTTGCGAGTCCTTGCGGACCCGGTTTCAAGGGTGGGTGCGGCGCAACCGCGGCGCGTTCTTTCGCGCCTGTGTGCGGGAACGGGGGGACGAGCGGTCGCAATTCGGGGAGTCGGCCCGCGCGCTGGAACCCGATATCAAGCGCGGGGCAGGTGGTCTGAGGGACATCCACCTGATTCGTTGGGCGGGCTTCGCGTGCTACGGGACGGGGGACCCCGACCTGCTGCGGATGGAGGGGGCGATCTCCCGCGAGGACTACGATCTGCTTCGCGAGGCTCACGAGTATTTCACACGCATCCGCGTCGAACTTCACTTCCACGCGGGACGCGCGCACGAGGTGCTCAGCCGTTCCGAACAAATGCGCATGGCCGATCTGTACGGCTACGAAGACGGCGGCGGTCAACGAGGGGTCGAACGCTTCATGCGGGCCTACTTCCGCCACGCGACCCAGGTGTCCGACATCGCCCAGCGGTTCGTGGCCCGTCATCGACCGGTCTCGCTGACGCAACGACTGGAATCGTGGTTCCTCAGCCACCGCTCCAACCGCTGGTTCAGCGTCGGACGCCACGAGATCGACGTGCTCCCCGGCTATCGCTCGCATGTCTGCGCGCGACTGGACCGCATTGTGCAGTTGTTTGAACTGTCGGGGCTGTATTCGGTGGCCGTCCATCCGGCGATGATCGAGATGATCAAGCTCGCGGCCCCGAAACTGACGAACGAGGGATATGCCGAGGCGGGGCAACGCTTCTTGTCGATCCTGAAACGCCCCGGGCGAATCGGCGTCGTGCTGCGGTCGATGTTCGCGACCGGTATCCTCGAGAAGGTCGTGCCGGAGTTCGCACATGTCCGATGCCTGATGCAGTTCAACCAATACCACTCCTTCACGGTCGACGAGCACACGCTCCGCGCGGTGGAGGCAGCGGAGAGCTTCGAGAAGGACGCGGGCCCGCTCGGCGAGGCTTACCGTTCGATCCAGCGGAAGGAACTCTTGCACCTGAGTTTGCTGTTGCACGACCTCGGCAAAGGCTACGAGGAAGATCACAGCGACGTTGGCAAGCGGATCGCTGAGGCGGTCGGGTTTCGACTGAAATTGTCGCAGGGATCGCGTGAGACCATCGCCTTCCTTGTGCTCAAGCATTTGGCGATGACGAATTTCGCGTTCCGTCGCGACCTGACCGACGCGGGCAGCCTCGCCTCCTTCGCGCGGGATATCGGCAGCCCGGAATTGCTGACCCTGCTGTATTGCCACACGGCGGCCGACATGACGGCCGTTGGCCCCGGCGTTTGGACCGACTGGAAGGCCGGTTTGATCGCCGAACTGTACGATCGCGTGTTGGCCGCGCTGGGGAGCGACCGCGGACCGGCCAAGGCGAAGGATCTGGTCGACCGTGTCGTCGGGCGGGTGCGCGAGGCGTACCGCGTCGCAATGGTCGCCGCGCATGGTCCTTCCGCCAACGAGGAAGCCACCGACCTCGAACCTCGACTGCGCGAATTTCCCGAGCACTATCTCCTCGCGACATCCCCCGAGCAGATCGCGCGGGACGTCGAGGTCCTGGAGCGGGTTCCGCTCGATGGGGTCGTGGTGACCGGCGTCTGGGCTCCCGAAACGGGAACCATCGAATACCGCGTGTATTGCCGAGACACCGTGGGATCGGGGATCTTCAGCAAGGTGGCGGGCGCGCTCACGTCGCAACGCCTGGACATCCTGACCGCCGAGATTTGCACGACCGGCGACGGCTACGTGGTGGACGGTTTCCGGGTGACCGACGGCGACTTCACGGGCGAAATTCCACGCGAGCGGATCGAGGCGGTCGAGGCGACGGTGAAGTCGGTGTTGTCGGGAAGCGTCTCGGTCGAGGACCTGCTGTCCCGTGGCCGCCGGTTCGACGCCCTCGCCAAGGAACAGCTCATTCGCGAACCGACCCGCGTGGTGATCGACAATTCGACCTCCGCGCGGTTCACGATCGTCGATGTCTTCGCACACGACTGTCCGGGTTTGCTGTACCGCATCGCCGCGACGCTCCTGTCGCTGAACCTGTCGGTGTCGCGGGCGAAGATCGCGACGCACGTCGACCAGGTCGTCGACGTCTTTTATGTGACCGATCGGAACGGCGGAAAAGTGACCGACGACGGGCGTCTGAGCACGATCCAAACGGTCCTGTGTCACCGGATCGAGGAGCTGGAGAGCCAGTGGCTCCGCGCCGCGCACGTCGGCACGGAGACCCGTCTGGAGCGGATCGCGGGAAGCGCGTCGAAAGAGGCCAAATAGCGGCGCGGCGCCAACGAAGGTCCGCGCTGCATTCGGGTGATGGGGCGAGCCGCCTTACCTCACTGCCGAATTCACTTCGACTCCGTCCCGTTGGCCTCGACGGCGACGACGCGGCCTCTCTCCATGCGGACGATGGTTCCGGCCAATCGCCGGACTTCCGCTTCCACATGGCTGACGTACACCAGCGGAATCCGCCATTCGGCGACAATCCGTTCCAAATCGTCGAGAACTCGCCGCTTGAGGGCCTCGTCGAGCGACGCCAACGGCTCGTCCATGAGCAACACCCGCGGATGGCTGAGCAACGCGCGTCCGAGCGCGACCCGCTGGCTTTCTCCCCCCGACAGATTTCGGGGTGGTCGATCAAGCAACGGCCCCAACTGCAAAAGTTCGACGACTCTCGTGAATTCGTCGGTGCGCGCCGCACCCCGACCTCGGTCCCCGAACCGAAGGTTCTCGGCGACCGTCAAGTGCGGAAACAACAGGTGGTCCTGAAAAACGTAACCGACTCCCCTGCGCTCCGGCGGCAGTCGCAAGCGGCGGGCGGTGTCGACGAGGATGACCGACACCGCCGGGGGGCTGGTGTTGGGCTCGCCCCCCAAAGCGATCCGCCCCTCATCTGGTTCGAACAGACCCGCCACCAGTCCGAGAATGGTCGTCTTGCCGGAACCCGATGGCCCCCAGAGCGCGGTCACCAGCGAGTCGGATTCGAACTCCGCGCGCAACTCGAAGCCACCCGCAAACCGTCGCCGGCAACGGAACTCAATGCGGGCCATGTCCGTCCCGCCTGTGTTCGAGCCATTCGCAAGTTCCCAGCGCCGCCGCCGCCAGCACGACCGACACGCACACCAGCCGCGTCGCCGACGCGTCGCCATCCACTCGTTGAGCGGCGGAGTAAATCGCCAAAGGGATCGTCCGCGTGGCTCCCGGAATGTTGCCCGCCAGCATGATCGTGGCGCCGAATTCGCTGAGCGAACGGGCAAACCCCAGCACCGCCGCCGCTAACACTCCTCGGCGAGCCAACGGCAAGGCGACGCGGCGGAACGCCTCCCACCGGCCGGCGCCGAGCGTCCGCGCGGCCAGCTCGTAACGGACGTCGACTCCCGCGAACGCGATGCGACAGGCCCGCGCCATCAACGGGAACGCCACCACCGCCGCCGCCAACGCGGCGCCCGCCCAGGTGAAAGAAATCCGCATCCCCCACAGGTCGAGCCAGCGTCCCAGCCAGCCGCGCCGTCCCAACACCAGCAGCAGCAGATAGCCCACCACGACCGGCGGCAGCACCAGTGGCAGGTTCAACAGGACTTCCACCAACCACTTGCCGCGAAACGTCCCTCGGGCCAGGCCATACCCGCAGGCGATCGCCAAGGGCAACGCGCACGCGACCGCCACGCCCGAAACAATCAGGCTCAGGCGAATCGCGATCCATTCGTCGGATGTGGGCATGGCCTCGGGGTGGCGGGGGCTGCGATGCGGAGCGGTAAAGGCGAGCAGGTGCGACAGGTACCAACTGTCGCCGCGAACGAGACACCGATTTCAACACCGGCAATCCCGCGACGCAAACCGCGCGGGTAAATCGAGCGAGAACTCGCGGCGGCCTAGGACACTTGAGCCAACGCGAAAACATCATGTTGCGAAGGACGATTGATCCGAAGCGAGCAGAACCATGAAGACGGTGGCCCGTTTTTTTTGATTCCGAGGCCGCGACAGCCCTCCCTCGAAGTTCAATTCGTCTTTTGTCCCAGAGCACAGTCGCTCGGAACGTCGCAGCTCTTGGGCTTCTCTCCTCGTCCACCCCTTTCAGACAACTCATTGCTTTTCCATGCCTTTCCCTCGTGCCTGCGTGTTCAATCCGCACCTCACCGACAACCGATCAAACCTCAGCACTTTCTAATCCCCCGCGACCTGCCCCTACGTTCCCAACCATCGAAAGCCCGCCGCCTCGAATTCCCGGCGTGATCTCTCGGCCGCCAGCCCCTCGAAGATCGCGGTCGCGGCGGCGTGGGTCGGATCGAGCAAGACCCACGTTTGGCGAATCGGATCGTGCAGGTCGTCCGGAACATCGACCAGCACGCGAACTTCCCCCCGCCCCAGGGCGTCGGTCGCGTACACGATCCCCGCGTCGGCTTCACCTCGCGCGACGAACGCCAACGCCTGACGCACGTCGTCGGCAATCGCGAGCTTCTTCTCGACGCGGTCCCATACCCCCGCCTTCACGAGCGCTTGTTTGGCATGGACGCCCGCCGGCACTCCGTCGGGATTGGCCAGCGCAATCCGCTCGACGTGCTCGTCCAGGAGTCGGGCGAACGGGTCGCCGTCCGCCTTCGACCCGGAAACGGGCGGGGCCTCGGAGGGAACGATGACCACCAGCGAATTCCCCGCGAGTTGCGCCGACTTCGCCTGCGGACGCGAGGACGTGACTTCGGCGGCCCACTTGGCGTCCGCCGACAGGAACAGGTCCGCCGGGGCGCCGGCTTGAATCTGCCGCGCCAATTGGGCCGAACTCCCGAAGCTGACGACGACCTCGATGTCGGGACGGGACGCTTCCCACTCCGCCAACACGCGCGGCAGCACGTCCGTGAGGCTGGCCGCCGCGAAGATCGTCACGCGCGCTCTGGACGCGGATTCGCCGGGACTCGGGGCGCCTGTCGGAGGTTTCGTCGACCCGGGATTCGTCGACTCGGACTTCCCCCCCCCACATCCGCCACAGGCCGTCGCCAGCGCCAACACACCCCAGCGAAGTATCGATCGACGCCGCATGACTCAGTCCTTCTTTGACGGTTTCCCGAACAACAGGCGATCCGCCGCGGCGCGGGCCTCGGACGCCAAGCCGGAGGCGGCTCCCATCCCCAACTTGGCAAGAATTCGTCCCGCGTTCTCCGCCTGCGTCCGCCACAGCGACCACTCTTGCGCCGCGAGCTGTTCCTTGAACACCCGCAGACACGCGACGCGGCGTGCTTCGGGAAGTCGCCCCAGCAGGGCCGGAACCAGGCCCTCGCGGACATTGTCGATCCGGTCCGGTCGAAGGCAAACGGGGATCGCGTCCGCCGGTTCGATCCCCAGATCGGCCGCGATGGTGTCGACCGCCTCGCGAATGTTGCGTCCCTTCGCCCCCTTGGGCTGCACGATGTCGTAAGGGGGTTCCCACTCCGTGAACGGTCGCAACAGGTCGACGTGCGTCAGCGCGACGAGCACCACGGGAGGGTGCCTCACCGGGTGTTTGGCGAAAAGTTCGCGAATCTCGTCGAGCATTTTACGGTCTGACGCCCGCGCCGCGGATGTCGCCGACACCACCAGGATCACCGCGTCGCAGTCGAGGAGTTTGTCCCGCACGAGTTGCCAGGTCGTTTTCCCCATGTTCACGTCGTCGTAACCGGGCGAGTCCAGGATCACCGCCTCCGCTCGGTTCGCCCCGTCGGATGTGTCGGACGGACCGAGTTGCACGCGATATTCGGTCAGCGCCGCCGTCGCCGGAAGCGCGTCGCTGACGGCGCGAACTTCCCCGAACAACGCGTTGATGAGGCTCGATTTGCCCGCCTTGACCTGCCCCACGACCAACATCCGCGGCGCGGTGCCAACGGCGGCAACTTCCGACCTCGGTTCATTCCCCAACGGCGCGGCGGATGACGGCGCGTAATCACCCGGGGAACGCGGCGAGTCGATCCCGTTGAGTTCGGGATCGAATGCCAACCGGCCCGAGTACAATTCGATGGCGTAAAAGCCGGTCTGCCGCACCAGGAACCGCAACAACCAACGTTTCAGTTCCGTGGTTGTCGAGGACATCACCATGCCCTGCGCGTAGTTTGCCACCTCGCGTGCCAATCCCGCGGCCGGGTTCAACACGAAGCTGCCCACTCGGTACAACCTCGACAGCGCGGGCAACCACTCCGCCGCGGCCTTGATGCGGCGCAGGTCGTTGACCGTCAACACGTGCGATCCCGGAACCTGCGTGGCCACCGCGCGCCGCAGGTCCCGCGCGACGAGTTCGACGATCCGCAGCACCTGCGGCACGGGAACCTCGAGCATCGGATCGCCCGACCGGCTGTGAAACTTCCCGGCCACGCGTCCGACGCTGTCGTGGAACAGTCCCCACCAAGCGCGGGGATCGTCCCAGGCGAAATCGTCGGCGTTCAACGAGTCGGCATACGTTTGCAGGTCGTCCCACGCCGCGCGGCCCAATGGTGGCCAGTTCTGGTCGGGGGGAACGTGTTCCGACCGCAATCGTTCACGCGAGACGGCTTCCACCCGCTTCCGGTTCGACCACCGCTGCGCTCCCCACACCGCAAGCGTCAACACGGCCGTCGCGGCCACGAATGCCAACGCCCAGCCCCGTTCCCACAGCCACAAACCGCCCAAACCGAGGAGCGCCAAGTACGGGATCGTCAACAACCCGCCCCGCATCAGCCATGCCGTGCGCGGACTCATGGCGCGTCTCCCGCACCGGGCCGCGCGGGGTTCCCGCCGGGCGCGGCATCCCCTTCCCTCCGCCACGGACGGAGGTTCTCGAGGTACGTCCGCAAGCGATTCCGACCTACTTCCAATTGCTCGTTGTAGAGCGACCGGAAGTCGCTCGGGTCGGGAATCGCGCCGCCGCGCGAACGCTCGAAGTAGGCGATCAATGTCATCCCCATCGCGTAGGTGACCGCGCCGTTGTACAAGCCCGCCGCGGCGGAACCGACGGCGGGAATCCCCTTGGCCAATTCCCGTCCCGCCAGCCCCAACACACGCGACAATCCCCCCATCCCCAACAGCGCGAGGATTTCCTTCATCCGCTCGCCCGTCATCGGCTGGCGGTACACACCCGCCACCGCGTGGAACATTTTCGTCTGTAAACCGAACACGAGCGGCAGATCGATCCACGGAACGGGAATCGCGGCCGCCGCCCCCGCCGCCAGGGCATAGCCGATCACGTGGTGCTCCGCCTCCCGGCGGTGCATCGCCTTGAGGGCGCCGCTCGACTCGGGAGACTGCCCCAGAAGCACGCGCAGTCCGCACGGCAACAGTTCTTCGATGGCCGTCCACACGGCATCCAGGCCGTAGTCGACGGGGGAGTATCCGTCGTCGGGGAGCGTCAAATCGACCGGCACGAACCGCAGTTGCCGAGCGCGGTCGACCCACGGAAAGTCGGCGAACCATTCGCGCTGCGCGGTCAGCGCCCGCGCCAAATCGGTCGGCACCCCGTCCCAAGGGGGATCGCCATTGAACGGGTAGGGGACCGCGTGTCGATCACCCGGCTGCGCGTACCCTTCGTGCAGGCAGGTTTGCACGACCAACACCGGCCAATCGGGACGTGCCGCGACGAGTTGCCGCGCGGTCGCCACCACGCGCTCTTGCGCAAGGTCCATCCCCTTGAGCACCACGACCAGCAGGTGCGCCTGCCCCGCGAACTGGGCAATGTCCTCGGCGGGATCGTAAGCAACCTCGCCCAGCCCCCGCGTGTCGAGGAATCGCAGCAGACAGTCGTCCGCCGCGGGAAACTCGTAAATCCGCGCGGTGCGGGTACACGGACGAAAGCCGTTGCCGACCTCCGCGTCTCCGGCACCCGTGATGGCCCTCACCAGTGAGGACTTTCCGCTTTGCGTTTTGCCCAACAGCCAAAACAACGGGGTAGGCAGCGACTTCCGGACCTCGGCTAGGTGACGCTCGATTTCGGCCGGATCGACCTCGGGCCGCGCCACTTTGTTCCAGACCGATTCCCAAAACGCCATCGCCAAGGCCTCCGGCTCAGGGGGATTGTTCCCGCGTTCGCCTTCCGTTCGGAACTCGTCCGCCCCGTACCGTTGTTCGATGCCCGTTCCGGATTCTTGAGGCCGGTTTCGTCACGGACGAGTGTTCGCGCGATCCAGAGTCACCCGGGCGAATTCGTAAAACCGTCGAAGCGGTGTCAGTTCAAATCGGCCTTCGCCCCCACGAACAGCAACCGTCCGCACGATTTGCAGAACACCACTTCGCCCGACCGCAGTTGCACCAGCGTCTGCGGCGGCATGGACATGTAACAACTCGAACAGGTGTTGCCGGTCACCTCGGCCATTGCCTGCACGCCGTAGGCCTGTACCATCCGCGAATACTTGGACTTGGCCTCACCCGGCATGAACGCCTCGGCGGCGGCGAGCGAGCCTTTCAATGCCGCCTCGCGCTCCTTGAGGCCCGGTTCGGCGGCGGCGACCTCCGCAAGGGCGCGGGCCTCCTCGGCTTTCGCGGCGGCCAGTTCCTGCTCGACTCGTTTGATCTCGAGTCCGGCCTGCTCGACCATCTCCAGCGCCTCGAGGATCTCGTCCTCAAGCACGCTTTTGGCGACCGTGTCCGCCTCCATCTGTGACCGCAAAATGTCGTACTCGCGGTTCGAGCACGCCTGATTGAGCTTCCCCTGCAATTCGCCGAGTTTGGCTTCGCCCGATTTCAATTGCAGCGTCTTCTGATCGACGACCATTTTCAGCGAACGCTGCTTTTGCTTGGCGGCATCGAGCTCGACCCCCTTTTGCACGGCGAACTGCCCACGGGCCTTCGCCAGACGCGGTCCGCGCAGCAAGGCGTCCTGCACCTCGCGGAGTTCCTCAAGAATGGTGTGCAGATTGCGTAGTTCGTCGAGAACACTCTGGGACATGCCGGTCCTTCCGGGGTGAGTCGCGGCCCCCTTCGCCCCCGCGAAACACGAGCGACCGCCCCGTCAGGATATCAGTCGACCATCGTCCAGCGACACCGACCGCCGGAAATTGAACCGCTGGCAGAAATTGAACGTCGGCGGAGATTGTCCGCGTTCGCTCCGCCGAACGCAGGTGCACGCGTTTCACCCCTCGTGGCCGCCCCGCCTGGGCCACCACTCGCCGGAACCCGTTGTCGCCGATATCATTCGGCCTCGAAATTCGCGGCGCACGGGACGGTTTTCCCGGCAAATCTCGCGCCGCCGTCACGGACAGCCTTGGCACGTCGGAACGGATCGAACATGAGTCAGCATTACATCTTCCAGATGGAAGGGGTCACGAAGATCATCGACCAGAAGGAGATTCTCTCCAACATCTGGTTATCCTTCTATCCGGGCGCGAAGATCGGGGTGCTCGGGATCAACGGGTCCGGGAAGAGCACCCTGTTGCGGATCATGGCGGGCGAGGACACGAACTACATCGGGTCGGTCCGTGCCCACAAGGGGATCACGATCGGCTATTTCCCGCAGGAGCCGCGACTCGACCCCGAAGCGACCGTCGATCAGTGCATTCAGGAGGGGGTGGCCGCGTCGCAGGCGATCCTCGAACGGTACAACGAGCTCAATATGAAGCTGGGCGAGGACATTTCGCCCGAGGAAATGGAAGACGTTTTGGCCGAACTGGCCAAGGTGCAGGACCACATCGACTCCGCCAACCTGTGGGAGCTCGACCGCACGCTGGAACTGGCCGCCGACGCGTTGCGGCTGCCCCCTCCCGAAGCGCTTGTCAAACACCTGTCCGGGGGGGAAAAGCGCCGCGTCGCGCTGTGTCAGATGCTCCTGAAAAACCCCGACATGCTGCTGCTCGACGAACCGACCAACCACCTCGATGCCGAGTCGGTCGGCTGGCTGGAGCAGTTCCTCAAGAACTTCAAGGGGACGGTGGTCGCGGTCACCCACGACCGGTACTTCCTCGACAACGTGGCGGGCTGGATTCTGGAACTCGACCGCGGCAAGGGGATTCCCTACGAAGGGAACTACACGGCGTGGCTCGAACAGAAGCAGGGTCGCCTGGCCCTCGAAGAGCGACAGGAATCGAAGCGACAGAAGAACCTCAAACGCGAACTCGAATGGGTGCGGATGTCACCGAAAGCGCGGGCCGTCAAGAACAAGGCCCGTCTCGAACGCTACGAGCAACTCGCCGCGCAGAAGTACGACGCCCGCGAAGACGCCCCCGACATTCAAATCCCGACCAGCCGTCCGCTGGGCGAATTGGTCGTCGAGGCGGACAAGCTCTCGAAGTCGTTCGGTGGCCGGATGATCTTCGAGAACATGAGCTTCCGTCTGCCGCGCGGGGGGATCGTGGGGATCATCGGCCCCAACGGTGCGGGAAAGACGACGCTGTTCAAGATCATCATGGGAACCGAGAAGGAGGACGGCGGCAAAATTCGCGTGGGGGACACGGTTCAGTTGTCGTACGTCGACCAAAGTCGCGACGCGCTCGACCCGAAGAAATCGGTCTACGAGGAAATCTCCGGCGGCCTGGACCAGCTTGACGTCGGGGACGTCCGCATCCACGCACGCAGCTACTGCGGGCGGTTCAACTTCAAGGGACCGGACCAGCAGAAGTTGGTGGGGACCCTCTCCGGGGGGGAACGGAACCGCGTCCACTTGGCCAAGATGCTTCGATCCGGCGGGAACCTGTTGCTCCTCGACGAACCGACGAACGACCTCGACGTGGAGACGCTCCGCGCTCTGGAGGAAGGCCTCGTCGACTTCGGCGGCTGCGCGGTCGTGGTGAGCCACGACCGCTGGTTCCTCGACCGGATCGCGACACACATCCTGGCGTTTGAAGGGGACGGGCAGGTCTATTGGTGCGAGGGGAATTATCAGACGTACGAAGAAGGGCGGAAGAAGCGACAGGCGGCGGGGGAACAGGGAGGGAAGGCGCGGTATCGGCCGATCGGGTAGGGATGCGAAAAATGCTATTGCGAACCAACTAAGCGCGCGATGAGATGAGGATGTCGTCCCGGTTTTTGGCGAAGGGTTCAAGGCTCGATCCCCATGCCGTACCACGAGTTCTTCTGGACCGAACGGGCGGAGCAAAAGGTCGAGGACAACGGGCTGTCGGTCGAAGAGGTCGAGTACGCTGTCCTGCATTCCCATGAGTCCACGCGGTCCAATAGCTCAGGTAGACCTGCGTACGTCGGCGAACTCCCTGACGGACGAGGAATCCTTGTGATTTACGACGAGATCGATGAACTCATGATCTCTGTGATCACGGCAGTCCGGATTTACGACTGAGGCGAAATCATGCCCGACCGAATCATCCACCCCACCTCCCCGGACGATGCCGCAAGGATCGATGCCATCGCAGCGGCGGTCGAAGCGGAGCGTCCTGAGTTGATTGCCCGCTATCGCCGACGCCGTGCCGCGGAGTCGGAAGCGGGGCTGCGCGGCGACCTCCGACGGGCGATCACCGCCTCCATGATCGGTCCCGACAAACTCGCCGAAGTTGCGGGAGTCGATGTGTCTTTATTGATGGACTTCCAGGAGGGAGTCGCCGACCTGCCGTTTCTCTCGATCGAGAAACTGTTGAATCGGCTCGGGATGGAATTGGCCCTTGTGCACGGTTCGTCCGGCGGACGCTGAGAGCACACGCCACGCCCCACAGGTCGAACATGCGTGCCTTCGTTCAGGAAGTCGAGCCAAGTGAACCGATCTACGTGGGTCTGTTTCAGGCGGCCCATTGGTTTGCGCAGCGCGGGTACGAGGTCATCCGCTTCGATTTCGCCGCCATTGACTCCGGCCTGTTGGACGACGATCTGCTGAATCGTCCGGACGAAATGGTTGTACGGGGAGGTGTGGGAACGATCCGACGGATTCTTCAACGCGCCGGGCGCCCGGCCCCTCCCAACTTCGACTTGCCGGAATCGCTGCAATCTCGGATCGCACGCCGCCATTGGCCGAGCACTCTTGGTGAGGTTCGGCGCCTCGTGAATTCCGAGGGGTTCCAGCCGCTCCACGTCAAGCCGCTGCTCGAACACAAGCTGTTCAAGGGGACCGTTGTCCGCGCGTTCCGGGACCTGATCGCGACAGCGCACATTCCCGCCGAAACGCCGGTCCTTGTGCAAGAGTATGTCGAGTTCGTCTCCGAGTGGCGGGCGGCGATTTTGAACGACCGGGTTCTCAACATCGCCCATTACCTGGGAGATCCGTTGCTGTTTCCGGACCCTCAAGTGGTTCGCGACGCCGTGACGGAATTCGAAGGGCGCCCCGTCGCATTCTGCATGGACTGGGGCGTGACATCCGCAGGACAAACGTTGCTGGTCGAGATCAACGACGGGTACTCGTTTGGGAATTACGGCTTACGCGGTCCAGAATTCACCGCCATGATCGAAGCTCGCTGGCGGGAGTTGATGGGGCTGTGACATCCCCTCACACCGCCGCCACCGCGTACTTGGCCTGGCTGTCCAACCGATGGGGCGCGGGACCGATTCCCGGCACACAACGCCTTCTCTGCTCCAGACGGAACAAAGCAAAGGCCGTGATCGCGCGGCAGGGCTTTCGCCTTTTACAAGATGCCGAGCAAATCGAAGGCTCTCTCGAATTTTCGCATGAAACCGCGGAGTTTGGACACGACCTTGCCGTCGGCCCCATCGCGAGCGCATGTCAGTACGGCG
>JBIKMW010000160.1:0-11059 GCA_044359065.1 Planctomycetales bacterium | reverse complement strand
TGCCACGCGAGGTTCATTTGGGCGTTACCCCCCCCGGCCTCGACATGGCAATTCGAGCAGTTCGCATGCAGAAACGACTTCGCCCGCACGGACAAATCGCGGGACGGGTCGAACGGGTCGACCAATTTGGGCAGATCCAACGGATTGGCCCCGAGCAGTTCTCCCCACTTCTGGCCCCGTTGCCCCCCTTGCGGAGCGAGTTCCTTGAGGGAGTCTTCGAGTTTGTCGTGTGGCGTGCCCGACCGGGCGAGTCTCTCGCGTAGCGCGTCTTTCGCCTGAGCGGCCGCATCGAATTTGAGCAGCCCCGCCCGCTCGTAGACCTCGATCTGCGACGCCCGTCCGAACGAGTAATCACGCTCACGATTTTGCTGGACGGTGCATAGTCCCAACACATAGTTGGCCGCGCGACTGTGGCAGACCATGCATTCGGCGCGGGACGGGTACCGCCAGGTTTGGGTCCGCGCGGGCTGCGAGCCGTCCTTCGCGGGGGCCAGGGCAAAGCCCTTGTCCTTACCCCCCGCTTCCACCAGCGTCGCCTCCGTTTGTTCCGAGTTCCATTCGTACGTATAGCCGGTCCACTCTCCTTGCCGCTTGACCATCAGGCGGGTTTCGATCCACTTGCGGGAGGCGGCGTCCCCTGGAGTGGTTTCGAGCTGGAACGACTTCACGACCACGGAGTCGTCGGGGAACTTCCAACCCCCCTCGCGCGTCGCCTCGATGGTCGTGTCGGCGCCGGGCACCGCGAACCAACGGTGTTTTATGGCACCATCGGACCAGAACGGGACGTTGACCTCGTACGGCAAGAACGCTTCGACCAGCTCGTGCCCGGCGACGTTCTTGAACAGCCCGGTCTCCGAAAGCGTTTTCGGAAACGGGGGAATGTCCTTCTCGACCGGCGCGGGCTCCAACGTATACAGCCCCCCCTTGTCGTTGCTCTGGTAGTCCATCAACAACAGCTCGCCGCGGCTGTTCTCGTTGAAGTAGACGAGCTGCAAGGCGGAGTCCGCCAACTCTTCGTGATGCACGACTTTCGTTCCGTCATGCCGCGCGCCCCAAATCTTGCCGGTCGAATAGTCCCCATAGATGTACATGCCGTTGAGCGCCGGGAACTGGTCTCCGTGATAGACGACGCCTCCCGTCAGGGACCGGGCTTCGGCGTGCGAGTGTTCGAGCGCCGGCTTGGTGAATGGTGTGGGGCCGGGTTTGCGTTCGGCGTAAAAGACGTGGCTCCCCTCCATCACGCTCCAGCCGAAGTTGTCCCCCTTGCGGACGAAGTACGCCTGCTCCCACAGGTCTTGCCCGTTGTTTCCCACCCAGATGTGGCCGGTCTTGGCGTCGATCGTCATTCGCCACGGATTGCGGAACCCGTAAGCCCAGGTTTCCGGGCGAATCCCCTCCTGGCCGACGAACGGGTTGTCCTTCGGGATCGAATAGGGGCGCGTCGTGCCGTCGGCCAGTTTCTCGGGGTGGTCGACATCGATCCGAAGCAGTTTCGACAACAGCTTGGACATATCCTGCCCCGCCAAATCGGGGTCGGAGTCGGAGGTCCCGTCGCCGGATGTCATATAGAGGTATCCGTCGGGGCCGAACCGGAGCGCTCCGCCGTTGTGCCCGTCCGACGCCCATTCGAGGATCACCGTCTCCGATTTCGGATCGAACTCGAAGGGCGGCAACGGGTTGAGTCGATAGCGGGAGAGTCGCGTGGTCTTCCCTTGGAAGCCCTCCCCTCCTTTGCCGTTGCTACCGATGTACAGCCACCCGTTCTCGGTGAACTTCGGGTGGAAGCAGAGGTCGAACAGGATGCGATCCTTGTCCGCCTCCCACAGCGTTTCCAATTCCTTGAGGTCCGGAGTGTCGACTCCGCGCAGGAGTTTGCCCCCCGCCCCATCCGCCCCCTGGCACCAGAACAGCATCCGGTCGCTCCCCGGTTGCAGCGCCATGCCCAAAGGGTAGTTGAGCTTCAAGTCCGGGTAGATACGCTTCACACGGTACGGCGGAGGGGGTTCAGGAGTCCCCTGCAATCGCGATGTCGTCAGCGGCACGCGCTTCCACATGGTCGGGAGGTCCGACGGCCCCTCGAAGCGGATCGGCGCGTAGTCCTCGTGTTTGTGAAAATTCGCTTGTTTTTCCGACGCCAACGGAGCGCAGGTCGACAGTTCAGGATCGCGGTTGAGCACATAGTCGTAGCGGCAACCGGCGTAATGCCAGGTTTCGCCAATGGCCGGTCGTCCGCCGGTGCGCAACAGGTCGGTCCACGGGATGCGGCCTTCGACCGTCCAACCCTCGTCCTTATCGGTCCGCTTGTTGAGAGTCCCGCGCAAGGCGACTTTTGTTTCCCAGTGGAAGGGGCCTTTGGATCGGTTGTCGTCGAACACGTTGCCGTCCCGTTTGGGGATGAACATGTCCAAACGCGTGCCCTTGGGAGTGACCTGGAACTCGTAATAGCCGGCGTGTTCCCGCGAAGGCTTGAAGAACAGCTCGAAGACGTCGTTCTCCCAGCATTTGCCATCCTGCTCGGCGATCTCCGCCCACAGGTCGTGGTCCTCCATCTCGGCGAGGAAGTAGAGGTAGCCCCGGTCCCACAGGAAGCGGAGGCGGGTCTTCGTCTCGGCGAGGCGGGCTTTGTCACCCAGCCACGGGAGCGCGAACGAAGGGGCGGTCGTGGCGGATTTCCACGCGGCGTCATCCCCGTTGCCGTCGATGGCTGGGGGATCCGCGGTCCAACGGCAGACGGTGGGTTCAACAGACTCGGCGGCCAACACGGAACCGGCCTGTGAAACAGCGCCGGTCAACGACAACACAGCGCTTAAAAGACGGGGGACAACACTCGGACTGACACGCATGGGGCATCCTCAAGGAATCGGGCCGAGATTGGCGGAGGTGTCACACCGCCGCGCCAACCGTGCCGCGTCGGGCGATGAGCGCGTCCAACTCGCACTTCAGTTTGCCGAGAATTTCGTCGTACGGGAACCGAGCGGTACGGCAGCGGAGTGCCGAAGGCGGGATCACGAAGCGGGAATGTCTCCGACCGAGCCTCGATAGGGGATGAACGCATCCCTCGCAGCGTCACCGAGAAGAATCGCGCATCGGGATTCCAAGTCCGCCAAACTCCCCGCCAAATGGCTGGTTAACAGGTGCGAACGAGTCATGTATCGCTCGAAGGAAACGTGGTTCCCTTCCATATACCGGGCGACTTTGGAAGCACTGAGCAGTCGGAAGTACGGCTTCCACATCCCCGGGAATTGCCGTTTGATCTTCGCTTCGCGGGTGGCGTGGTTGGCCGAATGACGCTCGCGATCCAGCGGTTGATTGGCGAACACCGCTTCAACCACATGGAGAGCCTTGTAGAACGCGATCGTCGCGATCCATCCGTTGAACCGCGCACCCTCCCCGAGCAGATACTCCATCGCCGATTGGTTCTCGTTCGCCAACACGATGTGATCGGCTTCACTCGGCATCGGTCGGTCCTTCCCCCCGCTGGAATCTCGCACAAAACCGCGGGTCGAGAAACGACCTGATCGACTCCTCGGGGGCGTCGGGAAGAATCACCACTCCAAACGCGAGACTCTCGAACCGCAGGTCGGCCGCGATCCGCAAGTCGAACTCCGCGAGAGCGTCGACAAGGTCCTCCCGCCACTCCCGTTCATTGGCGACGACAACCAAGGCGAGACGTTCGTCTTCGATCGTCAGATACCCGTCCTTGATCCGGGATTCGTGGCGGGAAATCCATGTCGCGACCTCGTGCAACAGATCGTCGAACCGGTCGAACGCAAAAGGTTCGACCGCGAGAATCGACAGCACCCTGTGCAGTTGATCGTGAAACCGCTTCCCATCCCGCGGAGCGGCGCGGACAACCCCGGCGTCGTCGAACCAATCGACGTCGAACCAGCCGGATGCGACTCGATCGAGGGGCGGGACCACCAAGGCCTCGGAACCAGTGGGAGTCATCTCACACTCCTTCGACGTTCCGTGCCCAACCCCTCCGGGGCGCCGACATCGGCTTGCCCCGATCTGTTCGTGCTTTCGTCACACCGCCGCGCCAACCGTGCCGCGTCGGGCGATGAGCGCGTCCAACTCGGACTTCAGTTTGCCGAGAATCTCGTCGTACGGGAAATGACCGAGTTCCTCCCCCGCCCGTTTCAGGTTCACGAAGTTCGGAGCGCACCACAAACCCAGGTCGGCGTCGTCCGTTTCTCCGGGGCCGTTCACGCGGCAGCCCATCACCGCGATCGTGATCGCGTGATCGGCGGCGTAACGGGTCATTTCTTTCACCTGCTCCGCCAATTCAATGAACGCCTCGTTCTCGACCCGCGAACAGGACGGGCACGAAATGATGTTCAAGCCATCGCGGTTGAGCTTCACGACCGAGCGGAACCGACCGGCCGCGATGTCGGCCAGAATCTGGCGGCCAGCGGCGATCTCTTCCTTCTTTCTGGCGTTGGGAACTGTCAGCGAAACGCGAATCGTGTCGCCGATCCCCCGGCTGAGGAGTTGCTCGAATGCGATGCGCGTTTTGATAACGCCATCGGGCGGCAAGCCCGCCTCGGTGACCCCCAGGTGTAACGGCACGTCCGGCCGCAACGCGGCGAAGCGCGAGTTCACCTCGACCACTTTGTCGGGATCGGAGTCCTTCAGCGACACGACGAACCGAGTGAAGCCCAGCGACTCAAGCAGTTCGCAATGTTCAAGAGCGCTTTCGATCATGGGGCTGATCGAATCCTCCTTGCCGTATCGGCCCGCCTTGTCGGGGTCGACCGACCCGCAATTGACGCCAACACGCAGCGCGCAGTCGTAGTTGGCAGCGATGTCAGCCAGATACCGCACCTTGTCTTGCCAGGGCTTGTCCCGTTCGTGGTGGTAGAGGTGACCGGGGTTGTAACGGAGTTTGTTCACGTGCGGGGCGACCAGCTCCGCCATGCGGTAATTCTCCTGGAGGTCCACGACGAGGTTCGCCTCGGTCCGCTGGCGAATGCGGACCAGCGCTTCGGCGTCTTTGCGGCTGTCCACGGCGATCCGCACCACATCCGCCCCGGCGGCGTGCAGGTCGTTGACCTGGGCCACGGTGGCGTCGATGTCCTGCGTGTGCGTGGCCGTCATGCTTTGGACGGCCACGGGAGCGCCACCGCCGACGGTGATCGAACCGATCTTCACGGAGCGCGTGGGATTGCGGGGGAGTTGGGCGGGGGCGGACAAAGTCACGGAATGATCCACGGAAATCGACTCCACTGGGAACTCCCTTTCCACACGCTCGGCGAACGCACACCATCTCTGCGTTCGTCGAAACACGAACTCGGCCTGACACGATTATTGCAGCCGTCGCAGCAGTCGGGAATCCAGGGCCGCGAGGAGTTCGAGCAACTCAGCGAGGCAACGTCGTCACCAACACCTGAGTGTCACGCGTTCCCTCCCAACGAACCGCAGGACAGGAGGCGGGGATCACCCGCGTTTCGCCGCGGGGCACGTCATCCGCCCCATCCCCGTCCGCCCCATCCCCGTCCGCCCCGTCCCCCCACGTCAGGCGGGCATTTCCTCGGACGACCATCGCCAAACTCAACCGTCCTTCGGCGGGGTTCGCGAGTCGACCGCCCGCCAACGTCCAGCGCTCAACGTGAAAGTAGGGGCAATCCACCAACGTCTCACGCAGGTTGCCGCCGAACGAGAGCGAGTTCGGCACGACCGGATCGACCGGTCCCGCCTCCCAGTCGATGGAGGCGAACGAGGGTTCGATGTGCAGGGCGCGCGGCTGGCCGTCGGACCCGAGGCGGTTCCAATCGAATAGCCGAAACGTGGCGTCGCTCGACTGCTGCACTTCGGCCATCAGCACTCCGCCGCCAACGGCGTGGACGGTCCCCGCCCGCAGGAACAAACAGTCGCCGGGGGCGGGACGAAATTGGTGCAGACAGTCGGCCACCGTGCCGTTCTCCAACGCCGCGCGAAGTTTGTCCGGACCGACGCCCGGTTTCAAGCCGGCGTACACCCGTCCGTCGGGCCCCGCATCGAGGATGAACCACGCCTCGGTTTTGCCGAAGGGTTCGCCCAGGAGCCTCCCGGCAACTTCGTCCGACGGATGCACCTGGACTGACAGCCAATCACGGCAATCCAGCCATTTCAAAAGCAGAGGAAACGGGCCCGGATCGCCCGAGCCACCCGTCAGGGCCGATTGCTGCTCGCGCCAGACCCGGTCCAGGGGTTGGCCGTCGAGCGGTCCGCCAACCACGTGCGTGGTCATCCCCGGATGAGCGCTGAGGTCCCATGCTTCGCCGTACGGCTCGTCCGTGGGCAACCGCTTCCCCACATCGTCGGCCAAGCGCCGCCCACCCCAGATGGCTGTACGGACCATTGGTGCGAATTTCAGCGGCCCCAGCGAATCGATTCCCATTCCGGCCCCTCGTCTCTCGTTCGTGGTTTCGGATATCTTGGCGTTACCGCCGACACACGGTACCACCCCTTCGGGCAGGTCGTAGGGTGAGGGGCGGGTGTCATCCCGTTTCGCCTGCGATTGCGGAGATTGGGCGAACCCGCATTCCGTTTCCTCGATTCGCGCCCGGCCAACTTCCGCCAGACATCGTCACGCCGCGAGTTTTCGATCCATGCCGCTCACTCTCACACTGCGACAGCCCCACGACATCCCGATTGAAGTCGATTTCGTGCGGGTGGAACAGGTACGGACGCAGTCCCGCGACGAAGTTCTCGCGACACCCGTGCAATACGGTAACAAACTGAAGACGGTCGGCGATTTCTTCGACGTTTCCGGCTCCGCCGCCGACGACAATCATCTGGTGTACGTCGGCGATTGTCGCAAGGTGAAGCTCATCGGCACGGGGCTGTCCGAGGGGCGCATCACCGTCGAAGGCCCAGCGGGGATGCACCTTGGTGCGGAAATGACCGGCGGCGAGATCGAGGTCCGCGGCGACGCCGGGGATTGGGTCGGGGCCGAGATGAAAGGAGGCCGCATCCGTATCCGGGGGAACACGGGGCACTGCGTCGGAGCGGTGTATCGCGGGGGCCGCAAGGGGATGACGGGGGGGGAGATCCTCATCGACGGCGACACGGGAAATGAACTGGGGCACACCCTGCGACGCGGGCTGATCGCGGTGGCTGGCCGCACGGGGGATGCTCCGGGCTTCAACATGCTCGCTGGTTCGCTGTTGTTGTTCGGTGACACGGGGATTCGGCCCGGCGCGGGGATGCGTCGCGGCACGATCGCGTTGTTTCGCGGAGAGTCGGCCCCCGCCATGCTGCCGACGTTCAAACGCGGCAACCGCTACGAGAACGCGGGTTTTTTGGCACTGTACCTGCGTCTTTTGCGGCGACTGGGTTTTCCCGTGCCAGAAGGTGCCGAGACCAGCCCTTATCAGCGATTTCGGGGTGATTTCCTCGAACTGGGTCGCGGCGAGATTTGGGTGCGGCAATCGGTTTGAAGCAACGCCGCGTAGCACGCCCCACGGCTCTTTCCGGCAAAGAACCCCATCGAGTGCCGTGAGCAGTCCGTTAGCCAGCGATTATCGGACACCCACTGCAACGGACAGACACAGCAAACGCTCCCTCAACACCCAACATTGTCAAAGCACTCCACACTTTGCGGTGCGACGCTTCGCCGGGAAGAGTCCTGTTTGCGGTAGGCCGCCCCATCCCGCGCTCTCCGAGTCCGCGCCACATGTTCGATTCCACCGCGCGATTTCCGGATTGGTGCCGCGTCGTCCCCCTGCTTTGGACGGCGTTGGTCATCGGTTGCGGAACCGGCTCTCGAACGGGCGATCCGACCGGCAACGCTACCCCCAAGGCCACGACGGTCGAGGATCAGCAACCGCTCGAACTTTCCAAAGAACCCGATTGGTTTCGAGACGCGCCCCGGAATGGCGGAGTTGAATTTCGGGCCGGGACGGGGCGCGAGGCTGAACGGTTCGCCATCCTTGAGACGCTGGGGTCGGGGGTGGGGATGGACGACCTCGACGGCGATGGCGATCTCGACCTGGTGTTCGCCGGAGGCGGCGAAATCGCTCGGGAAACGGGCGTCGTGTCGGGTTTGGCGCCGGGCCTGTTTCTGAACGACGGAAGCGGACAATTCGCAAACGCTTCGGGCCAACTGACGGCCTCGACTTGGCAGTACTCGCATGGCGTCGTGCTGGGCGATTACGACCTCGACGGGCGACAAGACCTGGTGCTGGCTGCGTTCGGGGGGAGTCAACTGCTGCGAAACGGGGGCGACCGGCCTTGGACCGACGAAACGGAGGCGGCGGGAATGTCCTCTCAAGCGTGGGAGACGACCGGTGTGTTCGCCGATGTGAATGGCGATGGTTGGCCCGACCTGTACCTGGCGACCTACGTCGCCTTCGATCCGACCGCCAAGCAGGAATGCTGGAATCCCGGACGCACACAACGGGACGTTTGCCCGCCGCAGGAATATCGGGGCGTCCGAGATACTCTCTGGTTGAACCTCGGCGACGGGACGTTTGTGGATGTGAGCGAATCCGCCGGGCTTCCTGACAACGGAAAGGGACTGGGAGTCCTCGCCGCGGACTTCAATGACGATCGGATTGTCGATCTCTACGTGGCCAACGACGGGGAGCCGAATCACCTGCTGCTCGGCGGGGACGGGTTTCCGCTGGTGGAACGTGCTGTTGCCAGCGGCGTCGCGGTCGGCGAGACCGGGGCTGCGGAAGGGAGTATGGGAGTTGCCTGGGGGGACGTGAACGGCGACGGACGCGGGGACCTCTTCGTGACGAACTTCGAATTGGAGGACAACTCGCTCTACGAAGGGCTGGGCGATGGCCTCTACGACCACACCACGGCCCGCCGCGGGCTGGGTGGAGCCGCACGGCTGTCCGTTGCGTTTGGCACGACCCTGTCCGATTTCAACGTCGATGGTTGGCCCGATCTTGTCGTGCTGAACGGACATGTCGTGTATCACTCGAACCAATCGCCGTTTCACCAAACATCACTCCTCTATCGCAACCACAATGGAAAACGATTCGCCGACGTTTCCACCCTGGGCGGACCGGTGTTCTCGAAGACGGGTGCAGGTCGAGGCTGCGCGTGTGGCGATGTTGATTCCGACGGCGCGTTGGATCTGGTCGTCACGGACCTCGAACGGGGAGCGACGGTCTTGATGGGTACGCAGCGGACGAAATCCTGGATCGACTGCGAATTGACGGCCCGCTCGGGGGACCGCGAGGCCGTGGGGGGGCGAATCGAGTCGATGTTTTCGGGCCGAACCGTGACGACATTCCCGTCGCGCGGTGATGGTTGGGCGTCACACAGCCCCGCGCGGCGGAGGATCCTCGCGGACGAAACGGAGGAGGACGGGCCGTCGGTCACCGTCGAATGGCCCTCGGGGCGCCGGGAATTGTTCGGGCCGCTCGCACCGCGTCGAACGCACCGCCTGATGGAGGGAGGGGGACGTGCGGCCGTTTCCCGCTAGGTTGTGGATGGTTTCCGCGATTTCTCGATGGCGCTGGCCATTGGCGTTTGTGGCGACCGCCGGTTTGGCGGTGATGCTTTCCCATCAGCGTGAACGGTCGATTCGCTGGCAACTGGACGACATCGTTCGACTGGCCATCGACGATGCGGAGAGGGCCGAGGCGAAGGCGGCGGAGCTCACCGGAACGTGGACGCTCCAAGCGGACGCGACTTGGGTCGCGAGAGGAGTCTGCTTTTTGCGGATGGGACAGGTCCCCGAGGCCTACGGCTGCTGGGCACGTGTCAAGAATCCTCAGTCTACGCCAAGTGCGGATTTGCTGTCGCTGGCGGAAGCGGCTGTGGGACGGGACAACCGGCTGGCGTGGTTGGCGCTCGAAGCGGCCGATCGACCCGAAGTCGTTCGACGGGATTGGCTCGTTGCCGCGTTGAACGCGCCCCCCCCTCCCGCAGGTCGGTATGCCGAACCGGGAGAGGAGGCATGGGAGCGTGAGCTTCTGGAACTGTCGACCGCCGACGACGGGCCGGCGTGGTTGGCCGTCGCCGAGTCGAGGTGGCGGCAAGGCCGGTTCGCCGCATCGGCCACCGCCTTCGGGACGGCTCTGTCCGCCCTGCACCCCCCGTTGCCCGAGAAGCAATGGCGGGCCGCCGCGACTCGCGGTCTGCCGCTCCTGGTGGAGACGGGACAACTGGACTTGGCCCGCGAGCCTGCGGAACGGGCGCGCGCCGTGCGACCGCGCCCCGCCGCGCTGAGTTATGCCTTGGCGGTGCTCGACCGGGCCGACGGCCGACTGGGCGACGCCTTGGCCGAAGCCCGCGAAGCACACAAGGAGGCCACGGACAATCCGCGAAACGCGTGTCTGTTGGGGAGGTTGCTGCAGGAGACGGGCCGGGTCGAGGAGGCCGAACGGGTGTTGCGAACCGCGATCGACAAGTTCCCCCGTGTGCCCGAGCCGCGCCACCGCCTCGCGCGGCTCTTGCGACAGACGGGGCGCGTTGCCGAAGCGGACGCGCACGACGCTGCGGCACAGGAACTGGCTGCCGGAGAACGACGGCGCCTCAATACAAAAGGCGAAGCGCCTTCCGGCGCTTCGCCCATAAACTGATGGCCATCTTCGGATCGCGTCACTTCAGGTCGAAGTCGACTCCCGAATTGCTGCCCGGCTTGACGACCGCGATGAGGCCGCTCGTCTTCGCATCGCGGTACTTGGCGGGAATCTTGGACGTGTTCGCGGCCGCAGGGGGGGCCTTCATGATGTCCTCGGGAGACGGGATCGGGGCGCCCGGGGGAGGGCCTTCATTGATGGCCACCCGATAGTCGCCGGCGGGAACGCTGAAGCCCGTTCCGTACTTCAGCGTGTAGGTGCCGTCCGAAGCGAGAGGGCCAATCGCGGTTTCGCCGTTGTTTTCGGCGAAGAACACGATGGTCCCGGTCCCAAGTGGCTGCCCCGCCAGACTCACTTTGCCGGAAACGGTTCCCGTCTCCACGTTCAAGCCGCCGGATGCGCCACAGCCGGCCATTGTGAGAGACGAAAGGAACGCAACCCTCAACAAAACCCGGCGTGATGTGCGACTCAAGAACATTTTGAACCTGCGAAAAACAAAGAGAGACCAACGTTCATCGGCCGCGGGACGCGCGGCC
>JBIKMW010000069.1:0-35739 GCA_044359065.1 Planctomycetales bacterium | reverse complement strand
ATCTGGCAAGCAAGTTCCCCGCGCAGGCCGTCGACATAACTCCCCCTCCGTGAACGTGAACACAGCTCCGTCAAACTCCACCACAACTCCCCTGCACGTTACGCGCCGAAAAAAGCGAAGGCCCTGATCGCGCGGGCTGCGAGTTGGCTTGCCGCCGCCGAGTCGTCAAGATGAGGGTTGGACCGCTTTTCGCGAGGGGAGCGGCGTCGGGATCGTCGGATGTTCGCGAATCGGGCGGCGGCGAGTTGAATGGCGGTTTCGGCGACGCGGAGCCGGTGACGCAGCTGGGAGCGAGGCGAACATGTTTGGCGTGGGACCTTGGGAATTGGTGGTCGTGCTGTTGGTGGTCACCTTGCTGTTCGGGAAACGCATCCCCGACATCGCCCGTTCCGTGGGACGCAGCATCCTGGAATTCAAACGCGGCACCGAAGGGATCGACGACGATCCCCCTCCTCCCGCCAACACGAATCCGCCGCGTTGAGGGACTGCGCCGCCGTGGCTCGTTCGCCATTCGGAATACGGGTGCGGACTCGGGCGTGGGAAACCGCCCTCCCGGCTCGGGCGGCCTGACCGCGTCGCCGCGCGGGTTTTCGGGGGCTCCCCGCGCTGTGCGACGAATTGGCGTCTGCTAATCTTTGCGGAGCGGTCGGGTCGCGCCCGGTGTCGGCGATTGTGTGGTGTTTCGCCGCGCCGCTCGACACCCGCCCACGTCTGTCCGCCCCGTTTTGGCCCGCTCGCCCCGCCTCGGAACCGCAGCCATGTCGTTGCACGCCTCGCGCCCCAATCGTCGTTCGTTCCTCAAGTCGGCCGCCGTCGGCGGCGCGGTGTTGGCGGGGGCTCCCGCGGTCATCACCGCCGCCAAGACCGAGAAGGCCCTCATCGTCGGCGAGGGGGACTACCGCTACGAAGTCCGTCACGACTGGCCGCAGCTTCCCGACAAGTTCACCTGGCAGACGACGCACAACGTGGCGGTCGATTCGGCGGGCAACCTGTACGTCATCCACGAAGGTCGCGAGGACCTCAAGGACCATCCGTCGATCTTCGTGTTCGA
This sequence comes from Planctomycetales bacterium, assembly GCA_044359065.1. Taxonomy (GTDB): domain Bacteria; phylum Planctomycetota; class Planctomycetia; order Planctomycetales; family Planctomycetaceae; genus JAIXZD01. The sequence continues at coordinate 34,688 of JBIKMW010000069.1, read as the reverse complement.
TCCCGAGGGGAAGTACATCCGCTCGTTCGGGGCGGAGTTCCAAGGGGGCGGCCACGGCGTCGAGATTCGCAAGGAGGGGAGCGAGGAGTTCCTCTATGTCTGCGCGTATCAGCAGGTGAAGTCGTTCGCGAAGCTGACGCTCAAGGGGGAGACGGTCTGGCGGAAGTTCGCCCCCGTCGAGTCGGGCAAGTACGCCCCCGAAGAGGACACGAAGCCCACCAAGCAGTGGGGCCGCGACCGCTTCATGCCGACGAACTTCGCGTTCCTCGACGACGGCGGATTCCTGCTGGCGGACGGCTACGGCTCGTTCACGATTCACAACTACGACAAAGACGGAAAGTGGCGGTCGTGCTTTGGCGGCGCGGGTGAGGGCAAGGGAACGTTCAACACGCCACACGGCCTGTGGATCGACCGCCGCGAAGGCCGCACGCCGCAAATCGTCGTCTGCGACCGCGCGCACGGGACGCTGCAATACTTCACGATGAGCGGCGAATACGTCGAAACGCTCCCCGGCTTCGGCCTCCCCGCGAACTGCGAGACGTACAAGAACCTGATGGTCGTCCCCGAGCTGCACGCCCGCGTGACGCTGCTCGACGAGAAGAATCAGGTCGTCGCTCGGCTGGGAGACGACATTGAGCGGATCAAGGGGAAGGACGGCGGTCAGATTCGCGGCGACCGCTCGAAATGGGTCGACGGGAAATTCGTCCATCCCCACGACGCCTGCTTCGCGGCGGACGGGAGTGTTTTTGTCGCGGAATGGGTGGGGACGGGGCGCGTGAGCTTGTTGAAGAAACTGGGGTGAGGGCCGGCCAGATAACGCATTCCGCCGCCCCGCTTGCGTAACAATAATAAGCACCCGGTGACGACAATCCGGCGACCCCGGAGTGTGCTCGCGTTCCCAGCAAGGGGAGTTGTTCTACCGTCGAAACGGGTTGGGATAGAATCAAGAATTCGCTCGCGTGAGCGTCACTAAGCATTGCATAAGCGAATTCGTTCCGGAGGTTCCCTCTGGTCGCACCTTGCCATTATCCGCACGCCATCACACCAACAAGATATTACCACACCAGAGATCGCCGATCCTATTCTATTTCAATATCAATCGGAAATTCAGACTCCGGAAAAGGGCCAGGCGTGGCGTCGCACTGCCGAAACAGGTTGGACGATTTTGGGTGGCGACCACCAATGACAACGCTCTCCGAGAGAGCTTCCTTGTACCTTAAGCATTCCAGGCTAAGGGAAAATGGGACCTGCCTCTCAAAGGAATGCAATGCTTGGCCTGGCCGCGGCTTTCCGTCAATGAGCCACTTCGATGCCGCAGAAACTCGGGAAACTCCGCAATCGTTGCACAAAAGGTGAGTGAATGACGCGACGAACCTGACCGCTTCGTCTAACTCACCGGCATCGTGACAGTAAATGCAATTAGTGGCCGAACACAATTGAAGGCAGTTTAACGCACGAATGTCGCGGATGTTTGTGATGTGGACGAACGGCGATGTTTCGCATTTAAGCGAGTAAACATTTGGATCAACAAGAGCCATTTGTACTGCGCTTGTAACCGGAAGAAACAGCATGAGGCCGCGGCTATTGACACCCAGAACGCCCCTGTTCGCAAAGCGAAGAGCGAAACGATTGTACGCGACCGCTGGTGCATCTCCCATGAGAAACGGAGAATCCGTCTTGTTCACCAAGATGTACAATTCCATGCCCCCCAACAGCGGTGAATACTGAATGGCGTAGTTGAGAGAATTGGTGGCGATTGCTTGGGCGCCGCCCGGAAAACGAACCTTATTGGCTTTGGCCTTGCTTTTTGCATAAGCCCTTAGCCGCTTTTCGTCAATAGACTCGCAAAAAGCCTCGGAGAACACGAATTTCATAAGGTCGTCGCGCATGGCGGAAAACATCTCGATATGACGCGGCGTGCGAAACCTCTGTAGGAGTATTGCCTGCCGTAAAGTGCAAACGTCTTCGGCGTCGATCTGTGATTGCTGTTCTGCCTGGATCAAGAGACGACGAATCGCAGCAGCATGAGTTTCCTCATATTGCGAAAGGGTGTGCTCGACCTTTTGATCTCCGTAGAATCGGTGCCGCGCACACTGCCCCTTGATAGAGGCGTTGCTCACAGGCGTTAGAGACCGAAGAAGCAGCAGTGAGATATTCCTACAACGACTCGAAAAGTGCCGTAGTGCGTATTGAGGAATGAAGTGCTGATTCAGTTTGTCGGCCACTATTTATCATCCACTAAGGGGCTAACCACGGCGGGACACACACTTCTTGATGTAGCATTTCAACAATAGAAAGGGGCGCTTCGGTTTTACCACCGTCTCCGTGAGCGGTAACGGCCCTTGACGTACTGCCCTAGGTGCCACTATGGCACCGCCATTATTGCTCAAACATGCGCGAGCACATAGGCCCTTCGAGTCGCAAAAGACTCGGAAGGAATTCGCGGCCTGATCACTTTTAGAAGTTCGCATGCTTGCCCCCTAAACCGGTGCAAGCATGGCACCCACGATTCTCGACCGACGCCGGTAACATCTCGAACAGCGGTAGAGCCTTGCCCCCTTTCACCCGAATCCGCACGAACTGCTCGAACAAATGCGGGCTATCGCACCGGCCCGTCGAGGATTCCGGTCGGCGCCGCATCGCGACGGCCGGGACGTCTTTCCGCCGGACCATTTCGACCGTATGGCACGGCGGTCGCGATTTGGCGAGAATGACGGTCTTGGAGAGTAGGTCGGGCGGGGCCTGACGACGTTTGGCGACGCTCGCCGAGATGCGTCAGGCACAGCCTGACCTACGCGACGAAATGACTCCGCGACGCGAAATTGAGCCGGAATTCCATGCAGTCCTTCGATTCGGCGTCGCCAGAAGTTCCGGCATGCTCACCCATGTCGGGCGGAGCGGATGTGTGGGACGCGGTGGTGATTGGGGCGGGGCCGGCGGGAATGCTGGCGGCGGCGCGGGTTGCCGAACGCGGGTTGCGCGTGCTGCTGCTGGAAAAGAACACCAAGCCGGGCGTGAAGATCCTCATGTCGGGGGGGACGCGCTGCAACCTCACGCACGCGACCGACGCCCAGGGAATCGTCGCCGCGTTTGGCAGGCAGGGGCCGTTCCTGCATTCGGCGCTGGCGCGGCTCGGCCCGGCGGACCTCGTCGCCTTGGTCGAAGCGGAGGGGGTCGCCACCAAACGGGAGGAGACCGGGAAAATCTTTCCCGCCAGCGACCGGGCGCTCGACATCCAGCAGGCGTTTCTGCGCCGCGTGAAACGTTCGGGGGCCGTGCTCCGTTTGGCATGCCCCGTGCGCGATGTGCGTCGATCCGCCGACCCGCTGGAACCGCGGGCACGCTGGGAGGTGGCCGTCGAAGGGGATGTGTTCCGTGCGGCCAATGTGATCCTCACCACCGGTGGGCTGAGCTATCCCGGTTGTGGCACGACGGGGGACGGGTACGCCTGGGCCGAAGCGTGCGGGCACACGCTCGTGCGGCGCGTCCCCGCGCTGGTGCCCGTCACCGTCGCCGAGGCGTGGGTGGGGGAACTCAGCGGCCTGACGCTCCCCGACGTACGCGTGACCGCCTCCCCGGCGGAGACGGACGTGTCGCAACCCGTCGGTGCAAAACCGGGGGCGTCAACACCCACCCGATCCCGCCGCTCGCGCGAGCAACTCCCCTCGTGGCGGGGATCGTTCCTGTTCACGCACCGGGGATTGTCCGGCCCGGCTGTCCTCAACGTCAGCCGCGCCATCAGCCAAGCCGCAAGGCCGGGCGACCAACGGATCGTGTGCGACTTCGCGCCGGACACACCCTTCGACGACATCCTGCGCGCGTTTGAAGCGGCCGCGCGTGAGAGTGGCCGCAGGGGACCGGCCGGCGTGTTGCAGACATGGCTGCCGCACCGCCTGGCGGAGACGCTGCTCCGCCTCGCGGGGATCGACCCCGCACGACGATTGGCCGAATTGCCTCTGCGCGATCGCCGCGCTTTGGCCGACCTTGTGCGCGGGACGGTGTTGGCTCCCACGGGAACGCTGGGGTACGAGAAGGCGGAAGTCACCGCCGGGGGAGTGGCGCTGGGCGAAGTCGATTCCCGCACGATGGAAAGCCGCCTCGCGCCGGGCCTGTATTTTGCGGGAGAAATCCTCGATCTCGACGGCCCGATCGGCGGTTTCAATTTTCAGGCGGCGTTCAGCACCGGCTGGCTGGCGGGGGAATCGGTGGTCGCCGCCCACTCCATTGAAACAGCGTGATTCACCCACGAATGATGTGGGCCATCGACTCCGCCAGTTTCTCGGGAGTGCACGACAGAATATCCATGCCCGCCTTGCGGCACTTCGCGGCGGTCGTCTTGTTGTATTCGGGACGTGCGTCGTACCCCAGCGCTCCCAAGCCGATCATCCGCAAGCCCGCCTGGGCCATCTCCTTCACCTGTTGGACCAGGTCCCGTTCGGCGCGTCCCTCGTAGAAGTCGGTGATCAGCACCACGATCGTCCGGGCCGGTTGGCGGGTGAGTTGATAGGCGTACTGCAGAGCGCGGGTGATGTCGGTCCCGCCCCCCAGTTGGAGCGAGAGCAGCACGTCGACCGGTTGACCGACCTGGTCGGTAAGATCGGCGATGTCGGTGTCGAACAGAAACAGGCTCGTGCGGACGGAGGGGAGTTCGGCGAAAATCGACGCCATCACGGCCGAAAAGATGGCCGAATCGAGCATCGAACCGGATTGGTCCACGGCCACGATGACATGCCAGGGGCGGCTCTTCCGTTCGGCCGCGTGGAAGTACAGGCGGTCGACGAGCAGTTTTCCCGACTCCGCGTCGAAGTTGTGCAGGTTCCGTCGCAGCGTGCGTTTCAAGTCCAGATTGCGGGCCACGCGGCGCGGGGAGTGTTTGTCACGGCGGATCGCCCCCGTGATGGCGGGCTCCACCTGCAGCTTGAGTTTTTGCTTCAACTCCTGGACGACCCGGTCGATGATCTTGCGGGCCAAGGCCCGCGTCTTTTCGTTCATCAGATCGCGGTGTGTCAGCAGGGTTTTCACCAACTCCCGATTCGGCTCGATCCGCTCGAGGATCTCGGGCTTCTCCATGAGTTCGCGAAGTCCGCGGCGGTTGATCAGCTCCCGCTCCATCACCTCTTTCGCTTCGCGCGGGAACAGTTGGGCCACCTCGTCCACCCAACGCGGCACGTTCATGGCGTGGCCGGGGCCGGTTCCCCCCTCGCGCCCTTCGGACCTTCCGGATCCGTTGGCGGAGGTCTCTCCGAAGAGATACCCCACCAACGCCTCGATCCGCGCGGCGTCGGCGTCTTGCGGGCCGAGGCAAATTCCCCGAGCTTCGGCCGACTGGCCCAACACGAGTCGCCAACGGGTGAGGACGCGTTGTTCCGCGCGCGAGGGACCGTTCATATCGCCGCCTCCTCGACCAACCACTCGGACAGGATCGCCGCCGCCCGAGCGTCGAGTTCGGCGAGCAGTCGCGCCGCCCCAACGCTCGTCGACAATACGCGTACGGATTCGCGTTCTCCCAGGCCGTACATGTCGGCGACATGCCGCGCGAACACGTCCCGTTGTCGGTCGTGGAGCGACTCGAACGCGGCCCGGAGGCGCGGAACCAGACAGAGAAACGTGTCGTCGTCCACCCCCGCCAGCAATTCGTCGACCGCCTCCGCGAGGGACTTGGCACCCAAGAGCACCGCCGTTCGGGAAACGCGGAGCACACCGGCCAAAAAGTCCCCGGCGACCAATTGCCGTTCGACTCCCCCCCGTGCGTAGGCAGAGAGTTCCGCCGCGAGCGACTCCGCCGGACGCCGCCGGATTTCGGCAAGCACCCCCAGCAACGCCCCTCGCAGATAGGGAACGTTGGAGACAGCCGCCCCCCGTTCGACGTGCGTCGCGAACACTTCGCCATCGAGGTCCCGCCGCTGCACCACCGGTTCGGCAAGCGCCGACAGACCTTGGACCACTCCCTCCCATTCGTCCGCCACGACATTGGCGGCGTCTGGAATCGACAGGCAAGCCCGCCCGAAACATCGCACCAACAAATCGGCCAGGCGTTCGGGCTCCAGCCCGCGGACCGCCGCGTGTCGTTCCAGGGTGAGCAACGAGGTGAACGCGTCCGCCAACGAGCCGAAGCGGTCGTCCTGCTCGATCGCGTGGCCTGTCATCCGCTCGGCGTCCGCCACCAGTTGCGGCAGGTCCATGTCGACCGCCTGCAACAACTGCCGACAGGCCGGTCCCGCCTCTCGCGCGCTGGTTCCCAGGGTTTCACGCAACAGCGTGGTTGCCGCCGTCTCGACGGTGTCCCCCAGCAGGTTGCGTTCGATGAGCGCGGCCTCGATCTTCGGACTCCACTTCAAACGCCAATGCTCCCGGAAAATCGATTGCCCCAGTGCGGCCGTTTCCCGCTGAACCGAGCCGATTTCAATGCCGAGGAATATCAGCCGATGCAGAAAAGAGGATCGGGCGAGGTCGAACGGTTGGCGCTTGTCGAGAGTGTGCGTCACCACCCGCTCGCGGGCGGCCACTTCGTCGAGGCCCAGCCGGTCGAGCTGCTCGTGAAAGTCGTTCAAAATCGGCAGCTGACCGATCCGGTCGGTGACGCGTCCCAAACGCGTGCCGATGTTGACCTCGTCCACCGCCTCGAACAACCGCGCCGCGTCGGTCTCCGGATTCCCCTTGCAACAACACGAGACCAGTGCGTCGAGAATGTCGTCGAGGATCGGTTCCGTGCGCCCCCGCAACCGCGCGAGCATCAAGGCATGCTGTGTCGTGCCGATGGCGTCGGCGGGAGAGAGCGGTTCACCCCGTTTGCGCGCCTCGTGAAGCACATCGACGACGTACTCCACCATGACCGCTTCGCGTGAAGCGCCACCGGCATCGCCGTCGAAACACATTTCATAGAACCGGGGCGCGCGGTTCCCGGCCCCGTAGCCGGACAGCTCCGAGATGCGGAAGTACGAGTATGGCGCAACTGTGACGGTGGTCGTGCCCTCGGGAATCTCGGGCGGCGGTTGTGGATCGTTCCGGTCCAGAAAAATGTGGAATCCACCACACACGACGACCGCGTCGCACGGAGACAGTCGCTTGCGGGCGAGCGTTTCGCGAATCGTCCGCCACATGAAGCGCTCGCGTGCCAATGTGCCGTCCGTCTCCATTTGCGCGACCGGTGTGGTGGCCCGGACCGCGGCGCAGAACACCGCGACATCGCGACGGAAAGAGCCTGTTGAGCGGTCGCTCCCGCGCGTTTCGAACAAGGCGTCCCACGCCTCTTGCCAGGACCGATAACCACCGGCGCGGGCGAGGCTGGCATGGAAATCACTGCGCTCGGCCAGTTCGTCCAGGTCCAGCAAGCGACCTGCACGCGCGTTTCCGGGACGATGCTGCGGGGGCGACGGAATCGCGGGATCCACCTCGGGCAGTGCGAAATGCGGAAGGTCGATGAAGACCGTCTCAGCCCCAAGCGCCTTAGCCGCTCGCATCGCGACGTACTCGGGCGAATAGGCGACGATCGGATACCAGGCGGAACGACGCCACAACCGGTTGGTCGCCTCGGAACCCCCCGCCTCGGAACTTGCCGGGTCGGAGCCCTCCGGGTCGGCTTCTCCCTCGGCGGATGCCGCGTCGGACCGGAAGCTTGAGTAGATCGCGACGGGAGGGCGGGTCTTCGCATCGAGCAAAAACTCGATCATCGCCTGGGCTTCGCTCGGCCCCTCGATGAACACGACTTTGGGCCGTCGTTCGTCCAAAAAACGTGCCAAATGCCGGGCGACGTTCGGCGAATGGTGCCGCACTGGGAACCACGCCAAGTCTTCGGCCAACACCCCGTCGACGCGGCGGGTCAACGTCTCGACATCGAGTTCCGCGGCACGCAGCGTGTCGAGCACCTCGGGCGAGACGGCGTTGGACGGAACGGGCATGACAATCAGCCTGCGAGCGGCAACAACCGACAGCCAACAACCGACATCTCCCGCGTCCAACGCGGCACCTCAACCCTGCACGACCGGATTCCGCAACGTCCCGATCCCCGTGATGTCGATCGCCACGTCGTCTCCCGGCGCGAGGGTGAAATCGTTGGGGGGAACGACCCCCGTCCCGGTAAGCAGGTACGCGCCGGTGGGGAAGCTGTTCTCCTTGAACAGCCAATCGATCAGTTCGGAAAGGGACCGCGCCATCTGGTCGACGTTGGTCTCACCACGAAACACTGATTTGCCGCCGCGATGGATTTCCAGCGAAATCTTCGTGCCGAGGCGGTCGAGCGGTTCCGATGTGAGCAGCAACCACGGCCCCAGCCCGCAGCAATGGTTGTAGACTTTCGCTTGCGGCAGATAGAGGGGATTTTCGCCCTCAATGTCGCGAGCGCTCATGTCGTTGCCGACGGTGTAGCCGACGTGCCGTCGATCGCTCGTCACCACCAGGGTGAGTTCCGGTTCGGGGACCGACCATTTCGTGTCGGTCCGGATTCGGACCGGGGCACCGGGGCCGACAACCCGGTGGGGAGTGGCCTTGAAAAACAGTTCCGGACGGGGAGCGGTGTAGACGCGGTCGTAATGCGAAGCGCCGGTCTCCGACTCCTCCATTCGGGCCACCTGGCTTCGCTTGTACGTCACACCCGCCGCCCACACTTCCTGATCGTCGAGGGGAGCCAGCAGCCGCGCTTCCGACTTGGGCAACACCGGTTGCTTATGGGCCAGCGCGCGGGCCATTTCCTCCGGATTATCCGCGTGCAGCAGGTCCGTCAAATTGCGGCAAGCGGGCGTGGATGTCAGCACCCGATAGCCGGCCTCCTCGACAAGGGCGAGACGGGTGAGGCCGGCGTGATCGAGTTTGGCGACGTGCAGCATGGGAGGTCCGAACAGCGATGGAGTGATGGGATATTGCCCTCGAATTCTATTTTGGCGCGGATGAGTGGCATAGGGTCGCGAGTGTCCCCGATTTCTCCGAAATCGGAGGGGCGTGCGGTTAGCGGACCTCAGGGGCGAACACGAACCGCGCCCCCAAGGGGATCGTCGCTCGGCGAACCGAAAGAAGCTTGGTCATTGGATGGTTCTCGCACCGATTTCGGAGAAATCGGGGACAGTCGATCGGGGTCGATCAGCGGTGCGGCTGACAGTCGCGGGCGATCCGCAGGTTGTCGCGCAGGTGGTCCAGCGACAACCCCCCCACGACCAATGACGACACCCCTGGCGTACCCAGCACGAACGGAATGGCCTCGGCGGGGGAGAGGTGTCCCGCCCCCAAACCCTTTTTCACCAGCACAGGAATACCTCGTGCCGCCGCCGTCGCGATCACCTGGGCGTGTGACACATCGCGCGCGTGGTACTCGATCATCAATGCGTCGGCCCACTCCAACGCTCTCAGCGCCCCCTCGGGCGTTTTCCCTGAGAAGCCAATCGCGCGAGCCTGGCCACGTTGGCGAATCATCACCAGTTCCTCGACCAGCGGCGTGTCCCGCAGCACTTCGACATCGTTGGCCGGAACATGCGCGAACAGGCAGTCGACGGCGTCAGTGCGCAACCGCACGAGGCTCCGTTCGACACTCGCGCGGATCGACGCTTCATCGAACCGGTACGTCGACTCTCCGTTCTCGAACCACTCACCCACCTTGGTCGACAGCAGAAACTCGCGCCGACGCGAGGCGAGATGGCGCCCGATCCGCTCCTCGCTGATTCCGTAGGCCGGGGCCGTATCGATCAGGGTGATGCCGAGGTCGAGCACACCATGGAGGATCTCGGATGCCCGCGCCTCATCGGGCAGGTCGTACGCCGACGGGTACTTGATCTTCTGGTTGCGACCGATCTTGAACGCGCCGAAACCCAACGCGGGCAATGTCTCAAGGATGGCCATGCTCTCGGAATCCAACGCCTCGCGGCGCACCGCGGAAATCAAAGGCCATGTCCATCCATCGGTCTCGATCGCGCGTCCTCTCGATGGCCTCGTCAAGGCCGCGTCGTCAAGGCCGCATCCCCGTCAGCGAGAAAAACCACATCGCCACCGGGGAGTAAATCGCTGATAGCGCGTCATGCAATCCGACGTGCTCGAAGAATTCCTCGACCCGTCGTGTTTTGAACAACATCCCTTCGACGAGCGAAGCCACCAGCGGAGCGAACACCATACCTATCAAGGCCATCGGCAACCCGACGAGCATTCCCCAGGGAATTCGGCCGTTCGGCGGAGCATCCGCGATCTCGCCGCCGTCAGAGAACCGCCGCGTGGTGGGGGTTGGGTTGGTCGCGGGAGCGACCGAACCGTCGAGGTGTTCTGACACCGACATGTTGCAACTCCCGGCCAAAACGATCCGCGCGGCGGCCACTTCGCGCCGCGATCTCTTCACCGATCTCCCACCGTGCGCGAACGGCCGTTGTCCGCCGCTCCCAGCCGAAGATACCACGGCGCGGCGGTGCGGCTCCACGCCTCCGCGTCGGGATAGTTTGCGGCCCCCTCCGCGAAGCACGATCGCAACATGTCGGTATTGATAATGCCTGGGTTGACCGCGAGGCACGCCATGCCGTCGGGAAGTTCCTGCGCCACCGCTTGTGACAAACCTTCAATCGCCCATTTCGACGCACAATACGGGGCGACTTCCCGCGAGGTGGAGCGTCCCCAACCACTGCTGAGGTTGACGATCACCCCTCGCTTTCTCGCAATCATCGCCGGCAGAAAATGCCGTAGCACGTTGGCCACGCCGGACACGTTGACCCGAAACAACGCGTCGAACTCGGCGGCGGAAATCTTGTGCAACGGAGCGTTGCGGTTGATGACAGCGGCGTTGTTGAGCAGCAGATCGGGCGGCCCGTGTCGCTCGATCACACCCTGCGCCCAGTCGCGGACGGCGGAATCTTCGCCGGTGTCCACCACCGCGAATGAGTGTCGAGCCTCGCTCCGTTTGGACAGTTCCTTGATGACACCGCCCCCGCGTCCGCAACCGGCCACGATGTGTCCGGCCTCGTCGAAACGGTCGAACAACGCGCGACCCAACCCGCGCGTGACGCCCGTGATCACGATGAACCTGGGAGAAGACATGGCAAAGAGGACACGGTGAGCGAAATCGGGCACGTCTCCGCCCAAAGACGAAGACGTGCCCGCAGAAATTCACAGCAAGAAATCAGCATCGTCCAGCCCCGCGAGTACGGCGGGGCGGAGTCATGTCACGGCTTGAAGCCGCTGTGGCAGCCGCCACAACCCACGGCGGTCTTGAAGGCGTCCTTGTCGCCATCCTTGACAGCCTTGACCAGCGCTTCGCACTTCTTCTTCCACTCGGCCTCGTCACCCTTCGGCGGCTTTTGGGCGGCCATGGATTCGTAGGCTTCCAACAGCGTCGCCGTTTCTTCCTTGGTGGCGGTCCCCTTTTGGAACTTCTCGTGGAGCTTGTCCTTGTGCAGCTTCATCGCTTCCTTGATCGTGTACTTCGGAGCAGCGACGGCGTACACCGTCGGCAAAACCGCAGCCACAACGAACACCGAGAGCATCGCCCAAACCAACCGCTTCATGAAGTCCCTCCTCGGATTATCCCGTCGGCGTCGCCCGCAGAGACTGGCGGACACCCGCCCGGACGTGCTCGCGGACCAAAACCGATCGTTTCAACGAATCGGTTTGCAAACATTACCGAGTTCCCATGCGTTTTGCGCCCCAAAACCGTCGACTTTTCCAAGGCCGAGAGGATGAATCTCGAGACGGCGAGTGGGGGTTCGGCCCGCGACCTGTACGACGGACTTCCAGTCCGTCGCCCGCACGGCTGCGAAATCGACGGACTGGAAGTCCGTCGTACCAAGCTGGATGTCTTCCGATCGACGTCTTCCACGGGTTGAGTCCCTTGCCGGGGGCGAGTTCTCCCGGCCCTGCGAGGCGGGAGGCCGCCGAGGTTCGGATCGGGCGTTTCCACGTCAATCCCGACGCCATCGCACCCGTTGGCGTTGCATCTTGATGCGAGGCTGTTACAGTGTGGGGCGGAACCATTGGGAAAGTTGACCGAATGATCGCTGAAGACCCGTGCCGCAGGGCGGCGGGGCTCCCCGTTGTGCAAACGGTGGAGAGGGCCGACGGGTGTTGGCCGGGGCGGAAGTGCGGGCAGCGACGCCTTGATGGGTGTCCGGTTTGAGTGGGTCTCCGAGATTTCGGACGGTCCCGTTTCGTCCCGTTCCGCGTTTTCACCATTGGGGTGGCGTTGCGGTGGCGAATGGCGGGGTCCCGGAGTGGCTGGGCGGCCCGAGTTGTCGGAATGGTCGAAAATTCTGAACGACCTGTGCGGACTGCGGTTTCCGGTGGTCGCACACGGATGTCAACTTTTTCGCACGGAGACTGAAAATGCCACTGTCGAGTGATCGCAAGTCTGTCATCATCAAGGACTTCCAGCGTGGTGAGGCGGACACTGGTTCGCCCGAAGTCCAGGTGGCGATGCTCACGTCTCGGATCAATGAACTGACCGAGCACATGAGTCGCCACAAAAAGGATCACGCAAGCCGTCGCGGGCTGTTGATGTTGGTGAGCCGCCGTCGTCGGCTGCTCGACTATCTGCGCCGGCATGATCCGCAGGGGTATGTGACGTTGATCGGGCGCCTGCAGATCCGCAAGTAGCGGACAGGAGCTCGGCGGTCCGTCATCCCGTGTGCGCGTAGGAGCTTTGGCGCCCGGTTTCCACAATTTGCCTTCGTCGGCCGGCCTATGGCCCGATCCCCGATCGTTTCCTCAGTGGGAAGGCGATTCGAGGCGGGCGCTGTGGTCGGCCTTGTGGCGAAGTGGGAACGGGGCGTCCGGCGCGTCCGAGGCGCTGGGGGTGTGTTCGTACCCGATTGTGGGCCGGGGTTGAGGATTTGTTCGGACGGCCAATCCGCCGAACGATGGCACACTCCGCAAGTTTTTGGAGGACCGCGTGTGGTGAGAACTTTCTTTAAGGTGCGGGTGAACTAGTGAAAGTCACGGTTGAACGTGAAATCGGCGGGCGGAAGTTTTCGTTGACGACGGGCGAGATCGCCAAACAGGCCGCAGGGGCGGTGCTGGTGCAGTATGGCGAGACGGTGGTGTTGGTCGCCGCCCAAAACGGGCCGGGCCGGGAAGGGATCGACTTCTTCCCCCTCACCTGCGATTACCGCGAGCGTATGGCCGCGGCCGGGAAGTTTCCCGGTGGATTCCTCAAACGAGAGGGTCGCCCGACCCTCAAGGAAGTGCTCACCAGTCGGTTGACGGACCGTCCGATCCGCCCGCTGTTTCCCGAGCATTACCGACAAGAAGTGCAAGTCATGGCGAACGTCATGTCTTGCGACAAAGACAACGATCCGGACGTGCTCTCCATCGTGGGGGCCAGCGCGGCCCTCTCCCTGGCCGCCACGATTCCGTTCCAGGGTCCGCTTGCGGCGGTTCGGGTCGGGCTGATCGACGACCAATTCGTGCTGATGCCGACCCAGGCCCAAATCGCCGTCAGCGAATTGGACCTCGTCGTGGCCGGGACGAAGAAGTCGATCCTGATGATCGAAGGCTTCGCGAAGCAATTGCCGGAAGACCGCATGGGGGACGCCCTCATGTTCGGACACGCGGCGATCGTCGAATTGTGCGATTTGCAGGACGAATTGACCCGCAAGGTGGGAACCCCGCCGAAGCCGGTCATTCCGACCCCCGACAACCCGTTCCACGCCATCCTCAAGGCGGAAGCCTACCAGGCCATGCGGGACGCCAAGGCGACCGTCGGCAAGCAGGAACGTGCCGAAGCGGTCTCGAAGTTGAAGGATCAGCTCAAGGAAAAGTACTTCCCGAACGGTGCCGACACGACGGCCGATGGCCGGACGAAGGCCCAGTTCGCCGAGGCATTCTCGCAATTGACCTCGCGCGTCGTGCGGGACCTGGCTCTCGACGGTCGCCGTGCCGACGGTCGCGGCCTGACCGACCTCCGCGCCGTGTCGTGCGATGTGGCGGTCTTGCCGCGCGTTCACGGCTCGTCGCTGTTCACCCGCGGTGAAACGCAATCGCTGTGCTCGGTCGTGCTTGGCACGGTTCGCGACGAACAACGGGTTGACGGATTGTTCGAAGAGACGACGAAGCGGTTCATGCTCGACTACAACTTCCCCCCCTACTCGGTGGGCGAGTGCAAGCCGATCCGTGGTCCGGGTCGTCGCGAAATGGGTCACGGGGCGTTGGCCGAGCGGTCGCTCGCCGCCGTCATTCCTGACGCCGAAAAGTTCCCCTACACCATGCGGGTCATTTCGGACATCACCGAGTCGAACGGCTCGAGTTCGATGGCCAGCGTGTGCAGCGGAACCTTGGGCCTGATGGACGCCGGGGTGCCGATCAGCCAACCGGTGGCCGGTATCTCGATCGGTCTCATCAAGGAACCGGACCGCTTCGTTCTCCTCACCGACATCATCGGCGACGAGGACCACTACGGCGACATGGACTTCAAGGTCGCCGGGACCCAAAAGGGGGTCACGGGGATCCAGCTCGACCTGAAAATCGACGGGATCGACGAACGGATCATCCGCGAGACGTTGGACCAGGCCCGCGACGCCCGTCGCGACCTGCTCAAGACGATGCTCGGATCGCTCCGTCGTCCCCGCGCGGAAATCTCCGAGCACGCCCCGAAACTCGTCCGTACGAAGATCGATCCCGCCAAGATCGGGTTGCTCATCGGTCCGGGGGGCAAGACGATCCGCGCCATCCAGGAAGAGACGAAGACGACCATCGACGTCAACGACGAAGGGGTCGTGGTCATCTCCGGGATGAACAAGGAAGGGGTCGACGACTGCCTCAGCCGCGTCGAGGCGATGGCCGAGGAGATCAAGGTCGGCAAGATCTACACCGGCACGGTCAGCTCGATCAAGGACTTCGGAGCCTTCATCGAGATCGCACCGGGCAAGGACGGCCTCTGCCACATCAGCGAACTGTCGGACGGTTACGTCAAGTCGGTCCTCGACATCGTTCGCGAAGGGGACAAGGTCACGGTCAAGGTGATCGCGGTCGACGACCAGAACCGGGTCAAGCTCTCCCGCAAGGCGGTCATGATCGAGAACGGTCAGACCGATGGCGGCGAGCCAGCCCCGCCCCGCGAAGAAGGGGATCGCCCCGAGCGGAGCGATCGTGGTGGTGATCGGGGCGGCGACCGTGGTGGAGACCGCGGCGGCCGGGGTGGCGGAGGCTACGGGCGCCGTCGCGACTGAGATTCGGAACGAATCACGCGAGCTTGCGGTTCCACACGATCCGGAGCCTCGCGATTGAAGACGACGAACCGGCCTTTCCCCTGCGGAGAGGCCGGTTTTTTTCGTGAATGGTGGGGATCGCGTCGCGCGGGCGTATACTCTTCCGAAAATCGATCCGGTCACCGGGAAATGTGGTGATCAATTCGATTTGGGACGACGTTATTCCCGCCGAACCGGAACGCGCCGGATAACAAGCGGATGCGTCCGCGACATTGAGACCATCGAGACGAGAAAGAGAGTGAGGACATGGCCCTCGAAATCCTGCCGTCGGGCGGATCCCTGTTGCACAACGGGACCGGAGCACGCGACGAAGACCCGCTCGATCTGATGGACGAAATCGACCGCCTCAAGGCGCAGCACGATGCCGCGATCCTCGCCCACTATTACATCGACGGCGACATACAGGACATCGCCGACTTCACGGGCGACAGCCTGAAACTGGCGCGGGACGCGACCCGGATTTCCAACAAGACGATCGTGTTCGTTGGCGTCCACTTCATGGCGGAGTCCGCCAAGATCCTCAGCCCCAGCAAGCGGGTGCTGTTGCCCGATTTGCAGGCGGGTTGTTCACTGGCCGACAGTTGCCAGCCGGACGACCTCGCCAAGTTCCAGGCGAAGCTGCGTGCCGAAGGACGCGACTTCGTGACGGTCGCCTACATCAACACGTCGGCGGCCGTGAAGAGCCTGGTCGACTGGATCGTCACCAGCGGCAACGCGCGGGAGATCATCGACCGCGTCCCGGCGGACAAGGAAATCCTGTTCGTTCCGGATCAACATCTGGGTCGGTACCTGTCGGAAGTGACCGGGCGGAAGATGATTCTGTGGCCCGGTTCGTGCATGGTGCACGAGATTTTCAGCGTCCAGGATTTGCTGCGGGCCAAACGCAACAACCCGGGCAGCCTCGTGATGGCCCACCCGGAGTGCCCGAAGTCGGTGCTCGACGTGACCGACATCGTGGGGGGGACGGAGAAGATGCGGAAGTACGTGGCGGCGGAGAAGGAACCGAAGACGTTCCTCGTCGCGACGGAAGCCAACATGATCCACCCGCTGCGAAAACTGGCCCCTTGGCATACCTACATTCCGGTGCCGGGGATCATGGCGTCCGACGGCAAGACGTGCGCCTGCAACAATTGCCCGCACATGGCTCGCAACACGCTCACGAAAGTGCGTGACTGCCTGCGGGACGGCCGACCCGAGATCGAGTGGAAGCCGTACTTCGAGGCCGCCCAAGGGGTGTTGCGGCGGAGCCTCCTGGAGTAAGGGAATCCCTGCTGGAAATCCCTGGATTTCCGCCGCATGCGCGCCGCTGATTTCGCCACCGCTTATCGTGCGACGACGGCCCCATCAGCGGGGCTTCTATTGGGGACCGCGCACCTCCTGACAGGACGGTTTTCGCGTGGTTTTCCGGGTTTTACGCGCGGCGGGTAATGTCCCGTTTCGCCTCAAGACGGCGCGCTTCGCCGGTCGAACCTTCCCGTAGGCGCGTTTGCGGAAGGCGGATAATCTTCGCACGCCGCAAGGTCGTCCGCAAAACCCCCACATCCCCTACAACCCTGACGTGATCGCGCAAATCGTTTGGGCACGGGTGGGGTCGTTGCGGCGCTCCGGCTCCCCGAACCTAGATTTCGATAACGGTCGTTCGATCGTCCGAATCGCCAGACACCGCACATCGCGTCCCGCTTGACCGATTCGAGCAGCGCGAAGTCGTCCCTTCCGATCCCGCCTTCGAGGTATCCATGCCCACGCTGGTCGCCGAGTCGCCCGTTCGCTCCCTCAAGGCGGGCGATCCCGACTACACCGAATTGCTGGAGTTGTTCTCCTCGGAAGTCGCCCAACGGGCGACGGAGATGCAGCACCTTTTCGCCCGCGGTGACCTGGAGCAACTGCGAGTGATGGCCCACCAAATGAAGGGTGCGGGGCGCGGCTACGGGTTCCCCGAACTGACCGACATCGCCGGTCGGCTGGAAGCCTCCTGCAAGACCGGCGACCTCGCCGAAGTCGTTTCAGGGCTTTCGGATGTCGTCGACTATCTGCTGCGAATCGAGTGCTGAGCCTTCCGCGAGCGCAGTCGGGACCGACACAACCCGGGCCGATGCTGCCCGAACCGAAGCGGCGACGGAGCCGATTCCCGTCGCCGTCACCGGTAAAGTCGATGTTGCTCGATCAGGCATTCGACCGCTCGCGGGACCTGGAATCGCACGCTGCGTCCCTCGCGGACGCGGGCGCGGATGTCCCGTCCCGCTAGGCCAATCGCTGGCATGGTCGCCGACTGCACGCGCGGCCTCCATTCGGAGACAAACTCCGCGCATTCGTTCTCGGGCGTTCCTTGTGACACCGCGATCGCGCGTAACGGTGCATCAAAGTCGACCGCGTCACCGGGTCGGTTGACCACAACGACGCTTGCCAGCCGCAAAATCTCCAGCGGTTCGCGCCAGGCTGCGAAGTCACGCCACGCATCCGCCCCCATCAAAAAGTACAACTCGGCCTGCGGCAGCTCCTTCGCGAAGTCGCGGAGCGTATCGACCGTGTAACTCGAGGCTTCACGCTTCAATTCGCGTGAATCGACCTTGAACCGCTCGTGCCCCGCAATGGCGAAGGCAATCATCTCCGCCCGCAGTTTGCCGGGCGTGGCCTCACCGCCCCCGGAACCCGCGGCCGGCTTGAGCGGGTTTCGCCAGGCCGGGACGAAACGAACTTCGTCGAGGCGGCACGCCTCCAGACACGACTCGGCCAACAGCAAGTGCCCAAGATGGATCGGGTCGAACGTCCCGCCATAGATGCCAAGGCGCATGATTACGGCTCCGTGCCCGATGATCCTTCCGGCGGGTTTCCGTGGGGACGACTCTCGTTGAAGAGCGCGTCCCTCCGCGTAACGAATCGCGGGACAGTAAAGCAAACGACCGGACGGGCACCCATTCGGCACCCGTCCGGTCGCATGAAACCATCGCTTCGTGGCGACAACGTCAATCGGAATCGGGACGAACCCAGCCCTGAGTGACAGCCGCCAACGAAACTACTCGGCCTTCTTCTCTTCGGCCGGCTTTTCTTCCGCCGGAGCGGCAGGCTTTTCTTCGGCGGGAGCGGCCGGAGCCGGTTCAGCCGGAGCGGCGGGAGCCGCGTCGGCCGGAGCAGCGGGAGCCGGTTCCGCAGGAGCGGCCGGGGCGGCGGCATCGCCAGCCGGGGCACTCGCAGCACCCGCCGGGGCGGCGGCGTGCATCGCGTGCATCGCATCCTGCGGATTCGGAGTGGCGGCAGCCGGGGCGGGCGGCGGAGCCGGCTTTTCGCAACCGACGGTGGCACCGAACAGGCCGCACACGGCCACCAGCGAGAACAACTTCTTCATTTTGCAGACTCCTCGGAAAACCGCGAATCGGAACGGACACCCCGGGTCGACTCGGGACCGGTCGGGCCGCATTCCCCGCTCGCTCAGAAAACCAACGATGGCTTTCGTGGTGCGTGCGGAAATCTCCGTCGCGAAGTGTGTCTCCACCCATCACGATGCACAAGGGCCGGACAATATTCCCGAAAAAATCCGCGCATCGAAGAAATTCGTTGGGGGCACAGTCCACGTATTCGTCACAGCTCGCGCCGAGTTCGCGACAATTCGGCCACACCGCCGAGTCTGTCGCCGTCCTCCGCTCGACCTTCACCCATCCTGCACGCGTGTGTTTCCTTGAACGCAACTCTATGATGGGATTGGCTCTTCGACAGTTTTGGCCAGCCTGGACCTGCCGAGCCGACTCCTGGAAACCCCCTCGGTACGACTCCACCTTGGATTGGCCGGGACCGCGCTCGCTGTCGCACCCGAGTTCCACCGTGCCCGCGATTCCCGGTGTTGCGAGTGATTCTCGGGAATAAACCGCCTCCCTTCCGCATCCAAGTCCTCGTGCGAGGCCTGACATGGACCCGGATGTTCCGCTGCAAGCAGCCGCTACGCTCCCCGCGTGGGTCGTCGTGCATTACGACGCGCTCTACCGGTACGCCTATCGGCTGACCGGGAAGCAAGCCGATGCCGAGGATTTGACGCAACAGGCGTTTCTCGTGGCACTCCGCAAGCGGGACCAGTTGCGGGACGAATCCAAAGCGCTGGCCTGGTTGAGAACGTTGTTGCGAAACGAGTTCCTGCAGATCGTGCGTCGCCCCCAAGCGCGGGTTGCCGAGGACCTTTCTTCGGTGGTGGACGGTGCGGCCTCGCACGAAGAGGGTCTTGTTCAGGGTGAAGAACATGACCGACTGCAGCGGGCGCTGGCGGACATGGCACCGGAGTTCCGGGTTCCGCTGCTGATGTTCCATGTGGAGGAGTTGTCCTATCGCGAAATTGCGTACGAATTGCAGGTTCCCGCCGGAACGGTGATGAGTCGAATTTCCCGTGGCCGCGCGGTGTTGCGGCAAGTTCTGGGGGACGAAACCCGCGCGGAGAGCGGGTCACGCCCCATTCGCCCGCCCGCTGCCGGAACCGCAAGCGATCCGGTCTTGAAGCTGCGGACGGTTTGACGGTGTGGTGAAGCTGATTTGGAAGGATAGGTCGCGGTGCGTTGTTGCGGCTCGGAAGGGCACGGCTTGCAGGGCCGGGCCATTGGATTGGCAAGGTGAATGGAATGCGGGATCCGCTACGCGAGCGACTGGACCAGGTGCCCGTGCCGGCCGAGGGCCGAGAGCGAGTGCTCGCCCAACTCACTCGGGAGTGGCAGACGATTTCCGCAATGGCTGATCATGAAGGCGTGGCCGGTTCGGAGTCCGCCGCAAGCGTCTCGCGATCGATGGGTCGGACCGTTCGGCGGACACGACTTTGGTTGTCGGCGACGGGGCTGTCTGCGGCGTTGCTGATCGCATTGGGTTTGTGGTGGAGCGCGGCCCCCCGTCTTGACGCGAGGGAAATTGAGTTCGCGGCGATCGCGGCCCCATCGCACTTGGCCGATTCCGATACCGGCGTCCCCTACACGTGGGAGTGGCCGAGATCGTTCAATGCGTCGCTGTTGCGATCAGCGCGACGCGTGGTGATCAACGTGCACGGCCGCGAAGTGGTGTTGCTGTCGTTCGACTTGCGGCGCGGCCGCGCTCGGCCCGTCCCGGGCTGGTTTGTCGTGGTCCCCGCACGCTGGTTGAAGACCGCTCCAGGCGTCGGCGAGTTCCTGGGAGGGGAGTTCTCCTACTCTGCGCGGCATACGGCCACCTGGTGGGTGGAAGGGAACTTCGCTTACGCCTGCGTCCTGGGAACCGGCGACACACGTCTGTTCGAGGCTTGCTTGCCACAACGCTGGTCGACCTGACCGAATTTTTCAGCAATTCTTGTCCGCCGCGCGATTTGTGTGCGGATGGAATGATTTCCGGGGCGGCGCGGGTTTGACCGGTCCGTGCGGAATGTCGGCAGGGTTTTCGCCATTTACAAGAGGCCGAGCATCGCGAAGGCGCGTTTGAACATTCGCGTGAAGCTGCGAAGTTTGGACGCGACTCCGACGTTGCCGTCATCGCGGGCACACGTGAGGGCCGCGTTGGCAGCCTGGAATTCCAGCGAGATTTCCTGGTAAACCGTGGGCTGGTTCCCTTTGACAGCCAGCACGTAGTGCCCCTCCGCTTTCACGATCTGCTGACACTGGTCCCGGTGACAGAAGGCCGCGTCACCCACGATCGCGCCATCCTTTAGCAACACCGTCTCCAGCAGTTCGAGCGCTCCCTTGTGCTCGTTCGCCTTCTCGTCGACGCGGCTTTCCGCCAGCACGACGCCCGACCCGAGAACCACCAGCGACAACAGGTCGCGGAAGCCGTCGAGCTTGGGCGGCGTGCGGGTGAATCCCAGCTTGTGGCAAACGTCAACGGGTAAATCCCGCAACCATTCGATCAGCCCCATGTCACCGGTAGTTCCACGCAGAAGGCCACCTACGACTGCCGCCAGCATGGCGGACCGGTGAGATGTCCGAAGGGGAATGACGTTGTCCCTGACGCCCGCGTGGGTCAGGGACTTGCGGCAATCTGGCCAGCAAGCTCCCCGCGCGGGCCGTCGACATAGCCCCCCCTCCGTGAACGTGAAAACAGCTCCGTCAAACTCCTCGACACCTCTCCGGCATTTACCAGGCCGAACTTGGCGAAGGCCCTGGAATGTGCCCGACTGAACTGGCCTTGTGCGGCGAATTTTTGCTAGAATGTGGGCTTCGGCACTTTGCAATTCGGTTTCCATTGGGGATGCCGGGCGAGGAGTCGTGGCCCTTTTTCAAATGCTCTTTCGGTTTTCGGCGCGGCGGTTCGTGTGCACCCGACGGGGTGGAACACGCGGGCAAACGCAAAGGGTTCCCGAACGGAGCCCGTTTCCGGAGATCGTTGGGCGGAAGTCAGGACGAGGAATGGTTGACCGCAATCTGCTCCGGGAATTCAACATCGCGGAGGACGAACTCGACTCGACGTTCGCGAATCTGTTGGACGTGGGTGAATACGGCGACATCGAGCTGGTCTACACTTCGACCTCCGAGTCGTTCGATTCCGGCAAGATCATCACCGGGATCGTGCTCCGTCGCGAAGGGGACGATGTCCTCGTCGACGTGGGCTACAAGAGCGAAGGGGTTGTCCCCGCCAACGAGTGGGATCCGGACGAACCCCCGCCCGAGCCGGGTCAGCAGATTGAAGTTCTCCTCGAAGAAGTCGAGGACCAGCAAGGCCTCGTGCAGTTGTCCCGCCGCAAGGCGAAGCGGCAACGCGACTGGGAACGGATCATCTCCCTCAACAAAGAGGGGGACCGCGTCAAGGGGAAAGTGCTGCGGAAGATCAAGGGGGGCCTTCTCGTCGACATCGGCGTGAACGTCTTCCTACCCGCCAGCCAGGTCGACATCCGCCGTCCCGCCGACATCGGCGACTACATCGGCCGCGATGTCGAAGCGGTCATCCTCAAGATCGACGACGCGCGCCGCAACATCGTCATTTCGCGTCGCAAGCTGATCGAAGACGAGCGGGCCGAAAAGAAGAAAACCCTGCTGTCGACGATCAAGATCGGCGAGATCCGCAAGGGGGTGGTCAAGAACATCGCCGACTTCGGCGCGTTCGTGGACCTCGGCGGGATCGACGGTCTGTTGCACATCACCGACATGAGCTACGGCCGGATCAACCATCCGACCGAGATGGTCAAGATCGACGACGAACTCGAGGTGATGATCCTCAACGTCGACCACGAGCGCGAGAAGATCGCGCTGGGCCTCAAGCAAAAGCAGCCCAGTCCGTGGGAAGGCGTTCCGGAAAAGTACCCGGTCGGCACCCGTCACAACGGGGAAGTCGTCAACGTCATGTCGTACGGGGCGTTTGTGCGGCTCGAACAGGGGATCGAGGGGCTGGTCCACATCAGCGAGATGTCGTGGACCAAGCGCGTCAATCACCCGAGCGAGCTGGTCAACATCGGCGACCCGGTCGAAGTGGTGGTGTTGGGGATCAACCGCGACAAGCAGGAGATTTCGCTGGGGATGAAGCAAACCCAGCCCAATCCCTGGGACAAGGCGTCGGAGAAGTACCCCGCCGGGACGATGGTCGAGGGGACGGTTCGCAACCTCACCAACTACGGGGCGTTCGTCGAGATCGAAGAGGGGATCGACGGGCTGTTGCACGTCAGCGACATGTCGTGGACCCGCAAGATTTCGCACGCCAGCGAAATGTTGCAGAAGGGGGACCGCGTTTCGTGCACGGTCATCTCGGTCGACACGCAGCGGAAACGGATCGCGCTGGGACTGAAGCAACTGTCGCAGGACCCGTGGGAAACCTCGATCCCCGACAAGTACAAGCCGGGTGCGGTCGTCAACGGGACGGTCACCAAGCTCACGAACTTCGGCGTGTTCGTGCAGCTGGAGCAGGGTCTGGAAGGACTTCTGCACATTTCGGAAATCTCCGACCAGAAGGTCGAGAATCCGGAGTCGCTGGTGAAGGTGGGGGACACGCTGGAAGTCCGCATCCTGCGGGTCGACACCAACGACCGCAAGATCGGCCTTAGCCGGAAGTTCAACGCTCCGCTGCCTGACCCGGCCACCGAAGGGACGTCGTCGGGTGGCGGTGCCGCGGCACCGGTCGTCCGCGAGGAACTCAAGGGTGGAACCGGCGGGGGTGCCGGTCCGCTGTTCACGCTGGGAGCCAAGGAAGAGGAGTGATCGCTCGGTCAAAGCCGCAGTTCGCTCCGCCGAACTGTGTTCCGAGCGTGGAATCACCGGTCCAATGTGGACAGGGGTTCCACGAGCGAATTGAGTGCGACTTCTGACAAATCGGGGCCGGACGACAACTTCTGTCGTCCGGCCCTTTTTCGTGTCCGCAATGCGCACTCCAATTCGACAACCCGCGGCGTGACGACCGGTTGATCTTCCTGGTTGCGGCGTTGCATTGTGGAGGGCGAGCGCTATTGGCTGGGGCGGGGGGGGCTGGAGGGGTTCGGTCGGCCCTTGTCCGCTGGCAGGCATTGGGCGGCCAGGGGCGGTTCTGCCGACGGATTGATGGGGACGGGAGCGAGTCCGCAAGCGCACGAAGAGCGAGACACCACGCTGTATTCGCCGGTGGAGGCGGGACCGGACCCGGTTGGTGGTGCGTGCGGAGCGGTCGCAGCCGGTGCGCCTGTGGCGCGATAGGTCGCCTACACAATTGACGCGCCGGAGGTGGAGACGCTCCTCGAGCCGCGCTGCGATCTAACCGGGTATCGTGATGCTTGGCAGCTCGATTGACGAATCCGCGTCCCGAAAGGACGAAGGCCGCAGCTTTTTCGGGAGAGGTCTGGCCGCTCGCCCTTGCTGGCGCGGCGGGTTGTCAAGGTCGCACCGCGCTTCGCCAGTCAAGCTGCGGCGACTCCGTGCCGATACTCTTCGGTCCCTTGGGCGGCCCACCGTCGCCAGGCTGCGGCAAGTGGTCGCGGGGTGGGTGTTGTTGTTGGCGGAGATCGATACCATTCCGAACGAAGCCGTGACGGAGTGACTTGGGGCGCAACATGTTGCGTTCCTCGAATAGATCGGGGCTGCCACACCGTGTGCGACATTTTGCCACATTGAGAGACGGATAGGCGGGGGCTATCTTCGCGACCCGTCAGGAGTACCCGCCCGATCGGTGCGGGGATCGTGCGCTCGCCGAATCGGCGGGAAATTCAGTAGAAACCTGGTACACGGGGAGAGCGGGATCCCTCGCTCACGCTTCGGGTTGCCAAAAGGCTAGAAGACGACTGCGGCGGTTCGTGAAAGCGGGCTGCAGGATTGCGGTCGAACGAGAACAAACGATGAGTGGCGGACGACGTGGGTCGGTCGGCACTTGGCGTTCAGACGCGGATTTCAGATTTTCGGACGATTGCGGTCTTCAACGGCGTCCAGAAACCATGGATCGTTTTTATTTTCCCGCCTGGATCAACAAATTGATCCCGTTGATCGGGCTGGGTGCGGTTCTGGGGGGCGGCTATGCCGGTGGCACGCTGTACTACCTCGGCAACCCGAAAACTACCGACGTGGGTTATGCCCCCGTCCAGCCGGTTCCCTTCAGTCACGCCACTCACGCGGGCAAGCTGAAGATGGATTGCCGGTACTGTCACACGTCCGTCGAGAAGGCGGCCTTTGCCGCCATTCCTCCGACCAAAACGTGCATCAACTGCCACTCGGGCGAGCAGAAGGACGGCAACACGCTGCTCACCGCTGTCCATTCGCAAAGCCCCAAGCTGGCTCCCGTTCGCGCGAGTTGGGAGACGGGCAAGTCGGTGCCGTGGGTCAAGGTGCATGACCTGCCTGACTATGCGTACTTCAATCATAGCGCCCACGTGACGCGCGGCGTGAGCTGCGTCAGTTGCCACGGGCGGATCGACAAGATGGAAGTGGTGCGACAGGACCAGCCCCTCAGTATGGGTTGGTGCCTCGACTGCCACCGCAATCCGGAGCCGCATCTGCGACCGGTCGAGTTCGTCACGAAGCTCGACTGGAAGCCGGATGAAGATCCGAAGGTGCTGGGCGCCCGGTTGCGCAAGGAAAACAACATCAATCCCTCGACGGATTGCTCAACATGTCATCGCTGACCAGCGAGAGCGCCACCCTCACCCGCGATTCCCGGCCGCAATATTGGCGGAGCCTGGGTGAGCTGGAGCGCGACCCGCAATTTGAAGCCATGCTCCAGCGGGAGTTCCCCGAGGCGGCGTCCGAGTTTCCGGACGGCGTGTCGCGGCGTCGTTGGCTGCAATTGATGGGTGCGTCGCTGGCGCTGGGGGGCCTCTCCGGCTGCTGGGAAAAGGAGATTATCTCCCCGTTCGTGAGCCGTCCGGCGAACCGCATTCCGGGTGTCCCGCAGAAGTATGCGACGACATGGGAATTGGGTGGCGTCGCCCGCCCGGTCGTGGTGACCTGCTATGACGGTCGCCCGCTGAAGGCCGAGGGGAACGTCGAGCACGCGGCGAGCAAGGGGGCGACGGACGCGTATTCGCAAGCGCTGGTGCTGCATCTGTACGACCCGGACCGGGCCGTTGGCGTGCGCAAGCGCTCGGGTACGGCTGCGGAAGATACCACGTGGGATGCGGCTGTCGCGGAATTGCGTCCGGCGCTGAATGCCCAGCGGGAAAAGAAGGGGGCGGGGCTGCGAGTCCTGTCCGCGGGAAGTTCTTCGCTCACGCTGGCTGATTTGAAGGCGCGGTTCGAGAAGGTGTTCCCCGAGGCGAAGTGGGTCGAGTACGACTCGGTCTCCCGCGACGAGGAACTGGCCGGTGCCAAGGCCGCGTTCGGCAAAGTGGTGCGTCCGCAGTACGACCTCGCCAAGGCGAAGGTGATCGTCTCGCTGGACGCCGACCTGTTCGCCGCCCACCCGTCCGCGTTGTCGCTCATTCGCGGTTATGCCGCGGGACGCAGCCCCGAATCGGGCGAAATGAACCGCCTATACGCGGTCGAATCGCGATTCACGTCGGTCGGTGCGGCCGCGGATCATCGCTTGGCCGTAAAGGCTGGCGACATGGGCTCGTTCCTGTCGCAACTCGAAACGTCGGTGAAGGGAAAGCTCGCGAAAGAGCCGGTTCACGGCGACGCGGATTACGCGTCGAAGGTCGTGGACGCCATCGCGGGGGATCTCGTTGCTCACCAGGGTGCGGGCGTGCTCATCGCGGGCTCGCATTTGCCTGCGGCGGTGCAGGCACGGGTGCATCGGCTGAACGGCTTGCTGAAGAATCACGGTGGGCCGGTCACGTTCACCGAAGAACCGGGTGGTGAAAAGGTCGCAGGGGCGGCGGCGCTCAAGACTCTCGTCGACGAGATGTTGGCCGGTCAGGTCGAGTGCCTCGTGATTCTGGGCGGGAATCCCGCCTACGACGCGCCGCACGATGTCGACTTCGCCGGTGGGCTGAAGAAGGTTGCCCTGTCGGCCCGGTTGGGTGACTACGAAGACGAGACGTCGCTGCTGTGTGGCTGGCACTTGCCGAAGGCACATCCGTACGAAGCGTGGGGCGACGCTCTGTCATACGACGGAACAATCTCGCTGGCGCAGCCGCTCATCGAACCGCTGCACTCTGGGAAGTCGGCTGCGGAAGTAGCGGCGATCCTGCTGGAAGACGAAGTCCGCGACGGGCAGGGACTGGTGCGACGGGCGCTGGACCGGTTCCTCGACAAGGGGAGCAACGCGGACGCGGCGTGGCTTAAGGTCGTGCATGACGGGTTCCTGTCGGGTTCGGGTCTCGCTGCGGTGACGCCCGAACTGGTGGCGGCGGGCGAAGAGCCGGCGGCCGCGCAACCGGATGACGCGCTCGAACTGCTGTTCGTCCCCGGACCCAGCACGTGGGACGGCCGGTTCGCGAACAACGGCTGGCTGCAGGAAACCGCCGAATTCATCACGAAGTTGACGTGGGACAACGTCGCCATCGTCAGCCCGGCTACGGCGAAGAAGCTGGGGGTCGAGATCGGCGATGTCGTGAACCTGAAGCGCGCGGGGCAGTCGGTCGCGGCGCCGGTCTTCATCACGCCGGGATTGGCGAACGGAACCGTCGCGGTGTGGTTGGGTTACGGGCGCACGGCGGGTGGCCATGTCGCCGGGTACGTGACCTCGCAAGCGAAGAGCATTCAGAGCGTCGGGTTCCGGGCCGAGGCGCTGCGGACGAGCGACTCGCTGTGGATCGCCAAGGGTGTCGAGGTCGAGAAGACCACGAAAAAGGTCAAGCTCGCTACCACGCAGGACCATCACGCCATCGACCGGATCGGCCTCGAAGGGCTCGGCAAGCGGTTGGGTCAGTTGATCCGCGAGACCGACCTCGAAGAGTTCAAGAAGCATCCCGACTTCGCCAAGCATGTCGTGCATCACCCGCCGCTCGGTTCGCTCTGGGAAGAGCGTTCCTACGAAGAGGGGCACAAATGGGGGATGTCGATCGATCTGTCGAAGTGCGTCGGCTGCAATGCGTGCGTCGTCGCCTGCCAGTCCGAGAACAATGTTCCCGTTGTCGGCAAGGAGCAGGTGCTGCGCGGTCGCGAAATGCACTGGATGCGGCTGGACCGCTATTTCAGTGGCGACACCGAGACGCCGAAGGTCGTCTCGCAACCGGTGATGTGTCACCACTGCGAGAATGCGCCCTGTGAGGAAGTGTGTCCCGTCGCGGCGACCGTTCACAGCCACGAAGGGCTGAACGACATGGTCTACAACCGCTGCATCGGCACGCGGTACTGCGCGAACAACTGCCCGTACAAGGTGCGTCGGTTCAACTTCTTCAACAACAACAAGAAGTACGAGCAGGCCAACATGGAGTTGGCGACG
Organism: Planctomycetales bacterium; assembly: GCA_044359065.1. Lineage (GTDB taxonomy): Bacteria > Planctomycetota > Planctomycetia > Planctomycetales > Planctomycetaceae > JAIXZD01. The sequence goes on along the minus strand of JBIKMW010000069.1, from coordinate 6,825 downwards.
CTGGTGCTGAACCCCGAAGTGACCGTGCGGGCACGGGGGGTGATGGAGAAGTGTACCTACTGCACACAGCGGATTTCTGCGGTGAAGATCGCCGCGAAGAACGCGAAGCGCCCGATCAACGACGGCGAAATTCAAACGGCGTGCCAGCAGGTGTGCCCCGCCGGGGCGATCGAATTCGGCGACCTGAATCTGAAGTCGAGCAAGGTAGCGACGGCCCACGCGTCGGACCGCTCGTACATGATGCTGGCGGAACTCAACAACAAGCCGCGGACGGCGTACTTGGCGCGGATCACCAATCCGCATCCGTCCCTGGCCACGAAGCAGTCACAGGAACCCCATGAGCACCACGCTTGACCTTGAGCGCGACAACACGCTCAACGACCCGCGTCGCCGCTCTCCGCTGATCCTCGGCGGACTGGACTACACGGGCGTCACGAACACGATCTGCGCCGTGGCTTCGGAAACGATGCCGCCGCCACTGTGGTTCGCGGCGTTCGCGTTTTCGGCGCTGTGGACACTCACGTTCTTCGGATTGATCGGCTACCTGATCACCACGGGGATCGGGGTGTGGGGGAACAATTCCCCGGTCTTCTGGGCGTGGGACATCACAAACTTCGTGTTCTGGGTCGGTATCGGCCACGCGGGGACGCTGATTTCGGCGATCCTGTTCCTGTTCCGTCAAAAGTGGCGGACCAGTATCAACCGCGCCGCCGAGGCGATGACGATTTTCGCGGTCATCTGCGCGGCGATCTTCCCGGGGATTCACGTCGGACGGGCGTGGATGGCGTATTGGCTGGCTCCGTATCCGAATCAGATGGGGATGTGGCCGAACTTCCGCAGCCCGCTGCTGTGGGACGTGTTCGCGGTCTCGACCTATTTCACGGTGTCGGCATTGTTCTGGTACATGGGGATGATTCCCGACCTGGCGACGTTCCGCGACCAGTCCAAATCGAAGATTCGGCAATTCATCTACGGGGCGCTATCGCTGGGTTGGACCGGTTCGGCCCGCCAGTGGCACCGTTATGAGAAGGCCTATCTGATTCTGGCGGCCCTCTCGACGCCGCTCGTGCTCAGCGTGCATACGATCGTGTCGTTCGACTTCGCGGTGTCGCAGGTGCCCGGCTGGCACACGACGATTTTCCCGCCGTACTTCGTTGCCGGCGCCATTTTCAGCGGCTTCGCGATGGTGGTGACGCTGTTGGTGCCGATGCGGGTGCTGTGCGGGTTGCAGAACCTGATCACGATCCGCCACCTCGAGAACATGAACAAGATCATCCTCGCCACCGGCTGCATGGTCGGTTACGCGTACGGAATCGAGTTCTTCATCGCGTGGTACGGGGGGAACCCCTACGAGCAATTCACCTTCCAAAACCGGGCGTTCGGTCCGTACTGGTGGGCGTACTGGACGATGGTCAGTTGCAACGTGATTTCGCCGCAACTGTTCTGGTTCAAGAAGATCCGTACGACACCGATCCTGATGTTGATCGTCTGCATCTTCGTGAACATCGGCATGTGGTTCGAGCGGTTTGTGATTATCGTCACCTCGCTCAGTCGGGACGCGATGCCTTCGGCTTGGCATTACTTCTCTCCGACAACTGTCGACGTATGCATGCTTCTGGGCAGTTTCGGCGTGTTTTTCTCGCTGTTCCTGCTGTTTTGCCGGTTCCTGCCGGTGGTGGCGATGGCGGAAGTGAAGTCGATCATGGGCGAGCATCATCACGATGCGGCGCATGGTCACGGTCACTGACAGGTGGTAGGTCAGGCTGTGCCTGATGGATTCGCGGAGTGTCAACGCGGGGGTTCGTCAGGTACAGCCTGACCTGCGTCCGCCGAAGATTGGAAATCACCGATCCACAGTTGGGTTGATCCAACGGTGGGTCGGATGTCGAGGCGAGGACCATGGGTCATCACGACAGCAAACCGAAACCGGTGGAACCGCGCCTGACGGGCGTGGTCGCGCGGTTCGACACGCCCGAAGCGGTGATGAAGGCTGCCGAAGCCGTGCGCGACGCGGGTTTCACCAAGTGGGATGTCCACACGCCGTTCCCCATCCACGGGCTGGACGACGCGATGGCCATTCGCCCGACGATCCTGCCGTGGATCGTCGTTGTGATGGCGGTGACGGGGTTCTCGGTCGCGCTCGGTCTGCAATTCTTCGCCAACGCGGTGTTCTATCCGTTCATCATCAGCGGCAAGCCGACGTTCGCCATCGAACCGTGCCTGCCGGTCTGTTTTGAAGTGACGGTGCTCCTCAGCGCGTTCGGCGCGTTCTTCGGCATGCTCGGGCTGAACGGTCTGCCCAAGCCCTCGAACGAGCTGCTCCGCTCGGCCGGTTTCGATCGGGCCACCTCCGACCGGTTCTTCATCGCCATCGACGCCACGGATCGCAAGTTCGAGCAATCTCGGTCCCGCGCGTTCCTGTCCGAGTTGGGTGGGGACAACGTTCAGTCGCTTTACACGACTCCCGCCGAGGAAGAGTTCCCGGCCATCCTGCACACTATCGCCCTGACCGCCGCCTGCTTCGCGATCTGCGTTCCACTGGCCGTCGCGGTGCGACGCTACAGCGATCAGACGGTCCCCCGGTTGCACCTCATTCCGGACATGGACTTTCAGGCGAAGAAGAAGACTCAGAAGACGACTGGCCTGTTTGCGGACGGTCGCATCATGCGGCCACCGGTGGCGGGGACGGTTGCTCGGGGCGAACTGGCGACCGACGCGGCGCTGTTCCAGGGTTTGTCAGCCACAACCGGCCTCATGTCGGTCGCCGACGAAAAGAAGCCGGAAGGCGATGCCGGAGCGGCTCCCGCGGCACCGGTCGATCCGGCGGTGGCCGCCGCCGAACGTGAAAAAAAGCCGTGGGTCAAGACGATCCCGATCCCGGTCGACGACAAATTCATGGCCCGCGGCAAACAGCGGTTCGAGATTTACTGCTCGATGTGCCATGGTCTGACAGGGATCGGCGACGGTCTGGTCGCCCGCAAGGGAGACGAACTGCTCAACCTCGGCAAAGCCAAGTGGACCAAGCCGGTCGCACTGACAGCGGAAGCGATCATCAAGCAGCCGGTGGGACAACTGTTCGACACGGTGACGCACGGCGTGCGGCGGATGCCCGGTTATGGCGACCAGGTGCCGGTCAACGATCGCTGGGCGATCGTTGCGTATGTCAAGGCGCTGCAACTGAGCCAGGCGGCGACCGAGGCGGACATCCCCGCCGAGGAACTCGAGAAGCTGAAGAAGAACTGAAGCCGGCTGCCGCGATCCGTGGCGTGCGGAGATGAGAACGTAATCGATAAGCCGTTCGACAAGGGTGTGCGGGTCACTTCCGGTGCGGACAAGGATGCGAGTTATGGCCGAATTGGTCGGTGAAACGCACAAGAAAGAGACGCTGGGAGCTATCGCTCCCGGTGCCGGGCCTTTGCTGCTTGGCGTGGGCGTCGTGGGTCTCGGCCTGACCGTCGGTGTCGAGTATTTGTTCGGTCACGGTCTGGTCGGATTGGCCCACCGGTATCTGGTGGGCTTCGAGTTCCTGCTGACGATCACGCTGGGGTCGCTCTTTTTCGTGTTGGTGCAGCACCTGACCAAAGCGGGTTGGAGTGCGAGCGTTCGCCGCGTCGCCGAGATCATCAGCCTGGGCATCATCCCGCTGGCGGTGCTGTTCGTTCCGATCCTGCTGTCGGTCGTGATGGGGAGCCACGCGCTCTACGAGTGGAACGATCACGAGCTCGTCGAGAAGGACCATCTGCTGCAAGGCAAGTCCGGCTACCTGAACCCCGGGTTCTTCACGGTGCGTGCGGTGGTGTACTTCGGGGTGTGGCTGCTGTTGGTCCGATTGTTCGTCTCGACGAGCATTCAGCAGGACGAAGTGGCCAGCCCGCATCTGACCTCGCGTATGGAAGGCTGGAGCGCGCCGGGAATGCTGGCGTTCTCCCTGACCGCCAGCTTCGCCGCGTTCGATTGGCTGATGTCGCTGGCGCCGCACTGGTTCAGCACGATCTTCGGGATTTATGTGTTCGCCGGGGGGCTGGTCGGCAGCTTCGCGACGATGACGCTGTTCACGCTCTGGCTGCAAAGCAAAGGTTGCCTCAAGGGAGTGATCAACGTCGAACACCGGCACGACTTGGGCAAGCTGCTGTTCGCGTTCAACTGCTTCTGGGCGTACATCGCCTTCTCGCAGTACTTCCTGATCTGGTACGCGAACATCCCTGAGGAGACGTTCTGGTTCAAGGACCGGATGACTCCGGGTTGGAAGTACGTGTCGGTGGCGCTCTCTCTTTTGCACTTCGTGATTCCGTTCATCTTCTTCATGTCGCGGCACATCAAGCGGAACCTGACGCTGCTGATGTTCTGGTCGGGTTGGCTCCTGGCGATGCATTGGCTGGACATGTATTGGCTGGTCATGCCGCAGTTGACCGTGCATCTGAAGACGGACGGACCAACATTCAACCTGACCGACATCACCTGCGTGGTCGGCATGGTGGGGATCTGGGCGGGGTCGATCTGGACTCTGGCGAAGAACACGAGTGTGCTGGCGGTGGCCGATCCGCGTCTGCCGGAAGCACTGGCGTTCAAGAACATCTGATGGCGAAGTGGAGTCTCCGTTCGAGGTCGAGCGGGAAGGGGAGTTACTGATGTCGGATCACGCACACGGAGCGGCAGAGTGGCATGGCGATGGCCTGCCCGGTGGGCGGATTGCGCTGGTTGGCGCGATCAGCGTCGCACTCACGATCGCGTCGACGCTGGCGGCACTGTTGATCTTCCGCATCGCCGATCGTCAGGAATACGAAGCCAAGGTGCTCGCCGTCCCCTACGCGCACTCGGATGAAGTGATCGCGGCGCAGTCGGCACGGTTAAACGCGTACGGTTTCGCCGACGCCGAGAAGAAGGTGCCCACAATGCCCATCGCGCGAGCGATGGAACTGACGGGCAAGCGATTGGCGGAAGAGCAAAAGGGCGCGGCCGCCGGTCAGTGACGCTCTGGATATTGGAGAACGGGTGAAGACATTGGTGCGAGGCCTCGTGATCGGTCTGGTCGTCTGGTTGACGACCGCCGGAGCCGCGCGCGCCCAGCTCAACCTGCCCCTGCCGCAAATTGACGGAGTGGGAGTCGACGAAAAGCTGGGGGACACAGTTCCCCTGGACCTGGAATTCGTTGACGACAGTGGTTCGCGAACGTTTCTGGGCAAGTACCTCAACGGCACGCGGCCGGTCATCCTGTCACTGAACTACAGCCGCTGCCCGATGTTGTGCAACCTACAACTCGGCAAGCTGATCGAGACGTTCCAGAAGCTCGATTGGAGCATCGGTCGCGAGTTCGACGTTGTCAGCGTGAGCATCGACCCGACCGAGACCCCCGAAAAAGCCCGCACGGCCAAGACGAACTACCTCAAAACGTATCGCCGGATGGAATCGAAGGACGGGGTGCATTTCCTCGTCGGAACCGAGAACAACATTCGGCAGCTCGCGCAGAGCGTGGGCTTCAAGTACAAGTATCTGCCCGACGTGAACGAGTACTCGCACGCGGCGGTGTGCATGGTCTGCACGCCGTCGGGGAAGCTTTCGCGGTACCTCTACGGGGTCGAGTTCCCGGTCGAGACGTTGCGGATGGCGCTGTTGGAGGCGTCCGAAGGGAAGATCGGGACGACGTTCGAGCAGTTCCTGCTGTACTGCTTCCACTACAATCCGAACGCGGGGGTGTACTCCGTCCAGGCGCGGCGTGTGGCATCGCTGCTCGGTGGCGTCACGGTCGTCGCCATCCTGGCGATCTGCGTACCGTATTGGATATTCGATCCACACCGGCGAAAGACGGTGGCGGCGAAGTCCCTCGCGGCAACTAACACAACGACAGTTGATGGCACGTTGGCCAGCAGCACGGTGGCCAGCAGCACGGTGGCCGAAGCGACGGCGGTGGACTTCAAGAACTGATCTGACGGAAGCACGAAGAGTCTGACTCGACGAAGTTACGGCCGAATCCGGGCCGAGAATCAGGGAAAGCGGTGGCATGATGAACGCGAGTGCGGTGATCTCGCTGGTGGCGAAAGCGGAAGCGTCCGGGATTTTCTTCCCGGAGGGGGCCTCCACGTTCGCTCCTCAGATCGATGGCGTGTTCAACTTCATCCTCTGGGTCTGCATCATCTTCTTCGCACTGATCGTGGGGTTGATGGCGTGGTTCCTCGTCAAGTACCGCCGCCGCGACAATTATGATGGCGAAGAGTCCCCGTCGCACAGCACGTTTCTCGAAGTTTCGTGGAGCGTCCTGCCGTTTCTGATCGTCTGCTACATGTTCTACGAGGGCATGGTCGGCTACATGGACATGAAGTCCCCGCCGGCCGAAGCGTACGAAATCAAGGTCCGCGCCAAGAAATGGGCGTGGGACTTCACCTATCCGAACGGTCACATCACCAACGAACTGCACGTGCCGATGGGAACCCCCATCGTGCTCACGATGCAGTCGGACGACGTGCTGCACAGCCTGTTCGTGCCGGTGTTCCGCGTGAAGATGGACGTCGTCCCCGGTCGGTACACTAAGCTTTGGTTCATCGCCACGCGGGAATCGCCCCCCGAGGGCTTCGACCTCGAATGCACCGAGTATTGCGGGACGAAGCACTCTGAGATGCTCGCGAAGGTTTTCGTCCATCCCGACCGCGCCTCGTATGACAAATGGCTGGAGGTCGATTCGGACCCGTTCCGGACGCGCACTCCCGTCGAGGTCGGCAAGCTGTACTACGAACGTCGCGGCTGTATCCAATGCCACTCGAACGACTCGGCCAAGACCAAGAAGACCGGCCCCGCGTGGTTCGGCATCTATGGTGAAGAACACGAGTTCAC
>JBIKMW010000068.1:0-35933 GCA_044359065.1 Planctomycetales bacterium | reverse complement strand
AGCGGCTGGGCCACGCTGGAAGAACTCGAACGACAGATCGAAAAACTCAGGAACAAACGCGCCCAGCCGCCATAGCAACCTTGGTGCCGAACAGAATTGCCTGCGGGCACCTTCTCCCCCACAGTGGAGTTTCGTGGCGTTTTTCCGAGCCGATTGTGGGGGAGAAGGGTTCACCCGCCACGCTTGCAAGATCTGCAAACGTGGCCGTCAAGTCGAGTTCCAGTCCGGGATCGCAATCCGGGGTTCGCACCCGTCCTATTGGGGGGCAGTGGTTGGGCCTGGCTCACTTCGCTGCGGTTTGCGCGGCGGGTTTGAAGCCGGGGGCGGCGACGAACTTCACCAGTTCCTTCGCGTCCTCGGCGTTCCAAATGCGAATCTCGCCGTCCCAACTTCCGGTGGCGAGTTTCTTCGTGGCCGGGTTGAACGCGACCGAGTAGATCCAGTCGGCATGACCGGCGAAGGCTCGCACCGCCGCGCCGTCGGCCACCTTGTGCTCGCGTGCCTGTTTGTCGGCGCCGCAACTGAACACCCGCCCGTCCGCCGAGACCGTCACCCGATACACCTCGCCGCCGAAGCCGCCGATCTCGCGGATCTGTTGGGCGTTCGCCGGATTCCACGCCCGCACGCGATTGTCGCGACCGGAGGTGAGCACCTGATTTCCGTCGGGCGAGAACGCCACGCCGTACACCACTTCATTGTGCGTCGGGAACGTCAGCAACGAATCGCCGTTGGTGGCGTCGAACAGTTTCGAGGTCTTGTCGCGGCTGGCGCTGGCCAGCTTCTTGCCGTCGGGGGACCAGGCGATGTCCATGACCCAGTCGGCATGGTCTTCGACATGAATCTCCTGCGCGAAGTTTTCGAGATTGAACACACGGATCGACCGGTCCGCACTCGCGCAGGCCAACCGCTTGCCGTCGGGTGAATAGGCGACGGCGAAGATCGAATCGTTGGTCGTGACCAGGTCGCGAATCAGCGAGCCGTCGACCGGGTTGAACAGCTTCACTTCCCCCATCTGGCCGGGCGTCCCGGCGGCGACAGCCAAGGTCGCGCCGCTGGGGGAGAAGTCGACATCATAGACCCGTTCGGCGACGTTCGAGATGCGTCGCACGAGGGCGCCGTCGTTGGGGTTCCACAGCGTCACTTCGTGATAGCCGGAGGCGGCCAGGAGGGACCCGTCCGGGTTGAAGGCGACGGCCGTCACCGGAACCGGAACGCGATAGCTTTCCGGCGCGGAGGGTTGCGGCAGCTTCGGCATGATCTGCGAGAGCGGCGCTTCCGCCTTGAGGCCCGCGTCCAGACGCGCCCCGTTGAGGATCCACTGCTTGACGAGCGCCAGTTCCTCGGGGGGGAGCTTGTCCGCGTCCTTCGGCATCTCGCCGCTTTCGATCGTCAGGAAGACTTCCGATTCCTCGGGTTTGCGGGCAACCACGTCGTGGCCCCGCTCGCCCATCTTGAGCAGCGCGGCGAAGCCGTCCATGTTGTAGCGCCCCTTGGCCATCTGGGCGTTGTGACAGGCAACGCACTTCTTGGCGAAGATGGGAGCGACTTGCGACGCGAACGACACGAATTGCCCCCCGGCCTTGAGAGCCTCTTCGTGGCCCTTGAGGGCGGCGGTCGCTTCGTTGGCGACGGCGGCGAGAGCGGCTTGCGCGGCGTCTTGCTCGGTTTTCACCGTGGCGGCGGCGGCTTCGGCGGCTTTGATCGTCTCGGCCACGGCGGCCATTTTGGCTTTGATCCCGGCAACCGCGTCTTCGGCGGCCTTGTGCGCGACCTGCGCATCGGCGACGACCTTTTGTGCGGCGGCGAGTTTCTCCTGAGCCCCCTTGGCGGCGGCGGCTGTGTCGGTCACCGCCTTGTTGGCGACTTCGACTTTCGCGGTGGCGTCCTTGGCGGCGGCGGCGGTGTCGACGACGACTTTGTCGGCGAGAGCCTTGAAGTCCTGGATTTGCTTGTCGCCGGGAGCCTTTTCGGCCAGCCCCTTGGCGGCGGCGGCGGCATCGACGGCGGCCTTGGTGATGACGACGTAATCGGCGGCCAGTTTGTCGGCGGCGGCCTTGCCGTCCGTGGCCACCTTGGCGGCAGCGACGGCGTCTTGATAGGCCTTGTCGATCGGCTTGGCGTCTTCCGTCGCCTTGGTGACGACCGCGAGTTTGTCGACGACCGCCTTCTCGGCGGCGGGAAGGTCGTTCTTGAGCTTCGCCTCTTCGGCCTTTGAGCGGGCGATCCCTTGCGCGGCCATCTTGGCCTTGTTGAGCACGTCGGTCACCACCTGCTTTGCGGCGGCTTGCTTGGCCAACACCGCCTCGTAGGCGGCATCGGTGGCGGCGATCTTCGCTTTCTGTTCCTCGTTCGGTTCGGCGAACGAAACGCTGGCAGGAACGAGGCTCAGGGCACAAGCCAACACGGCGGCAACAAGGATTCGGCGATGCATCGATTAGGTCCTCACATTGGGCGGGAGGGAGCGATTCGCGGAGTTCGGACGAATTTCGCCGAAATCCGAACCATGCCAGTCGGGCACGATTCTCGCGAACCGGTGAGGGGGCGGGATCTGTCAACAGGTGGGCCTGGCGGGCCGCTACGGGACCGACGACGCCGGGATCGAACGACGCGGGGCGGTTGTCCGTCCGAGTGTCACGGTCCGCCCGACGAAATCCGCACGGATCGATCCGCTGGGCACGTCGGGCCACACCCGAGTTTAGCCCGCGCGAAGAAGCGTTCGCCAGCGAGATATCAAAAAATACTGGTGCGACACCGCGAGGTCTGGGCGGACTCGGCCAACGGCTCCGGTTGTGAGGGGGCATGTTTCGGCGCGGGAGCCGCGCGAAAAGGGAAGGCCGTGACATTTTCGGTCCCGACCGAGCGGTCGCCGGGCCATCGCGATAGACGTGTCCGCATGAGCACTTTGCCGAAGGGACAGCCGATGGGGTCGGCCGGACGAGGAAACAAACAGCGTTGACCAAAACGCGCAACGCGTTAGAATCCCCGCTTCGCTGCGAACTCGGTGCGATTGACCGTGTCCGCAGTCGAGAGGCCGTGCCACGGGGCGCGTCTTCCCCGGGGTGTGGCTCAGCTTGGCTAGAGCGCTTGGTTCGGGACCAAGAGGTCGCAGGTTCAAATCCTGTCACCCCGACTTGACGAGATGAGAAGCCCTTCGGCGAGTGCGTCGAAGGGCTTTCTCATTGTGGGGCAAGGGTTTGCGCCGTCGAGGCGGCCCCGGAGATTGAACCCGTAAACAGACGATTTCGAGGACTCGGCGTTTTGTCGCGTAGTCGGCTGTAAGCCATTTCTCGGTCAGTGTTTGCGGCCCGGTGTCGTTTTTTTGGGGTCAAACACTTTCAGGGCCAGTTCGGCCAATTCCTGCGTGGTGCGGTCGACGGATTCCACCTGCAGCTTGATCGAGGCGAGCCGGTCGCGAAGTTCCGTGGCCTTGGTGCCGAACGTGTCTTGGTCGATGAGGTCGGCCAGCCGCATGTCGAGCAGCCGTGACTGCTGGTTGAGCAGCAGAGTGTGTTGCCGAGACGGTTCGTGATGCTGCGAGATCGCTTCGGCCTGGGTGTCGCGGGACTGCGAGCGGAGGGTGGCTCGGAACCAATCGGCGACGGCTTTGTCGGCGACCTGCATTTTCTTGAACAGGGCGAGCATCTGGCGGTCGAGTTCTTCTTCTCTCATTCGGTCGCGGGGCCGTCCTTTCCGCGAGTCTCGGGCACAGCGGTAGTGGACGGTTTCCCGAGGGCCGGACTTCGTCTGTTTTGCCTTCGGCTCGCCAGTGGTCGGCAACCCGCAGTGGCCCACGGCCAGCGCATATCACATCGCTTGCGCCGCCAGCACGTAGTGCCCGTCCGCTTTCACGATCTGCTGACACAGGTCCCGGTGACAGGATGTCGTCCCTGACGCCCGCGTGGGTCAGGGACTTGCGCTAATCCGGCAAGCAAGCTCCCCGCGCGGGCCGTCGACATAACTCCCCCTCCGTGAACGTGAACACTGCTCCGTCAAACTCCTCGACACCTCTCCCGCACTTACCACGCCGAACTTGGCGACGGCCCTGGGACGAACCTTGTGCGGCGTTGTCGTGCGATTCCTGTTGGCCTAGCATCGCTGTCGACGCTCGCGGTCCTTCGCCGAGGATCGTCCGGTCACAGGATTTTCAGCGATGCAGGCCTCCGCGTTTCTCAAGAACCCCGCCGGATCGAACATCGGACCGATGGTCGCGCTGTTCGGTGCCGAGCACTGGTTCAAGCGCGAGGCGTTGGCGGCGGTGGTCGATCTGGTCCTCGGCAAGGACCGCGACGCCGAGGAAGGCCCCCGCAAATTCCGCGGCAAGGATGTCGACTTTGCCACCGTGCAAGACGCGCTGCTCACGGTCTCGATGTGGTCCCCCCGACAGGTGATCGTCGTCGAAGAGGCGGATGATTTCGTTTCCGACCACCGGGCCGCGCTCGAGAAATATCTCGACCGTCCCGCGAAGAAGAGTGTGTTGGTGCTCGAAGTGAAGACCTGGCCCGCGACGACCCGGCTGGCCAAACGGGTCGCCGAACTCGGCCTGCCGGTCGACTGCGCTTCCCCGAAGGGGGCCGAGTTGCCGGGTTGGGTGGTCGAACGCGCGCAATCGGGGTACGGCAAGAAGATCGCCCGCGCGGCGGCGGCGACGCTCGTGCAGTTGGCCGGGTCAGAACTGGGACTGCTCGATCAGGAACTGGCAAAGCTGGCCGCGTTCGCGGGAGATCGGGCGACGCTCGACGAAGACGCGATTCAAAAGCTGGTGGGTGGCTGGCGGGCGGAAACCACGTGGAAGATGGTGGACGCCTTTCGAGACGGCCAACCCGGAACCGGATTGGAGTTGTTGGAAGGACTGCTTCGCGCCGGCGAGCCCGCGATGAAACTTCTGGCGGGGGTCCAATACACGCACCGGGGCATTGCCAAGGGAACCGAGTTGTCGCGCCAAGGCCAGCCGTTGGAATCGGCCCTCGTCGAAGGGGGGGTGAAGCCGTTCGCGGTGCAACAGACGATCGCCTATCTGCGGCGCATCGGCCGTCCCCGCGCGGAACGCTTGCTCCGCTGGATGTTGGGGGCCGATCTGGACATCAAGGGATTCTCGCAACTTCCGGAACGGATCGTCCTGGAGCGGCTGATGTTGCGATTGGGGGGCGCGACCCCTCCGACGCCCGATTTCGGCGAAGGGGGCGCGGCGTGAGCTCCCGCGACACGACGGACCGGTCGCCCTCCCCGACATCCACCGCCGCATCCGACCAAGGTCCCACACCCGTCGCCGCCCCCGATCCCCTTTCCAACGGGGCCCTGGTGCGGCGCATGCTGTGGTTGGCGGTCGAGTATTGGCCCGGTTGCCTGAAGCTGCTGGTGTTGCAAGGACTGTTGTTGGGGACCGCGCTGGTGGCGGTGGCGCTGACCGGTTTGGGGATCGACGCGATTCGCTACACGTCCGAAGGACGGGTCGACCGCATCGAGTGGCCCACCGGCCTGGGTTGGCTGAGGACGCTCACCCCGCGGGAGCAAGTCGCGTGGATCGCTGGAATGATTCTGGCGGTCGCGCTGTTGCGCGCGGTGCTCAACTATCGATACGCGGTGGAGTCCGCCATCGTCGTGCAGCGGAAGATCGTGGTCGACTTGCGAGCGCGTGTTTACGACCGGCTGCAGCGCTTGCAGTTCGGCTTTTTCGATGCCCAGGCCACTGGTTCGATCATCAACCGTGTCACGGGGGACGTGCAGGCGGTTCGGTCGTTCGTGGACGGCGTGCTTGTGCAGGGGATCGTGCTGATCCTGTCGCTCGTGTGCTACCTCGTCTACATGCTCGACATCCACGTCGGGCTGACCCTGGCGACCCTCGCGACGACGCCCCTGCTGTGGTGGGCGACGGCGGCGTTCTCGCGCTCGGTACGGCCCGAGTACGACCGTCAACGCGAGTTGTTCGATCGCCTGGTGCTGGTTTTGTCCGAAAACGTGCAGGGGGTCACCGTCGTCAAGGGGTTCCATCGCGAGCCCGACGAGATCGAAAAGTTCCGCCGCGCCAGCCAGGAAGTTCACGATCAACAGCGTTCCATCTTTCGCAAGGTGAGTCTGTTCACGCCGCTCATCGGCTTCCTGACGCAGGTGAACCTCGCCATTCTGCTGGGTTACGGCGGCATTCTGGTGATGCGGGACGAACTCGCGCTCGGCACGGGATTGGTTGTGTTCGCGGGACTGCTTCAGCAGTTTTCCAGCCAGGTCACCAACATGACCAACATCGCCAACAGTGTGCAGCAAGCGCTTAGCGGAGCGCGGCGCGTGTTCGAGGTGCTCGACACGCCGTTGGCGATCACGTCGCCGCCGAACGCCGTTCGTTTGCCCGAGTGCCGCGGGGAAATCGAGTTCGACCGGGTCACCTTCGGGTTCCGCAGCGACCAACCCGTGTTGCGCGACGTTTCGTTCCGCACCCGTCCCGGCGAAATCGTCGGCCTCCTGGCTCCCACGGGAGCCGGCAAGACGACGCTGCTCAGCCTGATCCCGCGTTTCCACGACCCCGATTCGGGCGAGATCCGTGTCGACGGACATCCTCTTCGCGCTTGCGATCTGGACGACCTGCGCCGTCATGTGGGGATCGTCTTTCAAGAGACGTTTCTGTTCAGCCACACCGTCTCCGCCAACATCGCCTTCGGCGCGCCGACCGCCACGCGGGAACGGATCGAAGCGGCGGCGAAAATCGCCCGCGCGCACGAGTTCATCGTGAACCTGCCGGAGGGTTACGACACCGTGTTGGGAGAGGCCGGAGTCGACCTTTCGGGCGGACAGCGACAGCGTTTGGCCCTGGCACGGGCGGTGCTGCTCGATCCGGCCATCCTGCTGCTCGACGATCCGACGGCGGCGGTCGATCCGCACACCGAAGGGGAAATCCTCGCGGCGTTGCGCGACGCCACGCGCGGCCGCACGACCTTCATCGCCGCGCACCGCCTGAGCGCCCTGCGTGGTGCCGATCGGATTTTTGTCCTCGAACGGGGCGAAATCGTGCAGTCGGGAACGCACGCGGAGTTAATCTCCCGCCCCGGGCATTACCGCGACGCCGCCACGTCGCAAGGGGTCGGCTGACACGGACGGGGCCGTCGCCTTGTTCGCGATGGGAATGGGGTCGATGTGCGCCGCGGTCGGGTGGCCGGTTCGGGGGAGGAAAATGCGGCCCATTCCCCTCGACGAACGCGTCCCCCTTTGCGATGCTTGATTTCGATCACGACACCAAGGCCATCTCAATGACACTCCGCGACCAAATCCTCAAACAGGCCATGTTATTGCCCGTGGGCGACCAGGCCTATCTGGTTCGTTCGCTGGAGGATCATTTGATCTCCCAGGCCCCTCCGGAGTCCCTCGAATCCGACACATCTGATGGAGCGCGTTTGCTGGAGGAGTTGCGCCGTCGATCGGCTACCTACCGGTCCAGACACTCCTCGGCACGGTCTGCGGAAAGCCTCATGGCCGACCTCCGACTGCGTCAATCCAGTGAAAGAGCTTCGTGAACCTTCGCGTTCTCGCCGAGGCCGAACAGGAAATCGAATCGGCGCGACGGTATGACAACCAGCGGGCGTTCGCGCTGGGAGACCGATTTCTGGATGAGCTATGGCGCACGTTGGAGGAAATCGACATGCATCCCGAAGCGTTTCCGAAGCTGGAAACTCTCCCGGACGACGAGCCATTCCGACGCGCCCTGCTAAAAGTGTTTCCCTTTGCAGTCATCTTTGAGAGGATCGACTCCGAGGTGGTGATTGTCGCCCTCGCGCACACCAGTCGTCGTCCCAACTATTGGCTCGGCCGCCCGCAATGACATGGTGCTCGAAGCGGAATGGTGTTCCGTGCGGCCCAAGAAGCCCGTGGCTGAGGTCTGTCGACAGTCTGGTTCGACTCCAGCGATCGTCGGGTGGCTTAGGTCGATCGCTTTGGACCGCCCCCGGAAAGGTCCGGAGATTCCGGGGGCTCGAAGACTCGACCCCGGCCACCCGGCCGGTGATACAGGTAACTCGGCTTACCCCGCCAGCCCCAACAGGGTGAGCGCGTCCCGTTCGATCAACCGCTCGATTTCCGTCGGGCTCAGTCGGGGCAACTTCGTCCCTTCCAGCATGTTGTTGAGGCCGCGCAGGCCGGCCAATGTCGCGTCGACTGTCGTGAAGGGGTAGTCGGTGCCGAACAGCAGTTTGTGCCACACGCCATACTCCTGGACGAGCATCAGCGCGTGATAGAACTGGAACGGGCGATAGTGCAGGGCGCTGATGTCGCAATAGACATGCGGATGCTTCCGGGCGACGACGATCGCTTCCCCTTCGTAGGGATGGCCGAGGTGTGCCATCACGATCCGCACCTCGGGGAAACGGCGGGCCACCGCGTCCAGGTGTCGCGGGAGCGTGCATTCGAGCGGCGCTTGTGCAATGAACGTCGTTCCCGTGTGCAGCAGCACCGGCAGCGCGTGGTCCGTCGCGTAGCGCCACAGGGGATCGAGGCGTTCGTCCTGCGGCAGGAAGCCCGCGTACATCGGCATCAGCTTGATGCCACGCAAACCCAACGTGCGGTGCCCTTCACGGAGTTCGTCTTCCCAGCCCGGTTGGGTGGGGTCGAGCGAGAGAAATCCGATCCGCTCGCGGGGATGGGCCGCCACTTGTTCGGCCACGTAGGTGTCGTCGACCCACAGACCGGAGAGCCGCGCTTTCCCGCCAAACACGACCGTCCGCACCGGCACGCTCGCCGCGGCCATGTAGTCCGCGTGGCGGACGGTGAGGTCGAGTTCCTCCCCCGCCTTGGCGCGACGGGCCTGATTGCGGAAATCGTCCGAGAAATGCCGGGGGTACTCCCACACGTGGCTGTGAATGTCGATCAACATGACTTGCCGCACTCGTGAAAAAGAAACCGGCCAGTGGGTCTATGCCCGCTATCTCGATGTCCGCGCTTCGAGAACCAACGGGCTGCTCCGCACACCCCGCTTTCGCACACCGGTCCTCGGGTCTCCAGTCGGGTTCTCGCCGCCGCGAGCCATTTTGTCGTACACCTTCAGCCGAAATCGGCAACGCGACAGGACTTCGCAGGGGATTCTGGGAGTCTTTCTGGAATAGACGTCCACGATCAGGATCGCGTCGACATCCTTTCAAAACACGATTCGCCAATGGTGTCCGGCGTCACGGCCCCTCAAGGCACCGTATCGAGGTCCGACATCCGGCAACGGCTCCTCCCGCGGCACCCCCGATCTGTCGGCCGGTTGCGGAGCACACCACCGGTGTTTCGCGTCCCGGCAGCCCGCCGCGGTGAATGGAGGCGTTTGGATTTCGCCATGCGGCCAGAACAACAGCTTGGGAGTGGGACTCTCGTTGATCCGCGCCACCGCGATGCTCTGGCACCGACTTGGACCGTATATCGAATACGATACATCGTCAATTCCGTCGCGTGATTGGCTCGGCTCCGGACGCAGATCCCTGGCCCACTCGGTTGCGGCGCAGCGAAGCCCACATGGGATACACTGTTCCCACCACCGCTTCGCAAACATCGGCCCCCCAAACATTCGCCACTCGGCCTCCACCATGTCCGCCGAACCCCGTTCGTCCGCCGATTCGTCGCCATCGCAAACCGACAAGCCACCGGGCACGCGGCACACCGGCGACTCCGCGTCGCGTACGCACGGCGGTCGTGGGGGGGGAGCGCGCCAACCGCCGGAGACGTTGGGACGGTACAAGATCGTGCGCGAACTCGGCCACGGGGGGATGGGAGCGGTGTACCTCGCGCGGGACACCACGCTCGACCGGGAGGTCGCCCTGAAGCTCCCCTGGATCGACGAGCGCGACGGCGACGAAACCCGCGCGCGATTCCTCAACGAAGCGCAAGCGGCCGCCAAGCTCACCCAACATCCCAACATCTGTCAGGTGTTCGACTTCGGCGAGGCGGACGGACAGCCCTACCTCGCGATGGAGTACCTGACGGGCAAGACGCTCTCCGCGTTCACCAAGCCGGGGCATCTGCCGTCGCAACGACAAGCCGCCGCGATCGTGCGCAAGATCGCGTTGGCTGTGCAGGCCGCGCATGAGAAGGGCTTGGTCCACCGCGACCTCAAGCCGGGCAACATCATGTTGGTAGCCCGCACGGACGGGCAGAAGGGATCGGAGCCGAAGGTGATGGACTTCGGCCTGGCCAAAAATCTCGGCGGCACGGGAAGCCACCTCACACGGTCGGGGTCGGTGTTGGGGACCCCGTATTACATGTCCAAAGAGCAATGGATGGGCAAGGAAGGGGAGATCGGCCCGGCGAGCGATGTCTACAGCCTCGGGGTCATCCTTTATCAACTGCTGACGGGAGCGCTTCCGTACGACGCCGACGATTCGAGCGCGCCCACCGCCTACCTCGCCCAACTGCTGACCAAGCCCCAAACCGCGCCGCGAGAGCGCGTCGCCGAGATCGACCCCACGCTCGAATCCCTCGTGCAACGAGCCATCGCCACCGAACGTGACGCCCGCTTCCCGACCATGGCCGCCTTCGCCGAAGCGCTCCGGCAATGGCTGGCCGGCGGCGAACACTCCGTGACCACCGGCGGAGTGGCACCGCCGATCGACACCGAAGCCACTCTCGTCGCGCCATCCCACACGACGGTTCCGGACGTATCGGACGATGCGGACGAAAACCTGCGAACGCTGAAATCGACCCGACGCGCGGCGGCCCCCGCCGCCACCGACATCCAAACCCCCTCGGTCGCGGGGCGCCTGGGGGCCGTGTTGCGGACGGGTGTGATCGCGGCTCTCTTCGCCGTTGGAATTTGGGGGGCGTGGTCGGGTTGGCGGTCGTGGACGGCTCCTCCGGGAGCCCCGGTCGTTTCGACCACGTCGCTCGATGGGGGAAGTCCGGCGGGTGGCACTCCGGCGAACCCGGTCGGTCCCTCGAATCCGAGTTCCGCAACCAACCCGGTGTTCGCCCTCAACGCGAGTTGGGCCGGCTTGTTGACCGTCGACTGGCGCGACGGCAAACCCGATTTGCTCACCCCCACGCGCGGCACGATCACCCGCGCGGATGCGTCCGGCTTCACGCTGCGGCTGGAGTCTCCCACGCCCAAGGGTTCCTTGCGGTGGGACTTCGACGTGGAAACCCACGACGGCGAGTTTCGCTTGAACAAAGGAGTGCTGCTCGACAACTCCTGGGACGGCGTCCAGGGGGAGCGGATCATTCCCGATAGCCGGGTGCGGTTCGACAACGCCGAGCTGTCGATTCTGATCACGGCGCCCCCCGGTGAACCGTGGAGTCAGTCGACCTACACGCTTTCTCGCGATGTCGACAACATCATCCCGTTGGGGAGCCTGTGGTCGGGAACGTCCGGCGCAAAGGGGAAGCGTGGCAAGGTGCTGACCTCCGACGCGAACGGCATCGTGGTCGCCCGCGACGCAACCGGCTTCACGCTGCGGCTTCGTTCCAAGGGCGAGAAAGCCCCCATCGTGATCGAGTATCGTTTCACGGAAACGGGCGGGGAGTTCCGCCTCGACGGCGTGCAAACGATCTCGGGCTTGCCCAGGGAAATGATCGGCCGGCGCGAATTCCGACCGGTCTCCGTCACCCTGGAATCGGGCCATCTGGAGTTTCGTTACACCCCGGAACCGAACGACGCGTTCGGCGAACGCCACTATCGACTCGACCGAATGCGGGCAGGTGAGACACGGTGACGGGGCGATCCGCGCGAGTCATTCCCCCGCCATGCCGCGCCGTCCCAGGCCGCGCGCGAACACCGCCACCAGGACCTTGCCCGCGCCGATCCGCTCGAGGCTCCGCGCGCAGGCGTTGGCGGTGGCCCCGGTCGTCATCACGTCGTCAACCAGCAGCACCGTCGCTCCGTTGAGGTCCGCCCGACGGTCCCCGACGAACGCCCCCCGGACGTTGGTTCGCCGTCCGCTCGGCGTCATGGCCGTTTGCGGACGGATCCAGCGAACCTTGCGCAACAGTCCCTCATCCTGCGGGACCCTCAACCTCGCCGACAGTTCCTCGGCGAGCAAGTCCGCCGGTCGGTCCAACGTCCACGGCGACTGCCACCAGAGATGCGGTACGGGAACGACCACGGCTGGCCTCTCTTCTCCTATCGCGGCTCCGTGGCGTTCCCACAACAAGCCCGCGAGCGATCGCGCCAGCGCGCGATGCCGATCGTTCTTGGCCTTGAGTACGGCGTGCCGCAGCGGACCGTCGTAGACGCCGATCCGCCAGGTCCGCGTGAACCGATAACGCTCGCCACGACAAAATCCGCAGTCGCTCAAGCGGTCCAGGTGCGGTCCGACATCCGCGCCGCAGCGTCGACAACCGGGCCGGGCGGGGGCGTCCAATTCCGCCACGCAGGCCTCGCAGCACGCGTTCCGCCAGTCCGCCGCGGACGGATTGCGACCGTTCAACGTTCGGTCGCACAGCGCGCAGGGGTGGGTGAAGAGAAACTCCTCGACGGCGGACAGCCACTGCGAAGGCATTTCTCTAGCCACAATATGGATCGACCGCGACGACGCGGATACGTCCGTCGATCGCATCTGGTTGGACACTCCCCGCAGCACTAGAATACGGTTGAAGGATGCCCGTCGAAATGCGCCGACGGGTTGTCGCCTTGCTTTCGCCGGATGTCGGTCCATTGTGTCGACATAACGCGGTGAGTGGTCCGATCACGAGTCTTGCCGTGACAAGGAGGCGGGTTGCGATGTGGGATGTCGGTGTGGGAGCGATGGAAATCGCGATGATCGTGGCCGTCGGCGCTGTTGTGTCGTGTTTGGGCCGGCGTGCACGGGGTTGGGGAATCGGAATCGTCTCGATTCTCGCGGTGTCGGCGGTTGCGACCCCCGCGGACCCCTTAAGCATGTTGATCGTGGCCGTTCCACTGTCGGCCGCGTTTGTCGCGGGCGTGTATTCCGCTCCGCGCCTTCGGGCGAGTGGCGATGCCAACGCGTAGTGCTCTGTCCGGTCTTCAAACGGGGATAGGCAGCACGGGTTGTTAGTGCGCGCGTATGAACGCGAACGACCTTCGGTACCGGATGGAACCGCGGTCCGCGGCACGTGTTCCGAAATCCGGTGCGGCACTGGTTCCACGCTGGAGACAGACTTCCGACCGCGCTAACGTCTCAAGCCCCTCTCACGCAGCGGGAGGAGCGGCCATCCGTCGACGTTCGCGCAGGAACTCGACCGCACCCGGCAGGATCGACACGAAAATGATCCCCAGGATGACCAGTTTGAAGTTCTTCTTGACCACCGGCAGTTCGGCGAACCAATAGCCCAACAGCAAAAACGACAGCACCCACACCAGCCCCCCCACGACGTTGAACGTCATGAATCGGCCGTAGCTCATGCGGCCCATGCCCGCCACGAACGGGGCGAACGTCCGCACGATCGGGATGAAGCGGGCGAGGATGATCGTCTTGCCGCCGTACCGGTCGAAGAACTCGCGCGTCTTGTCGAGGTGTTTGCGGTTGAGCAGCCGCACGTTCTCGCCCCGGAAGATGCGCGGTCCCAGCCACGCGCCGATCGTGTAATTGAGCGAGTCCCCCAGGATTGCCGCCACGCACAACAGCGCGGCCAGCGTGGTGAGGTCGAGCCCACCCGCCACGCACAGCGTTCCCAGCGCGAACAGGAGCGAATCCCCCGGCAGGAACGGCGTCACGACGAGACCGGTCTCGCAGAAGATGATGAGGAACATCAACCCGTAAAACCACGGCCCGCACTGCTGAATCAGCAGTTGCAGCTTGGCTTGGTCAAGATGGATGACGAAGTCGACGAATTGAAGGATCGTGTCCATGCGAAGGCCGCCGAAACAAGGAAAGTCGAAGCGGCGCGAAGCGTAGCAGGTTCGTCAAAACCGACGAATGGCAAATCGGGGGGGATGTCGCGCATGGGTGCGAGCCCCGGTTCTCGATCATGGACGCGTCGACTCGCGATGCACCCTCAACTCACCGAGGCGCCCAAACTCCCGGCCGCACGCACCGGTCAAGCGCCTCCATCGGCCCGAATGCCCACCGCAGCCACGGTTCGGCGGCCGGTCCGACCCCTTCGATCTCCAGCTTCACGAAGGATGTCGGAGAGCCTACCGGAATCGCACTCAAGATTTCGTATCGTACGGGGCTCGCGATTCGCAGGTACGCCACCGTGTAGGCTCCCGCCGCGAACAACAAGATCGTCGCCGCAACGGGTCCCGCCGATGGTCGCCCGCCGGTTCGTGTTTCTGGATCGGACATGACGGACTCTCCGAACGACCCGTCGACTCGGCCTCGGGTCTCTCACTGATGCCGTAGCGCTTCGATGGGGTCCAGCCGGGCGGCGTTGCGCGCGGGGTAAATCCCGAACACCACCCCGATCGCGACCGAAATCCCGAACGCCAGTGGCATGCTCCAGAAGGCCACCACCGGTCGCATGTCCTGGAAGATCCGCGCGGTGTCCGATACCCCTCCGGCGTTCCCCCCCAACACGACCTGCACGACGACCTCGCGCAGCCCTTCGAACGCCAGCGGCGTGAGCAGACCGAGTCCGACTCCGAGCAGCCCCCCCGTCCCCGACAGCACCACCGTTTCCGTCAGGAACTGCTCGATGATGTCCCGCTGCGTGGCCCCCAAAGCGCGGCGCACGCCGATCTCGCGAGTCCGCTCGGTCACCGTCGCCAGCATGATGTTCATGATGCCGATCCCCCCCACGACCAGGCTGATCGCGGCGATCGATCCCAGCACGATGTTGAAAATCTGTTTCATCTGATCGGCCTGCCGCAGCAGTTCCAGCGGCACGATCACGTCGACATCTTTCTTCGGGTGGAATTTCTCCAGCGTCACGCGGACCAAATCGGACGTGGGAATCACGTCGTCCACCGAAGCGACGCTCATGGTGATCTGGTTGAGTTCGACGTACTCCGATTCAAACGTCCCGGATTTTTGCGTGAACACGAGGTCCCCCACGCGCACACGCAAGGTGCCGATGGGGATATAAAAGTCCTTGTTGAAATCCTGTCCCGACAGACTCCCACCGATCGCCGCCGAACTCGTGCGTTCGGCCGTCACCCCGATCACCCGGAAGTAGATGTTGCCGATCTGGATCGATTTGCCCAGCGGGTCCTCGCCGGGGAACAGGGCGTCGGCCACTCCCGCGGCGATCACCACCACGCTGGCGAGGGCGTCGTCGTCGGCGTCCGAGACGAACCGGCCCGAGGCGAGCCGCAAGTGGTTGATGTCGACATAATCCGCCGTGCAGCCGACCATCCGGCCCACCACGGTCCGCTTGAGGTAGCGTGCTTCCTTCGGGATTTCGCGGATGGGAATCGCCCGGCGGATCGTGGGGATGGTCTTCTGGATGCGGTTCAGGTCGGCCCGGAGCAGGCCGTAACGCGGCACCGACATGCCGCTCATGCGGCCCCCGCCCGAAGAACCGCCGGACGCCTCTTCGAGCGGTTTCACGCTGCGGGCGATGATGTTCGTCGCCCCGAGCGCTACCACCTGCTTGAGCGCCTGCTGGCTGGCCCCTTCGCCGATCGCCAGCATGGCGATCACCGAGAACACGCCGAACACGATCCCCAGCATCGCCAGGCCCGAGCGCAACTTGTGCAGCATCAGGCTCTTGAGGCCCAGTTGCACGGTGCGAATGAGGCGGGAAAAGTGCATGAGGTTTCTCGGCGATTCAGCGCGTATTTTTCAACACGAAGGCATAAAGAAAGAGGTTCCAGGAATAAGGTCTTTTGACACACGTCAGGCGACTCATCGAGAACTGTCGAATGGCGACCTGAATACTCAATCACACAAGCATCTTCGTTCTTCATTCCTTTTTTCTTTGTGTCTTCGTGCCTTTGTGTCTTTGTGTTAAAAATTCGCTCCCAACATCGAGTTCACTCTTCCAGACTGATAATCACCCCGTCGCGCATCACGATGCGGCGCTTCGCGTACCGGGCGATCTCCGGCGTGTGTGTCACCATGATGATCGTGCGCCCCTCTTCGTTCAGCCGCCGTAGCATCCCCATGATCTCCTCCCCCGTGGCCGAATCGAGGTTCCCCGTCGGTTCGTCCGCCAGAATGATCTCGGGATCGTTCACGAGCGCCCGGGCGATGGCCACTCGCTGCTGCTGTCCCCCCGACAGTTGCACGGGGCGATGATCGAGACGCTCTCCCAACCCGACGAGCTGCGCCAGGTCGAGGCAGCGCTGTCGCTCCTTCGGCCCGATCGGAGGCGCCCCCGGTCGGTACAAGAGCGGCAGTTCGATGTTTTCCAGCACCGTGTACTGCGGGATCAGGTTGTACGACTGAAAGATGAACCCAAGGTTCTGATTGCGGACGCGCGACAGGTCCGCATCATCCAGTCGTGAGACATCCCGCCCACCCAGGTGGTACTCGCCGGACGTGGGGCGGTCGAGCGCCCCCAGCAGGTTGAGCAGCGTGCTCTTGCCGCTCCCCGACTGCCCCATGATCGACACGAAATCGCCGTGGGGAAAATCGATGGAAACGCCTCTCAGCGCCTTCACCGTTTGGGTGCCGAGGTCGTAGTGCTTCTGCAAATCGATCACGCGGGCGGCGAAGTTCATCCTCCGCCCCCCCCGCCTCCCACAGCCGTTCCCGCCGGAGCGGCGGGTTTCGAGCCGTCGTCGGTCGTGTCGGCGGGTTTCACGTCGGTCTTCGCGGTGGTCGATTCGCTCGCCGGTTGTTGCGCGACGACCGGCTTCTCCGCCCCCTCCTGCGGTTTGGCCTCGTTCGCCGCCGCCCCCGGACCACGCCCCCCGTCACGCGGCGGGCCGCCACCGCCCGGACCACCAGGGCCTCCCCCTGGCCGACCACCCCCCTGAAACTTCGCCGCCATCTGCTTGAGTTCGCTCTCGTCGATCGTCTTGTCCCCGTTGAGATCGGCGGTCGCCATCCGCTCCCGCATCGGCTCGTCGACTTCGTCGAGTTGAATCTTGCCGTCGCCGTTCTTGTCCAATCGCTTGAGCATGCTCGCCATGTCGGGCGGTCCGCGGCGACCTTCCCCCGGCCCCGCACTCCCGGAACCCGGACCGCCGGCACCATCCGCGCGCTTCTTCGCTGCGCCTCCCCCGGCGTCCGGAGGCGGCATCTTCGCCCCGCCGAATTCTCCGTCCGCGCTTTCGGTTTCCACCGGAATCTCTTCTTCGAGGGCCTCCAGTTCCTTCGACAGCACCGCCCGGGGGTTGAGAACCACCGCTTCCCCTTCGGCCAGTCCGTCCTTGATCTCGATGGAGACATCGTTCGTCTTGCCCGTCGTGATTTCGCGACGCTCGATGTCCACCCCCTTCACGACGAACGCGAAGTTCTTGGTCCCCCGCGCCACCACCGCTTGCAGCGGAATCTGCAGCACGTCCGCCAACCGGTCGACAAGGATTTCCACCTCCGCCGTCAGACCGGGCTTGAGAGTGCTGGCCGCCTCGGATGCGTCCTTGATCGCGATGAACGTCGAATATTCCTTGAGGTTGTAGTTCGGCCAGTTCCCCGACAGGGGAACGAGCGACACCATGTCGACCTCCCCCTTGAAGACGATCCCCGGCCGGGCGTCGACCCGGATGTTGGCGGGCAATCGTTCGCGAACCATGTCGATCTTCGACTCGTGGATCCGCGCGTTGACGCGCATCTTCGACACGTCGGGCAGGTTGATGATCGCCTGCCGTTCGCGGACGGACGCCCCTTCGGCGATCAGTACTTCATTGCTCCCGCCGCGGGAACTTCGCTCGTTCGCGTACACGACCAGTCCGTCCTGCGGTGCGTGCACGAGGCAGAATTCGATCTGTTGCTGGACCTTCTTGTACTTTTCGGTCTGCAACTGGGCGGTCAGCGTGCGGGCCTTCAGGTCCGCTTCAGCCTGCGTTTCGGCGGCCTTGGCCTTGCGCTCGGTCCGTTCCACTTCGCGAACGAACTCTTTCGCGTTGGCTTCCTTCTCCGTCATGCTCCGCTTGTAGGAATACTCTTGCAGCACGCGGAGTTTCTCGTCGGCGACCCGCAGCTCGATCGTCGCCTTGCTGACGGCGATCCGGTCCGCCTCGAGCTCCGTCTGCGTCGCGTACCCCTTCTTGCTGATGCGGCTAGTGAAGTCGAACTTGTCCTTCGCGCGGGTCAATTCCTCGCGTTTGAGGGCGACTTCCCCCTCGACCGTTTTCGACTCCTGGATCGATTCCCCCTTCAGGTATTTCTCGAGGTCGAGTTCCGCGAGTTCCAGCTTGAGCTTCGCCGCCGCGATATCGCTTTCGTTCTGTTTGCGCTGGATGGCGAGCGCTTCGACGGCCTGTTTTTCGGCGGCGATCGCCGTCTCCATCGCGATCTGTTGCTGGATCAGGTCGTTCTTGAACGCGGACGAATCCAGCTCGAAGAGCAGGTCCCCCTTTTTGACGGCGGTTCCTTCCTCGACGATCTTGATGATCGTGGTCGACCCTTCGACCTTGCAGGTGACGGTGACGTTCGCCGAGCTTTCCAGGTTACCCCGCTCGAGCACGACGACTTCCAGCGGACCGCGCGTGACGGTCTCCTGGATCAGCCCCGTCGGCAGCGTCTTCTTGCCCTGGAATCGGCCCGACCCGTAGGTGGCCAGTCCCGCCACCGCTCCCCCGAGGATCGCCAGCGTCAGCACGACGCGAAGCAGCGACGCGCCTCGTCGCCGCGGAATTCGCGCGCGACACGGGTTGCGCCCCGGCGGGCACGGGTTCGGGGTTGAGCGCGGGTCCATTGGCGGGTCCATTGGCGGGTCCTTCGGCAGGGGGAGTCGCGACACCCGGCAGAGGAGGAAGGGAGGCGGGCGTGGCAGGGCCGGGAAGCCCCGCAGGGAGGACGGTACCGGCCTGTTCGGCGGCCCGAAGTCGTTCCTGGTAAAACGGATCGGTCCAAAAACCAGACCCGTCCAGATTCAGTATACCCATGAAGTTATGGATGTTAAGGCGATTCGTCTCGTATTGAACCCAGGTGAGGATCAATTGGTTCTGCGCATTCAGCACCGAACTCAACGCTTGCAGGATATTCAGCCCCTGCTGTCCCGCCCCTTGCGCGACCGGCGAATTCGACTGTTCGATGGCGATATCGAGCTGAATCGTCGCGTATCGTACCCCGTCGCGGGCCAGTTCGAAGTTCTGTCGCAGCACCGTCAACTGCCGCCATGCGTTACGGATGTCCACCTTCACCTGATCTTCTGTGCGCATGTAATTCCGGCGCGCCTGCTGGTAGCCGATCTGCGCCGCCCGGTACGCGTTCCGCTGTTGGATGAGCTGCACCGGCGCGGTGAAGTTCACCCCCGCTCGGATACTCGACTGGTCGGCCCGGAAGTCGAACGGGTTTTGATTGTCCGATGACAAGGGACGCGTCCGGATGTCGCCAGCCACCACGACGTTCAGGATCGACTGCAACTGGTTGGCCGTCACTTCCAGCCGCCGCCGCGCGTCCATCACCGTCGCCCGGCTGTTCATCAGGTCCTGTCGATTCTCCAATCCCGTCGCGACCGCCTCTTCGAGCGGCAGGTTGAAGTCGTTCAACCGGATCTGCGTCAACCGGAAGTCGATCTGCACGACCTGCAACCCACTCGCGATCTTGATCAGTTCTTCGCGCAGATCGAGCAGAGTTTCACGCATCCCCTTGAGCGCTTCGGGGTCGGGGCGTTCCGCATCCAGGCCGGTCCGAACCTCGGCGATCTTCTCGTTGACCTTGTCGAACGCCGCCTGCAATGTGGCGAACAGCCGTCCGTCGCGGTCGAAGTTCTCAGACGCCGTTAGTCGTGCTTCGTCGTTGGGCAATCCCGCGAGGTACCGCGGGAAGTCCGCCTTGGCCCGTTCCCGGTCGCGCACGATCAGGTCGAAGCCCCCCGTGCGAACCCGCGTGGACAAGCCCTCCAGCCGCACCAGCGCGACCTTGAGCTTCGCCGGGTCCGGTGCATCGGGGTCCAGCACCGTGAACTCCTCGACGGTCCCCTTGATCTCGTCCTGCAACGTGTACAGGTCGGTCGCGACAAGCTGGAACGGGTCGAGCAACGATTCGTCGATCGACACCTGCAGATCGGGAGGCAGCCCCAGCACCAGCTTGAACGCGTCGAGCGTGTCCTGATACTGACGCTCGTTCTGCGCCAATTGGATCCGCTGCTGTGCGTACTGCGTTTCGAGCTGCGCAACCGTCTGCGTGATCGTCTCGACATCCGCAAGCTGGAACAGACCGTCCACCGCCTCGCGGAAATCCCCCGCCGCCGACAGCCCGACCAGTTGCTCCCGCTCCGCCGGTGTCATCGGTCCGCGCCAGTACAACAGCTTCTGGTCGTCGTCGTAACGGAACCGTTGAACCAGCGAGTCGGGAATCACGACATCCCCCGGCAGCGCGGGAAGCGCCTGATACACCCACTCCGGCCGTTGCGACACCTGCACCGTCACCCGGTCCAGACGTTCCTCGAGATACCGCAGGTTGGCCATCTGGTTGAGAATTACCTGCCGCTGCTGCAACAGTCCGAGATATCCCCCTTGCGAGATGGGAGTCGGAATCGGCCCGGTTCCGGTGAACACGCCCGGTACTCCCGTGGCGATCCCCGCGGTGTTGCCCCCCGACACGATCGTCGTGAAGAACCCCATCCGATAACGGGCGAAGTTACGCAGCGCGTATAGCACGTCGCGCTCCGACTGCGTCAGCCCCTCCAGCGCGAAGCGTCGACCGCCGTTGGCAAGCAGCGGCTGCACCAGCGAGAACGACAGCACGCTCGTTGTGCTCGATCCGTTCCCGCCGCCGAACAGCCAGAGGGTGTTGTTGACGAGCTCGACCGCCCACTGCCCCCCGCCGGGCAAGAGCTGGCTCACCCCCACGCGGTTGGTCGACAGGAACTGGTCCGTGTTTCCGCCGGGATTGATCGTGGCGAAGTTGTCGCTGCTGGGTCGTCGATTGCCGATCCCCAGGAACTGCACATCGAACAGGAACCGCTGGAACGTCAACTGCAACGCCGACAGGTACAACGTTTCCAGGGCCGACTGATAGTCGCGGCTGTGGACGTACGAGAGCGAAATCGACTGCTCCAGCGTCAGAAGGTCGAACTGCGGCAACCGTGCGGGGCGGCCGTAGTTCGCACCGACGACCGACGCATCGAGGCCGTACTGCTCCAGCCAGCTCGGATTCTCGACTGTCGGCGTGTCGCCGAATTTGTGCCATTTCTTGTAGCCCCGCTTGCCGTACACGCAGTGCATGTACTCGTGCGCGGCGGGATCGTCCGGCGGCAGCGGCGGGCAGTTGGGGTCGTAGGGATCGGCGAAGCGGCTGCGTGCGTCGGGTTCGAGATCGATGCGAGGCGCGTCCCAGCGAGGATCGAGCGCCTTCTCTCGCAGAATGGCGTACGCCTTCTCGTCCGCCTGCGCCCTCCACCGCGCTCGCGAACAACCGGGAAGGGCGAAGAGCATCGCCAGCAAAACGCAGAGCCAGCGGTGCGGGAGTGCCGTTGCTCCTCTCCCCGGAAACTCGCTCTCGGCGGAACACGTGGCGTCGCCGGCAAGCATGGCCGCACCCCGTTCGTCTCCGTCCGTTGGCTGTTCCGGTTCGTACCGCATGCCGTTTACGCCCATCGAGGCTGGTTCCGGGAAGGTCGACACCCTCCCTCCGGAGACGGAATCGTTCGCTCTGTAACGATTCGGCGACCGGAAAAACGGCACTGCACGAAAACCCGGCAGTCTAGGCAAAGGCCGAACAAGCGGACGGTGGTCGGGCAAGCGAGGCGATCTTGGGGGTTTGCGGTAAACTTTTCCGACCCCGCGTTTGACTCGCGCCGTTCCCGACCTAGGTTTCCGTGTCGAACGAACGCCGCACGCAACGCGGTGCACGCGACGCAACCAACAACATCGCAACGATTTGCAGCGATGACCCTCGCGGATCGGGGGCGTCGAACGCGACCCGCCGGGTTGACCCTCGGCGAGAGTGCCTGCGAGTGGTTGTCAGGAAACAATAGTCCGGTGTGGAAGGGGTAAGCTGGGAGCTTCGAGGGGACCCTTCCACACCGGCTATTTGTATGGCCAATGCAAAACGGGGACGGGACACGTTGTTTCTGAAACAACGCGTCCCGTCCCCGTTTCTTGTTTTCGCCCGACCACTTCACGCAATGGCTCCCGGAATATGCGATGGGCGCTCGGGATGGACTCGGTACACTGAATTCGTGCGTGTGCTGGAGACTTCAATGCCTCACCACGAGTTCTTCTGGCTGGACGATACGATCAGGAAACTGGCGGACAATGATCTGACGATCGCGGATGTCGAGTTCGCTGTCCGGAACGCGTTCGATGCCCGCATCTCGGCGACTTCTGGTCGGCCCGCCTATGTTGGTCCCACCGGAGATGCCCGGACCATTTTCGTGGTCTATGAACCCTTGGATGCCACGCAGATACTCGTCATCACAGCCTTTGAGATCGGGCGGGTGGACTCATGAGCCAACCTGAAGTCATCGTCCACAAGGCGACACCCGAGCAGTCGGCCCGTCTCGCGAAGTTGGCCGCCCTCGTCGAATCGGAACGCCCCGACCTCGCCGCACGCCTGGAACGCGAGGACATCGCGGCCGCCCAACCCACGTTCTCGGGGGAGCTGCGCCGCGCGATCCGAGCTTCATTCCTGCAACCCGGAGATTTGGCTCGCGACGCGGGAGTCGACTGGCAAGACTTCGCGCTCTTCCTGCAAGGCCGCGCCGAGCTGTCGACGCGCGCCATCGATTTGCTGGCGTCGCGACTGGGCCTCTCGCTGGTGAAGCTGACGGCGGAAACGTCCTCCGGGAATTGAATCCCCGCAGACGAACCGCTCGGAGAGTGGCGTGTGGCCAGGCTTGGAGTCGCTTTTGGCGAAACCCTGGAGAATCGTATGCGACCCGCAGACCGGGGATTCCCTCCGGTCCAGCCCCGGCCACTCGACCAACCGTCGGTCCCTCACACCGAGTCACTCTTCTTCGGCGTCCGCGGGCTGGTTCCGATTGCGTCCGCCCACCATGCGGACTTCGCGATTCTCGCGTACGCCAGCCACGTCGGCAGTCCGATCAAGAGCACCAGCGGCCACCACGGCACGCTCGCCACGGCGGTGATCGCGCAGCGTTGACCGAATGCCGACACCAGTTCGACGTTGTAGTCGAACGCCCTCCGCAGCCGACCGCCGAACGTCAGTTTCTCGACCGGGATCTCCTCGGGGCGTTCGCCCGCCGTCACCGTGATCGTTGTTAGCTCGATCTTGTTCGAGAGTGACCGGAACTGGCCGTCCATCCGCTCGATCTCTTCGCGGACGCGGCTGAGTTCCTTCTCGACCATCAGAATTTCTTCGAGCTTTCCCGTCGCCTCGGCCAGCAACTTGAGCAGTCGCTCCTCCTCCTGACGTTTGTTGCGCAGTCGCGCCTCAAGGTCGACGTACGCCTCCGTCACGTCATCCGCCGTGGTCGAGAACTGCCGCACCTCGCCCAGCTTTTTCAGGTCGGACACAAACGAGCCAAACCGTTCGACCGGCACGCGAAACACCCAGCGACCCGTCCGATAGCGCTCCTCTTCCCCCTGCACGCTGGCAGTCGCCGCGTAGCCCCCCGCCGCGTCGACGAGCGCCGTCAACTCCCCTTCGAGTGTGGGGATGTCCTTGACGACCAACCGCAACTCGGCGGTATGGACGATCTTGAGCGGCGTTTTGATCGGCGCGTCGGCCTGCTCTGCCGGTGCGGCACCCGCGTCGGCCGCCGGCGCGGCAACTGCGAAATGCGACTCGAATTGCACTGGTGTCGAGGAGTCTGCCCCGCCGCAACCAGACACCCACGGGACAACCGCCACCCACGTCATCAGAAATGCGCGCACGGCCAGCACTCCCCAAGGGCTTCGGAATCGGCGAAAAACAGCATGATCAGGAAGTTGTGTGCCATGCTTGGCCCGGCTTTGCGGGACAAGCATGCGGGCTGTCGTTGGCTTTCGACACTGCGAAATACCATCCCGCCGAGTATTCATCCGAGCTGAACATCCGGAAGCCGAGTCCGCACCGTCTCACCGTTCACATGCTTGTCCCCAAAGCGGGCCAAGCATGGCACACGCGAACGACCCGCTCCGGGAGAGACGGAACCCTCCCCCTCTCATGATGCGTCGAAGCCTCGCTTTATTCCGGCGTTTGGCGGAGGTCCACCTGGAATGGACCGCTCACTCCACCGGCGTATCCCACCACCAACGTTCGCGCTCCTCCGGCGGCTTCGCATTTGTCCGCCGCACGGCCAATCGCGCGCGGATCGTCTCCTCCGATTCACGCGGTTCCCCCGGTTTGGCCTCACCCGGTCTCGTGTCCCCCGGCCGCGCACCATCGTCCAACCCGCCTCGTTCCGGTCGGCGCTCGCGGCGACCGGTGTCGAGAGTCGCCAACGCGTGGAACGTCACCCCACCCCCCACGAGGCCGATGAACAGACTGCCGTTCGCGTTCTTGTAGTTCACCAGCGACTTCACTTGCCGCGGGACATTCCGCCGCGAGACGGTCATCTTCTCCTCGTCCTTGAACAGGGACATCGGCCAACCGCACTTCTCCGACCATCCCTCGCGGCGAATCAGCGCCGCCACCAGCGCCAAATCGAACACTCCCCGCATTTCGGCGAAGCTCGGCACGACGGCCGCCAGCGCGTCGAACTTCTCGTTGAACTGCTTGGCATACTTCTCCGTCGTGATGGGGGTCGTCCCACCCGCCGCCGAGCGCCGTCCCGCCCCGTCGACGATTTCGTGTTCCGCCGACAGTTGCACGCGCGGTCCAGCAAAGTTCCACGCCAACCGGTCCTCCGTGGCCGTGAACGGTTCGTACAGCGGCGTGAACCACCACCGCTGCATCGTGTTGGCCCCCGGCCCCAACATCGCCAGGTGGCTGCGGAACCCCTTCACCGGCGGCTGGTCGATCCCCAGCCCCACCCGCTTCATGACGTAGTCCGCTTCGACGAGCACCGCCGCGACGTGCGAATCCGCCGGAACACCGAACGTCCGCACATTTTGCAAGCCGAGCACGTCGTCCATGCGGTCGAACCGGCTCTTCACCGCCGAGGCCGTCGATGGGCCGTTGTTGGTCGACAGAAACCGCTGGAGGTCCGCCAACCGACCTGGATCGGGATCGATGCTGCATCCCATTTCGTCCCCGGAAGCGCTCCGCAGCAGGACGACAAGGTCATCCAGCCGCAGCGCCGCCCGCCCGCTGGTCACCCCCACTCCCCGGCCCCACGGGTCGACCGCCACCCCTTCGGCGGGACCGGCCACCAGGATCTCGCCGGTCTCCGGCAGTGCGAACACGGCGTCGATCCGCTGCAATCCGGCGAGGTACTCCAGTTCGATGGGCACCGACTTGCCCGCATCGGCGAACTCCCGGCAGGCCGCTTCCAATCGCGGGAGCGACACCAACCGCCAAGGGGTCGGTTGCTCGAAGTCCCGGTTGCCGGGATCGACCACCACCCCTTGCCCCTTCTTCTTCGCGGCAGCCAAGGCCTGTTCGCGGCGCTTCTTGAGCAGGCCGGATTTGTCGGGACGGATCGCCGATTGCAGCACGCCGTCGGCGTCGACAAACACGCCGGCCGCCCCGGTCCCCCCCTGTTGCCCGCCTCCGTTGTTCCCCCCTTGGCCTCCAGTGCCCCCCGTCCCCCCGCCCCCGCCCGTCGTTTGAGCTGGCAGCGGCAACGCCGCACAGACACCGACCAACAGGGCCAACCCGAAGCACAACTCGCGCGGCAGGAACCGGTTCGGCAGCAACATGGCGGAGAGCCTCGTGGATCGTGATCTGCGAGCGGGAGAGTGAGGGCAATGGCCGTTCGGGAATGCGCTGGGTGCGGGAGTCCGTAGCGGTCGGCGAGCCGTTCGACTCACTTCCGCGCTTGCGACTGGCACTTACAACGTATCCGAAAACCCTCGGACGAGGTCGCCAACCTGGCACGCAAAGCGATTCCCAGGGGAAGAAACCGGCTATTCGGAAAGCCTTCTCCCCTGAAACGAATCGCGGCGACCGATTCAACACGTTCCGGAGCCGCCGCGAGCCGTCTCCCCAGAACAGGCGAATCGGACCGGTCAAAAGGTGGTCCGGACCGCTTCCCCTTGACGATGCTGACCGAGACGGATGACAATTGTGACATCTTTGATGTGATGGGTTCGTCCCTCGAAAGACGGCGCATGTTCGATTTCTCGCAAGCGGCCGATTTTTTGCGTCCCACACGGCGGCACTTGTTGCGCGCCGGCTTTTTGGGCGTAGGGGGGCTTTCTCTGGCCGACATGCTGCGGGCGAAGAGCGCCGCCGCCACCGCCGCCCGCCCCAAATCCGTCATCCTGCTGTTTGTGCATGGCGGGCCGAGCCATCTGGAAACGTACGACCTCAAGCCACGCGCCGCCGCTGAAATCCGAGGGCCGTTCAACCCTATCCCGACAAACGTGCCGGGCCTCGAAGTGTGCGAGCATTTGCCGCTTCACGCTGCCCGGGCCGACCGCTTCACGCTCATCCGGTCCTGCACTCACGACGAGGCGGACCACTTCGCCGGGCATCGGCGATTCCTCAGCGGTTACGGCAAGCTGAAGCAGGGGACCGGGTACGAATCGCACCATCCGCAGGTCGGGGCGATCGCGAACCGCCTGCTGCAACCCGCCGCGCCCGGTCTGCCGACGGCCGTGGCGGTGGGAGGCGTCGTCGTCAACGGCCCGGACTACGCGCCCGGCGTGTCGGAAGGATACTGGAGCGGCGCGTACCGTGTGCCGATCGTCAATGGAGGCTTGCGCGACGCGCACCTCACCGTCGATTCGGATCGACTGGGACACCGGCTGTCGCTCCACAAGGGACTCGACGGATTCCGCCGCGGCCTGGATGCGTCGGGGGGGATGGAGGTCCTGGACGAGTTCAACCGGCAAGCCGTGGAGATGTTGACCACCGGTGCCGCGGCACGGGCTTTCGACCTGTCGCGGGAAGATCCGAAAACGCGCGACAAGTACGGCGAAGGTTTCGGCCAGCAGGTGTTGACGGCCCGGCGGTTGGTCGAGGCCGGGGTGAGGTTCGTCTCGGTCAACGATCCGGGGAGCGCCCCCGGTTCCAATGCCCACAACTGGGACGATCATGCCGTCAATTGGGACTTGCTGACCGCCATGCGCGGGCGGTTGCCCCGGTACGACCACATCGTCAGCACGCTGATCGACGACCTGTACGACCGCGGCTTGACGGACGACGTGCTGTTGGTCGTGACGGGCGAATTCGGACGGACGCCGCGCCTCGAGTTCCAGAATGGCCGGATCGGCCGGGACCATTGGCCGGGGGCGATGTCGATTCTGATCTCGGGGGGCGGGATGCCGATGGGGCGCGTAATCGGCGCGACCGATTCGATCGGCGCGCGGCCCATCGACCGGGCGTGCGATCCGCACGACATTTTGGCAACGATCTATCGCTTCCTGGGGATCGACGGCGACTTGCACATCGCCGACCCCTCGGGCCGACCGCTGCCGATTTCGCGCGGCGTGCCGTTGCCGGAGTTGGTGTGACTCCTTGGTTGTCGGGGCGAGAAGTGGCGTGGCGGCGGATGCCCTTCGCGATGTCCCCCCAATAGGCTTGCGCCGAACACGCTTCCCGACATCCGCCAGTCCGTGTTGGTTGTACAGCCGGAAGACGGCGTGGGTCGCGGCCTGCTGCTCGAACCCTCCTTGCGAGGCCACCCTTCGCGGGGGCCTGCGGCCACCGTACCGCCGCGCGATCGGCACATTCCCGACACGCGTCGCAAACGGCGCGACCGCAACGCATCCCGTGGATTCACGGGGCGGTGCGCACGGAACAGTCACCCCACACGGCACCTGCCCCCCCAATTGCCAAAGGGCGATGGGTTCGGACTCAATCGTCCACGTGGACTCTTCCGATGACCAACGACAGTCGGAACTGTTTCGATCCGTGTGCCGTTGCGCGACGTGCCGAAGTCCCGGGGTTTGAGTCGAACCTCGGGAAGAGCGGACTCGCGGGCGGAGGGATCGGACGGGGCGAAGGAGTGCCCAAGGTCGTGTCTCCCGGAGATCGGGAGTCGCGGCGGTCGCAGCGAACACAAACACGCGGTACGAGGCACCGGCGGGAAGTCGCCGGGAGTCGGGCCGCGGATCAACCGCTCACGGCAGGCACCACTGTCCATGTCCACGATGTCACCCACAGACGTGGTTTCCAGTCTCACCGGACGTACGGAGGGACCGGGCGCACCCGTCGCGCCGTCGCTGCTCGTCGTGGAGCCGGTGCGCGTTCAGCCAGGCGTCGGCGGGTTCCCCCTGGATGGTCGCAAATGGATCGTCGGTTCGGACGCGTCCTGTTCCGTGCGACTGCCGAACGACGGAGTCCAACCGCGCCACTGCCTGATCCTGCACGGGCCGCAAGGTCCGATCCTGAAGGCCTGGGACCACCGCACGTGGGTCAACGATCGTCCTGTTCGCGAGTCCCCGCTGCGTGCGGGTGACCGGTTGGCGGTCGGGCCGGTGGTGCTCCGCGTCCGCAAGGTCTCGGTCGACGAATGGAACGGTCTGTGCGGCGGGGAAGAGGCCGCTCCGACCGCGGTGGCTCCGCTCGAGGAAGCCCGCGAGAAGGCGCCCCCCGCGCCCGTCGCCGTCCCTCCGTCCGCCGAGATC
Organism: Planctomycetales bacterium; assembly: GCA_044359065.1. GTDB lineage: Bacteria > Planctomycetota > Planctomycetia > Planctomycetales > Planctomycetaceae > JAIXZD01. Next base: position 7,411 of record JBIKMW010000068.1, on the reverse strand, counting down.
GCGCCGCTCGCCGCGACCCCCGTGGCCCAGGAAAGAGGTGTCGAGCTCGACGCGCGGCTCGACTCCGCCGCCGCGGCCCGTGCGCGATTGGTACGTGGGTTGGCGGACTTGCGGAATCGTCGGTCCGAGTTGGCGGCGCGGCAGCGCGCGGTGGAGGACGCGGCCGCGCGGTTGTCGGAGCGGGAAGCGGTCGTTGCTGGCCGTGAGCGGGTCGAATTGGACCGCGTGGCAACGACCGACGATCTTGACGATCGCGAACGGAGGTTGGCTCGATCGGAAGCGGAACTGGCCGCCGCCACCGCAGAATTGGAGAAACGAGACCGGGAGTTGACCCGGGCCAAAGAGCAGGCGCAAGCCGCGCAAGCACTCGCCGCTGAACTGCGCGCTGGCATCGAGCGGAAGCGGTCGCTGATGACCGACCTGGCCGACGAGTTGTTGCGGCAGCAGGCGTCCGTCGAAACGGGACGAAAGGCGCTCGAACACGATCGTGTCGGCGCGACCGCGCTGAAAGCCGACATCGACCGTCGACAGGCCGAGGTCGCCGCCGCCGAACAGTCGCTGCAGCGCCGTCTGTCGGATCTGAGCACGCGCGAATCCGTCGCCGAATCCACGCGGGTCGAACTGGGACGGCGCGAGGAGTCGCTGCGCGAGCGCGAACAATCGGTCGCGGCCGAACTCCAGCGTGCGGCCGAAGCGCGCGAGGCCGCCGAGGCGCGCGCCGCCACCGCGGACGAGCGCTTGAAGCGGTTGGACGAAGACTCGCAAAAGGGGGTGGCCGAACGCGACGCCGAGCGAGCCGAACAGACCCGCCTGTTGGATGAGGCGAAGGGGGCGCTGGCCGCCGAAGCGGCCGCCCTGGAGCAAGCCCGCGAGGCCCTCCGCCAACGGGAACTCGAATTGGCGGAACGGGACGCCGACGTCCTCAAGAACGCGGAGCGGATCGAAGCGGATCGCCGAGAGTTGTCCGAACACGCGGACAGCCTCGCCCGGCAGGCGGACGAACTGGCAACCCGCGCGGCGAATGTCGAAGAGCAAACCCTCGAACTCCATGCGCAGCGCGAAGCGGTCGACCGCATTCGCGACGAACTGGCCGCCGAAACGCAACGACACGGGCGAATGGAGGAGGAGTTCGCCGCACTGCGCGGTGAACTGAAGGGAACCGAGTTGGCCCTGTCGGACCGCGCCGGCGCGCTCGACGCGCGGGAAGCGGATGTGGCCCGCCGCGCTGCGGAACTCGCGGAGCGGGAAACCCGGATCGAGGCGGAAAGCTCGGCGCTGGCCGGACGGATGTCCGAGCTCGAGCAGCTTGAGGCGGCCGCGAGGACTCTGGCAACCGAGGCGGAAGCTCGTCAAGCGGCCCTGGAGGCACGCCAGGCAGAGCTGAACGACCTGTCCGCAAAGCTGGCCGCGCGCGACGAGGAATTGGGGGCCGTGGGGTTGTTGCACCGCGAGCGCGATGACGAACACGCGCGGCGCCTTGAGGAGATCGCACGGCGGGAAGCGGACTTGTCCGCGCGATTGCTCGCCTTGGAGGAGGACGACCGCTTGACCCGCGCCCGTGGCGAATCGCTTGCCGCTCGGGAACGGGATCTGGCCGAAGCGGAGGCGGAAGTCGCAGCGCGGCGGCAAGAGGCGGAGCGTGTCCTGGCCGAGTCGCGAAACGGCGCGGAGTCGTTGGCGGCGGATCGGAAGTCCCTGGACGAACAAGCACGCGAACTGCAAATCCTGCGCGACGAAATCGAGCACGGAACCGCCCGCCTCACCACCGAGGAAGAGCGGTTGTTCGCACGGGAGCGCGAACTGCGCGATCGCGAAGACGCCTGCGACGAGCGCCTGGACGAGCTCCGCACGCGGGAAGCCGCGGTCGATCGCGAGTCGCGCGAGTTGGCGGAGGCGAAGAGTGTTCGCAGCAACGAGGCCCCTCCCGCCGCGCTGCTCGATGCCGACCAACCCGTGGGCCCGAGCGCGGACGAGCTGGCCGCTCGCGTGGCCGAACTGGAAACGCGGGAACGGGCGCTGGCGGAAGAACGCGAAGTGCTGGCACAACGGGCGGACGCGCTCCGGGCGGACGACGATTGGTTGACGCAGGAGCGGACCGAATTGGCGTCCGGCCGCGAGGACCTGGAGCGACGGGAAGCCGCGTTGCGCGTCGAATCCCAGTCGGCGCGGGAGATCGAGGACGCGCTGGCGGAAGCCCGTGCCGGCGTGGACGAACGGGCCGCGGAGCTGGCGGCCCGCGAAGCGGCCCTCCGCGAGCGCGAGGCGCAGCTCGAAGCCGAACGCCTGGAACTCGACCAGCGCCGACAAAGCCTGCAAGCGATCGCCGCGCTGGTGGAAGCCACGTCCGACGACGCGCCGCCGGAACACGCGCCCCAGGAACATGCGCCCCCGGAAATCGCGCCCCAGGAACAGGTCGACACTCCGGCGTCGTTCGACGCGGTCCTGGCCGACACGCAACTCGACAGCACGGTGGCCGATGTCGAAACGCCCGTCGACGACCCGGCGATCGGTGAGCCGCATCCCGTCGAATTGACGGACGACACCACGCCCATTGGTGAGGCCGTTGTCAGCCCTGCGCTTGCGGAGGAAGTCCTCGAGACGAGCGCTGTCGCCGATGACGATTGGGATCATGAACCGATCGACATTCCGACGTGGCCGGCGGAAGTCGCCCAGCAAGGTTTCGTCGAACCGGCTCCCGCCCGCATCAGCCCCACGTTGTCGATCGATTCGGACTTGCTCCGCGACAAATTCGAGCACCTGGACCGACCGCTGCTCGACCTGCCCGACGTGCTCGACGAATCGCGGTACACCCCCGATCCCGACACCGGCGACTTCCGACCGACGGACATCTCGCACGAGATCGACGGGTCGACCGAGATCGAAGCGTTGAACGCGACCGATGTCCCGGACTTTGGCTTCGGAGACACTCCGCAATTCGGGGGCGACGAACCCACGGGGTTCGACCGGTCGTCGGAGATCGCGTCGTCCGGGTCCGGGGTGTCGGAGTCCTCGGTGTTCGACGAGCCGAGCCGCGACGAAAGCTCCTTTGAATCCACGACGCTCGAATCGCAGGGGTTCGAACCGACGGGGCAAAACCCGCCGCCGAACGCGCTTGAGGGAGGTTCCGACTTCGCTGCGGATCTCGACCGACGGTTGCGCATGGAGGACGAGCGCATTCGCGAGTTGGAGCGGCAGTGGGATTCGGGCGAGCGGTTGGAGCAGGTCGCCCGGATGATCGGCGATCCAGCGGACACCGGGACGGGAGACGCGCCCCTCGACGGTTCTTCGAGCGAAACTTCGGCCGAAATGGTCGCGGAGAGTGCGTCCGTCGACGACGGTTTCGAAGTCTCCGTCGACGATGCCGGGAGTTCGCCCGAGGCGGAGCCGGAGACAGCTGTCGCACTGGCGCCGCCGCCGGAGAACGGCGAAGTCGACGGGGTGGCGGCGCTGGGGGACATCGCCCGCGCGGATCTGTTCGGCGAGTTGGACCTGGGCATCGACACGGAGACGCTGTTGGGCGAAGCGATCGCGTTGGATCGGGAGCCGGAAGTCCCCGAGGCTCCCGAAATGGACGCGTTCACGGACGATCTCGCGTTGCGATTGGGGCTGATGGACAGCACCCCGCAGCAGATCGCCGATACCGCCAGTCAATTCCATGACGACACGTCACGGCAAGTCAATAGCGCTGCCAAGGCGGCCAAGAAAGCGGCGCGCGCCGCCTCGCAAGCGGCGAAGGCGACCACCGAGGTTGTGAAGGTGGCGACCGACGTGTTGCGCTTGCGGGCGGAGGATGACAAGGACCGGGCGAACGGGGGCGTTGCGGGAACGACCATTCTCGGCGGCGCGGTGGTGGTCCCCGGCGGCACGTGGCCCGCGGGGACGATCGTCGGTGACGAAGCGCACGATGGCGGGGCCGTCGTCGGAGGGGGGCTGGTCGGAGGCAACGTCCCCGGCGGAACCGTCGTGGTCGGGGGCGGTTTTCCGATGGGAGCCGGGCCTACAGGCGGAACCTCCGAGGGTGGGGTGGCCACAGCCACCGTCGGGGCGGGGGCCGGTGGCGCGACCTTCGTGCAGATCCCGCACGGACTGTCGGCGTTTCCGATGTCTGCGGCGGGTGATGTCTCCGCGCAGGCGACAGGGTTGCCCGTGTTTGGTGCGCCCATGCCCGGAGCCTTGTTGACAGGCGCGACGGTTTCCGGCCTGCCGCTGGCGAACGCCCCCCTATTGAATGCACCTGCGGCGAACACGCAGCCGGGTGCCGCAATGAGCGTGGCGCTGCCGCAGTCGATGATCGCGGTGTCCGCGGTCGCGCCTGCGGAAGTCGCGGCCAACGACAGCCTGCGCGGTCTCGAAGACGCATTGGGCAAACTGACCGACCTGGTGTCGCAGCGCCTCCCCGCGGACAATTCCGCCGACGCGGCACCTCCCGCCGCCGACGCGCCGGGTGGAGCGCTCCTCTCGTTGAGCGACATCGACTCGCTCGTGCAGCCCAAGGTCGAACCAAAGCCGGCTCCGGTGGCGTTCACTCAACATGACGCCGAGAACCCCACCCAGGTGCGGTCCCTGCTTGCCGAGATGTTCGGAATCAAGGACTTGAAGACCGATCCGGTGAGGCCGGACAACAACGACGCGGCCAACGATCCGCCGAATGGTGCCGCTTCGACGGACGAATCGCCCTTCGACTTCGGCGAACCGGGGGCGACCGAGGAACCGCAGGCCGTCGCCGAGTCGACCCCGGAGCCGGAACCCGCGCCGGAACCCGAACCGGCGGCGGAGGATTCGATCTCCGAATACATGGAACGTTTGCTAGCCCGCAACAAAAAGGGGAGTGGTGGCGCGGCGGCCCCGGTCGCAAAATCGGCCGCGGCGGAGTCCCGACTTCTCCCTGCGAAGTCGACCAAGGTGGAGGAGATCGATCTCTCCGGCTTGACCTCCGAGTCGAAGACGGAAGACGAAGCCGAGAACGAACCCGCCCCACCGCCCGTGCCGAGGGAGCGGGTCAACCCCGAGGAACTGCGAGTTCGTCACGAGTTCCTGCGCGAACTGGCCAACCAATCGGCCCGACAGGCGCTGGCGCTGTATCGCGAGCGTCAGGAACGCATCAACCGGTACTTCAAGGGGGCCACCAGCGTGGCGGCGCTCGGATTGTCGGGATTCGTGCTGGGCGGATTCTCGGGCGCGGGCGGACTGCAATCCATCCATGGCTGGATCGCTTTGGGGATTGCCGGATTCATGGGGACGAGTTTGGGATTCGACCTCCAACAACTGCGGACGATGAAGTCCCGCGCTCGCGGGACGAAGCCCTCGAGCCCGAAGGAACCGAGCGCCAATCCGGAACTTGACGATTCGCTGATCATCGTGGAATACGACGAGTGAGCGGCCTCTTCTCCGTTACCGGGCCACCCAACCCATGGCCATCCGCGGTCCGGTGACGCAAGCGCGGTCCGGCCATTCGTGCCACACCAACGCATCGTCGCGGTACGGCAGCACGATGCGCTGGACGGGCAAACCGTCCACCGCGTCCACTCTCAAGAATTCGACCCCTTCCGGGAACCCTCGCCGCAACGTGAGCGTATCCGCCGTGATCGAGACCCCCTCCCATCGCCAGTCGCGGTCCCCACCCTCCAGCGGTTGACTCCACCGCACGCTCCCCGATTCCGCGTCGATCCCCCGGAGGTCGTGTCGCCCGAGCACCACCACGAGGCCTTGCACGCGTCGGACGCATTCTGCGACCCGTTCGACAATGCCCGGCCCGAGATCGACCGCCCACCGATCGCGGACCGTCCGTCGGTCGACCCGCACGAGCGTCAAACCGTCCTTGACCAGGTATGGATCGGCGAGTTTGACCCCGCTCGGTGGCTGCTCGGGGGGCGCTCCGATCCACGCCGGCAACGCGTGCGCCCGCGACATCGCTCCCTCGTACCAGTCCTGACTTCGGTCTCCGGCACGCCACAGTGCGCACCGATGTTGGCGGGTGACGATGCCCACCAAGTCGTTGTCGAGCAGCGTCGCTTGGGTGATCTCGTCGTCCGGCCCCAACAGGATCCGCCCCACCCAATCGCCATCGTTCCGTCGCCATTCCAGTGCTCGCGGCGTCGACAACTCCCGCAACACGCCGCGTGGGCCGCTCGACCAGATCTTCGAGGGAATGCTCCGGCGGTCGGCCCGACCGCCCAACGGTTCCAACCCTGAGGTTATCAACCCGGTCCTCGCGTCGTTCATCAACAGACTTTCCCCGGCAGATTCGCTCGCCGTGCCGAGGGCCGACCAACCGCCGATGTCCAGGACCGCGCCCGATGATGAGTCCAGCCGCGCTCGCACCAACGACGTATCGACGCGCAAGCGCCCCTCGTCGAACGCAACACGCGCGACCCGTCCCGGCAAGGACCGTCGCCACAGCTCGTTCCCCGAGCGCGGCTCGAGTGCGGTCACGCCCCGCGCCGTGTCGCACAACAGCGCTGAGGGGTCGCCCTCGCCCGCTTTCCCCGTTGTTTCGACGTTCTGCTCGACCACCGTCCAGCGGCAGTCGCGGTCGAACTCCCGCTCCCACGCCACGCGCCACCAGCGGGACGGGCTCCCCTGGGTTGCCGCGACCGTGCGTGCGACCGGTGCGACGCCGTCACGCGACAGGCGTGCAACAGCCGGTTGCGAATCGCTCTGCGGCGACACCGTATCGGGGGCTGCCCGGGTTTCCAGCGGCTTCTCGGGACGGATCGCCCCCCGCTCCCCCAGCGCGGCGATGCCGAATGGTGACGACACCAACAACACCCCCGGTCCGACGGCCAAGTGGCCTCCGCCGATGACGCCACGTTCAGCGAGGTCGATCGGTTGCCGCACAAACCGACCGGTCTTGCGGTCGATCACTCGAATCGCATCCCGCAACGGCCAGAGGATTTCGTCGCCCGACAGCACGCCCCGCCCGTTCCCCTCCAGTTGATCGTCGCGAGTCCCGTGTCCCCATACGCGATTGCCGGTGGCCGCGTCGAGCGCCACAATCTCGTCACCGCTGGCGTACACGCGCCCGTCGGCTATCCCCAGCAACGTGGCGATCCGTTGGCCGTGTGGCCGCGACCAGCGGACAAGCCCCGTCTCGGAGTCCAGAGCCAGAACGTGCGACGAATCGTGCGGCGCGACGACGAGAATGCCTCCCGCGCACAACGCCGGGGAGGGGCCATGAAATCGCCGCGTCGAGAACCCGATCACATCCGGAACCGCCGCCTGCGGATACGTCGCCCCCCATTCCCAGCGACCGGTCCGCTCGTCGAGCGCGACGACCGCCCCCATGTGCGTGGTGTGGAACACGCGCCCCTCGGCCACCGTCACCAGCGAATGGCTCAGTTCGGCCATCACGTGTCGACGGCCGTCGTCCCCTCGCACGCGGTCGTCGTCCGAGCGCCAGCGCGGCATCCCG
>JBIKMW010000067.1:0-36122 GCA_044359065.1 Planctomycetales bacterium | reverse complement strand
TCGAACCCCCGACCGACGGATTAGAAATCCGTTGCTCTATCCAACTGAGCTACAGGCGCGTGCGGATCAAACTCCGACCGTCGATGCCGCCATCCGACAGCGACCCATCAATCGTTGCGCGGGGGCGGAACTCGTCGACCGCCGAGAGACACAAGATACACGCCGACGGTTCAAGATGGGACGCTGATCGCTCCTCAGGGGGGCACGAGAATCGTACCGACCGCTTGTGGGGGAAGTCCCGCCGAAACCGGGTTTGGTCCCTGCTCGGGACAGGCTCAAGCGCGATCGAAGCGAGTGGTTTTCGGCACGTGCGTCTCGACGCGAATCGGTTCCCCGTCGACGTATCTTCAAAGCCGGACGGTGCTTGCCGCAACGCTATTACGGCTTGGCTTACGAGGTCGCGTAGGCGGTCGAGAGCGTGTCGTACACGGACTCCGAAAACTTGAGGAATTCCCCTTGGCACGCTTCGGGAGTTGCCGTATATCTCCCCCCGCTCGGCCAATCACGCCGCGTCCGCACTCTCTCCGCGGGCGGGGCCACTCTCTCCGGCCGGGTTTCCCCTCTCGAACAGTTCCACCGCACAACCGGTTCGACCGCTCGTCCCGAGTGTTCGCACCGACGAATCCGTTTCGTCGTCGACATTCTCCGTCGTCGCGTGTCGCGCGGGCCGTTCGAGCTCCTTCCCGATTCCCCACCTCAGACACATCCCCCGCCAGGACACCGCGCGTCGCGCGGATGCTCTCGAAGGTTCGTCGCGCCACGTCCCGTTTCGGGGACCGCGCCGACGGCCCCCGGCAGCGTTCGCCCTCCGCGCGACGGCACGCCCGACGCAGGAGCACCCCATGCCATTCCGTGAGCCCATGCCATTCCGAGGGACGGTCCCGACGATCAACTCCGCCGCGTCTCCCGCGGGAACTCGACGCCGGGTGGCGGTGACCCTCCTGCTCGGACTGACGTTCGTCGGCACCGGCTGCAACGTGGTCCCCCGCCGCCAATTGGCGATGGCCCAAGCCCGGACGCGACAGCTCCACGAACAGAACAAGATGCTGGCGGCCGAAAAGGGCCAGGCGATCGCCTCGGTCCAAGGGGAGAATCAGCGTCTGCAACAGCAAATCGCCGACCTCAACTCGGCCCGCGACACGTTGCAACAGCGGGTCGACAACCTGCTGGCCGAACGCTCGACGTTGCAATCGAAGATTTCGAACGTCAGCCATTCGCCGCTGTCGAGCGACACGACGCGGGCGTTCGAGGAGCTGGCCCGCAAGTATCCCGAGTTCGAGTTCGACCCGCTCACGGGGGTCAGCAAGTTCAACACCGACATCCTGTTCGAACTGGGCAAAGACGACGTGCGAACCGGGGCCGACCCGATGCTCCGCGAGTTCGTCCGCATCCTGAATTCGGGGGACGCGACGAACCTGCAGGTGCTGGTTTCCGGACACACGGACGACCGCCCGGTCGTGAAGGCCGAGACAAAGGCCCGCCATCGCGACAACTGGGACCTCTCCGCCCACCGGGCCAGCGCGGTCGTGCGAACGCTGTCGCGATTGGGCCTGAAGGACAACCGCATGGGGCTGTCGGCGTACGGACCGTACCAACCGGTCGCCACCGCCAAGGACGAGAAATCGCGTCAACGCAATCGCCGCGTGGAGATCTACGTGTTGGCCCCGAACTCGCCGCTGGCGAACTACGACGGGCTCGACACCTTCCGGCAGTGAGCCGCCGCAACACGGAACAGTTCGACTCTTCAAACGGGGCTTCCAGTGGAGCCCCGTTTGTCATTGGTGGCGAGAGGAACGGGACGATCGGTGCCGGCTCGAGTTTCGGGGAAATCGTGACCGGCGGGGAGGGCGGGGTCCCTCGCTCATGCTTCTTGAAGTTGCGCTTTTCCCCGAGGAGCCGTAGAGAACACTGGGATTTCAAGGGTTTTTATTCTCACGCAGAGGCGCAGAGACGCAGGGAAAGACAAATCCTTTGCGTCCCTGCGCCTCTGCGTGAGACCACAAAAACCGGTGTTTTGCGGTTTCTCGGCGACATCCCGACTGAAACAGCGCAACCTCAAAACTCACGTTTCGGTTTACCAGGTCTCAATCTTCCATCGCTTTCCATTCGTTCCTTCCCAATGCCAAGGTCTCTCCCGATGCGATGCTTGCCCTGGTTGTGGAGTCTGTCGGTGGCTGGCTCCGTCGGCTGCGCGACGTTGCCGCTCGAGACCGGTTCGTTGCCGAAGAGTGTGGAAACGTCCACGCCCGTTGCGATGTCATCCGAAGTCGCACCGACCGTGGCGACGGTCCCCCCCGACGCGATGACTCCGGGGGGACACTATCAGGTGCGTTTGACATCCGAGGCCGAGGGGCAACCCGGTCCGGTCGTGCATGGCCGGTTCTTGCGTTACGAAGGTGATGTCTCCGAGCGTGCAGCGGTGTTCGAGGAGGTGATTGTCGAGATGCGGTCGACCGGTCTTGGCGCGACGGGAGTACCGATCGTCGCGAAGGTCCCTTACGTGAACCGCTTGTTCAAGAATGTCGGCTCGCGCACCGCCGTCGATTTCTCGCCGAGTGCGGGGGAAAAGCGGGTGCCACTGGGTTCGGTCGAAGTGGTCACATCCGTCTCGGCGGAGAAGGCTGTACGGGTGGTTGAGGAACGGTCCCCCGATGGGCCGCGGATGGCGACTCTTCGCACGCAGGTCGTCCGGGACGGCGAGATTCTGAGCGAACGGATCGGCGTGGATTTCGACCACAAGTGACGCAGGTCGTCGCGGGAGAGTCACGACATGTTGTGGCTGGTGATCCTCTGGTTGAGCGCGACCCCGTTCAAGGTCGTAATCGCGATCGAGACGGTGGTCCTTCCAACCCCATGGATCGGAGGCAATCCACGCGAGCGGCTTATCTGCCGGCGGTGTTCGGTGATTGCGTGGCTGTTGCTGTCCGAAGAAGTCTGTTTGCTGGGAGCGCTCGCGACCGCCCGGAAGCCCCCGAATGGCGGGTGGGGTTCGCTGCTGGGAACGGAAGCCCCGTTGGTATGGCTGGCGCTGACGGTGTTCGCGCTCGCGTGGGGACTGAATCTCGCGCGGTTCGTGGGGAACCTCGAACCCCGAGGCACCCACCGCGGTATCGGTACCCGTCAATGAAACACGGGCCGACGGAGAACATCTCCGTCGGCCCGTGCGTGTTGCAGTCAATCCCCGCCGCGGCTTAACGGCCGCAGCGGGTTTTGCTCATTTGCAGGTTTTGCTCACTTGATGAACAGCATTTCCTGGTAGGTCGGCAACGGCCAGTGGTCGTCGGCGACGACCCCTTCCAGACCGTCCACGACCGCCCGCAGCGCGGCGATCGCCGGCACGACGCTCTTGGCGCAGTGGTTGGCCGTTTCCTGCGGGTTGGCCACGCCGTGGCCTCCGCCACCCAGGTGCTCGACGGCATGCTCGAGGCCCGCGATCTTTTCGAGCAACGAGGTCGTCAACGTGGAGACCTTGTTCAGCACCGAAGCATCGAACGCCGCCCCGGCCGCCTTGAGGTTCGCCGCCGCACCGGCCAGTTCGCCCGCGTACCGCACCGCCGCCGGGTAGATCACCGTCTTGGCGATTTCCAGCGAGATACGGGCTTCGACGGAGATCGTCAGCACGTACTGCTCGAAGTAGATTTCGCGACGGCTTTCGACTTCGCGCTTCGACAGCACGCCGTACTTCTCGAACATCGCGACCACGGCGGGATCGGTGATCGCCGGCAGGGCGTCGATCGTCTGCTTGTTGTTGGGCAGACCGCGCTTGGCCGCTTCCGCGTGCCATTCGGCCGAGTACCCGTCGCCGTTGAAGATCACCGCCCCGTGTTGGGTGATGATGTCCTTCAGCAGCGCCGTGACCGCCGGACCCAGCTTCGAAGCATCGCCGCCCGTCGACTTCTCCAGTTCGGTGGCGATGTAATCGAGAGACTCGGCGACGATCGTGTTCAGCGCCACGAGCGGGCCGGACACCGATTGCGACGAACCGACCGCGCGAAACTCGAACTTGTTGCCGGTGAAGGCGAAGGGGCTGGTCCGGTTGCGGTCCCCCGCGTCCTTCGGGAGCGTCGGCAGGGTGTCGACACCGACGGTCAGCACGCCCGCTTGCTTCGACGAGGTCGCGCTGCCCGCCTTCTTGAACTGCTCGAACACGTCGGCCAGCATCTCGCCGAGGAAGATCGAGATGATCGCGGGGGGGGCTTCGTTCGCACCCAGACGATGGTCGTTTCCGGCGTGAGCGACGACGGCCCGCAACAGCGCCGCGTGCTTGTGGACCGCGCGAATCACGGCGGCACAGAACACCAGGAACTGCATGTTCGAGTGCGGCGTGCTGCCCGGTTCGAGCAGGTTGCCGACCGTGCTGTTTCCGAGCGACCAGTTGACGTGCTTGCCCGAACCGTTGACCCCGGCGAACGGCTTTTCATGGAGCAGGCACTCCATACCGTACTTGTGGGCCACGCGCTTCAGCGTCAGCATCAGCAATTGCTGGTGGTCGGACGCGACGTTGGCGTTTTCGTAGATCGGGGCGATTTCGTACTGGCTGGGGGCCACTTCGTTGTGCCGGGTCTTGACCGGAATGCCCAGCTTGTACATCTCCCGTTCGCAGTCGAGCATGAACGCCAGCACGCGGTCGGGGATCGCGCCGAAGTATTGGTCGGCGAATTCCTGCCCCTTGGGAGGGGGGGCACCGAACAGCGAACGCCCGGCGTTGATGATGTCCGGGCGGGCCATCACGAAGTGCCGGTCGATCAGGAAGTATTCCTGCTCGGCGCCGCAGGTCGCGGTGACCATGCCCGGGTCCTTATGCCCGAACAACTTGAGCACGCGGTGCGCTTGCGTATTGAGCGCCTTCATCGACCGCAGCAGCGGCGTCTTCTTATCGAGCGCTTCGCCCGTCCACGACACGAACGCCGTGGGGATGCAGAGCGTCGTCCCGTTCGGGTTTTCGAGGATGTACGCGGGGCTGGTCACGTCCCACGCGGTGTAACCGCGGGCTTCGAACGTCGCGCGGATACCGCCCGAGGGGAAGCTCGACGCGTCCGGCTCACCCTGCACCAACTGGGCGCCGGTGAACTCGTTGATGGCTCCCCCCTTGCCGTCGGGCGAGAGGAAGCTGTCGTGCTTTTCGGCGGTGATGCCGGTGAGCGGGTAGAAGACGTGGGCGTAGTGGGTGGCCCCTTTCTCGAGCGCCCAATCCTTCATGGCGGCCGCGACGATGTCGGCGGCGGTCGGGTCGAGCGGTTCCCCGCGTTCGATGGTCTTCTTCAACGACTTGAAGATCTGCTTCGGCAGACGCTTCTCCATCTCGGAGATGTTGAAGACGTTGCAGCCGTAAAGTTCGGTTGAAACGGTCTCGGCGAAGTTCAGGGGGCTGGAGACGGGATTGAAGCCGGTGACGGCCTTGATGGCCTGCAGACGGGCGGTGCTACCACTCATTCGAGAACGACTCCTCAAAAGTTGATTTTGGGGCCAATCAGCGCCTATTGGCACGCGCTGCCCTTAAAAGCAACACGCGTGCCATTGAAACCGACACCTCGACGCAATTCCGCAAACCCACGTGGGATTGCCGGTTGCGCGGACCAACACAGGCGGAACCGTGTTCTCCCGACGGGCGGATGCGCGATCTCGGCGCACACCGCGCCCGCTATCTCCCAGGGCATGCTCACTTTTTAAGCACACCTGTCGAACAACCGGGCGGCGCGTCTCAGCGAATCGGGCAAGATGACGTCCTGCCCAGCCCACTCCCGGCGCGGTCAGGTCGCACCGGCGACATCGATCTGCCTGCGTCGCTCCGGCCAACCGGGGGAGGTCCCACCTCCTCCCGCCGACATCCCTGCCCGGCGCCACCGAACCATCACTATAACGCCCCCGTCGAAAGTTTCACGGCCACGGCGCGGATTCGCGTTCGTAGCCCCGACCGTGGGCTCCCGGTGGATGCAATCGGCAACCCCGGCCGAAGTCCGTCTCGCCAGGAAGCTCAATTCGTTCCGCTCTTAAGGGGGGCTAGTGCGGACTTTTGGAGATTCCTTGTTTCGACTTCGGCCAGCAACCGCCCATCACCATCACCCCAGCAACTCAGCCAACAATGCCTCGCGAGTCAGACCGAAATGCTCGGCCACATCTCCGAGAATCGCCGAAAGTGTTCCAACTCGGAGGGGGTCATGCAGCGGAACCGTGATGTGATGCTCTCCGTGTCGGGTGGTCGTCAGGCGGACATGCGACCCCTTTTGGCGGGTCACTTCATAGTCCAGCCTGTGCAAGGCGCGGATCAACTCGGCTCCCGAAAGGTTTCGGGGCAGACTCATGGCGCCAACACTTCATCACGGACATAGTGCAACCGAATGACGCCGGGAGCTTCGGCTTCGTCGAAATGGCAGGCCACGGCTTCCCGGACCATCTTGCGGAGTTCGTCCATGGTGTCGGCCTGAGTGAAGATGGAAACACCCAGCCCCCTCGCGGTGTAGCCCCCCTCGGGAGCGTCTTCGATTAGAAAAATCACCTCGGGCATGTTCGAACCTCTCGGGTTGTCCGACAACTCGGCATCCTCTCAGGGAATACTACCCGGCACCAACGGCGTGTGTCAGCCGCGGAAATCGCGCGGTCGGCGTTGCTCAGTCGGCGTCACTCAATCGGCACGGTACGCGCGAAACGGAGTGGCTGGCGCGTCGCCGTTTTCCAGGGGGAACCGCGCCACGGTTTTACCCAAACCGAGGTTCCGCTCGACATCGAGCCGGATCTCGGCCACGACTTGGGGGGTGCGGTGTTCCTTGGGGACATCCCGCAGCGCCAGTTCCACCAGCAGGTCGACCTCCGAAGCCGCTGCGAGCGGAGATTGGGGTGGGGTGGCTCCGCCCGCGTTCCCTTCCCCATCCTTGCCGGTTACGGGCGCGTTCGCGGCCAGCGCTTCCGTTGCGCCCACGACGCCCGCCCCACTCGCCACCAACGCCGCCCCGAAGGACCGCCGATCGATCGTCGACATCTTGCGACCTCCCTCGAAAGAGGAGCCGGAGTTCTGGCATCACCGAATGGACGATTGGAGGGATGTGCGTGGAGTTCGAGTGGGTACGGGTTCGGCGGAAAACCCACGTTTTCCGCTAACATGCGGCGATTGAACCGGTGGGATAGGCTTCCAGCCTGTCGAGTACTCAGGCTTTCCAAATCGGAACGACAGGCTGGAAGCCTATCCCACGAAAACTCACTCCCTCACGGGAGTTTGTACGCGTCCGTCTCCCACAGGCGGAAGCCACCGACGAAGGCGTTCGCGTTGTCACCCAGCCGCGCGCCGGCCGGAAGCGCCTTCAGCTTCTTCGCGTTCCCGCCGCCGAGCACAACTTCGTCCGCCACCATTCCGGCCTTGAGGAACGCGACCACCTTCGTGACATGTTCCTCCCACTCTTCGCGGCCCAGGCGATCGTAACCGCGCTGGCCGACGAAGTCCTCGTACGTTTGCTTCTTGCGGTACGGCAGATGCGCCAACTCCAACGGAATCACCGTATGGTCGAGGATCAGCGTCGAACCGAGACCCGTGCCCAACCCGAGGAACAGCATGCTCCCCCCCGAGTAGCTGCCGATCGCCTGCAGGGCCGCGTCGTTGAGCAATTTGACCGGCGTGCCGAACGCTCCGGCAAAGTCGAAGTCGACCCAGCCGGGACCGAGGTTGTGCGGTTCGCGGAGTGGCTGGCCGCGCGAAATCGGCGTGGGAAAGCCGATCGTCACCCGCTCGAAAGTCCATTCCCCGAGGTTCGCGCGGACCCCCGCCACCATTTGCGTGGGGGTCAGTTCGGGGCCGGAGGGGAACTTGCGCGGGGCGTCACCGTCCTTCACCAGGAATTTGACGTTCGTCCCGCCGACGTCGATGACCAGTGTGCTCACTGTCCGGGTCTCCGCCATTCATCGATGAGCGACGCCACGAGGGCCGTCCAACCGGTCTGGTGCGACGCCCCCAGTCCCGCGCCGTTGTCGCCGTGGAAATACTCGTAGAACAGGATGTAGTCGCGCCAGTGCGGGTCGTTCTGCAACTTCTCGACGCCGCCAAACACCGGGCGACGGCCATCCTCGCCACGGGCGAAGATGGCGATCATGCGGTCGACGATCTCGCGGGAGATTTGCGGGAATGTGACCTGCTTCCCCTTCGCGGCGGGAGGGGACATGGCGAACTTCGGCCCGAACGCCTTGGCGAGTTTGCGCATCGATTCGAGCAGCAGGAAGTTGGTCGGGAACCAGATCGGTCCGCGCCAGTTGGAGTTCCCCCCTTTGTATTTCGTTTGCGTCTCGGCGGGCTCGTAGGCGACGACGCGGTTGTTCCAGCGGAACGGGTCTTTCTCGTGCGCCTTCGAAAGGCTGCGAATGCCGTAGGGGGAGAGGAACTCGTCCTCGTTCCAGAGACGGTCCATGATCCGCCGCAACTGGTCGCCGTTGACGATCGTGAGCACGTGCGTGGTGTGGCCATGCTCTTCGACCGTGTGAACCACCCCCTTGGTGAGGTCCTTGCGGTTGTTCATGAACCATTCCACGCAGGCGTTGAACTCGTGGAACGGCTTGACCCAATCGACCTCGAGGCGTTCGACGGCGAACAGCGGGATCAGACCCACGAGCGACCGGACGCGGAACTTCTCGTAGTGTCCGTCCTTGTACTTGAGCAGGTCGTAGAAGAAGCCGTCTTCCTCGTCCCACAACTGCACCTGGCGGTCGGTGCGAGCCTTCATCGCGGAGGCGACGTAGACGTAGTGCGAGAAGAACTTCGACGCCAACGCTTCGTACGTGGGGTCGTCCTTCGCCAGTTCGAGGGCGATCCGCATGAGGTTCAGGCAGAACATCCCCATCCAGCCGGTGCCGTCGGACTGTTCGAGCTTGCTGCCGTCGTTGGTTTTCTCGCTGCGGTCGATGACGGAGATGTTGTCCAGCCCGAGGAACCCCCCCTCGAAGACGTTGTTCCCCTCGCTGTCGACCTTGTTCACCCACCAGGCGAAATTGATGAGCAGTTTGTGGAAACAGCGCTTGAGGAAGTCCCGGTCGGCGCGGCCGCTGCGGACGCGGTCCATGTTGTAGACCCGCCACACAGCCCACGCGTGGACCGGCGGGTTCATGTCAGAGAACTCCCACTCGTAGGCGGGAAGCTGACCGTTGGGGTGCTGGAACTGCTCGAACAGGAGCAGCCACAACTGGTCCTTGGCGAGTTTGGCGTCGACGTTGGCGACGGCCACCGTGGTGATCGCGAGGTCCCACGCGGCGAACCACGGGTACTCCCACTTGTCGCAGGGGAGCATCACCCGCATCGTGTTCAGGTGACGCCAGTGGGTGTTGCGGATCTTGGCCCGTTCGGGAGGGAGCGGGTTGTTGACGGGGTCGTCCCCCTTGTGCCACCGCTCGACATCGAACAGATAGACCATCTTGCTCCAGAGCAAACCCGCGTAGGCTTGCCGTTGGATGCGTTTTTCGTCCTCGCTGGCCAGGGGCGGGTGGATCGCCTCGTAGAACTGGTCCGCCTCGGACTGACGCTCGGCGATGATGCGGTCGACATCCGCGAGTGGTCGCGCCAAGTCCGGGTAATCGGACAGCCGCAGCCGCACCACGACCGATTCGCCCGGGGGAATCGCGTCGAAGCGGTAATCGATGGCCGCCTTGGAGCCGGTGTTTTTCGGGTTCGTCGCCCGCTCGCCGTTGACGATCGCGCGATGGAAGGCGTCCTTCGCGAACGGGGTGGCGCCGCGACGACCGAGAGCGTTCGGGTGCCGGTCGAAGTTCGTTTCGTTCTCCGTGAACAGCGGCACTCCTCCGGCGTCCGCATACAGCGTGCGCTGGCCGAGTTGTTTGTAGTGCACGGGGACGGTCGAAAACGCCGCCAGGTTGGAATCGTCCGCGATCAGCGCGACGTGCCGCACCCCCTGGTTGCCGATCGTAATGCGCGGAGCGTCGGCTCCGTTGGCCTCCCAGCTCCAGGTGTTGCGGAACCACAACTGGGGCACGATGTGCAGCGGCGCGGGATCCGGACCCCGGTTGACCGCCTCGATCCGGATGCAGATGTCCTCGGGCGTGGCCTTGGCGTACTCGATGAAGATGTCGAAGTAGCGGTTCTCGTCGAACGCGCCGGCGTCGATGAGTTCGTACTCGAAGCCCCAACCGGCCCGTTTCTTGTTCTCGACAACCACCTTGTCGTACGGGAACTCGCACTGAGGGTATTTGTACACGTACTTCATGTACGAGTGCGTGGGGGTGTTGTCGAGGTGGTAGTAATACTCCTTGACGTCTTCCCCGTGGTTCCCCTCGTGCGGCGTCACGCCGAACAGACGCTCCTTGAGGATCGGGTCCTTGCCGTTCCAGAAGGCGGGGGCGAACACCAGCAGTTGGTATCGGTCCGAGACCCCCGCGATGCCGTCTTCCCCCCAGCGGTAGGCGCGGCTGCGGGCGTGGTCGTGCGGGAAGTACCCCCAGGCGTCGCCGTTCGGGCTGTAATCCTCGCGGACGCCGGACCAACTTCGCTCGCTGACGTACGGCCCCCAACGGCGCCATCCCGCATAGTCGTTCTGAACTTCCGCAAGGCGGGCGTGTTCGGGTGTGCTCATGGGTGACCGGCGCGAGGGGCGAACTGTTTCGAAGTTGTAGGGACTCACGGAGTCTGGCACCTGGCACGTTGCGGACGGGGAGACAAAAACCGTCTCGCGACCGAGCGCTCGGCGCTCGCGGAGCGCCGTGAGCGAAGGGGCGGTTCGCGGACGGGATGCGGACCGTCCCAATGCGAACTTGCCCTCGCGCGATACCCGGCGGACCGCGAAGGAGGGAAAGACTCTCCCCCCGAGGTCCCCGATTGCAGCATGGAACCGCCGGTGGATGCAACCGACGTACGTCCGTATTCGTCGAAATCCCTCGCACCCGCAATAAACCGCCGACATTCGCGACAAAATTCGTCGATCTGCGGGGACCAAGGGCCGTTGACGACCGGTCAACGGACGCATTGCGGTCCCCCGTCCGGGGCGAAGCGGACTCCATCCCCATCGGAACCGCGCAATTCGAGGTCTTCCCCGAGAACCCTCCGGACCAGCCTGTTCCCGAACAGGCGGCGATAACCGAGATAGCTGGTCGTCAGCCGCGGGTTGATCTCGCACAACAGGAGTTCCGCCCCGCCCGCCCCGCTTTTCCCGCCCGCCCCGTTCGTCCCGTCCAGCCCAGGGACCTCGATCAGGTCGCAACCGACGTAACCCCGCAGGCCGGGGATTCCCGCCACACCGCGGCCCAACGCTTCCAGGAACCGGCTCGCGTCGACGCCGCGAGCGGGAATCAAGCCCCCCAGGTACGTGAATCGTCCTTCGTCCGACAGAAGTTGCTCACCCACGGGCAGCCATGCGACGCCCCGTCCCTCCTCCACGATCCCCGCCACCGAGAGCGCGCGCCCCGCCACGTACGGCTGTCGAATCCACGCCGCGCCGGGGTCCGTCTCCCGCGCGAGCGCGTCCCGTTCGGCGTCGTTCCGCACGAGTCGGGTCGCTTGCGAGCCCGCTCCGTCGCGCGGTTTGACGACGACGGGATACTCGTGGGAGAGGATCGCGTCGGAGGGCGCATGGGATCGGGTGGGGATCGTGGCGATCCCGCGCGACTCGGCCCACTCAGCCAGCGCGAGTTTGTCGCCGCACGATTCCGCGGCCACCGATCCAGGGGACACCAAACGTCCGCCCGCCCGCTCCACCCTTCGCGCGAGTTCCGCCAACATCCCGCCGGTTTCGGGGGCGATCAGCCACGTCGCGTCGCACGCCGCGGCGCGGGATTGCAGGATTTCCCGCGCGCCCGAGACCGAATCCACGACATGCCACCGCACACCTTCGCCCGGCGCCGCGGCCCCCAACCGTCCGTCCCACAGCGCCTCGACCGTCACGTTGCCCGCCGACGAAAGGTCTTCGACCAAGGCTGCCAGCATGGCCCGTCCCTCGCGGAACAACGAGCCTGACGGAGCCTCCGGCCAGAACCCGCCACACACCGCCTCGCACACCAGCACGCGCATGCCAATTGGCCTCCCCGCTGTCGCGTCTTCCGATCAGGCAACTCCGCTGGGAGTTCCCCCCTCGGGGTGATTATGATCCCCGGCTTGTCGAATGCCGCCGGGGCTTATCTCTGCCGTCGGACCGCGCCGGTCCCCTGGCTTGGCCCCCGCCCGAACCCCGAATCCCGAATCGCAACGGTTGAACAGTCCATGCGCAGCGAATCCGAAGCACCGCAATCCGACAATCCCTTTTCGATCCCGGTGGCCAGCCGCATGCGGCGGTTGCCGCCGTATTTGTTCGGGAAGATCAACAAGGTCAAGTACGAGAAGCGGGTCGCGGGTGTCGACGTGATCGACCTGGGCATGGGGAATCCCACCGACCCCCCCGATCAATCGATCCTCGAAAAAATGTCGGAGGCGGTGCTCGACCCGCGCAACCACCGGTACTCCGTCTCCACCGGGATCGGCAATCTCCGCAAAGAGGTGTGCGCCCGGTACCTCAAACGGTACGACGTGAAGCTCGACCCGAACAGCGAGGCGATCGTCACCATCGGCTCGAAGGAGGGGTTTTCGCACATGTGTCTGGCGCTGATGGGGCCGGGGGACACCGCGATCGTCCCGGCGCCGTCATTCCCGATCCACGTGTACGCGGTGGTACTCGCCTCGGGGAACGTGATCACGCTCGACACGCGCAGCCCCGAGGAGTTCCTGAAGAACGTCGCCTACACCTGCGAGCATCTGTACCCGCGCCCCAAGGTGGTCATCGTCAATTTCCCGCACAATCCGTCGGGCACGACAATCGACCAGGGGTTCTACGTCGACCTCGTGGCGTTGGCCAAGAAGTACGAGTTCCTCGTGCTGAGCGACTTCGCCTACGCCGACATCTGCTACGACGGCTACAAGGCCCCCAGCTTCCTCGCCACTCCCGGGGCCCTCGATGTCGGCGTGGAGTTCACGACGATGAGCAAAAGCTACAGCATGGCGGGCTGGCGGGTCGGATTCTGCTGCGGCAATTCGGAAATGGTCCGCGCGCTGGCGACGATCAAGGGTTACTACGACTACGGCCTGTTCCAGGCGATCCAGATCGCGTCCATCGTGGCCATGCGGCACTGCGACGGAACGGTCGAGTCGATGGCCGCCGAGTATCAGATGCGCCGCGATGTGCTGTGCGAAAGCCTTGAGCGTCTGAACGTCGGCTGGGAGATCGAGCGACCCCGCGCGGGGATGTTCGTGTGGGCGAAGATCCCCGAACCGTGGGCCGCGATGGGGTCGATCGACTTCTCGATGAAACTGCTCGAAGAAGCGGGCGTGGCCGTCAGCCCCGGCCGCGGCTTCGGTCCCGAAGGGGAAGGGTACCTGCGGCTGGCGATCGTCGAGAACGAACAACGGCTGCGGCAAGCGGTCCGCGAGATCGGTCGCTGGCAGAAGAAGGATTTGAAGGAAGGTCGGGTCGCGGGCTGAGACCCGATGGCAGCCCTCGTCGCGGTGATCGTGCGCTTTCCGCGGCGTGCGAACACGCACTCCCGTCCCTGTTTCACCGGCCTCCCCCGAGACCCGCCATGCCCCCGTCCGCCGAACCGATTGAAATCGACATCCACGCGACCAAGGCCAAGCTCGACGCCCGCGGTGCGGGGGGCGAGGCGTTTCTGTTCCTCGACTGTCGCGAGAAATCCGAATGGGAAGCCGCCCGCATCGACGGCGCGGAACTGTTCCCCATGAGCGAGTTGGCGCAGCGTGTGGGCGAACTCGCCCCGCATCAGGCGGCGGAGGTGATCGTCCATTGCCACCACGGCGGACGGAGCCTGCGCGTGGCCAATTGGCTGCGTCAACAAGGCTTTGCCCGCGCGAAGAGCATGGCGGGGGGGATCGACCAGTGGTCGATCGCTATCGACCCCGGCGTGCCGCGCTACTGAGAGACGTGTCGCACCGGTCCGAAGTGTTTGGTTACCACCAGGACCCAAAGAGACAAGACGACGGGAACCACAGAGGACACGGAGTCGCGCAGAGTAAAACAGGAAGTCTTCTTCTCTGCGCAACTCCGTGTCCTCTGTGGTGAATCGTCTTTCGTTTGGTCCCTTCGTGTCTTGGTGGTGACCTCTCCTCGACCGAGCACTCACTTGGCCGTGCGGTTCCAGTGCAGGTCGGCGAAGTCGAGAATTCGCCGCCAGTAATCGCGGTTGACCACGTGCGGCGTGTCGCGGCGATACTGCACCAGGTTGCCGCAGTTTTCGTCGGTGAACGGTGTTTCGCCCGACAGCGGTTCCCGCGTCTTCAGACCGGGCGACCCGACGAATTTGAACGCCTTGTCGGCCGCCTGGATCGCCCGGAACGAGTGGTCGAAATTCGCCCACTTGTCCTGCTCCCCCTCCGTGTCGAACACCGCACGCGGCGCGACCAGGGCGATCAGCAGATGTTGGTCGATCGGCAACTTCGAAAGCGGAACTTGCTCGGGCTTGTCGCCAAACGCCGCGAAGTGGTCGTTGAACCAATGCGGAAACACCCGATTGATCCGTTCGACGGTTTCCTGGTCGTTGTCGCGACTGAGCGCGCACCCGCCGGTCCCCGATTGGTGCGGCACCGTCAGACCGATCCGCTCGTCGACAGCCGCCGCGTACAACACCGTCTTCCCCAACCGCGAGTGCCCGAAGGCGGCGATGCGGCGGGTGTCGACGTCGTCCCGCGTGTGGAGGTAATCGACGACGCGCGAAACGCCCCACGCCCACGCGGCGACGCTCCCCCAGCTTTCGGGCGTTGGCGGAGTGCCGGCCGGGCGGAAGTGCGGATGGACGCCGTCGTCGAAGTTCGGTTGGTCGGGATCGATGTCGCCGTTGTAGAACACCGCGAGGCCGTAACCGCGCTCGACGAGCAGGTCGGTGCTCCACAATTCCTTTTGGCCGCCGCGTCCCTTTTCGGTGGCCCTCTCGTTCTCGCAACCGGGGCAATGCTTGTACATCCACGTCTGCGGAATGGCGATGTCCGGTTCGTCGAGGACCGTGTGATTCCCGCAGAAGCTCACGCCGACGAACATCGGTACCTTGCCCGTTGCGGGTCGCTTGTTCGGCAGCACGACCAACAGCGAAATCGGCGGCGTCCCCGGCGGGCCAAACGACAACAGCACTTCGCTCTTAGTGGCCTTGCCGTCGAACAATTGGCGATTGACCCGAACCTCCTCGGCCTTGAGGTTCGTCGGCGCGGCGGGCGCGACACCGTACATGTAGTGGGCGAACAGCCGTTTCAGTTCCGGGCGGCGCTTGTCGAACCACTCTTGCCCCGTTTTGACGGGCGTGCCGTCCCGGAACGTGAGAGGATCGGGCAGGCCGTCGATCACCGGGAGTGCCGCAGGCGCGGGGAAGGCCTCGTCCGCCGCGCGAAGTCCGCGACCGGGAACGACCGCCGCGAAACAGGCCGCGACGAACAGGCTGGAAACAAAGACACGGCGCATAGGGGAAGCCTCCTCGGACGATTCCTCGGCGGAGAACCCCGCCGGGATCGAGGCATGCTACGCCACTCCGGACAGATCGTCACGCGGTTGCGCTGGATGGCTACGTTGGGGAGTGACCACGATTGTTGGCGGAGGGAATCTCTCGCCACGTGAAAGGGTCTCGAGAATCTTTGGTGCCATGCTTGGCCCGGCTTTGCGGGACAAGCATGCCTTCGGCTTCCGCCAACGGAGGGGACCACAACTCACTGGAGAATCAACGACGCGAGCGCGCTCCGCGTCGGAACAGCAATTCGGCCGCGGTCGTTGAAAGCTTGGACATTCCCTCCGCGAACGTCGGTTCCCAAACCGCATGCTTGTCCCGCAAAGCCGGGCCAAGCATGGCACGCAACACCAGATTCATCCACCGCCAGCCCAATCTGCGAGACCCCCGACTTTGGCACGGATCGCAGGATTTGTGCCGCACCGGAACTCATGCCCCGAGATCGTCCCTCTCCCGCCACGCCGTGCCTCACCGCTTTTTCGACAGCCACTTGTCCAGTTGGTTGGCGAACGCCTGACGGTCCTTGGCGCTGTAGCCCGACGGGCCGCCGGAGACCATGCCGGCGCCGCGGAGGCCGTCGATCAGGTCGCGCATCGCCAGTCGCCCGCCGATGTTGTCCGACGTGTACAACTCGCCTCGGGGGTTCAGGGCCACCGCCCCCTTGGCAATCGCATCCGCCGCGAGGGGAATGTCGGCGGTGATCACCAGGTCTCCGGGTTCCGCCAGTTCGACGATCTTCCGGTCGGCGACATTCATCCCCGACGGTACCAGCACGGTGGCGATGAACGGCGACGCGGGGGTGTGGATCGACTGATTGGCCACGACCGTCACGTGCACGTTCCGGTTGATGGCCGCCTTGAACAGCAGCGCCTTGACCTCCCCCGGACACGCATCGCCGTCCACCCAGATCTTCATGCTTAGCCCCGAATGTTTCCGCACGCTCGCGTCCCCCGCGAGTCCCGTAGGTCAGGCTGTGCCGGATGGACCGTTGCGAGCGTGTTCCCGTTTGTCGGGCACAGCCCGACCTACGAATTGCGAGCGACCGCGCGTCACCGCAGCGGCAAGAGCAGCCACAGGACGAAC
The DNA here is from genome assembly GCA_044359065.1 of Planctomycetales bacterium. Lineage (GTDB taxonomy): Bacteria > Planctomycetota > Planctomycetia > Planctomycetales > Planctomycetaceae > JAIXZD01. The sequence continues at coordinate 19,589 of JBIKMW010000067.1, read as the reverse complement.
GCCAACGGCCCCGGAAACAGGATGCTGTCCAGCAGATCGAGCAATCCGCCGAATCCCGGCAACAACGCCCCCGAGTCCTTCTTGCCGACATCCCGCTTGATGAGCGACTCGCACAGGTCCCCCACCAGTCCGGCCAGGCCGATCATCAATCCGTACAGCAGCATCGCCCAACCCGGCGGCACCGTGTAGGTGGGCAGGTACGCGGGGACGATCAGGCCGAACCACACGCATGACGCCAACACCGAGCCGATCACGGCCCCCCGAAAACCGGCCCAGGTCTTGCCGGGACTGAGGTGCGGCACCAGCTTGCTGCGGCCGAACGCGCGCCCCGCGAAGTAGGCCGCGATGTCCCCCGCCTTCGCCACCACAATCAGCGACCCGAATGGCGTGTACCCCAAATCGGGCGTCCCGACCCATCGCAGTTGGATCGTCAACGACATCAGCACGCCGATGTAGCAGATCATCAGCAGCTCGGCCCCCAGCGTTTCCATCGTCCGCCCCGGACCGCGATACCGTCCCGCCGCTTCGACGAACAGCACCATCACCGACACGCCGAACGCCAAATACGCCGGCCCCAACAGCCCCAATGGTCGGATCTCCGGCACCAGGTCTCCCAGCCAGTGCGGCAGCCAGTTGGCCGTCACGATCACCACACTGCATACGGCGGGCAGAGCGTAGCGCGTTTCGAACGAGCGGGTTTTGAAGAGCTGGTCCAGCTCCCACACGCCGCGCAACACCAACGCCATGCACAGCAGCCACAACAGTGGCGCGGAATCGCCCATCCGCGCGTCGACCGACAACAGCCCCACGGCGGCGGCGACGAGCAACGGTCCGACGATCAATCGCCACTTGAGCATGGATAAGATATCAAACGTAAAAAGGCGTGGAGGTTCCTGGTCATCGTGTGGCCGGGGTCGACCAACGGAAGCCGCCGGAAGGTCGACGGGAGCATTCCCTCACGCCTTCAGGCCTCCGAACCGGCGATCACGCGACGCGTAGTCGCGCAGCGCCTCGAACAACTGCTCGCCCCGGAACTCCGGCCAGTGGGTTTTCGTCACCCACAACTCCGCGTAACTGATCTGCCACAGCAAATAGTTGCTGACCCGCATCTCGCCAGCCGTCCGAATCAGCAAGTCGGGGTCGGGCATGCCGGCGGTGTACAAGTGGGCCGACACGACCTCTTCGTCGATCGCCTCAGGCTTGAGCGTGCCCGCGGCCACCCGTTCCGCCAGGCTCCGAATGGCGTCGACGATTTCCGTGCGACCTCCGTAGTTGACCGCCAGGCAGAGTACCGTGCCGCGGTTGTCGCGACTGGCCGTCTCCGTCCGCTCGACCTCGGCCAGCACCCGTTGGGGAAGTCCGTCGCGGCGGCCGATCATGCGGAACCGCAAGCCTTGCCGCATGATCTCGGTCCGCTCCTCGATGATGTACTGCTCAAGCAGACCCATCAGGAAGTTCAGCTCCAACTTCGGGCGTTTCCAGTTCTCGCTGCTCAGGCAATACAGAGTGACCTGCTCCAGACCGAGTCGCGACGCCTCCTCCACCACGGCGCGGACGGACTGCACACCGCGACGATGTCCTTCGATGCGCGGCAAGCCGCGGGCCTGCGCCCACCGGCCGTTGCCGTCCATGATGATCGCCACGTGCGCCGGCAACCGTTCGCGCTCCAACCCCAGCCGCGCGAGGTCGTCGGCGGAATAGGGGACGGAGGCGGGACGCGGCCGGGTCTGAAGCATGCCGGGAAGTCGATGGATCAAGGGTGTGGGCCGACCGTTCGGTCCCGACGCGGGAACAGGCCCGCAGCGTTGGACGGAACTCGTTGGCTTGCCGCATCTTAGCCGGTCGCTGGCGACCGGCAATCGGCGTAGCGGGTCAAACCGGGCGCGACGAGGAGAAAGTCAACCGCCGCAGACCGGAAATCGTCCGTCGGAATTCCGTCGAGGCGGGGTGGCGCCCGCGCTCTCCGCAGTTGAGAGGCCTGGTGAAAATGCTCAAGAAATGCGGGCAAAACGCCGGCCGTGGACTCGACCCTGTTTTTTTAAATTTCCTGATCGCCCCAGTTTGACACCCCTCGTTCATGACCTAGGTTTGGGTGTTCTCGGAACGGACGCGTTTGGCGACTGCCGGACCGGACGGGATCGGGAACACGAATCTGGGTCAAGCTCCCGATGCGATCGGGAGTGCTCGTTTGGGTGTGTGACGAGGATCGAATCGCTGCGGGCCAAGGTTGGCCTGGAACGGTGCGGTCCGGCGGTCACACGGGTCTTCGCGACGGGGCTTTGGTCGGCTCCGTGGCGATACGCAACAAATTGCGAAAGGTACGAACATGAAGAACCTGATTACCAGCGTGAAGAACTTCCTGGTCTCGGAAGATGGCCCGACGGCGGTCGAATACGCCGTCATGCTGGCCTTGATCGTCGTGGTCTGCTTGACCGCGATCAGCTCGATCGGGACCAACGCGAACACGACGTTCAACAGCGTTGCCACGAAGCTCAGCGGTGGCGGCGGTTCGTGATTCACGACCCGTGTGAGTGCCTCGCACAGGCTTGATCTCGCGATGCCCGGCCGGGTCTTCAACCGACCCGGCCGGGCATCCGGTCATTCGCGTCTCGCCGGAATTCGACTGAAGCACGCTCGAAACGTACTCCATTTTCCAAGGAATCGTCCGTGTTTCCGTTCTGGATCGATCTACACCTGTCGCTTTCGCAAGGGATGGCCGCGCTGTTCGGCGCGGGCTTCCTGATGACGCACTTCGTGTTGGCGCGGCGCTGACCACTTGGCGGATGGGACCTTCTTCGTACGACGGACCTCCAGTCCGTCACGCGAGAAATGGGTCGACGGACCGGAAGTCCGTCGTTCAAAAAAAGCCACACCGCTCCGTCACGAGCGGGATTCGTGACCTAGATTTCAGCAAGCGACGGTCGGCGGCGAGGGACAGTCTCCCCACCGCGTTTCCCGGTCGGTGCGGAACTCACGGAAATGTGCGTTCCGCCCCCACCCGGCGGCGCTGTGTGCCCCGGTGACCCTCTGTTGCCTGGCAAACACTCGCGCGGGTTCCCCCGGACGGGAGCCCCGCCTCGGACAAACCCCCTTCATCTCCCGGCAGGAAAGGCTGGCCCGAATCATGGACTGGCAAACGTTGTTTCTCGAACACTGGCCGACGAAGGTCGTCTGCCTGCTGCTGATCTGGGCGGCCTGGATCGATGGCAAGGAACTGCGCGTTCCCAACTGGCTGACCTTCCCGATGGTGTTTGCGGGCTTGGCCCTCAACACGTACCTCGGTGGTTGGGAAGGCTTCCAATTCGGCCTGTGGGGCATGGCGGTCGGCCTGGCCACGCTGATGCCGTTGTATGCAGTCGGCGGAATGGGTGCTGGCGACGTGAAATTGATGGCCGGCATGGGAGCCTGGCTGGGTGGCGAAGTGACGTGGTGGGCGTTCGTCGTGTCGGTCGTGGTCGGGGCGGTGATGGCCCTCGTCATGGCGATGCGGAACGGTCGGTTCCAACACCACTACGGCAACGCGCTGATGATCCTCAACGAATGGTGGACGATCCGCGATCCGCGACAACTGTCGAGCATCGCCCGCGAACGGAAGCCCCGCATGCAACTGCTGCCGTACGGGATTCCGATTTGCATCGGCTCCATCGCCTACTTCATCTACGCCGGATTGGTTTGATCCGGGGACGGCCCCGCAGCCGTCGCAAGAACGACACAACCCGCAGCCTCGACACAACACACCCGCCCCGCGCCCGTCACGACGAGCGCGGGGCGGGTTGTTTGTTTTGACTGGTCCCGCAGCCGCGTGCGACGCATTCTCCCCGTTGGGTGGAGGGAAACGCCGCTCTTCGCGGCACGCGGATGCCGCCGGTCAAATCTTTTTTGCGAACCCGCCGCCACTTTCCTGCGGGTCGGGCGCCATCCTTCGCACAACCTTGTCGAAAGGACCGACAGTCAGTCTGAGCATGCTCCGCGCGTTGGCGCGGAGGGACGGGCGCGTTCGCTTCTCCAGCCAGGTCCCCCTCACTCCACCCTCCCGCAAGGTCGATATGTACGGGGTGGCGAACCACACCCGCCGCATCGCCGTCGCAGCCGTTCCCCGCACGGGGGCTGGCCAACTCGACGATTCACGACGCGCCGCACGCCCGACCTGCCTTGGAGGTACAACTTTCGTGACGCACGCGCACCTGCCCATCCGACACCTCATCCGCCAGGTCGAGATTCGCAGTCTCCGACCGCAACGGGATACTCGACCGCAATGGATGGCGGGTTTTGTCGATTCCATCGCCGAGCTGTTCGAGCCGTTCACCGACATGGGTCGGGTCGGCTTCGAGTGCCGGGCGTCGACCGAAGATCGCTGGGAAATCACGATGTACCTCGGGCGCAACGAGGTTGTCGGCGGTCGCCTCGACGGGCGCCGCGTGCCGGTCGACTTTCAATTCGACCTCCACCGCGCTTGCGAAATCTTCGAGACCGTGACGAGTGTGCGGTGGAACGTATTCGGATCGGACGAATCGTTCGGGGAAGATGCGGGTCGCGCCGCGGAGGCGGGGTCGCCGTCCGCCGAACACGTGATGCCGCAAGGTCCCGTCGCGGGGGAACGGTCGTACTTGATGATCGACGGGACCCACGCGGGAGCGTGCGTGCGACTGAAGGTGTTCTCGACCCCCCCCGCCGATGCCGGCCCCGGCCTGCGGATGCATCACGACGGCACGTGGGACGCGACGTGAGGGCGAGCGGCGGACGGACGCGTACTCAATCGTCTTTCGCTCCGTTCTCGACCAGCCACGACGGGGCGAACCGGCGGCCTTTTCGGAAGGCGACCGGATTGAGTTCGTTGTCCCCCTCGGTCCCTAATCCCGGCTTCTGCGTGTCGTCCTGCACGTCGACGCCGACGTACACCAGACCCACCGTTCCTTCGGTCGTGACGAAGAGGTAGGTGGCTGTCCCCTTGGCGTCGATTTTGCCGGTGTCCGGGTCGCGGCGCACGAGGAATTCGCCGGCGGGACGGGATTGGTCGCGCAGCTCCTTGAGCGTGACCCCTTTTGGCTCCTTCTTCCACCAGGCATCCCCCAGTTCGCGGCATTCGATCAGTCCGAGCGGTCGAATGACGTGGACGGCGGGGGCGTCCCCGTCGGCTGGCAGACGCGCTCCCATCAAGTCGAACCCTTCGTCGATGGCCCACTGGCGCACGTCGGCGGAATCTTCGTGGCCGTGAAATCGTTTCGGTAACATGGCCGCACGGCCCGTATCGAGGTCGTAAAACTCCCACGCATACGGAAGCGTGCCGTTTGCGGGGGAGAGGACCGGGTTGCTCGTTTGGATTTTCGCCGCACGGATAACGTCGTCGAGCACCGGCGGAACGGGGGGCGCGACCGGGGGCGCCGGCAGGTTGACGGCATGGTACGCCACGTCGTCCACCAACTTCGGTCCGTTCGCTTTCCACCAGGTCTCCCAAGCGACCGCCTGATTGTGGAACAGTCGCCGCTTGAGATACCGATGGCGCTCCGAGCCCCCGTCGAACGTGTGGCGCAACCGATCGTCGTCGAAGTTGACTCCCGCCAACTGGTGCAAGGCACCGAACACCTCGTTGACCGGTCGACCGAAACTGTACTGCTTCTCTCGATTGCTCGGATCGCGGTCGTGCTGTTGCGCGAACTTCAACAGCTCGGCGTCCTCCGCGCGCAGCCCCATGTCCGATCCCGGCGGGAGCAACGTCTTCGGAATCGCCCGGATCAGGGCGGGAATGGCCCGTTTGTCGCCGATGGCCCGCAGCGTGAAGCCCAGGCAGCGCAGCATCATGTCGTTCGAGGTCGCGTCGAGTTCGGCGATCAGTTCTGGGACGGCGTCGGGGCCGAGGTCGACGATTTCCTTGAGCGTGCGCAGCCATTTGTCGGTGAATTGGCTGCGTCCGGAGTTTTGCGTCTCCAATCGGTTGAGCATGCGACCGACGGGCGTGTCGGCGCGCTCGCGATTCAGTGCGGCGACAGGTTTCGGAATTCCCAAACGCTCATTCTCTTCTGCACGCCTCTCATCAACGAAAAGATGCCTGAGTGCCTCGCCCCGATTGAAGGTCGCCTTCCGCCCCCCGAATCGGGATCGCTCCTGTTCGGCATATCGTTCCTCGAACTCCAGACGTCGCAATCGCCTGAAGTATTCCGCGTCGGGATCCGGGACTTCCTCCGCGTGCCGCCCCGCCACAAGATCGAGCTTCAGTTCCTCGCCATCTCCCACAACGACCCGCGACGAAGCCGAGAAATTCATGACGTAGACAAGGTTTGTTCCGGGAGCCACGGGGAGCCGATACGTGCCATCCATCGCGACGAGGACCGAGCTCACATTCGCTCCGACTCGGGGCCGGGCCGGTCCATAGTGTGCCACTCGCACCCTCCCCCGCCCATCAACCGACAAAGGCTCTCCCGACTTGTTCAGAACTCTTCCGGTCACAACCCCTCCCCGCACCATGCGAACCTGCACGTCGGGGGTCTCCTGATCCGGCTCGACCGGCAAGGCTCTCACCGCGATCGGCATCCGTTCGTCGACAACCGCCCAGATGTTGTAGTGATCTCGCCGAAGAGCGAGTTGGAAGCGACCGTCTAAATCCGTGCGAGTTTCCTTCCAGTCGTAACGAACTACTCCCTGGGCCTGTACGAGCGCCAGCGCCGCGGGCTTTCCCGTGACTTCATCGACGACCACACCTCTCACGATCGCTGCGGTCTCCATCGTGACACGGATGTCCTGCGGTACGGCGGAGTACCAACCAGTCGTCTCGGCAAAGTCGGGATGGTTTACCTGAATCGGGGAGAGATTGGTGATCTGACCGGTATCCGATTCTGGATCGAGTGCTTCCGTATGCACTGAATTCCTTACCTTCAGGCCATCGATTTTGAATCGCCCCGCCTTGTCCGTCTTCGCGCTGAACATACCCGGAATCGGCACCCCCGCCGTATTGGGTACAAACACATCCGCCCCGGACACCGGTCTGCCGGAGCCGTCCACCACTGTTCCTGTCAGTTCACCCGGATTCTCACCCAGCGTCAGATCGAGCACCAACGGTTCCGACTGTCCGAGCTGCTGCAGGTCCTCGTCGCAGACGTACTTCACACTCGTTTCTTTCCCTTCGCGCCGGGCGACGATCACTGGCATCACCGGCTTTGCGCTACCCGACGGGATCGGCAATTCCGGAAGCGCGAAGTATCCCTCCGCGTCGGTCGTCCCTTTAGCCGAAACGGTCCAGGCCCCGTCGGCGAACGCGAACGCCTTGACCTCCACCCCCTCGCCACCCTTTCCCGGCTTCCCGTCCAGAACTACACGTCCCTTCACCGCGATCGATTTCCGGGTCACGCGCTCATTCTTGTCGGTTGCAGTCTGCGCTGCGGGCTTGGCGACAGGAGGGTCCGCCTCACTCCGCCGGACGCCTCCAAGCACCGCCGCCAGCAGCGCAAACAACACAGCCACGGCGACCAATCCACTCGGGCGAGTTCGCGTCGTGACTTTCCTCCGGGGATCGAGCAGGCCTTCCACACGGCTTTCCAACGACCAACGGGTTCCCAACAGCCCGAGTGGTGCGGGAACCATCCGCACGCCGACGAGGCGCTCCGACATTTCCAACAGCGTCCGCGCGAATTCGACCGGCTGGCTGGCCGTCAGCACGTGGTTGTCGCAGATCTCTTCCCGCGAACGGGAAATGATTGCGTTCACCCCATGCACCCCCGGATGCGGCCAATACAGGACCGCCGCGCACCGCTGGACGAGATGCACCCACGGGTCGCGCCGCGCGACGTGCGCGCATTCGTGAATCAGCACATCCCGCAGCGCGGTGCGATCTCCGGAGCGAGCCAGCGCCTCGGGAATCGCGACCACCGGTCGCCGATGTCCGATCACGACCGGCACGGGAATCTCTCGCGACGCGAGGATCGGCGGCAACCGCGACAGTCCCGTGGCCTGACGGATCACTTCGGATGTTTCGGCGTCGATCCCGTACGGCACGAGCGACGCGGTCAATCTCGCCAGCTTGCGGCGTGCCAGGCACCAACGAATCAGCAGCGCCACCACTCCCGACAGCCACACACCAATCGCCCACGGAACGAGTGTTGCCGGTCGCCACCATCCGCCCCCGAGACCGGGCGCCGGGTGTTGGACAGCGCGACTCGCGGGCGGCGAGTCGAGCGGGACGGTCGACGCCGTCGGGACGAAGACCGGTGTGAATGCGACCTCCGGCGCCGGGGTGACCGGTTCGACGAGCGCGATCGGTGACGCAAGGCCGCCGGTGGTTGCGAACGACGGCGCGGGGGGCGGACTGTTCCGCGCGACGACCGGCCCAACCGTCTCCGGCAATGCGCCCACCAGGAGGGGTGCCAGCAGCATTGCCGCCAATCCCACCAACCCCACCGCGTGGCGTACGGTCGGTCGGTGTCGGAAGATCAGAGCGACCGCGCCGACGACCGCGGCGCTCAGGGCGATATGCGTCGACACCCACACACCGAACGCGCCGAACTCGTTCATCGGGACTGCCTCCCCGCCTTGGCGATGAGTTGTCGGATGCGGGCCGCTTCTTCGGGAGAAACCGTCCGCCCCCCCATGAGCGTCAGCACCAGCGCTTCCACGGAACCGTCGAACACCGTGTCCACCATCCGCCGCACCGAGTGCCGTTGCACTTCGTCACGCGGCAATGCGGCGCGGTACACGAACCCCCCTTCCCCTTCCTCGTGCCACAGCCAGCCCTTCTCGGCCAGCCGCGCCATCAGAGTCTGCACGGTGTTGCGCGCCAGCCCGCGTCGCTCCTTGAGCACCTGCCACACGTCGGCGACGGTGCACGGCTGGCGGTCCCACACGAGATTCATGATCTCGTGCTGGGCCTCGGAGAGCGGGGGGAGTTCGTCGGGACGGGTCATGGGGGGCTGTCGCGCGATCGTACGGGGATTCACCTACACCTGTAGGCGGACGATACCTACACCTGTAGGTATTGTCAAGCGCGAATTGTCCGAGATGCGGGAGTCGGTGGCGAACGGGAACCATCGGCTCCCTCTCCCCCGCGATCGGTCCTCCCCTCGAAACCAGCTTTCCATGCGGGTGAGAAGGGTGTGTGCGGCGCGTGCTCAATCCGCGAAACCCCGGATCGCCGAGTTCGTCTCTCTGGCGTCGGCGAAGCGCTTCTGGCATCCTCCCGTCCCTGTTGTGATGGTGTCTTGAACCCTCGCCCCGGCCCGCCCGCTTTCGATCCATGTCACCGACCAGCGACGCTCCGCGAACGCCGGTCTTCGAGGCGCATGAACTCGGCCCGGCGACGGTCGCCGGCAACGAGTTGTGGCTGATCACCAACAGCGCCCGCCAACGCGAACGTTTCGTGACCGACATCCGCGAGGCGCGAAGTCGCGTGTGGTTGGAGACGTACATCTTCGCGGACGACTCGTTCGGGCGCGAGATCGCAGGCCTGCTCATGGACCGCGCCCGCGCGGGGCTGGACGTGCGCCTGCTGGTCGACGGCATCGGCAGCTTCGCCACGACCGAGACGCTGTTCACCGACCTGCGAGCCGCGGGAGTGCGCGTGCATGTGTTTCGGCCGGTCTCCGAAGGACTCGACCGCTGGCCGTTCGGTCGCTGGCTCAACCGACGCGATCACCGCAAGTTGTTGATCGTCGACGACGACACGGGCTACTTCGGCGGGATGAACGTGGTCGACACCGCACAGCTCGATACTTCCGGCGCCGGCCACGTCGAGGGTTGGAGGGACGCGCATGTACGGGCGCGTGGTCCGTTCGTCGCCGAACTGGCCGCCGCGTTCCTGCGGCTGTGGGACAAATTCGCCGAGAAACGCCGAGTGGTGTGGCCGAAATGGCCCGCTCCGCCGCGACCGGTCTCCCCCGGAAACGACTCCGCCGCGATCGTCATTTACGACTCGATTCCCGCGCTCCGCTTCCGACGCCCCGAGCGATTTCTGGTGCCGCTGCTCCGATCCGCGCAGCGACGGGTCCTGATTTCGATGGCGTATTTCATCCCGACGTCGCAAGTGTTGGCGGCGATGTGCGACTTGAAGAAGCGCGGAGGGGAGGTGGAAGTCGTCGTGCCGGGCATCAGCGACGTGCCGGCGGTGGGTTGGGCGGCGCGGTCCCTGTACTCGGTGCTGACGAAGCGCGGCATTCGCGTGCACGAGCGCTCCGACCGGATGTTGCACAGCAAGCTGATCGTCCTTGATGACGACCGGGTCTTGGTCGGATCGTGCAATCTCGACCCACGCAGCATGCGCCACAATCTGGAGTTGACGGTGGTCGTGCGCAGTCGCGAGTTCACCGACCTTGCCCGGCGTGTGTTCGACGAGGACCGTGCCGCGTCGCGACCGGTCGACCTGGCGGTGTGGAAGCGTCGCCCCTGGTGGCAACGGGCGTTGGACTGGTTCGCCTGGCGGATGCGGAGCTGGTTGTGAGGGTCGTGAGGGGGCGCACGCGCGACCCGCTCGGTCACTTGAGGTCGAAGTCCATGGTCGTGGTTTGTTCGGCGATGATTTCGTCGCGCTCGTAGGAACGGTAGGCGGTGGCGGAAAGGGTCGTGGGGGCTTTTGCGTCCTCGGGAGCGGCATCGGGAGCCGCATCGGCCGAAGCAACGCCTTCCGGGGTGGCTGGCTTCGGGCTGGAGTCCGCGGGTGTCGCGATGGCGTCCGCAGGGACCATCAACTCGAAGACCACGTGCTGGCGACCGACGACCGGTCCGTTTTCGGTGGTGAACGCGTAAGCGCCGTTGCGCACGACGGTCGCCGCGATCGGCCCTTCGTTCCCCTTGGTGGGGTGGAACCGGATCTGGCCGACAAAGTCGGTGCGGCCATCGACGGTCACTTTCCCGGAGAGGGCCTTGCGCGGCTTGGGGGGTGGTTCGCCGCAGCCGACGACAAGACAACCGACGACCCCCAACAGGAGCCACACGCAACTCCGTCTCGCCGCACACCGACCGATCGCGACAGTTGCAGCGACGCCGATCGAGACGCGGCTCGACGGCACCTTCCCGTAGTCCATCTCTTGGCGCCTCCGACTCCCGACTTTCAGGAACGGCTCAGATCTTCTTGAGCAGGTCGATCATTTCGAGGGCGGCCAACGCCGCGTCGGCCCCCTTGTTCCCCGCCTTACCCCCCGCCCGGTCGAGGGCCTGGTCGAGCGATTGACAGGTGAGCACACCGAACAGCACCGGCTTGCCAGTCTCGGCGGCCGTCCGTTGCAACGACGCGGCCACGCTTTGGTTGATGTATTCGTGATGCGTGGTTTCCCCCTGGATGACGGCCCCCAGGCAGATCACGGCCTTGTACTTGCCGGATTTCGCCAACTGGTCGGCCACCAAGGGCAACTCGAAGCTTCCGGGGACCCGCGCGACGGTGACGACATCGTCCTTCACCCCGTGACGGCGCAGCGTGTCGAGCGCCCCCTCGAGCAACCGGGCGGTCACCAACTCGTTCCAGCGGGCCACGACGATCGCGATTGCATCGCCACGGCCAACCAAATCACCTTCCAGAATCTTCGGCATGGGTCGTCTTCAGCAGGAACGGATCGGGGCGGGACGGAGCATCAACAGCGGCTCCGTGCGCGTCGAGGAGTGAATCCAAATTCTTACCGGAACCGCCGGTGCGCGGGAGGGTTTTCGCGCCAAATTCTGCCGCCCGGAGGCAACCCGCCACGAGAATTCCGGCCGCGCGGATTCCGAAGGGTCCGATTCGACCGGCAACTCCATCGGGGCGGGCGGAAGTGGCGTTCTCCGGCGTGACGCACTCAGCGCCCGTTCATCAGCAGGGTTCGCATACCCTTGCCCAGGGCGTCGCCGACGAGCACGTAAGTTTCGGCATTGCCGTACTCGTGGTGGCCGTGGGTCGGGTTGGGTGAGTCCTCCGCCGGACGCGCGAACGCGCCGGTTTTGACGAACAGAACGTTCCCCCGGAACTCGGGTCGCTCGGCCGCGGCCGCCTGGGCTTTGCGAAGCGTGCCCCACGAGTCCGGCGCGTCGACCCACGGACCGGTCAATTCGCCGATGACCACCGGCAGCTTGGGAACCTTGAACTCCGCGCGGACGGCGTGGATCAGGTGCACCAGGTTCCGCTCGTACTCCGGAACCGCCCGTTCCGGATCGACCCCGTCGTTCCAGCCGTGATACCAGACAAATCCCGACAGCTCGAAGTCGCCGCCGAGCGCCGGAAAGTCGGTCTTCAGGTTCGCCAACCCTTCCCGGATTTCGGCGATCATTTTCTTATAGTACGGACCCACCTCGCCCCCCGCTCCCGGAGGACGGAAATCGGTGTACAGGCTCTTGCCCCCCCAGGCGGTCTTGATGAGCAGCACGGGTTCTTTGCAGTAATCCCCGACCACGTGTCCGAATTGCAACTCGGGCCCGAAGTGATGGGAATCGCCATATACCGAAAATCCCATCGACAGCGGGCCGGCCAACAGCGGGCCGCGTTCGCGCTGGTAACGGCACCACACATCGTCGCGAACCGTCCAGCGTCCGTCGGCGGATCGCAAGTGACGCACCAAGGGGGCCTTGGCCGGGTCGTCGAGCAGGGCCAACAACGTCCCCCGCCCGCCGTTGTAATCCTTGCCCGACAGGTCGGAGACAGCCTGCCCCTCCATGTTGGACTGCCCGGCCAGCACGAACACGCGCACCGGACCGGACGGAACCGCCCCGACCGGCGGAGTCTCCGCACCCCGCAGCGTCGACGCAGCCACAACGATTGCGAATGCTGCGACACGAACCAACGCGACACGAATTAACACGGAGGGACGCGAACGGCGCATCGCGACAACCTTCTCGAAAGAGTGGGTGGGATCTCGGGCAATCCCGAGATCGTATTCCGACGGGACGTCGACTGTCCGCGCGATCGGGAAAATCGTGGTCGCCGGGTCGCAATCCCCAAGGGTTGCTTGCGTGGCGGGTTGCGCTTCGAGGAACATTCGGGAGTCGATTCCCACAACGTTTGCCCCGCCCCCTCCGCGAGTCACCCGGTGTCTTTTCCCGCCCGCCCCGTGTCCGACGACGATGACGTTCCGGTTTTGGATGCGGCCGGAGGTCCTTCCGCGGCCGGGCTGGCCGGCGACGCCGATGTCGCGATGATCGGCCGCTTCGCCGAGGCCTACAGGGGTTTGTCGAGCGAGCTGGGAAAGGTGATTGTCGGGCAAACGCAGGTGGTGGAAGAGCTGTTGGTGGCCCTGTTCGCGGGGGGGCACGTGCTGCTGGTCGGCGTGCCAGGCCTGGCCAAAACACTGCTCATCCGGACGCTGGCGGACTGCCTGGGACTGTCGTTCAACCGGATTCAGTTCACGCCCGATTTGATGCCCGCCGACATCACGGGAACGGAAGTGATCCAGGAAGACCGTTCGAGCGGCTTGCGCCAGTTCAAGTTCCTGCCGGGTCCGATCTTTTCGCAGGTGGTGCTGGCGGACGAAATCAACCGCACCCCTCCGAAAACGCAGGCCGCGCTGCTGGAGGCGATGCAGGAGCGACAGGTGACTGTCGGGGGTGTGCGACACAAGTTGCCTTCGCCGTTCTTCGTGTTGGCGACGCAGAACCCCATCGAACAGGAGGGGACGTACCCGCTCCCCGAGGCGCAGCTCGACCGCTTCATGTTCAATGTGTTTGTCGATTACCCCGACGAAGAGGACGAATTCGAGATCGTCCGCCGCACCACACGCGAAGCATTGCCGCCGGTTGAAACTGTGATGGGAGAGGCGGACATCGCCGAGCTGCAACAGTTCGTCCGCAACGTGCCGGTGGCCGACCATGTGATCCGGTATGCCATGGCCTTCGCGCGGCTGACCCGTCGCGACCAACCCGAGGCACCGGACTTCGTTCGCAAATACGTGAGTTGGGGGGCGGGTCCGCGGGCCAGCCAATTCCTGATCCTTGCGGCCAAGGCGCGGGCGCTGCTGCACGGTCGGCCATGCGTGGCGACGGAGGACGTGCGTGCGGTCGCGGCCCCGGTGCTGCGGCATCGCGTGATGACGAATTTCACGGCGGAGGCGGAATCGATCCGGCCGGACGACATCGTGCGGATGCTGATCGAACACATCCCGACCGACGTGCGGAAACCGGGACCGGGCGGAGCGAACACCGACCTGCTGAAGTGAGCGGTGCTCCGCGGGGGTGATGTCTTCGATGGGGCGATGCCACGGTTTGTCCCCATCGATGCTCGGTCGACACATGCCACTCCGGCGCGTTCGAACTTCCACTCAGGTGGCGGTTCCAAAACGACTCCGAATGGTGTCCTCCGGTTCAATCTGTGCAAATCTGCGAAATCTGTGGATGGAGAACGAATTCATCCACAGATGGCACAGATTTGCACAGATTGAACCGGACGACGAAGCCTTGAGGTGAAAGGGCGCGGATGCGGCGTGGAGTCTCGACGAGGAGGTGGCGCAATACTTCAGAACTCACGCTTTGTGCCACCTGAAACCGCACACTCTCGGAGCGAAGCGGTCCGTCCGCCGCGGCAGGCCGGGAAGAAGGCGTGTGAAAGCCATGAAATCGGCGTGAAGTTTGGTCCGGAGCGCAGTCTCCGGGTCGCGAATCCCGCAGCATGACGCGAAAGTTCGCGCGGGTTGGCGGGGGGATGTCATGCGGTGCACGGTTTCGCAAAACAGGTTTGAAAACCACTCGTCCGCGTTGTGCCGCGCTGCGAGGATTGTCGCTTCGAGAGCCGCGCTGGCGGGGTGCTTCGGACTGGTTCTGGCAGTGTCGGGGTGCGGCGGCAAACGCCCCCCTACGTTTGGGGAACTGACGGGACAGCCCCCCGCCGAAGAGGTCCAGGAAGCCGCGCGCCCGGTGCGCGAGCAGGAGCCGGACCATACGCCGGACCCCGTCGAAGCGGAGCCGGAGAAACCGAAGACGCTGGCGGACTTGATGGCGCTCGTTGTGCCGGGAAACAAGGACACCAGCGACACTCGCGTGCAGGCGTTGATCAAACACCCCGAGGCGGCGCTGAACCTCGTCGACCTGGACCTGCACGACACGCCGGTGACGGACAAGGGGCTGGAGGGGGTCGAGACGCTGACATCCCTGGTCAACGTCGATGTTCGCGGAACAGCCGCCAGCGGATCGACCTTGATGAAGCTGAAGCGGATGCCTTCGTTGCGAACGCTGAGAATCGGGGGGACGGAAGCTCGGTTCCCCGTGCCGCCGTTCGTCGAACCGACGGAGTTCCCCGAACTCAAGGAATTGACCTGCACGTCGGTTCCAATCAAGGGGGACGCGGCCTCCTTTGTGCGTCAACTGAAGGGGCTGACGAAACTGAGCCTCTCCCAGTGCAGTGTCTCGGACGCGGACCTGGCGTGCATCCGCCCGCTGGCGGACCTTGAGGACCTGGAGATTTCGAGGAACCCGATCACCGACGAGGGGTTGGTGTTTCTGTTGGGGCACCCCAGGTTGCGGTCGCTCAACATCTCGTTCACGAACATCCAGGGCCAGGGCATGGCCGCCTTGGTCAAATCGGGCGAGCTGCAGGAACTGACCTCGCTGAGCGTGGGGAATCTGAAGCTGGGTGACGCTTTCGCCGAGGCGTTGGTGAAGCTGTCCAAACTGGAGCATTTGGACCTGGGCCAAACGACCTGCACCGACAAGGGGCTGACGCTCTTGCGGTCGTTCAAGGGCCTCAAATCCCTCGGGTTGGTGGAGTGCCCGGGCATTGTCGGACCCGGTCTCCCGATCCTGCGGGAGTTGCCCGAACTGGAGCGGCTGTCCCTCGACCTGAACCCGCAGATCAACGATCAGCACCTGGCGGTGTTCGCGACGATGAAGCAGCTCAAATACCTGGGACTGACGCGGACCGACTGCTCCGAATTGGGGGCCGCGAAGTTGCGGGAGTTTCTGCCCGAATGCGAAATCGCGGTGGGCGGATCCGACCAATGATATCGCGGCATTTTTCGCAACACGCCTCGTGACCGCACTCCGCGTCCGGGCGTGTCGGCGGCGCCGCCCCGCGCGTGCTATCATCCGAGGACGCGGGCCGGGCAACATCCGGCCGACTTTTCGTTCAACGGGAGATGACAAACATGCTGTGGCGCCGGCGGTGGTTTGGGTTGTGTGCGTGTGCGACGGTTTTGGCCGCGTCGCTGCTCGCGGGTGCGAGTGGCCTTGTCGCCGAGGACGCGGGCTTCGTCTCGTTGTTCGACGGCAAAACGCTGACCGGTTGGTCGCAAAAGAACGGCACGGCCACATACCGGGTGGAAGAGGGGACGATTGTCGGCAAGACGAACGAGGGCAGCCCGAACTCGTTCCTCTGCAGCGACAAGGAGTACGGCGACTTTGAACTGAAGTTCGAGGTCAAGGTCGACGACAAGCTGAATTCGGGCGTGCAAATCCGCTCCGCCAGCAAGCCCGATTTCGACAAGGGCCGCGTCCACGGCCCGCAGGTCGAAATCGCCATCAACGGCACGGCTGGCTACGTCTACGGCGAAGGTCTCAAGACCGGCTGGCTGACCAAGCAAGCCGCCGAGATCAAGGACAACTCGAAGGGCCCCTTCAAGCCTGGGGAATGGAACGCCTACGTCGTCAAGACCCACGGCAAGTCGATCAAGACGTGGATCAACGGCGTGGCCGTGGCCGATTTCAACGAGGAAGAAACCGGCATGTCGAAGGGCTTCATCGGACTGCAAGTGCATGGCATTCCCAAGGGGGAAGGCCCGTACGAAGTCCGCTGGCGGAACCTCTCGATTCGTGAATTGAAGTGACCGACGCCGGTCGATGACGCACGCCGCGCCCCGCTCGAATTCCGAGCGGGGCGCGCGGGATCGACTCTCAGGAAGCGCCCGTCCGACGGGCGACCCACGCACGGGCCTCGTCCACGGTGACGATCTCCCCGTTGAGCTGCGCGTCGCGCAGCTCGTACAGCGTCTTGCCGATGACGGGACCGGGGCGAACCCCCAATTTCCCCAGCTCGTGGCCGTCGAGCAGCGGCGGCGGGTCGATCTCCGCCGGCGTCCAACGTTCACGCGCTTGTGCGAGCAGCGTGGCGGCGGTCGGGTCCAGGCCGCGTGCCATTGCGTCCCCCCGTAGCAGCGTCGTCAGCTCCGCAGCCCCCGGGTGTTGCAACAGCCGCTTGATCCGCGCCGGGGGATACGTCGCCACATCGCCGGTTCCCCGCAGTTGTTCGACCAGCCAAACCACCCGGTCGGTGGCGTCGTTCGAGAGTTTGAGACGGCGGCACGGAGTGCGCGGCGCGTCGCAATCCGCCAGCAAGGCCGCCAGCGCCAGCGGGAACGAAGGCTCTTCCAGGCGCGACAACCGGTCGCGCGGCAACTCCCCCGTCCCCTCCGGAAGAATCCGCGCGAGCAGCCCCAGGTCCTCGGCCAAACGCATGGCCGTCACCCGTCGCGGATGCTCGAGCATCTTCTTCAGCTCCTGCGCGATCCGCTCCTGGCTGACCACGAGGATGTCGTCCGCGTGCGCCGCGATCGCCGTCGCCGTGTGGGGGTCGAGCGCGTAGTCGAAGCGCGCCGCCAGCCGGACGCCGCGCAGCATTCGCAGCTTGTCCTCGCGAAACCGCTCGACCGGATCGCCGATCGCGCGCAACACCCGCCGTTCCAGGTCCGCGCGTCCACCGACGTAATCGAACACTTCGTCGGTGAGGGGATCGAGGAACAAGCCGTTGATGGTGAAGTCGCGTCGCAGCGCGTCCTGTTCGGCGGTGGCGAACTCGACCCGCTCGGGGCGGCGACCATCGAGGTACGGCCCTTCGGTGCGGAATGTCGCGACCTCGACTTGCCCTTCGTCCCCGCGCCCCACGACGACGATCACGCCGAAGCTGGCCCCCACGGCCAGCGTGCGGCGGTGCCCGAACAGCGTGCGGACCTCGTCGGGGGTGGCGCTGGTGGCCACGTCGTAATCGGCGGCGGACAGACCCAGCAGCAGGTCCCGCACACACCCCCCGGCCCACAGCGCCTTGTGCCCCGCCTCCTGCAGGCGTCGCACAACCCGAACGGCGAATTCGCGGGGGGGGAACATGGGGACCGGGTCAGCGCGGAACGACGGTGCGGGAGGCGGAGACGAAACCCGCAACCGCGTGCCCGCTCAACGATCCCCCGCCATCGATCCCCCGTCAATCGACGGGGATCGGCTTTTTCACCGGGAGTCGTTCGGGCCAGACGGGGGGCCAAGGGATCGGCCAGCGGAGGGTGAATTCGAAGGTCTTGCGCTCAACGGGGACCGGAGCGGGTTGAGCATCGGGTGTCGCGGGCTTGGCGGGCGCTGCTTCGAGCGACTTGGCAGCCGGTTTCGCAGCCTCGGCAGGTGGGACGGGCCGTTCCACGACGAACACGACCTTTTCACCGGAGCGGGTCAGACGTTTCGCAACCTTTCCGAGTGAGAGCTTCTCGATCGGCTCGCCATCGAGCGACACGATCCGGTCGCCGGCCCGCATCCCTGCTTCGTAGGCGACACCGTCGACGTAAAGATCGCGTACAAACGTTCCGGAGGCGTCGCGTCGAACGAACAAACCCGACGCGTTGGGAAGACGCCTGTCGGGAAAGCCCGAACGTGGACGCAGGTGTAACCTCTTGTTGGGATAGTCTAACGTCACTCGGAATTGGGACAGCGTCAGCAAACCCAAAGTCGAGAATTGTCCGAAGACTCCCACCGCGTCTGGTACCGAGTACTGCCCGATCTTCAACTCCTTCGCAATTTGAAGCGCGAAAGGATTGGGACTCACTTCGCTGCGTCCGAGTTGAATCTCCTGAAAGAAGCGGCGGTCTCGCCCGACTCGCACTGAAGCTGTCGATCCCAGTGAGAATCCACCACTGTTGCCCGTGTCGACAATGCCATCGACTTGCATGCCCGCATGAAATTGGACGATTGGAAGTCGCAACACCATTCTGATTTCGAAGGTCGATTCATCAGGCCCGGGAGTGTACCGATCCAAAAGACGCATTTCCCCAGCGTCGAAATCGAGTTGTAGAACTGAGTCTTTGAATGCGTCGGAGCCAATCAAGCCATCTGCAGGAACGCTTGCATAGCCTTCCTCGAAACGTATTGTGCCAACTTCCAGGGGACCGGACGTGTATTGGCCGAGATCGATACCCGCTAAACGGAAGCGTTCCGATGTCTCCTTTCCAAAAAAAGTGACGACCTCTTCGCTCCCAAGCGATTTACCCAGCAAATCCGCATGAACGGAAGACAGCATGGTATTGCTGCTTCCCGTGTCGACCAGCAGATTCAACGTACGCTCCCGCACGCGAACCGGGATAACGATTTCGGCGCGGTCTTCAAGCGGCGCGCGATAGAAGACTCGCGGATTGTCATCGTTTGCTTCGGCGCGCATGTCGACGGCCCGCGAAAGCACCTGCGCAACCAGAACAGCTACAAAAACTCCAAGCCGAGGACACATGCGTCCACCTCAATCGTGTAAACAATCGCCGGTGTCTAGTCCGTCGAAATTTCACCACTTGGCCGTGAACTTGCCCGACAACCAGGAGTGTTTGGACATCAGTTCCCCGTGGTCCGGTAGATTGAGTTCCGGAGCCCAGCCCACACAGCCCCCGGCCCACAGCGCCTTGTGCCCCGCCTCCTGCAGGCGTCGCACAACCCGAACGGCGAATTCGCGGGGGGGGAACATGGGGACCGGGTCAGCGCGG
>JBIKMW010000209.1:0-3084 GCA_044359065.1 Planctomycetales bacterium | reverse complement strand
CCGCAATCCGGGGTTCGCACCCCGCGTTTTCGGGGCGCTCCCGCACCTTGGTTCGCCCGGTGACGGAATCGGGCGACGGGACGAGTTACGATGTTCGGGAGTCGAAAGTGCGAAACGCGTCGCGCTTCCCGTTCCTCGTCCCGGAAATCCGTCGGCAACGATTCCCATGGCCCGCGCACGCGACCCGTTTCGATCGCTCGAAGCCTGGCTGAAGCAATCCACGACACCGCTGTTTCTCGTCGAACGCGGAGGGACGCTGCGGTGGTTCAACGCGGGTTGCGAAACTCTGACCGGTTGGACGGCCGACGAAGTGCGAGGGGAAATCTGTTCGTACACGACGGCGGGGGACGCCACGACCCTCGCCGCACTGGCCGGCGCGCTTTGCCCCCCCCCCGATTTGTGGTCCCCTTCCCCGGAAGCGACGGACGAAACGCGCGAGGTGGCGGCATTCGTGCCGACGCGTGCGGGGGACACCGCCCCGCGACGAATTCGGTTTTTGCCGCTGAACGGCGACGCGGGTGCTGCGGATGGCCAACCCACCGCCATCCTGGGGGTGATTCTGCCTTGGCGGGAACCGGCGGGAGGAGCCCTTGTGGCGGACGACTGGCACGCCGAATTGGCCGCCCTTCGTTCGCAATTGCGACAACGGCACGCCCCCGCGATGCTCGTGAGCCGCTCGCACGCGACGCGGCGGTTACGCGGCCAGATCGAAATCGCCAGTCCCCTGCAATGTCACTTGCTGTTGACGGGTGAACCAGGGGCCGGCAAAGAGCATGTGGCCCGGACAATCCACCTGGCCGGGCCCGCGAAGTCGCAGTGGTTCGTGCCGCTGGAGTGCGGTCGCACCCCCGCCGAGGAACTGCGGCGCGTGCTGACACGGTTGCTCGAGCGTCACGAAGCCCCCTCGATGGCGGCCCGCTCTCCCATGCCGGGAACGGTCTACCTGGACGAGGTCGACCGACTGCCACGCGACCTGCAGGAACAGATTGTCGTGTCGTCGATGCTGCCGGTTGCGGAGCGCCCCCGTCTGAGATTCATGGGAGCGACCTCGCTGGCCCCAGACTCTTTGGTCGACGACGAGCGATTGCGAAGCGATTTTTGTGACTTGTTGTCGCCGCTGGTGTTGGCGATTCCCCCTCTGCGCGAGCGCCACGACGACATCATCCCGCTGGCGCAACACTTCCTCGAAGACCTCAACCGGGGTCGCGAACAGCAGGTCTCCGGGTTCCGGCCCGAGGTGATCGAGCAATTCGCAGAGTACCGTTGGCCGGGCAACCTGGACGAGCTTTCGCGGGTGATCCGCGAAGCGCGGGAAAAGTGTGTGCAGGAGGGGGTGGCCTGGATCGACGCCAATCACCTGCCATTCCGGTTTCGGACGGGCCTGGGTGCTCAGCGGACCCCCGCGCCGCGCGAGCCGTTCGGGCCGATTCGTCTCGACGAGGTGTTGGCCGATTGCGAAAAGGAATTGCTGCAACGGGCCTTGCGGGAGACTCGCCACAACCTCAGCCGCGCCGCGGAACTGTTGGGGATCAATCGTCCGCGGTTGTATCGACGACTCGAGCAACTGGGATTGCCCACGGGGGAAGTGTCGGCGAAGTCGACCACGTCCGCTGCGACGGAACGGGACACCGAACCCGCCGCGGATCCAACGACCGCCCAGTCCGGCGAAGGCTGAGTCGACGCCATCTTCCTGGCTACCGCGAACGACGATTTTGTGATCCTCGGGCCACTCCTTCGCGTTACAATTCGCGGGTCGTCGGGCGAAATCGCCTTTTTCGAGCGGGCTTCGCCACGTCGGTTTGTCGACGGTCGATGGTATTTGGAGGCCGTATTGTGACGCACGCGTGGATCTTGGGGTGGGCGTTGTTCGCGGGCTTGCCCGACGCCCCCGCGCTGGGTGTTCCGTCCACGGAACTGGCGACCAAACTGACCGCCGAAGTGCGGACCGGCTCGCTGCTGCTGAGCGAAGGGGACTGCCTGGCGGTGAAGACGTTCACTGGCAGCCCGTACACGCACGTCGCGGTCGTCGTGATCCGTCGCGGCACACCGATGGTTTACGACAGCACCGCCGGAGCGGGCGTGCGCTGCCTGCCGCTGCCGAAGTACCTTTCGTGGGTTGGTGAGCACCCGGTGACCGCCCTGCACCCGGCCCAACCGTTGAGCGAAGCGGCGGCCTCCGCAATGGAGTCGCGGTTGGACACGGAGTTGGGGCGGCCGTATGCGATCGCGCATCACCTGACCGGCGAACGTTGTGACGGTGTGCATTGCGCCGAGTATGCGACCGACGCCTTGGTCGCGGCGGGGGTGGTCAAGGTGAAACAGGCGCCGCGCGTGTCCCCCGCGAGTCTCACGACCGGGCTGCTCGACCACGAGTTGTATACCGCCGGTTCGCGACTGATCGCCGAAGTCCCGCCCCCTCCGAAATCCGACTCGGGAAGTTGGTGCGCCGACTGTTGGAACGATACCGTTGCCTGCACGCGGGGATGTTGGAAGAAGCTGAAAGGCATGGTGTTGTGTCGCTAGTCGCGACACCCAAACACGTCGCATGCGACAATCGGGGATGGAGCGGGAGAACACCTTGGGAGATGCGCCGCGCGGGACGTGGTTCGATGTCGACATCGGGGGTAAACCGGTCCCCGCGTTTTTGCCGACGCAGCCACGCGAACCTCTTGCCGCCGTGCTGTACCTGCACGGACATGCGTTGGTAACGCTGCGGGACAACCCCGTGTACACGCCGCTCCTCGAAGAATACGGGTTGGCCTGCATCTGCCCTCCCGGCGGTCGGGGGTGGTGGACCGACCGGGTTTCGGTCGATTTCGATCCCGTCACGACACCCGCGGCTTACCTGGAGCAGGCAGTTCTGCCGTGGTTGGAGCGGGAATGGAACATCGCTCCTCCGCGTGTGCCACTCGTCGGAGTCAGCATGGGGGGCCAAGGGGCGTTGCGCCTGGCCTACAGGCAGCCGCGCCGGTTTCCGGTCGTGGCGGCCCTCGCGCCGGCGATTGATTATCACCAGTGGTATGGCAAGGGATACCCTCTCGACGCGCTCTATGCCGACGCCGAGACGGCCCGACAAGACACCGC
>JBIKMW010000066.1:0-36248 GCA_044359065.1 Planctomycetales bacterium | reverse complement strand
CTGGGATCGAGTCGCCCCGGCACCGGTGGTGTTTCGGGGAGTTGCGACAGCGTTTCGTGGATCCCCTGCACCATCAGCCGCACCTCTTCCGAGGGATGCGGCGGCAGCATCGAGGCGACTTCCACGACGTGATGCACCGAAGGAAGCTTCTCGAACTTTGCCTTGAGGTCGAGCGCCTCCTTCGGGCTGGCCGCCATCGACACGGCGAACAGGATCGAGCCGTCGTCCGACTGTTCAAAAATGCGTTGTTGGATTTCGACGCTCGGCAGTCCTCGGGCCTGCAAATTGAGCAGGTTTGTGTCGTACTTCACGGGGAACCCGTGCGGAGCGACCAACCCCAAAAGGAGCGCGAACGCGGCCATGATTTTGAGCGGATGGCGAGCGATCCCGCGTCGCAACTTGTCCGCCGAAAACGGACTGGGCATCGACCGCACAGGAAATCGGCGGTCCAGCAGCGCGATCATCGCCGGTAGAACGATGAATGAGCACAGGACGGCCAGCAGGATGCCCCCTCCGGCGATCACTCCCAACTCGGCCACGCCCGTGAAGTCCGTCAACAGCGCCACCGCGAAGGCGGCCGCCGTGCTGGCTGCGGCGACCAGCGTCCCCGGCCCCACGCTGGTCACCGACTCCATCAAGGCGCCGTGCACCCCCCACCCCTTGTGGCGCAGGTCCAGGTACTTGATGAGATAGATCGTCGCGTAGTCGATCCCCAAACCGATCAACATCGCCGTGAAGGACACCGACAGAATGTTGAGGTGTCCCACAGAAGCGGCCGCCCATCCGAACGACCACGCCAGCGCCACCATTAGCAGCGCCTGGGCCATCAACGGATACCGGATGCCGCGGAATCCAATCACCATCAAGAGCGCGACGCCCAGGAACGACACCACCGAGGCATCAAACATCGACGCTTGCGACGAGCGCATCTCGTCGTTTTCGAGAACCGGAATCCCCGTCAGACCGAACCGGGCCTCGGGATGCTCGCGCCCGACTTCTTCCATCAAAGACCGCATGCGGTCGATGGCGGCGGTCGCCCCGGCGAAGTCGTCCGGAGGTACAACCGGCTGAATCTTGATGAAGCCCATCGTCTTCCGGGAATTCATCAGCGGGCCCAGCCGCGCTTCGAGCGAGTCACGCCGCGGATCGTGTTCGACCAGGTCGGGCCAAGGGGACACGAATTCGGTTTGATTCTGCAGGAACAAGTCGAGGCTGCCCGCCACGCGCTTCACCTGCTCGAACAGCGGTGCGAGGTTCGCGTCGACTTCCTCACGCGACAAGCCCTCCACGGCATTCGTCTCTTCGATGCGCGTGCCGAGGTTCCGCACGACCTTGCTGATCGTCAGCAGGCCGAATCGATTGCCGCGCAGCAGCGGACCGTACTCCCCCAACTGATCGAGAATCCGCTGCAACTCGTCGGGGGGAAGGTACTGCAGCCCCTTGCTCTTCAGCCGATCCGCGTTCACTTCGTGAAAGACCGAACGGAAGTGATCCGTCTCTTTCTCCGCCCGACGGCCCAAGGCGGTCACCGCCCTGGCGATGATCTCGGGCGAGTCCCCCTCGACGACGACGACCATGTCGGAGACGTCGCCGAACAGTTTCGTGTACCGCAACCACCGCTGCTGGTAATCGGCGGCAGGGCTGATCAAGTCGGCGCGGCTGGTTTTGAATTTCAGGTTCGCCGTCGTGTACCACCCGCAAGCGGCGGCGGACCCGATACACGCCAATAGGGCGAGTCGCGGAAATCGCAGGACGCCCGCCGTCAACAGACGCAACATCCCCGTCACAAGTCCGCGATGATCGGCGGCGGAGACGTGGTCGGACATGCAATCTCAAGGGCGAATCATGGGCGAATCGGCGCGCAACGACACAGGTCCGCCGGAAGGGTGGATGCGCGACAACTCTTGAGAAATCGGTTGCGGCGACCCGCGCGATTGAAACGATTTGCGCGACAATCGCGACATTTTGTCCGGACTGCCGACATCGTCACGTTTCGAACGAATCACCTGACCGACCTCAACCGGAAGTCGCCCTTGAGTTTACAGCGGAACGTCGACATCCGGCAAGATGACGAGAAGGTGGCATTTTCAACGGGCCGTGTAGAAGGTGTTTTCCAAGGGCGATAGCCCGTTCCCTCAAGGCGACGTAATCCATACCGTGCACGACCGCCAAGGTTTCAGGTCCTCCGCGCCGGCGCGACAACTCCCGTTTCCGGGCTCGAAGCCGTCGCGTACAGCTTCTTCGGGATGCGCCCGGCCAGCCAAGACAGCCGCCCCGCCTCCGTGGCCAATCGCATGGCGTGCGCCATCCGCAGCGGGTCCTCGGCTCCCGCGATGGCGGTGTTGAGCAACACGCCATCGCAGCCGAGTTCCATCGCCTCGCTCGTGTCGCTGGCCGCGCCGACGCCAGCATCGACGATCACCGGGTAGTCGGGGTCCCCTTCCTTCAGGTACTCAAGGCAGATCCGCAGATTGTTGGGGTTGAGAATCCCCTGGCCGCTGCCGATGGGGCTCCCCGCCGGCATGACGGATGTCGCCCCGGCGTTTTTCAGCCGCTTGGCCGTGATCGGATCGTCGGTCGTGTACACCAGTACCGAAAACCCTTCGGAGACGAGTTGCTCGGTCGCCTGCACGGTCGCCACCGGGTCGGGCAACAGCGTACGCGTGTCCCCCAGAACCTCCAGTTTGACCCAATCCGCGCCAGGATTGCCCAGTCCTTCGAGGATCTCGCGGCCCAGGCGGGCGACTCGCACCGCGTCCTCGGCGGTGAAGCAACCCGCCGTGTTCGGAAGGATCGTGTACTTCGACAGATCAATGAAGTCGAGAATGTTTCGGCCCGACTTGTCGACCAACCGCTCTCGCCGCACAGCCACGGTCACCACTTCGGCACCGCTCGCCGCGTGACATTCGCGCATCATTTCGAGGGAGGAGTATTTTCCGGTGCCGACCACCAACCGCGAATGAAACCGATGTCGACCAAGAATCAACGGCTTGTCGTCCAACATGCTGACCATTTCGCGACGGGGGAGGACAGGGGCGGAGAGCGGTCGCCGAACCCGATCGGCGGAATGCTCGACAGTTCGGCAACGCTTTCAGTTTATCAGAGTCTGCGGCAAACGGACGGGAACCCCCCGCTCGGCCAGGTACTCTTTCGTCTGCCCGATGCCGTACTCGCCGTAGTGGAAGATGCTCGCGGCCAAAGCCGCGCTCGCGCCGCCGCGCGTGAGTGCGTCGTACACATGCGCGGGGGAACCCGCGCCGCCGCTTGCGACCACGGGAACCCTCACGGCCGCCGCGACGGCCGCCGTCATTTCCAGGTCGTATCCGTCCTTGGTCCCGTCCGCGTCCATCGAGGTCAGCACGATCTCCCCCGCCCCCAGCGCCTCGACACGCTTCGCCCACTCGACCGCTTCCAACCCGGTGGGCACGCGGCCTCCGTTGACGTGTACCTCCCAAACCGTCCGCCCGTCCTTGACCACGCGCTTGGGGTCGATGTTGACCACGATGCACTGGCTGCCAAAACGGAGAGCCGCCTCGCGCACCAGGTCCGGATCTCGCACGGCTGACGAATTGATGGACACCTTGTCGCATCCCGCGTTCAGCAGGCGGCGAATGTCGTCGAGGCTGCGAATTCCGCCCCCCACGGTAAGCGGCATGAAAATCACATCGGCGGTGCGGCGGACGACATCGAGAATGATGTCGCGTCCCTCGTGGCTGGCCGTGATGTCCAGGAACACGAGTTCGTCCGCCCCCTCGGCCTCGTACCGGGAGGCCACTTCGACGGGGTCGCCGGCGTCGCGCAACTGAACGAAATTCGTCCCCTTGACGACCCGCCCGCCATGCACGTCAAGACAAGGAATGATTCGTTTGGCCAACATGGGTGCGCCGCGTCCGAAAGTGATTGACGCGCCGACCCGGCGCGTCCGTGAATTTCGTCATACGCCGCCGTCGGTCGTTTCGCAACCGGACGCAGGCACCGCCGCGGAATCGTCGCGTCTGGACGGCCCGTTTCTCCGTTTCAAGATCGCCGCTTCGGCTATTCGTCGAACTTCAACAGGAACTCCGGGTTGATCACCTTGAAGCTCAGTCGTCCTCCGACATCCGGGTCTTGCTCTTCGACCGACGGACGAAGCACGATTCCCTCGCGCCGGACCGACGGGGCCAACTGGCTGTTTCCCATCGACATTTCGACGAGTTGGTCGACCGTGTGGTCGAGGACGATCGATCCCAACCTCGGGACACCTGCCAGCCGAACCGCCTCCAGTGCGAGGTGTTGAGTATCGCAGTCCACCAAGCGGTAGGTGTCGATGTCGAGCAGGTTGAAGACTCGAAGTTCGACGTCCTTCAGGCGGTATTTGTTGCCCTGGATGCCGGGGCCGATGGCTTCCCCTTGGATAGCGGGATCGAACCCGAAGCGATCGCGAATCTCGCGAAGCTTGGCGGGAAGGTCGAGCGACATCGCCAATCGGACCAACACGTTCGAGGTATCCGACTCGTCGAGCCATTGGTTTCGGCTACAAACTCCGAACTCGTTGCCTCGGAGAAACGCCGTGCAAGAAGTGCCGTCGAGCTTTTCCGTCACATGAAAAACCGTGCCTCGTCGGCGCTCGAGCAACGCTTCCAACAACTGAACTCGCGTCTCGTCGGTCTTCGGCAAAAAGCCCGGAAACGGCCCCTTCACCCGGCCTCCCATGCCGATCGGAACCGGAGGTTCGTATTTCACGATCCCCATCCATTCGGTCACGTCCGATCCCGTTTCGACGGGGGCGCCCGACGGAAGCACCTTCAGGGGAAAGCAAATTCCTTGCGAAACCTGGCCCCTGAGTCTCGCGGTCCGAATCCGAAAACCGGCCCTTTGGACGACTTGGTCCCCCTCAAGAATCGCAGGCTTGAAGGAGCCGGCTCGCAGGAATTCGAATTCCTGACGCTCGGGAAGCAACGAGTCGATCTCGCAGTAGACGACCTTGTCGCCGGGTCGAAACTCCCCCTTTTTTGCGACAACCCACCAACCCAACACCCGCAACCGTTCGATCGCGTCCGCACCGTCAATCGGCTCCGCGGCGGAAACCTGCTGAATGCTGGCCAGTTTTCGCACGGCCTTGCTCCAAAAACGGACTCGCGACCGCGCCAAGGCTCGGACATCAAGCCCACACGTCGCGTTCCGCAAGACACGCCCAGCGCCCTGCGAGTTCGCCCGCTTCGTCGAGTCGTTGGGCCAATCCGGATGGGCGACCGTCACGTGCGACCATCATGTGTTGAACAGGAAGTGGCAGATGTCGCCGTCCTGCATGATGTACGCCTTCCCCTCGACACGCAGCTTGCCCGCCGCGCGGATCGCCTTTTCGCTGCGGTACTCTTCGAGGTCGGCCAATGTATACACCTCGGCCCGGATGAAGCCCTTCTCGAAATCGGTGTGGATCACCCCGGCCGCCTGCGGAGCGGTGGCCCCCACGGGGATCGTCCAGGCCCGGACTTCCTTCTCACCGGCGGTGAAGTAGCTGCAATACCCGAGCACGCGATACGCCTCGCGCGACAGCGCGTTGAGCGACGGCTCGGCCAAGCCGACCGACGACAGCATTTCCGCGCGGTCCGCCGGCTCCAGTTCGGCGATCTCCGCTTCGAGTTTGGCGCACACCGGCACTACCCCCGCACCGATCTTCTTCGCGTGTTCGCGGACCTGTTGCACGAGGGGGCCTTGGCCCTCGAGATCGTTCTCGTCGACGTTCGCCACGAACAGGATCGGCTTGGCGGTCATCAGACCGTAGCTGGAGACCAGCTTCTTGTCCTGCTCCTCCCATTCGAGTTTGCGCAACGGCTGGTTCGTATCCAGCCACGCCTGGCAGCGCTTGATGATGTCGACTCGCTGCTTGGCTTCCTTGTCGCCGCTTTTGGCGGATCGCTCCGCTTTGGGGAGCGCGTTTTCCAGGGTTTGAATATCGGCCAGCATCAATTCGAGCTCGATCGTCTCGATGTCCGACAGCGGATTCACCCCTCCGGCCACGTGGATCACGTCCGGATCCTCGAAACAACGCACCACTTGCAGGATCGCGTCGACTTCCCGGATATGGCTGAGAAATTTGTTGCCCAGCCCCTGGCCTTCGCTGGCCCCCTTCACGATACCCGCGATGTCCAACAATTTGATGGACGCGGGAACCAGGACCTTGGGAACGATAATCGCGCTGATGCGCCGCAGACGGTCGTCCGGAACGGGGATGATCCCTTCGTTCGGTTCGATCGTGCAGAAGGGGTAATTCGCGCTCTGTGCCGCCTTGGAACAGGTCAGCGCGTTGAACAGCGTGCTCTTGCCGACGTTGGGGAGTCCGACGATGCCTGCTTCCACGATCCCTCCTCGATCCTCGTCCGACCCGCCCGACACGCTGCGATCACCGGATGTTTTGCGTCGCCGAAGCGACCTTGAAGCGGCACGAGCGCGGCAGGGGCCGCCAACTCCCACGAAACGACCCGAGACCAACGAAAAGAGCCACCGGTCTGCACCGGTGGCTCTCGCGAATTGACCCCACGGGGATTTGAACCCCGGTTGCAGGAATGAAAATCCTGTGTCCTGGACCTAACTAGACGATGGGGCCTTCGGTGTTCCGCCGACCGTCACGGCCTGCGGGGACACCAGCATATGATCGGCAAAAACCAGAGTCAACCAACAGCCATCCGGTTCGCACCGGTGGTCCCGAAAAAGGGATTTCGGGCGGTGCGGAACCCGCTCCGGGACCAAGTCCCGCCCGGAATCCAATCGCAAAGTGTTTCTGGAAAGCCAGTTACGACAAAATTCAAACAGCGAGCCGCATCGTCACTCGGTGACCTGACTCGCGGGAGCGACTTCCGTCGACGCTTCCGTCTTCGGAGCGTCCGTCGAAATTTTTTCGTCCGACTCCGAAACGCCCGGCAGGTCCGTCTTCGGTTGCACGTCAACCGGAACCGCCTCGGCGGACGTGGACTCCGCGGACGCATCCGACGGTTCCGTCGTCGCTTCTTCAGACGTCACAGCCGCCACCGCTTCGGACGACTCCGCTGCGGGTTGGCTCAGCGGGCAACCTGCCCCCTTCGAGGCCGAGCAGCAACCCTCTTCCGATCGCGCCGCGCTGGCGCAACCACTGCTGGCACAACCGGTGTCCGAGCCGGAGGTGAGGTAGGACGACATCATTTCCAGCGGGCACCCGGACGAGCAGCTTCCACCGCTCTTCGAGGCATGGTTCGAATTCTCCGGCACGAACCAGGCGTAATTCGCCAGTTCCGGGTGAATCGACACCGCGCCATAGGCCCCAGCCGCCCCCAGAACGAGCAGCGCCGTCGCCGCCCGGATCGAACGCGTCACCCAGCAGACCCTGCGGGCCGAACAGGCAGCCCCCTCCGAAACGGCCCCCAAGGTCGCGTCTTGCGGCAGCGGTTGATCCGAACCGACATTCACCCCGATATCCTGCGACATCTGTTTCTCCGATTCTCGATGGGCCCTGAACCGAACTCTTCCCGCCAAGCGCAGCGGCCAACTCCCGCCATTGTTTCTTTAGGACGCGCCGAACCGCAATTCCCTTACGCCGAAATCGAAACGCTCGCGAAGTTTGGGAGCGAGATTCCTTGACGAAAGTCCGACGCAGACCGGATACCGCGAATGTTCGAGCGAACGACGGTGAACGAATTGTAGGCAAACCGTGTCGCTTGTTCGCGTGAAAAATTCGCGAAACGCGGCGGCGTCCGCTCTTCGGGCAGTCACCGCAAACCCCCGAGAACTCCTGATTTTCGGTCGGTCGCTCCGTCTTGACCCGGTTTTTCGCGGCCGACTACAGTCCACTTGTCAGTAAATTGCGTGTATGGGACCGGCGGGCACCTCGATGCAGAGGGAGAGTGGCATGTCGCGCCGCGTCTGGATGATCACCGGATTGATCCTCGGAGTCGCAACTGCGTCCGGAGTATGGTGGTTGGCGCGGGCGTCGCGCGCGGTTCCGGAGTTTTACACACGCGTCGCGGTATCGAACGCCCCGCCCGCCGAGCGGCAAGCCGCCGCCAAACGCTTCGTGCAGGCCATTTCCGGAATCATTGACGACGCACGCCACTCCACGCGATGGGAGCGCGATGTCGGCGAAGACGAGGTCAATGGCTGGCTGGCCGAGGAGCTCCACCAGAAATACCCCGGTTGGGTTCCGGCCGGGGTCGACCAGCCGCGCGTCGCATTCGAGAAGTCGACTCTTCAGATCGGCTTCGAAGTGCGAAAGGGGATGTGGCGTGGCGTGCTTTCCGCGCGCCTGAAGCCGTGGATGTCTCGCCCCAACACGCTCGCCATTGAGATCGAATCAATCCGTTTGGGCAATCTGCCGGTTCCGGTCGACGAGCTGTTCGAGGAATTCGTCAACCGCGCCCGCAAGAGGAAATGGGACCTGAGGTGGAACCAGTCCGGGGGACACGATGTGCTCCTCGTGCGACTGGATGACAAATTCGGCCCCGAGGTGCGGGTCGACACCGTCGAGATTCGCGACAACCGCCTCGTCGTGGGTGGGTCGCGGGAAAGACTGGCGCTTGCCGATGGACCGCACGGCAATCCGCGGTGACGGTTCTTGTACAACGGTGTCGCGAAAAAAGGGGCGGCTGTCGAGCGGGGCTTGTCCGGCTACAGCCGAAACACCGCCACCCCCAAGGCGACCAGCACCACACCCGCGACGCGCTGTGGCGACAGGTGTGTGACTGGCATTCCCAGCAGTCCATGATGATCGATGAAGAGCGCCGAGAGGCTTTGGCCGAGCACCATCAAGGCGACCGTCCAGGCGGCTCCCAATCGAGGAAACAGGAAAGCCGCCGACAGGATCACGGTGAATCCGAACAGGCCGCCGAGGTAATGGATCCGCGAGGCTTCGGGCGGGAAAAACGTCGTGCTCGCGCCGTTCGCCAACCAAAACAGCAGCGTCCCCGCCAACACGATCGTCGTGTTCATCACGAGGGCAGGTCCCAGCCCTGTGGACTTCGCCAGCCGGGAATTCGTGGTGGCCTGCAACGAGGCGGCCACTCCCGCGACCACGGCCAGAACGGCAAACAACAGCTTCATCGTGACTTCCCCCGAACCGACAACCCACAAAAAACGCCGGACCGGTTGGATTGCTCAAACCGGTCCGGCGCAGCTTAGAGGGTTGCCACGGGGCTGTCAGCCTGTGGCCAGGGCACGATCAGCCACCCAACACGGAGTCGTCGAGGTCGCTCGCCAACCCCGATCCGAGGCCGACGCCGACTTGCCGCCAGAAGTCGTCGACAACCGAGGGAGCGCTGGTCGCGGTTCGGCTGACGGCCGCCGCCGACCGACCACCCACGGTGCTGTCGGTTGTGGTGGAACCCGTCGTCGTCCCGCCGGTGACCGACGTGACCGCGACCAAGCCTTGATCGGCCACGGACGAAGCCGCCGTCGCACGCTGCGAGGAACCGCCACCGCCGGTGGAACCGCCGCCGCTACCGCCTGTGGGGACACCCCCTGCGACCGGCGACAGGATCGTCCCCCCCGGAACCGGGAAGCCGAAGCCCAGGATGCCGTGGCTTTCCCAGATGCCGGGATAACGCGCCAGGATCGCATCTCGTTGCGAATCGCTCTCGACGTAAAGGTGCACGCCCGAGTTGTTGTTGTACATCCGGTTGACCGGAATCATCCCCGGTTGTTGCACCGTGGACACAAACCCTTCGTCCTTCTCGTAGATCCACTTGCGGGCGATCAGGAAGTCCCGTTCGCCGGTATTGGCGGTGTAATAGTGACGTCCCGTGTTCGGGTTCCGCAACCGGTGGATCGCCGTGATGTTCGTCCCCGCCGACAGGAACACCGCGACCCCCGCATTCTGGCTGGTTTCGTCGCGCAACCCGTTGCGGACCGTCACCTCGAACTCGTTGCGGCTGGTTGTGAAGAAGTGGTAGTCGGCGTTCGGGTTGAACGACCGGTAGAACCGTCCGAGGAAGAAGTTGAAGTTGACCGTCGCCGAAACGCTGCGGGCCGAACCGTCGCTAGCGGTGATCGTGTAACCCGCGACGACACCGGAAGCGGTGACCGGCGGGATGTACACGAACACTTCGTTGGGGGAGAGCGTCGTCGTACCGGCCGTCACGGGGACGCCGTTCTTCAACAGCGTTCCCGCCAGCACCGACTCGACCCGGATGGTGAAGGTCGGGCTATCGACATCAGTGATTCCAAGAGCGTTTTGCAAATCGGTGAACGACGTCGCGTAGGAATTGCCGATCACGCCGTTCTCGAACGTCCTATTCGCCAAAATCCGGGGGGCGTCGTTGACGGGCGCCACCGAAATCCGCACCTGGACGGGAGGAGTCGAGCCGAGTTCGCCGTCGAACGCGCTGACCTTGAACGCGTTGATCAGACCGTTGGCGTCGTTCGGGCCGAACCATCCAAGCATTTGTCCAGGTTGGAACAGCGTTTGTCCCGGCACGACCGGTACACCGCCCAAAGTGAGCGTACCGTTCGTGACCTCTTCGATCCGGAACGTCAGCGGATCGCTGTTCGAGTCGGTCGCGTCCGACGCGTTGAACAGCGTGTTGAACGGAATCTGGAAGCCGATGTCTTCGACTGCGGCAGTGAGCGTGTTGATCCGCGTCAACAGCGGGCGGTCGTTTCGAGAGTCGATCAACAACTGACAATTGTTGACGGACAGGTTGCCGTTTTGCAGCAGTGCGTCGCCGTCCCACACCTGCACGGTGAATCCGGGCACGACACCCGTGACCGCCGTCGGCGACGACCACGTCAGCGTGTCACCCGGCCCGACCAACTGGCCGATCACCACGGGCGAACCGTTCACCAACAGCGTGCCGTTATCGACGTTGCGGATGATGAACCGCAGCGGCTGTTGGGTAATCGGGTCGAAGCCGCTCACGAGATCCGGGTCGGTCGCGCCAGACTCGGCCAACAGCTTGGCGTAGGGAATGTCGAACGGGCGGTTCCGCGCGGCCCCCAACAGGGTCGACTGGGCCGGAATCCGCGGGGCGTCCGGAGCCGGAACAAGACTCACCCGCACAAGCACGTCGGTTCCCGACGAGAGCACGCTGTCGAACGCGCGCACCATGATAAACGGGACCAGGCTCCCAACCACCTGGTTGTTGGCGTCCGCCGTCGGCTGCCAGGTGAGGGTGTCCCCCGGCCCGAACGAGACCGGCGAGGTCGCCGTGGGGTTCACCACCACCCCGTTGCGGCGCAACGTTCCGCCCGATAGTCCGGTGATGCGGAAGGAGACGAAGTCGCCGTCGACATCTCCCTCGTTGGCCGCCATCGTCAATTGGTTGAAGTCCAATTGATACGACGTGTCCTCGGTGCCGCCTGGCAGCAGGGCGCTGTTGACGGCCGTCAACGTGGGAGCGGAGTTCTGAATCAGCAAGTCGACCTGGGTCTGTGCGACGGAGGTCGCCGGGGCTGGTGACCCGTTGTCGATCGCGCGAATCCGCAGCACGTCGTTAAGGCGCGTGCCGATCGACAAGCCGGTCGTCTTGATTCGCAGCACGTCGCCCGGGCCGATCTGTTGCCCGACGGCGAGCGGAGTCGCGTCGTTGTTGCGGAACAGCGTCACGCCGGGGGGCAACGGGTTGGAGATCTGGTCGATCAGAATGCTCACGGCATCGAGTTCGATGTCCGACGGGACGAGCAGCCCGATCAACTCGCTGTACGAGTAGTCGCGCCCCGGATTCGTCGAATTCGGCCCCGCCGTGAGAAGCAGCGGACTCGTCGCGAACACCGGCGGGTCGTTGACGGGCGTCACCCCGATGAACACCGGCACCGCAGGTGCGGATTGGAGTTCGAGATCGAACGCCCGAATGCTGAACGCGAGGAACGCGCCACCATTCGTGAGATTGTTTTGGTTCGCCGGCGGCGTCCATCGCCAAATCGAAGAGGCCGAATTGAATTCCAACCGGGTCGAACCGGGCGTGACGGGGATGAACACACCGGGGCTGGTCTGAACCTCGAGCGTGCCGTTGAACACCTGATCGACAACAAAGCTCAGCGCGTCGCCGTTGCGGTCGAACTCGTCGGCGCGGCTGGCGATGTCGTTGTAGTTGATGAGCAGCGCGGTGTCTTCCGGTGTGACCAGGGTTTGGTCGACGGTCGTCAATGTCGGCGTCGCGTTGGGACGGATCTGCCACACACCGCGGCCGTAGATGGCCGCGTAGAGGATGTTGGTCTGCTTGGAGACCTGAATGTCCCTGACGGACGCGTACGGCAGTCCTTCGCCAAACCGGACCCAAGGGGTGAGGGTGTTTTGGTTGGCCTTGGCTTGGTAAACGCCAATGTCCGTGCCGACGTAGATGATATCGTCGAGCGGACCGAACTGGCGCGGGTCGATGTCCAGGGACCACACCGGTGAATCCGGCAGGTTGTTGGTGATATCCAGGACCGAAGGGTTGGCGGTGTTGGCCTGATTAACGCGAATGACTTTGCCCGTCAGTCCACCGCTGTTGTAATAGTTGTAAACGAGGTAGACGGTTCGCGGATCCTGGGGGTCGACACGGATCGAAGTGGGGGTCAAACCCTGCACCGTGAACGGCAGGAAGTCGGTCAACTCAAGCCATTGATAGAATTCGGGATCGCCGCCAAACAGGGTACCCTGATCGAAAGACACCCAAACCCGCGGGACCAGATAGGGCGCGGTCACGAAGTCGACGTTTGAGGGATTCAGAAACTCGCCCAAGGTCACGGCGTAAACCACGTCGCGGTTTGTGGATGCCGACAACGCGACAATTCGCCCGTCAGCCCCCCAGCCGTAGTCGAACGCAGGGCTCGATCTTTCTCGATAATTCTGAACTTGAGTCCCGGAGCCCCTCCACTCCTGAGGGATCCGTTGTCGCCGAAACCAGCTTGCGCCCCCGTCGGTCGTCTCGTAAATCTCGTTGGTGGCGAACAACAACCGTTGCGAGTTGCCGGGGTCCATCACCAGAGGAGAATACCGCAACGGAACGATGTTTTGAGTCGAAGTGACGGGAAAGTTGCGCAACAGCGTGAACGTCGCCCCGGCGTTCACCGACTTGTAGACCTCGTTGCGGTAGCTCCGGTAGACGATGTTCGCATTGCTGTGGTCGACAACAATTTGTCCGCCGTCGTTGGGGTCCACCTGAGTCCACGACAGCGAGTCGTTGAACCGGTTGACCCCGGTGTGCCACGACGATCCGTAAACCAGGTTCTCGTCGAACCGGTTGACATCGATGAACAGCATGTTGGCTGCCGCCAAGCCGTTGTTCAGGTTCTCCCACAGGGGAGAACCCAACGCGTCGAATGAGTTGAGTCGGCGAATCCCCCCGTCCGTGGCGGCGAACATGCGGTTTCCGACGCCCGGCCGGTCGAAGAGGAACTCCCGAACCGGAGTTAGCGCCGAAGCACCGCTCCCTGCGGTCACGTCGACCCAGTTGAACCCGCCGTCCGGCGACCGGATGATGCGGGACCCGCCCACGTACACGACGTCTGCGTCCGTCGGATCGACAGCAATCGCGGCCGCATAAGTTCCGCCTCGTGCATAGGAGTTGGCCGTAGCGACGTTCTCAAAATTCGACAGCACATCCGGAGCCGGCAGGGGCGCGGTGTCCTGGAACGTAATCCCACCGTTGACCGACTTCTTCAGAAGGTACACCGTCCCGCCCGCTCGCGGTTCGGAAATCAGCGAATACACCACGTTGGAGTCCGTGGTCGCCACCGCCAACCGGATGCGTCCCACGCGCTGACCGGTCGGGTGGTCGGTCAATCGAAACCATCGCACGCCGCCGTCCGTCGAGCGATAGACCCCGGTCTCGGACCCCTCGAAGCGGTCGTTGATCGCCATGTACAGGACGTTGGGATTGTTCGGCGCCATCACCAGGTCGACGTAGTCATACGTGTCCCGCAGCGGTTGGGACGTGACTTCCCCGTTGATGACGGGTTGCGGCTGGACTGTCGTGTTCGTCCAGGTCAAACCGCCGTCGAGCGATTTCCAAATCCCCCCCTTGCGGGAGTTCGTGGTGACATTGGGCAACCCATTGGCGCGGTGGGACCCGTCATTGTGGACATCGTACGGATCGTCGACCGATTGCATCACCGAAACGTACAGGACATCGGGGCTCCTCGGGTCGACAACGATCCGCGAAATTCCGCGTCCGTCGAACACCATGCTGCCATCGTTGGTGTAGCCGGGGAAACCGGTCGAGAAGTCGGGGGGAATGTTGGGGGTCACGTCCCGACCCCGCACCAGCGTCCAAGTCGTGCCGCCGTCGGTGGACTTGAGCAGCCCGCGACCGGCCGTCATGTTCGGACCGTACGCGTCTCCCCCCGTTCCCGCGTAAATCACGTTCGGGTTGCTCTTGGATACCGCCATCGCGCCGATCACCTGGGTCCGATACTCCGGACCAAGCACCACGCCGTTGATATCCCGCACACCGTCCTGGTTGTCGATATTGCCAT
Organism: Planctomycetales bacterium; assembly: GCA_044359065.1. Classification (GTDB taxonomy): domain Bacteria; phylum Planctomycetota; class Planctomycetia; order Planctomycetales; family Planctomycetaceae; genus JAIXZD01. Next base: position 21,848 of record JBIKMW010000066.1, on the reverse strand, counting down.
CGCCGTCGCGATCGAAGCCGGTGGCCGCTTGGGCGAAGTCGGTCAGGTTCGTCCAGTTCGTTCCCCCGTCCGTGCTCCGCCAAACGCCGCCACCGTTGGAACCGACAAACACCCGATTCGGATCGTTCGGGTCCACGGCGACGGAAGTGATCGTCCCCGCCACGTCGTTCGCGTTGGGATTGGTCGATCCCACGATCTGCGGGTTCGCGTTGGAAATCGGATTCGGACCGATGAACGTCCAGGACTGGTCGTTCGCCGGGATCGACGAACTCATCACCAGCCGGGGCTCCAGCGCCTCGCCGGCCAGTCGCACCATCCGATTTGTCCGTCGCCCCCGCGCTGCGCCGAAACGCGGGCCGCGCGCCGTCCCTCCCACGCCCGCTTTTCGCAAGCCGGACAGCAAATTCAACCAGGACGACTTGGTGGCGGTGGACTGCTGATCGTTCATGGAACGCTCCGAACAACCTTCACGCTGCTGAACTCGTGAAATCCCTCTCAAGGTCGCATGCCTCGTTGCACACGACCGGCGGAGATCGATGCCAACCTTCTGGGTGGGCTTCCGAGAGGGACGCTTGATCCGGCTTTGCCGGTTCTCTCGGTTTTACCCAGCCGCTTGTGGCTCAAGACCTTCCGCCTTGGAATCGTTCGACAACCGGGGGAAGTCGAATTGATGGCAAACCTCGCTGTTGGACGTGGGGTCGGGCAGAAAAGTTCCACCGTGCCAAGCATTCGAGCCGTGACGGATGGTGGGGGGACGACCGGCACCGGAAACGGTGGCAGTCGCGGCGCGCAGACGGACTGTCAAAACTGTACGAATTCCAATGAGAATCCTCAATGTGTCGCGTGTAGCGGTTGCACAGCGCGACCGGGCACGGCCGACATCGCCCCAGCCGACCACCCGTCCGCGTCGAATACCAGATCGAGGGGTTCGGCTAATCGTGATGGGGATGGGATGCCCCGACTCGCATTGGCCCCCCGAGGGGCGGCCTTGTCGGCACCGTCGCCGGGAAACTTGAGTCGATTTCCGCAAGATTCCGCCGATAAATCCGGCGGAGCCGCGCGGTATTGACTGTAACGGGTGGAGCCGACGTTCCGATAAACGGAAGCAGGACGAGTTGCCGCGCTCGGAAGTCTCCGTGTCGCGCCCCACCGAAGATGTCGATTCGACGCTCCTGAACGGAGATTCGCCAACATGCGAAAATGGACGTTCGCATTGCTGCTGAGTGTGCTGGTCGTCAACGCGGCCGGTGGCTTGCGTGCCCAGGAGTTCGTCGACGGCGGCGAAGTGCTCGGGAGCGAAGGGCTGCCGTTCGATCAAGGGGGGGGAGACTACCCTTGGGCCGATGCGATCGTCGACGATCCGTCGTCGGCGGGCATCAGCTCTCTGCAATCCACCCCCTTTTGGTATCTGCAAGCCAACGCGCTGCTGTTGAAGCGCGAGATCGTCAACGACCGCGTGCTGGCGATCGACGATGGCGCCGGCCTGGGCACCCCCGCCCTCTCGAGCAACAGCCTGCAATTCGGCTCGTACGAGCCGGGGGCCGAATTCACGTTCGGTTGGCAGATTGACCCGGTTGTGGCGGTGGAAGCCACGTATTGGGGCCTGCAAAGCTTCAACACGTCGGCCCTGGTGACCGGCAACAACAACCTCAGTTTGCCGGGGTTGGCCTCGATCGGCACGTCGGACTTCGGCTTTGCCGACATCGTCAACGCCGACATCGACTTCAAAACGCATAACGCCGAGTTCAATTACAAGCAGACCATGTACGGCCTCACGATGTTGGCCGGGTTCCGCTACATGAACCTGTTCGAAGAGTTGAACCTGAGCTACAACGACTTTGACAGCGGGCGGAGCGATTTCCGCCTTGGGGCGAACAACAACCTGTTCGGCGGTCAGATCGGCGTCGGTTATCACGGCGACTGGAATCGCTTGAGCTGGGATGTCCTCGGCAAGGCGGGGGTGTTCGCCAACCAAGCCTCCCTTCGCAACAACATGGCGGACATCAACAACAGCGTGATCCTCCGCGATGTGAAGGCCAGCAGTACTCGAGGCGCGTTTATCGGGGAGTTGGGGGCCAACCTCAACTACCAGGTGACCAACTGGTTCGTGCTGCGAGGCGGCTATCGGATCGTGTGGACCGACGGAATCGTCATGACCGCCCAAAACGCCGACTTCGGCGACAACAACACGGCTGGACGGGAAGTGCTCGACCGGAGCAGCCTGATTCTGCACGGTTTCCACGGCGGGGCGGAATTCCGCTGGTAGTCACCTCGACCGACCGAGTTCCACGAAACACCACGAGGCGTCCGGTTCGTTCCGGACGCCTCGTTTCGCATTTGCGAATGCTCTCCGATGCGTGGTTGAGGCCGCATGGAACTCCCGTGCGACATTGCTAGGCGTTCTGATCGTCGAGTATGCCATCAGGAATCCAGACGACTCTCGAATTCCCACGAATAGGCTCCCGCAATGCCCGATTCCGAGGCTTGCCAGTGCCGTTTTCGCGCACCCTGGTGCACAGACATCAGGCAGGCAGCACAGATTGTACGCACGCCTCAAAGGCGTACGTATCGTGGCGTGTCACGGAATTGACCGTAACCGACAGTGGGGAAAACACTTACGGAATGCCCCGCGGCGTCGATGTGGCAAGGCACGTGAATTGCCTTGTGTGGGGAAGAGAGGGTGTCTGGTCGCGCTCGACCTGTGAAGTGCCACCTCGGTGGCGCGGGTGTCACGCTTGCGATTCGGAATCCCAATGGCTTTCGGTTATGGTGGCGGAACGCGCCCCCCCGACCGCTCCCCTGTTGCCTCGCAAACTCGAGAAAGAGGTTCCGAATCCCATGAAAAAGATCGAAGCCGTAATCCGTCACTTCAAACTGGAAGATGTGAAGAACGCCCTGACGGAAAAGGGTGTGCAAGGGATGACCGTTACCGAGGTGCGCGGGTTCGGTCGCCAAAAGGGACACAAGGAAATGTACCGCGGTGCCGAGTACACCGTGGACTTCCTCCCCAAGGTGAAGATCGAGGTGGTCGTTTCCGACGCCCAGTACGACACCGTCATCGCGACGATCGTCGCGACCGCCCGCACCGGGAACGTGGGGGATGGCAAGATCTTCGTCACGACCCTGTCCGATGTCGTGCGGATCCGCACAGGCGAAGCAGGCGAAGGCGCCCTCTGAATCACAGGATCGCCGGAGAGATTCGATCCGGTGTACCGGACGAATGATAACGCCGAAGTATTCAACACGCCGGGAATGAGATTCCCGGCGTGTTGATTTACCAACAGTCACGGCCCCCGGCGTTAAGAGGTGGTGTATTCGCCACCGTTCAGGTCAGGCATCGTTTGGCGTCAGACCTCGCCGCGCGGTTCGCCCCCCTCGCTGGTGGCTACGTACCGATAAACCGCCACCAGTTCGCGTCGCACCAACGCTCCTTCGGTCCGGAAGCCGGGCACAATGTTCTCGGCGATCCGTTTGTCGAGGGCGGGGTCGTGGGTCGGAACGGTGCGCGTGCATTGCTGCGTCTTCGGGTCGAAGTCCGTGCCGTCGGACTCGTAGGCCTCAACATCGTGACGAGCCAGCAGGTCCCGTAGCATCTGCGCCAGGACCTCAAGCGACTTGCGAGTGGACTCCGCTTCGGGGGGCGAGACGGCGGAAGCGGACAGTCGCCGTGCCTCGCGGTGCGCGAGGTCGTGGCAATCGATCACTTCCCGCAGCAGGGGAAGCATGCGGCGCCGGATGAAATCCGCCTTGTAGTCGCCGAGTTCCGCCAGCAGTCGGTCGAGCGAGCGGTTTTGCACCTCGTCATTGCGCAGACGCGCGTGGAACAATTCTCGCAGGGCCGCTTGTTCGCCCGCCAACGCGTCCAGACGCGCGGGAACATCATCGTCCCGATCCGCAACGACGGCTGACAACGGACCGACGGGACTCGCGACCTGCGGCGAATCGAAGGATGCGACGCCTGCGACCGGGTTCGGCGAAATGACCTCGATTGGACCGTTGTCTCCACCCGAAGGCACGAGCGGGGCGGGCGACGCGATGTCGACCGCCGCAGATGGGCCTGCGGCGCCGATGGGTTCGGCGGGTCTATGGTACGGCGAACCCGGAACGGGAAACGGCTCCGCAGGAGGTGCGGCACCGACGGGTACCGCGTCCTTCGATTCCTCTCCGGACTTCCAGGGACTCAACCAGCCCATGTCGGCCTCTCGAAAACCATGATGCGTGCGACGCTCACGGAATTTCAACAGGCGGAACGGTGAATTGGAACTCCGGACGCGCCGAAGCGACCCGGAAATCGAGAACGGTCATTCTTCCGCGAAGCTGCGAACGAGGTCTCGCCGCAAAAAAACGCAAGGGACGCGCACTGCGCGTCCCCACGAACCGATCATCAGTGGCTCTCGATCAGGCGACTTCCGTGCCCGACGGATCGACATTCACACGACGCCCTTCCTGGTCGAACCGAACCTTGCCGGCGACGAGGGCGAAAATCGTGTAGTCGCTGCCCAAGCCGACATTCTTGCCGGGGCGCCACTTTGTACCGCACTGACGAATGATGATGTTCCCGGGAATCACCGCCTCGCCACCGAACTTTTTCACGCCCAAACGCTGGGCATTCGATTCACGACCGTTGCGTGTGGACCCTTGTCCCTTCTTGTGAGCCATTACCGCATCCTTGAAGATTTCGCGCTTGAAGTTCGAGCAGCTTTCGTCGTTCCACCAGCCAACCACGCACACCCAACCTCAGGTGGCGAGATTGTCACCAAGGGGACGACAACTCGGCAAGCCTTCGGACCAAAAAAAAGGGACGGCGCGGGTGAGTGGAACCCCTCCGCTCCGTCATGGCCATTTTCGGGCGAGCCAAGCAGTCTACCCGCTAAGGACCTTGCGGGCAATCCCCTTCGGTGAGGGATTTCCTGTAGCCCTGAGGCGGGTGCGAGACACCGATTGCCAGATCGTGCGGTGTGCGTGGAGCCTTCGGATATCAGTCAGCGCAAATGCGTCAAGATGGCCCTCTGGACCATGTCACCCCCATGAGGATGTCACAAACGGAGTATCGCCCGGATTTCTCGCGGGCCCTACTGACCCCGCCTGTTCGCTTGCGGTGGAAGTGGGTTTCGAGGACTTTCGAGTTATTGCGGTACTCAAGGCCGGTCAATGTCTTCGGCGGTCATCGTCGTTCCCGACTCCGGCACCAGCCACCTCGTCACGAGTCACGCCATGTTCCGATTCGCCCTCCTCGGCCTCTTCTGGCTGGTGTTTGCGACAGCACCGATCTCCGCACAATCCCCCCCCGCCATGTCGCCGGTCGGCGCGCTGGCCTTCAGTCCCGACGGATCTCGGTTGGCCGTCGCGCGCGGGACTTCGGTGACACTGTTCACGACCGCCGATTGGAAGCACGACCGGACGCTCGAAGGGGCGGAGTTCCGCGTCAACGCCGTCGCCTGGCGTGCGGACGGTGCGAAACTTGCCGCTGCCGAAGGGGAGCCCGGCGTGGCGGGCGCGGCGCGTGTTTGGTCGTTCGGTCCGGGGGGAATTCCGGCGGGTGATCCTCAACTCCTCGAAGGTCAGGACGACTCCCTCTATGGCGTCGCGTTCCTTGCGGATGGCCGCCAACTCGCCACATGCGGGTACGACAAGCGCGTCCAGCTTTGGGATGTCGAGTCGGGAAAACCCGCCGCGTCCCTGGTGCACCACACTGCGGCGGTGTTCGGTCTGGCGGCGACCAAAGACGGCAAGTTCCTCGCCACCGCCTCGGCCGATTCAACGGTCAAGGTGTGGTCCGCGTCGGAAGGCAAACGGCTGGCCACGTTCACCGAGTCCACCAAAGGTCTGGCGGGCATCGCCATGCTCCCGGGCGACAAAGAACTCGTGGCCGTCGGCGAAGACCGCATGCTCCGCGTTTGGTCTTGGTCGGGCACCGCCGGCAAACTGGTCCGCAGCGCGTTCGCGCACGAAGGAGCCATCCTGGCGATCGCGGTCAGCCCCGACGGTTCGATCCTTTACACTTCCGCCGAAGACGGCCAGGTCAAAGCGTGGGACAGCGTCACCCTTCGCGAACTGCATGACTACCCGAACTTCCCCGATTGGCCTCAAGCTCTCGCTGTCAGTCCCGACGGCAACTGGCTGGCGGTCGGACGCTTCGACGGCCGCGTCACCATCCTCAAGGCCCGCGAAGGCGGTCCAGGTCGCGAGCTCGCCTCTGCAACACCGCTCAACGCGGGGAGGGGTGCACCCTGGTGGGTCGCGGCACTGCTCTCGCAAGCGGACGCCGCAGCGGGTGACAATAAAGCCGAAAAGAAAGACGACAAACCCGCCGAGAAAAAAGTCGAGCCCCCCAAGCCGCTCCGCCTCGACAACGTCACTCCCAAACTTGTCGTGCGCGGAACCAAGGTCACCCTCACCTTCACCGGCCAATCCCTCTGGAACGCCGACGGCCTCCAGGTCGACAGTTCCGATAGCGGCACTCTTCTCGACGCCAAGAGCGTCACGCTGCTCCCCGGTGACGAGAAGAAACCCAACGAACGCCAAGGGACGCTGGAGATTCCCTCCGAGTTCATCGCCGGTCGCCCCATCCGATTCCGCTGGCAATCCCCCCGTGGCGGGACCGACGCCAAGTCGATCCACGTGTTGGCGTTCCCCGAAGTTCCTGAGAAGGAGCCGAACGACACGTTCGCCGCCGCTCCCACCGTGACGCTTCCCGCCACCCTGCGCGGCACGATCATCAAGCGGGGCGATGTCGACGAATGGAAAGTCGACGGAAAACGAGGCGAAGAAGTCTCTCTCCACCTGTTGGCCGCGGGACTCGGTTCGGCGCTGTCTCCCGTGGTGTCGGTGCGCGACGCGTCGGGAAAAATCCTGTTGTCGACCCGCCGACAAATGGACGGCGAAATCGCTGCCGGTTTTCGCATGCCGGACGACGGCCCCTACACGATTCGCGTCGAAGACCGGAGCTTCACCGGCGGCGGAAACCATTTCTACGCGCTGCACATCGGCAAGTTCCCCGTCGTCACCGATTCGTTTCCGAGGGGATTCCAGACGCACCACAAACGCAGCCTGGAACACGGTCCGTTGACTGTGCGTGGCTTCAATCTCGGTGGTGAAGCCGTACCGGGCGAATCGAAGATGGTCGCACCGGATCAACCCTCCTCACAGACCATCGACGTGGTCACCTCCGGTGATCGCCGGCACGACGCCCCCGTTCGCACACCCAACGGCCCCAGCCTCAATCGCGTCCGCTACGTGGTGACGACCTCTCCCGAACTCGTCGAAGCCGAATCCTTCCCCAATGCCCCCTCCCCCCCGAACAACGACACTCCCCAGACCGCGGTCTCCCTGACGATTCCGTGCGCCTTCAACGGTCGCATCTCAGCCCCCGCCCCCGCCACTCCCGGCGCGGATGTCGATTGCGTGTCGTTCGAGGCGACCAAGGGCCAAAAGTTGACGCTCGAAGTCGAAGCCGGACGCTTCGGCTCCACGCTCGACTCGCAACTCGAGATCCTCGACGACAGCGGCGCGCCGCTGGTGCGGTCCACTCTCCGGTGCGTGGCCGAAACGCTCACCGTGCTCCGCGACCACGATTCCAAGGTCCCTGGCATCCGCCTCCAGGCGTGGGACGATTTCCGCCCCAACGAATTTCTCCTGTTGGGGGGTGAGGTCGTTCGCATCCGCGTCTTGCCGCTGGGCCCGGACGAAGACGTGAAGTTCTTCGAGCGGGACGGACGTCGCCTCGGCTGGCTCGGCACCACGCCGCAGGCGCACGCCCTCTCCAGTGCCGCTTACAAGGTCGAGGTCCATCCCCCCGGCACGAACTTTCCACCCACCGGTATGCCAGTCGTCCCGCTGCACTGGCGGAACGACGACGGCGGTGCCGAGTTCCTCGGCGATTCGCGCATCCTGTTCGACGTCCCGCGCGACGGACGTTACTACGCCCGCATCGGCGACGCTCGTGGCACCGGCGGCGACTCGCACTTCTATCGGCTGGTCGTCCGAGAACGACAAGAGGGCTTCAAGGTCTCTATCAACCCCGAACACCCCAACCTGCCGGTCGGCGACACGCTGCCCGTCAACGTGACGGTCGACCGTCTGGACGGCTTCTCCGGCCCGGTCGAATTGAGTGTCGACGGACTCCCCACCGGCGTCACCGCCATTCTGCCGCTCGTCTCGGCCCACATGCACACGACGACGATCGGCCTGCGGGCGGAGGCGGATCTTCCTCCGGAAACATTGGGCAAGGTTCACACCTTGAGATTCCAGGCTCGTGGCGTCTCCTCAAGCGGTCAAATCGTCGAAGCCCGCGCCGACTGTGCCGTGCCGATGTCGGTCGCAGCGAACGACGCTAACGCGGATACGACCCGCATGTCGGGCCTCGTCAACGATCGACCCCACGCCCTCGCGTTTCTTCCCCCTCCCGACCTCGTCACCAAGCTCGAACCTGCGTTCGTCGAGATGGTCCCCGGCCAGGAAACTCGCTTCACGGCCACCATCGAGCGCCGCAACGGTCTCGACAAGCGGATCCCCGTCGACGTGCTCGGCCTGCCCCACGGCCTGCGCGTGCTGGATGTGGGCCTCAACGGTGTCCTCGTCAACGAGAACGAAACCTCACGTTCGTTCGTGGTTGTCTGCGACGAGTGGGCTCCCGAAGGGGATCACGTCTTCTTCGCCGCCGGCCGCATCGAATCCAAAGGCAACGAACGCCACGGTTCCGGCCCGGCCGTCATCCGCGTGATGGGACGTTGATCCAGGGTCGTTGTTCGCCCCTCCGAACGGACTCTTTCCCGACGCGAGCCACGGCCAGCCTATCCATCAGCACAACTCTCTCAATGGAATAAATCATTTTTAGCCACAGATGAAACACCGATAAGACAACTGCCTTTATCTGTGTTTCATCTGTGTCATTCCGTGGCTCAACTCTTCTGATTTTTCTTCTCTTCTTCTTGCTTTCCTTGGTGCCTTCGTGCCTTGGTGGTTCCCTCCCTCTTGTTCCCTTCGTGTTCTTCGTGCCCTTCGTGGTTAAAAGAAGCCCTCCACCCCAGGCCTCCCCATGCCCCGCCCCCCCAAGTCCCTCCTCCCTGCCGACCCGGTCGTAGCCCGGTTGGCGGAACTCGCTCCGGGGCAAATGGCCGATTGTTTCGCCCTGTTGTGCCAGAAGGACAAGGCCAACACCCGCGACGGCAAGCCTTATTACCGGGTCGCCTTCCGCGACGCCCGCCGCACCGCCACCCTCATGGTCTGGAAGGACAGCCCCTGGTTTGCCGATTGCGAGGGGGAGTGGACCGTCGGCGAGGTCTACAAACTCCGCGTGACGTTTCAGGAATCGCAGTACGGTCCGCAGATCGAGCTCGACCGCTGGCGCACGGTGAAGGACGACGACAAGCAGGACGGCTTCGACCCGTGGGACTTCGCCGAGAAAACTCCGTTCGATGTCGACGAACTCTGGTCGAAGCTGCTCGGCCTGGTCGAGTCTCACATTGACGACCCCGCGCTGCGAACACTCGCCACGCTGCTCATCGAAACCCACGCCGACCGCATCCGCACCCACTCCGCCGCCGCCCGCGCGCATCATGCGTACTCGGGGGGTTGGCTCGAACACGTCGTCTCGATGGCCACCACCTGCGCCTTCCTCGCCGACCGCTACCGCGCCGCCTTCCCCGAGTTATCGCCACCCCTGTCGAAATCACTCGTGGTGACCGGTGCCCTCTGCCACGACATCGGCAAACTCGTCGAACTCGACACCCGCGTCTCAGGAACCGAGTACACCGCCCCCGGACGCCTCATCGGCCACATCCTGCTCGGCCGCGACCTGGTCCGCGAAGCCGCCCAGCAAGTCCCCGACCTCGACCCCGAAACACTGCTCCGCCTCGAACACATCATCGTCTCCCACCACGACCTGCCGGAGTTCGGCTCCCCCATCCCCCCGTCCACCCCCGAAGCCCTGATCGTCCACGCCGCCGACAACCTCGACGCCAAATTCCAGATGATGGCCAAAGCCCTCGCAAACACCGACCCCTCCAACGAGTTCAGCAACACCGACAACCCGCTGAAACGCAAAATCTTCCGGGGACTTGCGAAGTAAAGTGAGTTGATGGGTGGCCCAGACGCCGCGTTGGGCGTCTGGGTTGCGCAGCAACAAGAGGCAATTCGATCGACCTTGAATTGCAGGAGCCGTTCCGATGGGCAAACCTCTCCGGATCGACGACGCCCTCTACGTGCACTTCATCACGTTCTCCTGCTACCACCGCCGCCGCCACCTCGATCACGATCAACCCAAGCGTATCCTGCTCGGGGTATTGAACGAGGAACTTGTGAAATGGGAGGCCCGATGTGTGGGATTCGTCGTCATGCCGGACCACGTTCACGCCCTGATCTGGTTCTCGAAGACCGGTCAACTCAGCCGGTTCATGCAACAGTGGAAGGGGCGTAGCTCGAAGCACATCAAGGAATTCCAGGCGAATACCCTCACTGCGCACGCGGCTCGTTTTCCAGCAACGGATCCCGCCTGGCAGGTGCGGTTCTACTCATTTGCGATTCACTCGACCGCCAAGACCGAGGAAAAGCGGCAATACATGCACTTGAACCCCGTCCGGGCGGGTTTGGTCAAAACCGCAACCGAATGGCGCTGGAGCTCGGCCCGTTGGTACATCGAACGACGAACCGTGGGTGCCCCGATTCAGTGGGCGGATTGAGGAATGGTTTCTCTAAGGGCCTCTCGTTGCTCCGCAACCCATACGCCCAAAGCGGCGCATGGACCACCTGCCCGTCCGTGACACTCTCGGAAATTGGAAACTCCACACCTCGAATCCTCATGACACCTGCCTGGCAACCCTGAACAGCGTCTCGTCGATATTCTCCATCTCGACACTGTTTGGTTCGACTTGACCTGCAACCAGAAGTGCTTCGATCAAATTGTAGGGATCACACTTGATGTTCATTCGCTCCAACAGCATTCGCGCCAACTGGTATCGAAAAACAAAGCTCCGAACGGCTCTTGGCCCCCATGACTTCCTTCCGGATCGTTCTCTGATCACTTTCACCATCGCAAGCATCGCGGCTTTCTCTTCTTGAGTGAGAGATTCACTAGTGGTTTGCCTCGCATCCTTCTCGTCAGGTTGCGTTGGTGCCTTGAGTTGCCCTGACTGAGGAGCTGTCGCTACGTTTTTTCGCGATCCCGCAGAATTCGCATCGGACTGAGTTTCCTTCGCTCCAATAACTGGAGTCGCCTTGGTTAAGGAATTGCAAACGCCTTCAAACACCTGTTCCAGTTCATCCTCGCCCAATGGCTCAAGACGCAACCACACCAAAAACAGCTTCTCGAGATTGTCCCCAATGAGCTGGTGGCCGGAATGGGGGTCAGCATCGGCCTTGACCACCTCCCGATACCTTTGCTGAATGGCGTTTCGGAGAATCTGCTCTTCAACGAGCATTACAATCTTCAGCCGCTTCTTAACTTCCGCGTCATCCAAAAAGAGCTGCAAGCATTCGATGATCTCCAGCATCTGGTCAGGATGGCAACGATCCAAATCGTCAACCACTAAAACAGCTCGACGTCGCGAGTCGACACCTCGCACAAATGCCCAGAACGGGAGAAGGGCGATCAGCAAAACAACTCCCAAAATTCCGACAACAACGTACCCAACATTTGCGTTAACCGCAGCCTTCTCGACGGCAGCTACAAAAGCGGTCCACCAGAATGCTGCAATTGCGCAGCAATAGCAGAGAGAAGCTAACGGCTTATCAATGATCACTGCCAAGATCGCAGGCATCCATTTGCCATTCTCCGGCATCCAGCCTAGAAGCAACGACTTCAAGTCATCACCAATCGCGAACTGGAGCCCCAGCCGATCGCGATGCCTGGGCAATTCCCAATACCTCGACGTAAGCACGTTGCCCGCACGCCAGACAGCACTCGTTGAGCTGAACAGGTAGACGCCCCCCATCACGCCGAACAGCGACAGAATCATCTGCACAAGATAGGATCTCTGAGAGATAGTTGCCAACGAAAAAGCGACTGTCAACAACAGTCCGACCGCCGGCCATAGTCCATGCCTCAACAGGCCGGTTCGAACAGGGACAGGCCATCCAGACTTTGAGGATTCACTCAAGACGGTCTCATACAGGAAGGACCATACCTCAGGTGTCGTTCGATACTTCCAGGCACTGAAATTGATCGTGGTGAAATGATTCTTCTCCAGTCGGGAGCCAACGAGCCGCATCAGGAAGGTTTTACCACGCCCCCAAGGAGCCAAAACTGCCATGGATAACGATTCATCGTTACCAGCCGTTCGAATCAGGTTTGCCAGCACATCGGCATACTGATCAACGTTCAACAGTCCCTGATCGAGTGCGGCCTCCCTGACGGGGCGGACGATCACGCCAGCTGAATCACGTTCGCTCTCGAAACGATCTTTCCCGATCAAGGATAGAATCCGCTTGACGAGTGAACGACAATTCTTCGGTGAAGGGACTGTCAAATCGAAATATCGGAGATTGGTAAAAATCCCTCCAACATCCCGAGTTGAACCAGCGATGAACTCGGCGAGCAGCACGGGAATGATTTTTTTGTTTAACGAAAGCGACTCCTCAGCGAGTCTCGCGTGATTCGGCCCCCAGCCAGCCTTTCCCAGAAAGATGAGAACGCAACGCGCGCTCTCCAGCTCCTTTCGCTCCCTCTCGATCCATTCCTCACCGATCTGAATATCTCTTCGCCAGAAGTACAACGAAACCCCGAATCTTTCCAGTTGTCGAACGATCCCCTCGACTTCGGGTTCTGACTCGTTGAACAGCACAAACGCGTCGTTTGCAACAATCTCTTCTTCGTGAGACGCGGAAAGCGGCGTGCTGGCGACAGGCTCTATCGATGACCTTCCGGAAGCACTCTCCTGTGCATGAGAATCGTCTGAGGAATCCTTGAGATCAGACCTCAATGCTGTTTGCAACGTTGAACGTAGGGCATCGATGACTGGAATGGCGGTGCCTGTAAGCGGTGTAGGCGTCGAGGGCGAAGTTCCACCAGACGCTATCGTGAAAGTGGCATCACTCGGCTTGCTTGATGCCGCTCCTTGATCTGAGGCCTTTGGGTTACGACTCTGATTTCTCTCTTGTTCTTCACGTTCTTTCTTTTCTTCTGCTTCACGCCCGGCAGCTCTTATATGATGGAGAATCTCGTGCCGATCGCTCATTCCAGGCATGTTTTGTCTCCTTTAATCCTCAAACAGACTGCGGCGGGCCCAGATGTCGCACTGTAGATCTGGGCGTCGGTGTAAAATGAGGGAATCGTCCGCTAGTCTGCCTTACCCACCCAACACCTGCAAGTACAGGTCTCGCGAGCGGCCATGGCGCCGCTTTTGGCGTCTGGGCGGCGCAGTCAGAATGGCACTCATCATGCTCCATTTTCCCGCTGTCGTTCCGGTCCCTTGCTGAACATTCCCACTGTTTACCCTTCGTTCTGCGATTCTACAACCATAGGAATGGCGGCAGGACTCATGTTGCGGGCCTGTCCGCGCCTCCTTCGCGTTCCCAATCCCTTACCCATTGCATCAACCCTCGCTGATTGGTAGTTTCTAAGTTTCATCTTCGCGACTCCTCTCCCTCGCCGGTCGCTGCCCGATGTTGCGTCCCGCCGAGTTTTCGCTGCCGCTGCCCCGCCGACGCGCCTTGGCTTTGGGCACGATTCCCCTGCTGGGGGCCTTCGCTCCCCCGTTGAGAGCCGCGCCGCCGGTGGGCACAACCCCGCGGGCCAAAAGCTGCGTTTTCATCTTTCTCTTCGGCGGGCCCAGCCACATTGACCTCTGGGACCTGAAGCCCCACGCCCCCGCCGAAATTCGCGGCGATTTTCGGCCCATCGACACCGTCGCGCCGGGGGTGAGTATCGGGGAGCATCTGCCGCTCATCGCCCAGCGGACCGACAAGCTCTGCCTGCTGCGTTCGATGACCCACGCGATGCCGGTCCACGGCCCCGCGTGCAGCGAGATGTATTCGGGCCGACCGTACTTCGGCCCCCCCGTCACCGACCAGGCTACCCCTCAGGACTGGCCGTCGATCGCCGCGCTGGTACATCGCTATGGCGAGAAGCGACCGGGGCTGCCCAATTCGGTCGTGCTGCCTTGGTATTCGCAGTTCGTCGGCCAGGACAAACGGATCGCCGGTCAGACCGGTGGCCGTATGGGGGAGGAGTTCAACCCGTTCCTCGTGTTGGGCAATCCCACCGAACGAACGTTCGGCGTGGACGGCCTCGCTCTCGACCGTCCCGAGTTTGACGCCCATCGCTTCCGCACGCGGAGCGAATTGCGCCGCCGCTTGGCCCTCGAAAAGTCGATCGACGGACCAATGGCCGCGCTCCTCGGCGATCAGTTCGACCAGGCCACCCGCATGATCGACTCGGGCACAGCCGCAGACGCGTTTCAACTGCACAAGGAACCGGACAGCGCGCGAGACCGCTATGGCCGCACGAAGTTCGGGCAAAGCCTGCTTGCCGCACGGCGGCTGGTCGAGGCGGGGGTGTCGCTGCTCACGGTCAACTGGGACGACGACAGCCGTTTCGACAAGGTCTCCCCCCATTGGGACACCCACCACTACAATTTCGCGAAACTCAAGGAGGGCTTGTGTCCCCCGTTCGACCGGGCTTTCTCCGCGTTTCTCGATGACCTATCTGAGCGCGGCCTGCTCGACACGACGCTGGTCGTCGTCACCGGCGAGTTCGGTCGCTCCCCGAAGATCGGCCAAATCACACAGAACGGCATGACTCAGAAGACTGGCCGCGATCACTGGCCGCACGCTTTCACGGTGCTGCTGGCTGGTGGAGGCGTCGCCGGTGGCCGGGTGTATGGCGCAACAACCGCCACCGGCGGCTACGTGGCCGATTCGCCCGTCACGCCTGCCGACCTCTCGGCCACGATCCTGTCGTATCTGGGAATCGACCCCCATCGCGAATACGACGACCGCTTCCAGAAGATGCGGCAATCGCTCAGCGAAGGGCGCGTCATCGAAGGTTTGGGTTGACCGCGTGGAACCGTGCCAGCGAATCGCTTCGGCGAATACCAACCCGCGCGGTACATTGCCCCTTCGGACGTGAACAGCGACACACACGGTTTTGCGGCGCGAGTTGCGTTGCGGTCTGGCGGGAGTGAGCGGCATGCGCGGCGCGGGGACTCGATGTTGGGTGGGGATGGTTTGTGTTTGGGCGCTCTTCGCCGCGAACGTGCACGCCGCTGAGGGCCAGGCCCCAAAGTCCGCCAATCCGCACTTCGATCCAAAAGCGATTCCGGCCGTCCCCGTGTCCAAGGCGGGTTCGTCCAAGGCGACCGAACGGACGGGTGAGGACTGGCCGGTGTTCCTCGGCCCGCGCGAGGATGGCATCTCGGGCGAGACGGGTCTGATCGACTCGATCCCCGAAGCGGGGCCGCCCGTGCTGTGGAAGACGCGGGTGGGGACCGGTTACTCGGCCCCTTCGGTGCTCGGCAACACGCTGGTGTATTTCCACCGCCAAGGGGACGAGGAGATCGTCGAAGCGGTCACCGCCGACACGGGCAAACCGCTGTGGAAACACGCCTATCCCACAACCTACGAAGACCCCTACGGATACAACAACGGCCCCCGCTGCACGCCGCTCTTGCGGGGAAAACGCTGCTACACCTTGGGGGCAGAGGGGAAACTCGCCTGTCTGGACCTCGCCACGGGCAAGCCGATCTGGAAGCGGGACACCGCCGCGGACTTCGACATCCCTCCCGCATTTTTCGGCGTGGGGTCCACCCCGATCCTCGAAGGGGACAAACTCATCGTGATGGTGGGGGGGCTGCCGAATTCGGGGATGGTCGCGTTCGAAGCGGAGACCGGTGCAACCGCCTGGGAAGCGGTGGGAGCCAAAGCGTTTCCGCCGCCATTCGGATTCCGCTTCCAAAAGGACGACAAGCTGGCGAGCTATTCGTCGCCCATCGCGGTGACGATTGGCGGACAGCGACAAATCCTCGCGTGGCTGCGTCCCGGCTTCGTGTCGCTCGATCCGAAAACCGGCAAGGTCCTGCACAGCGAGTTCTTCCGCGCGCAGGTTCGGGAATCGGTCAACGCTGCGCGGCCAGTGGCGGTGGACGACCTGGTGTTTCTGTCGGCGGCCTACGAATTGGGGGCGCTGATGCTGAAGTCCAAGCCGGATGGCAAAGGCTTCTCGGAACTGTGGCGCGACGACCAGGCGATGCAGAACCACTGGTCCACCTCGATTCACCATCAGGGATTTTTGTACGGCTTCAGCGGTCGGCACGAGGCCCCGTCGTCGTTCCGCTGCGTCGAATTGAAGACCGGCAAGGTGCGGTGGGAAACCGAGGATGTGTTTCAGTTGGGAATCTCGCCGGTACGTGCGGCGGACGATCGCAAGCTGAAGTTCTATGGCCGCGCGTCGAAGATCCTGGCGGAGGGGAAGTTCATCGTGCTGAGCGAGTGGGGGCACTTGGCGCTGGTCGATGTGAATCCCGAGAAATGCGTCGAACGAGGGCGGTACAAGGTTCCGGAGTTGCGGTACCCCGCGTGGGCGGCGCCGATCCTGTCGCGAGGCCGGGTGTACCTGCGGGACGAGAACTGGCTGATCGCGTTCGACTTCAAGAAGCCGTGAGGGGACAGAGGGCGCGGGCCCTCTACCCTATGGGGGATTGTTGCGCAGGGCGGCGCGTCGGGCGAGCCCGTCGGCGAACGGTGGAGCGGGGGCGAACCGGGACTGAGCGGGGGGTGTCCTTGTACGGAGCTGTTCGAACCGAAGCCAGACGGAGCCCTGGATGTTGCTGACCATTTCGACCGACCGAAAGCCAGCCACCGACCTGGGTTGGTTGCTGCACAAGCGACCGGACCGGTTCCAGTCGTTTGAATTGAGTTTCGGTCGGGCGCACGTGTTCTACCCGGAGGCCACGGCGGAACGGACGACCGCCGCGCTGCTGCTGGACCTCGACACGGTGGGGCTGGTGAGGAATCGCGACGGGGCCGGGGACTTCCTGTTGGGTCAGTACGTCAACGACCGGCCGTACGTGGCGTCGTCCTGCCTCAGCGTCGCCATCGCGCAGGTGCTGCGGTCCGCAATGGCGGGTCGTTGCGACGATCGTCCCGAGCTTGTGGGCGATGCGCTGCCGCTGACGGCGCGCATCGACGTGCTGCCGTCGCGCGGAGGAGTGGAGCTGCCGCGCCGGTTGTTCGAGCCGCTGGGGTACGCGGTGCAAGCCACACGCCATCCTTTGGACGACGCGTTTCCCGAGTGGGGAGAGAGTCCGTACTTTTCGGTGACACTCTCCGCGACGAAAACACTCGCGGAACTGCTGACGCACATTTACGTGCTGGTGCCGGTGTTCGACAACCAAAAGCACTACTACATCGGAGACGACGAGCTCGAGAAATTGCTGTCGCGCGGCGAGGGATGGCTGGCCGAGCATCCCGAAAAACAACTCATCACGCGTCGGTATCTGGGGCGTCGCACAAGCCTTGTGCGGGAGGCGCTGGCGCGCTTGGTCGAAGAGGAGCGGAATGACGAGGCCGAGGAACAACTCGAACCAGGACGCGAGGAAACACTCGAACGATCCGCGAGTCTGCACGAGCAGCGGCACGGCACGGTGATCGCCGCGCTCCGCGCGGCGGGAGCCAGAAGCGTGGTCGACCTGGGGTGCGGAGAAGGTCGACTGATGCGGGCGTTGATCGAGGACCGCACGTTCGAGCGCGTCGCGGGAATGGACGTGTCGACCCGATCCCTGGAGATCGCGGCACGGCGATTGAAGCTCGACCGGTTGTCGGAGCGGGAAGCCGAACGCGTCAAGCTGTTCCAGGGATCGCTGACCTATCGGGACGAACGAATCAAGGGTTACGACGCGGCCACGCTCGTCGAAGTGATCGAGCACCTCGATCCGCCGCGATTGGCGGCACTGGAGCGCGTGGTGTTCGAGGCCGCGCGGCCGGCGATGGTGCTCGTGACGACGCCGAACCGCGAATACAACGTGGTCTGGCCGACGCTTCCGGCGGGAGAGTTTCGGCACGGAGACCACCGGTTCGAGTGGACCCGCGCGGAATTCGAGGCGTGGGGGAACGGCGTCGCGTCGCGACATGGTTACGACGCACGGTACGTCCCCGTCGGCCCGGCACACCCGGACCACGGTGCGCCGTCGCAAATGGGAGTGTTTCGTCGGCGGGAAGGAGGTGCGGCATGAGCGACATGGACGAGACGAACGACGCTCCGAATTCGCCCGCGCCCACCGGGACGACGCACATTGCAATTCCGAAGTTGTCGCTGGTGGTGCTGATCGGCCCCAGCGGCGCGGGGAAAAGCACATTTGCCCGAAAGCACTTTCTGGCGACCGAGGTGTTGTCGTCGGATCGATGCCGGGGACTGGTCGGTGACGACGAGAACGATCAGACCTGCACCAAGGACGCCTTCGAGGTGCTGCATTTCATTGCCGAAAAGCGGCTTGCGCGGGGCTTGTTGACGGTTGTCGACGCGACCAATGTGCAACCGGAGTCGCGTGCGCCGCTCGTCGCGCTGGCGCGGCGGCACCACTGCCTTCCGGTCGCCATCGTGCTCGACACCCCCGAAGCCGAATGCCAGTCTCGCAACCAATCGCGACCCGACCGCGCGTTCGGTCCGCATGTCGTCCGGCAACAGCGACAGCAATTGCGACGGTCGCTCAAGGGGCTGCGCCGCGAAGGATTCCGACACGTGCTCGTGTTGGAGTCGGCGGAAGAGCTGGAGCGGGTCGTCATCGAACGCGTCCCGCTGTGGAACGACCGTCGCGACGAACGGGGGCCATTCGACATCATTGGCGACGTACACGGCTGCGCGGACGAACTGGAGGAGTTGTTCGTCCGACTGGGCTACGAGCGGACGACGATCGCCGATCCCGGTCCGGGATGGTCGAGCATCTCGTACAAGCCACCGGGTGATCGCAAGACGGTGTTCCTCGGGGATTTGGTGGATCGGGGGCCGCGAGTCCTGGATTCGCTGTCGATCGCGCGGAACATGGTCCGCGCTGGCTGGGCGCTGTGCGTACCGGGCAATCACGACATCAAGTTGATGCGAAAGCTGCGAGGGTCGGACGTACGGATCACGCACGGACTGGCGGAAACCTTGGCGGAGATCGAGGCGCTGAACGAATCGGTTCGAGACGAGTTCCGGGTTTCGCTGGCAAGTTGGCTGGACGGATTGGTCAGCCACTACGTGCTCGACGACGGTCGGTTGGTCGTGGCCCACGCGGGGATGAAGGAGTCGATGCAAGGGCGAGGCTCGGGCAAGGTCCGGGACTTCGCGCTGTACGGGGAGACCACGGGAGAGACGGACGAATTCGGGCTTCCCGTGCGACACAACTGGGCGGCGGAGTACCGCGGCGCGGCGACGGTCGTGTACGGACACACGCCGGTTCCGGAACCGGAATGGCTCAATCGAACGATCAACATCGACACCGGATGCGTGTTCGGTGGATCGCTCACCGCGCTGCGGTACCCGCAGCGTGAACTCGTCGAAGTCAAAGCGCGGCGGATGTATTGCGAGCCTGCGCGACCGTTTCTGCCCGAGGATCGGGTCGCCCCCGCCCTCACCGCGCAACAAGCGCAGGACGATTTGCTCGACCTCGAGGACGTGATCGGCAAGCGGATCGTGTCAACGAGATTGCACCGGACGGTCACCATTCGCGCGGAAAACGCGGCTGCGGCTTTGGAAGTGATGAGCCGATTCGCGGTGAACCCCAAATGGTTGATCCACCTGCCGCCGACGATGTCGCCGAGCGAAACCAGCGGAGAACCAGGGTGCCTCGAGCACCCCTCGGAGGCGTTGGCCTACTTCCGCAACCAGGGGATCCCGCGCGTGGTGTGCGAAGAAAAGCACATGGGTTCGCGGGCGGTAGTGGTGCTTTGCCGCGACGCGGAGGGGGCGCGGAAGCGCTTCGGCGTGGTTGAAGGGGAAATCGGCATCGCGTACACCCGGACCGGAAGGCGATTCTTCGACGACGCGGAGCTTGAGAGGGAGTTTCTCGAACGGCTGCGCCGCGCGTTTGAAGCGAGCGGTTTCTGGACGGAGTTCTCCACCGAGTGGGTGTGCCTCGACTGCGAGATTCTGCCGTGGTCGGCCAAGGCGAAGGAATTGTTGAAAACGCAGTACGCGGCCGTCGGTTCGGCGGGTAAGGGGGCGCTGCCAACTGTGTCCGCGGCGCTGTCGCGCGCGAAGCAGCACCTGGAGGGAGAGGCCCGCGCGGAATGCGACGCGATGGAGAAACGTTTCGCCGACGGTCTCGACCGCGTCGAACGATTCATCAAGGCGTATCGACACTACTGCTGGCCGGTGAATTCCCTGGACGACCTGAAGTGCGCGCCGTTTCACATCCTGGCGACGGAAGGGAACGTCCACATCGACCGCGACCACGTGTGGCACATGGAAACACTCGCCAAGGCGTGTCGGCAGGACCCCGGCATCCTGCGGGCGACGCCGTACCGCGTGGTCGACACCACCGACACCGGGAGTGTGGCGTCGGCTGTCGACTGGTGGCTGGAATTGACCGGGGCGGGCGGGGAGGGGATGGTGGTGAAGCCGTTCTCGTTCCTGGGCGCTGGCACCAAGGGGCTGGTGCAACCGGCGGTCAAATGCCGGGGGCGCGAGTACCTGCGCATCATCTACGGCCCCGACTACACGGCGGAGGAGAATCTCGTCCGACTGCGATCACGGGCGCTCAATTCGAAGCGGTCGCTGGCCTTGAGGGAGTTCGCCCTGGGGATCGAGGCGCTGGAGCGCTTTGTCCGCAAAGAGCCGTTGCGGCGCGTGCACGAGTGCGTGTTTGGTGTGCTGGCGCTGGAGAGCGAACCGATGGACCCGAGATTGTGAGAATCGGGGATGCCAGGCAGAGCGGCAGTCGGCTTGTGGAAACCGCCCCGCGGAGAGAGACAACAATGACAACGACACGGCGCGCGTTTCTGGGCGGAGTCATGGCTGGAGCGGTTGTCGCGGGCGGATGCGGTCGCGCGCAAGACGCGAACGGTCCCGGGATCGGGGCAGCGGATACGGAGGCGGAGAAGGCCGACTTGGCGAAGTTGAAGGCGAAGGGAGCAAAGCTCGATCTGCCGCTGTTGGAGCGGTTGCACGAGGTGGATCGTGAGGTTGACCGCCTGTTTCCGCCCGAAATCCCCAACCGTCGAGGGTTGAACCGAGTGGGGCTGATTCTGCCCACGACGCTTGAACCGGGGAATTACGAGTATTGCTCCCCGAAGAACGGATTGGTCTTCGCGAGCACGGGAGGGGACGGCGACCATTACAGCCTGCTGGTTCACGATGGCGTGGTCGACGACAAATCACCGGTCGTGATGACGTGGCCATCGGAGGCTTGCAACACGGTCGTGGGAGAATCGCTGTACGACTTCCTCTGTCACGGGCTGTACAGCGGCTACTTTCAACTTAGTTTCGGTATCGACGAGCCTTTGACCGTCGAATCGGGCGGAATGAAGTTTTGTGCCCACGTGGAAGTGCAGCAGGCCGCCATCCTGGCCCATCTGGCGAAGACGCTCGACCTGAAGCCGTGGCCGCAGAAGGAACGGGTCGTGCGAATGAATTCGCTGAACAAGCGATTTGGGGGGATGGTCCAGTCGGAGGCGCTCTTGGAATGACAGTCAGGGACTCCGAAGCACATGCCACGTCATCCATTCGGCAGGTACCTTCTCCCCCACGATCCGGTCTTCGCCGATGTGTGGCGTCGAGTGTGGGGGAGAAGGGGATGAACGGCGCGGATTCCCGCTTGGCGGCTTGGCGAACCGACCCGGTCTTGCTCAACGCTTCGGCCAGTTCAGGTGTTTGTGCAGGAATTCGTAGGTTCCCTTGCCGTTGATGGTGTGGGGGCCGTTGAAGACTTCGAGTTCCG
>JBIKMW010000065.1:0-36253 GCA_044359065.1 Planctomycetales bacterium | reverse complement strand
CGGCGGGGGTGGCGACGGATCCGGAGGAGGTGGAGATGGTTCCGGAGGGGGCGGCGATGGCTCGGGGGGTGGTGATGGAGGCGGCGGGGGAGGCGATGGAGACGGCGGTGACGGCGATGGTGGAGGCGACGGCGACTACGACGGGGGCGATTTCGAGACACCGCAAATCACAACGCTGAAACTGGCGACCGACACGGGGGTCGTCGGGGACAACATCACTTCGGTGGCGGGAGTCCTTGGTACGCTGGACGTGACCAACGCGCCCCCCTCGGAGATCCGTGTCGAAGCCGAAGCGCCCGGGGAGTGGGAGGGTTTGCGGGACTTCGCCCTCGATGGCGAGAACCGCTTCACCCTGCTGGTCGGCTATGGTGCCCGCGACGGCGAGTACACCGTTCGCGCTCGTCCCTACGTGGTCAACCCGTACAGCGGCGAACGCCTTGCCGGCGAGTGGAAAGAGTTGACGTTCACGCTCAAGCGGTTCACCTTCGACGCCGAGGGTTCCTTCGGCGTCGCCTGGGAAGGCTCGTCCGCGTCGTACCTGCTCAAGGCCGATCCCGAGGCGGGCACCGCCATCGGTTACTACACGATCGACATCGACAACAACGGCTCGTTCGATATCGGCTACCTGCTGCACGACGACGAACTCGGCGGGGCGCTCGAATGGGAAGCCCCCCTGCCGCAGGCGATGCTCCCCGCGGACAACGGCCAATACACCTCCCGCGTGCGTGTGTACAGTACGCAGGACTACGGTTGGGACGAGTTCGATGTGCCCCTCTCGATCGGCAACATGCCGGCGCGGATCAATATCGCCGCCGAGCATGGGTTGCTGCCGGGGGGCACGCTGTCCGTGGCCCTCTCCACGAGCGATCCCGGCCCCGACACGGTCACGTCACTGACGATCGACTGGGGGGACGGCAGTTCACCAGCCACGATCACCGGGAACACCGCTGCGCTCGACCACCTGTACGAGGAGGCGGGTGATTACACGATCACCGTGACCGCCACGGACGAGGACGGCACGTACACGGCGGAGCATTTGTTGGCGGTGTACGTCCCGCAAACCCCCGAGTCGGACTGGATCGACCTCATCGCGTCCAACGCGACGTTGTCGGAGGACGGCCTGTCGGCGACACTGGAAGTGGAAGCATTATCGAGGGCGACGGGAACGAACGTCGCGTATGCCTGGGATTACCTGCTGGAGGGTGCGTATGTCTCCGGCGGGGCCTCGATCACGCTGACGAGGAACAGCGTGTACGAACCGTTCCGGGTGGCGCTCAGGGTTACCGACGGGGCGGGGCATCAGGCGGCATGGGGGATCGAATTTGTCGCGCCCGGAGCGCCGCAGAAGAAGCCACGATTCGTCGATCAGAGAGATATCTACGAGGCAAAGACCCCGGATTTCAAAGATCTGCCGGACAAAGACGACTACGAAATTCACCACAGATATCAAGTGGGGAGATCCGCAGGAGAAGAAGTGCTGGCAAAAAGAATGCTTCAAGAAAAAGGCATCGACGTACACAACCCCGATGATTTGTTTGCGGCGCATAAAAGTGTTCACAAGCCCTTTATTGATCGCGATCAGCGTGCGTGGTGGCGAGCAAAGATGAAGGAGAAGGGTTGGAAGACATTCAAGGAGGCGTTTGAAAAAGTGGACCTGGACGAGTATGTCGCTATGGCCAACAAGCATTTTGACGAATTCAAGGACATGCTTATTCCAATTGGTTCCAAAAAGGAAGCGTTTGCAAAAGCGCTGACGATTTTGAAGTCGCGTGAAGCGCAGATGGCATTGGACATGTCCGCAAGACGTCAGCGGATCGGGATCGCTGTCGGCGCAGTCGGAGGTTTTGTCGCACTCGCCAAAGCGTTTTCGGCGTTGCGTGACATGAGAAACCACAATCCGCAACAACGTGCGGCGTTTCAGAGCTTCCTCGATTGCTACGAGGTGTGTATGGAAGAATCTGAGGGGCCCCTCGGCAGAATCAAACACAATTCCTGGTTGCACCTGGCAGCCGCTGCCAAGGCCTATGCAATTGCCTTGCACGCCGACGCGGATACCGTCGGAAAGCTTGAAGCCGCGCTCAACGCCTATGCCGATCTAAACCTCTCCTGAGCAGAAGGAGCCTGGTGAATGGTCGAGATTCCTACCGTCTTTCCCGACCGCTCCGGCACGCTCGTCCACGATGCGTTCTTCGAGTTACAGCAACAGGGGGACACGCCGCTGCTCCCTTTGCGCGAGGGAGCGGTGTTCCGCTCGATGCCGCCGCATACGTATCGCACGGGAGCCGAGTGTTTCCGCGTGCACCCGTTGTCGCGCCAGGACGAACCGTTGGTGACCTGCCCCTCGGGGCGAGGCTGCCTCGACGGCATAAAGGGCTTCGGCGGTCCAATCTGCGAGTGCGAGGTGTTCGATGGCCCCATCGAAACCGAACTTGTCGTGGGCTTGACGGACGAGGATTTCGAGGACAACGACGGACCGTTTTTGATTGTCGGGCGGCGGGTATCGGCGGCGCTGGACCGTAGCCGGTTGCCCGGTGTGGAGTTGATTCCCTGTCAGCTCGAACCGGCGGAGCGACACACCGGGTGTCGTGGAACTCTGCCGACGGGCGTCTCGATCCTCCAGCCACGAGCCGCGTATTGTTTGCGGGCTTGGAGACTTGTGGGGACGGCCAACGTTTGCCCTCATTGCGGCCAAGGTTGCATTGTGTGCGACGTCTGCGGGGCGATGCACACACGCTGCGAATCGTGTGGCCGCGAGATCACGTGCTCGGCGGATACACCCGCCGAGAAACGGAACGGACGCGTGGTCTATCGGCACGACTGGATGACCGCGAACTGCGTGATCGACGGTTCGCGCTGGGGCGGAGAGGATTTGCTTTGCGGCTGGGGTCTGTTGATTGCCAGTCGTCGGATCGTGGACCTGCTGATCTCGTTGGATGCTCAAGGCTTCAGCGCGGAACCGATTCCCGTGTGGGTTGACAACATGACGAAAGACCAACTCGCCCGGCTCGAAGAGGCGAAGCGGCCGGTGAAGGGGTGATCCGGGGAGCTCTCCGACGAAGTTACCCTCGGTTCACGCGCCATGACGAATCCTGCGTCCTGGTCCGCATGTCAGGCCCCCACCCCCTCAATGATTGAACACGAACTCCTTCGTGATCATCGGGGGCCACAAAATGTCCTCGACCGCGTCGCGGCGTTCGGGGTGTCGACCAACAGTGTGCGCAGGCGGGTGCGCTCGGCGACGACGGGGAAACGGGACAACGTCGCCAGGAACAACTCGTCGACGAGGGCGTTGTCGGCCAATTCCCCCATGGCGGCGGCGTGAAAGGTTCGGGGAATCGTCATCACAGGCGACTTCGGATTCGGTTCACTCCGACAACGCCTGCTTGACCCCTCCCACAATCGTTTCTTCGACCTTTTCGTCCCATTCGGAGGGGAGGCCGTAGTAGAGCATCGCACCGCCCCCTTCGTAGCCCCCCTCTTTCAACACGCGCAACGACGGGATGTAGGCCATCACGTCGTTGCTGTAACCGGCGACCCACAGCGACTCGCCCCCGAATTCCTTCTTGAGACGCAGCGCGTAGTCGACGACCACTTCGCCCCCGAGGAACACCACGCGGCGATTCCCCAACTTCCACGCCTGGACGGGGTAGGCGTACGTGGGGGGGAGCGGTTCCTTCTCGACACGTTTCAGCAGGAGCTTGGCACGGCTGGCGCGGTACTTGTCGGACGACATCGAATCCGCGAGGAGGTCGGCCTTGGCGGGAATCTTCGAGAACCCGAGCGGGACTTCAACGTACTTCGTCGCGAGCGTGTCGGGGACCGGTTGCAGGCCGTTGGCAAGCACTTGCTCGACGGAATCGGCCAACATGCTCCCGTACTGCTCGGCCAGTTCGACGGTTCGACGCGGGAGCGGATTCTGATCGCCGCCGCACCCGGCGACGAACATGGCCTGAGCGCCCGGATGGGCCTTCTCCAGGGCGATCTGATAGAAGCCCGGATAGTCCCCCGTCCATTGATAAATCGGGAGCACCGTCGCATGGCAGGCGTAGCCCGCGACGATCGCCCGCAGTTTTCCGTCCGCCCCTTTCACCGCCAACACGGGGACCGCGTGATCGTTCGGCCCCTTCAGGAGTCCGTCCTCGCGCAGCTTCGGAACGTCCGTCTCCTTGTTCGTGCGACGGTTGACGGCGAACGTGGCGCGTCCCTGTCCCTCCAGCACTTCCGCCGGAGCCTCCGCGGCGATCGCTTCCCCGACCGCTCCGACAATCTTGCGAATCAGCCCGTCGCTGTAGTCGTTGACGACCTGCTCCTGGGCGTCGGTGATGAAGTACATCGAACGGAGGTTGTTGCGCACGACGGGACCGGTGTGCGTGTGCGAACAGTTGAGGGCGATTTGCGAGCGCTCAAGGCCGTGCTTCTCCTTGAGTTGGGTGCAGATGGCATCGGACAGGTCGCGACCGATGCCGCACAGGTCGAGAGTGACCAGCACCGCCCGGTGGCCTTTGCCGTCGACAATCGTGAGCGCCTTGGCCCAGATGTCGTGGAGCGTTCCCTCGGACTCGTGGTCGCGCGACCCGTAACCGGCCATCCATTGCGGCTGTTCGGGAGTGATTTTGGCCCGCCCGGTGCCGGCCTTCCAACCGGCAACGGCGTCGCCGCACAAGGTCCACGCGAAGAGTACGACGAGTGTCAGTCCGAAACTGGCCGTGTGACGCATGGCGGTGTCTTTCGCGGAAGGATGGAGGGCGTGCGGAGGAGGGAGGTCGTGGGGATATGGCGGGGCGGGTTCAGGCTAGGCGGAAGAGTTACGAATTTCGGCACGCATCCCGCTACGCGGTCGGTGTTAGTCCCAGCAGCTTTCGGGCGTTGTCGCGGAAGACCTTGGCCTGGACGTCCTCGGGGAGGTCGAGTTGCCGGAAGAGGGTCAGTTGGGGCACGTCCTGCCCGGGTGAGAGGAAGTCGGTTCCGAACATGACTCGGTCGGCGCGGCGAATGAGGAACTCGCGACCGAATTTCGGATCGCGTGAAATGGCGCCGGCGCCGCTGCCCGCGGAGAGGTCGGCGAACACGTTGGGATACGTTTCCATCAAGCGGTCCATCGCCCCGCCGGGCGCCACCGGCCCCTTGGGGTAGCCTCCCAAATCGTCCGCCTTGAGGTCGCCGGAGATCGACGCCCACCAGCCGGGCCCGTGACCAATGAATTTGGTGTTCGGGTTTTCCTTCACCGCCTTTTCGAGGCCGGGCAGGCCCGGCGCGTCCAGGTTGCGTTGCGTGTCGATGTGGTACAGGACCGGCAGGCCGAGTTCACCGCAGGCGGCGTACAACGTCATGCTGCGCGGGTCGTCGATCTTGGTCCCCGGCTTGTGCTCGCCGAAGCCCTTGACACCCCGGTCGACGTACTTTTTGAGCATGTCGACCAACCCCTTCTTGCCGCCGTTGTAGCTGGTGCGCGGGTCGACGCAGCAGAACGGGATGAGGCGGTCGCGATGCGCAGCGGTTTGTTCGAGGACGAAGTCGGTCGTGAGCAAATAGCTGGAGGACTCGGGGGAGACCAGCGGCAGCACCACCGCCTGCGCGATGTCATGTTCGTCCATCCATTTGAGCAGGTCGACCGCGCCGAGCGGCTGTGTCGTGTTCCACGTCTGGCCGAGGTGGGTGTGCATGTCGACGTAGCGACCCGGCGGAAAGGCCGGGGCGTCGGCGGCCCGAACCGCAGTGACGAGCGGATCGCACAATGTCTGACCAGCCAGCGCCGCTCCGCCCAGCGTCGCTCCCAGCGTTTGCCGGAGGGTCCCTTCCAACCACTGGCGACGGGACAACGGTGCCGAGAGGTGCGTTGAGGTGGTCGGGGGCACGCGGATCTCCGGGGGCTATCGAGGAAGGGTGTTCGGTGACGCGGCGGGGACCCGGCGGGCACGGGTGCGATTCAGACGCATTCAAGGTGACTCATGCGATGCCCGCGCGTCAACCGAGTGGAATGGATTGCGCTGCCGAGACGGGGAACACGGTCAACTCCGGGTGGAGAACACGCCGCGTTTGGCCGCGCGGGGCGGAACGCCTATCCTGTTTCGCACAGCGCGAGCCGCCGCGAGAGTGGTACGCGCCCCGTGTGCACACAAACCACCGTCCCCGTTCCTCGAGTACTCAGCATGAACCGCAATCGCGACAGAATTGGCACGCTCCTCGTGGCGGCGGCATTGGCTGTCGCGGGATGCGGCGAGGCTCCGCGTCCGGTCGCTCCGGTTCCGCATGCGGAGGCGACCACCCCCGCCGCGCCGCCCGCGTCCGAAGCGACGGGGGCAGGGGGGGCGGGGGGGGCGACCGCCGCAGCCGGAGCGCCGGGGGACGGCGGACCGCTGCTGTTGGAGGGGGTGTCGCTGACGGTGCCGGGGGGCTGGATCAAGGTCGACCCGCCGTCGGTGCGAATTGTCGAAGCGGAGTACACCCTGCCGAAGGCAGACGGCGAGGAATTCGACGGACGGCTGACGGTGATGGCGGCGGGGGGGGATTTGACATCGAACGTCGACCGCTGGAAGGGGGAGTTCTCCGGGCTGAGCGGGGACTCGGTGAAGGTGGAAACGGTGAAGATCGCCGGGAAGGATGCCACCCGCGTCGACATTCGCGGGACGTGGAAAGGGACTTCGTTCAAGCCGATCCCGCCGCGCGAGGACTATCGCATGCTGGCGGTGATCCTGCCGGTCGAGGCGGACCGGTCGTACTTCATCAAGCTGACGGCGCCGCGCGAAACCGCCGCGAAACACGAAGCGGCGTTCGACACCTTCGTGAAGTCGTCAACGCTGAAGAATTGAGGGGGAGTTCGCGCGGAGGTCCGGTCCCTTGCGACGGGAGCGGCTGGCGACCCCGCCCCGTCGCGGAAAACTTGATTCTTCCGCCGAGTGTGGACCCGCTCCGTCAGGAAAGATGAACACACCCAACGTCAACCTGACCCGGATTCGAGGCTGTGTGGTGTCGGAAGGCGAGATAGAATACGGCGTCGGCCCGAAAGCCAGACCTTTGCGACCGGATGCTGCCCGATGCTCGATTACATTCAACTCGAAGGCTTCAAGAGCTGGAACCACGCCCGTGTTCCATTGGCACCGTTCACAGTGCTGGTGGGACCGAACGGCAGCGGGAAGACGTCGGTGTTGCAGGGCATTGATTGTTTGCTGCGGAGTGCCGATCAGGGTGCGGAGAAGGTATTTGTCGGAGCATTAGCGCCGGAAAAGGTCCGGTCACGATTAGGATCCCATTCACAGAGCAATGCGGTTACAAGCAATCCGCCTCTTTTCGCATTGTCCGTCGAGTGCGTCCAATTAAAACGCGGATTGCGATTCGAATTTCACGCTGAGGCGCAGGTGTCTTTAGCTCAGGAGGCTGAGTCAGAGCATCGCTGGCAGTGGAAGAAGTTTTCAACGGAGGCTGGATTGACTGTTTGGGTGGATCCAGACGAAGTGAAACTACTCACCCTGGCAACTGCCATATTTGCGCAGCTAGACCCTGATTGTCTGCGCAGCGCTTCATTCAGCGACATGCTGAATCCCGTCATGAGTCGCCAGGGGTATGGCTTGCCGACGATGTTGACAGTCTGGGCTTCGACGCAACCAGACAAGCGTCAGCAGATTGTGGATCGCGTTCGGCACGTGATTCCGGGATTACGGAAAGTCACCTGCGAGCGTGACTCGAACGTTGTGGGGATGCATCAGGACTCTAGTGGTTCTTGGGCACGAACTTCACGCCCCTACTTCGACGCCCTGAAAATCGACCTCAACGGTGTCACCGGCCTCGACGCCGACTCCGTCAGCGAGGGGACCCTCATGGCCCTCGGCATCTCCGCTCTGCTCACCATTCATGGCGACGAGAACATCGTCCTGCTGATCGACGACATCGAAAAGGGGCTGCATCCCAAGGCGCAGCGGGATTTAGCGGTGATGATCCGCGAGATCGTCGCGACGACTCCCGGTTTGCAGGTGATCTGCACGAGCCACTCCCCCTACATGCTGGACGAGTGCGATCCCGAGGGGATCGTCTGCGTCTGGAGCGGGGAGAACGGGTCCGAGTGTGCCAAGCTCACCGAGCATCCTGACTTCGACCGCTGGAAGGACGAGATGCGGCCGGGCGAGCTCTGGTCGATGTTTGGCGAGGAATGGGTCACGAAGCACAAGTCTCCGGCTGAGGAAGCGAGTGCCTCCTGATGCCGCTCCGATGCGTGATGGTCTGCGAGTCCGAAGCGGACTTTCGCACGGCGAGGACGCTCGTCGAGCGGACGCTGTCGCATCACGTGACCTGGGCAGACGCCGATTTGCTGGCGAGTTGCCCCTTGTGGTCACGCCTCGTCGAAGATCGCGAGTATCTGACGTGGATTCAGGATGTGCCTCGGCTGGCCAAGGAACTGGGTGTTCGCCATTTGGGTCACTTGCGGGATGAGGCCAACCAATCGTCCTCCCCCGCGTTTTCGGATGCGAAGGCCGCCGTCAAAGCTCTGAATGTCGTGCGTCGACTCCTCGATGAGCAAAGACCTTCCGAACCCGTCGTCGTCTTTCTGATCCGTGACCTCGACAACGACCGCGAACGGGAACGAGGTCTGGATCAGGCCCGGAAGCATGTCGCCGCGAAAGCGCGTGACTTTGCCGATATTGTCATCGGCGTCGCCAACACAAAACGCGAATGCTGGGTCCTTGCGGCGCTCGATTGCGCGACAGACACACGTGCGGAAACGCATGCCGCGTTCCATCGGCAACTCGGTTTCGACCCCCTCGAAGAATCCGAGCGACTCACGTCCCGGTCAGCGGGAGACCTCCAAAACGTCAAGCACCTGCTGAGTGAACTGCTCGGCGCGAATTCAAGTCCCGAGCGTGTCGAACACGAGTTGTCCGCACTGAAGACCGCGCCGCTTGAAACGCTGTCTCGCCGGGGAAAGGGAAACGGACTCGCCGCGTTTCTCGGCGAGGTCGAAAGTCGGGTGGTGCCGCTTCTTCAGGCCCAACGCGGTCCCCGGCAAAATCGCGGCTGAACTGGAAAGTGATCGCAGTTCAGGCCGTGAGACACGCACAGGGTCTCTCGCGTGATGCGTTCCCCAGGATTGTCAACACAAGTGGGTATCATGCGCTCTGCCGTGATCACGCACGGACCATCGCGTCGAGGACCTGATCGAGAGAGACGGTCGCGAATCCGCTGGCGTAGTCGGACATCGCGTACGGGATGATCAATTCCCGCTCGTGCAGCACCCCTCCGCAACTGTAGACCACGTTGGGGACGTAGCCCTCCCGCTCGTTCGCGTCCGGCTCGATCAGGGGTGTCGCCAGTCGGCCGATGAGGCGGGTGGGGTTCTCGAGGTCCAGCAGGAACGCCCCCATCGCGTAGCGCCGCATCGGTCCCACTCCATGCGTGAGCACCAGCCATCCCTGTTCCGTTTCGATGGGCGAACCGCAATTGCCGAGCTGCACGTACTCCCACGGATAACTCGGACGAGCGATCAGTTCCTTCGTGTACCAGAAGTGGGGCATGTCCGAGTACATCAAGAAAATGTTCTCGTTGTCCTGCCGCGAGAGCATCGCGTATTGGCCGTGGATCAGGCGCGGAAACAGGGCGAAGCCCTTGTTGCGGACCTCGGGGCCGTTCATCGTGTCGACGCGGAAGTGCAGGAAGTCTTCCGTATGCAACATCTGCGGCAGGACCACCCGACCGTCGTAGGCGGTGTAGGTGCCGTAGTACGAAACGCGGCCATCATCGTGGGTGAACCGTACAAAGCGGGCGTCCTCGATCCCGTTCGTTTCGCTGGGTGAGGTGGGAAAGATGATCCGCTCGGAGACGTTCTGCTCGGCGTCGAATTGAATCTCGTAGTTCGACTTCGCGAGCATCAGCATCGTGTGCGCGATCGGCTCGAACTCGCGGTGCCGGGCGCGGTTGTGGCGGAGCACGTTCTTCAGCGTCTGCTCGAGCTCCGCCAGCGTGAAGTGGTCCCCCAACGCCGCCAGCGCCGACTCCGTCAACGGACCGTTGATCGACAACTCGAGCAGCTTGCGATGAAACAGCGTCTTTTCGTAGAGGGCGTTCGGCACGAGTTCCGGCGCCGTAACGAAGCGGGTCGGCTCGTCCATGCGAATCCGGTTCGCGCGGTCGATCGTGCCGGAGCGGAACGTGATGGACGAGATGTGGCCTTCACCCGTTGCCCGCAGACTCAGGATGAATCGCCGCGTTCCGTCGGGCAGCCCCGACTGGTCGGGATGCCAGACCATCGACGGGTTGAACAGCGCCGCCGACTCCAGCGCGTATTCCTGGCTGAAGTACGCGCCGATCAACAATCGGCGGTGGTCGCTCACCGGTTGGTCGGTCAGCACATACTTGCGCACCTGCTCGAACCGTCGAATAAAGAACTCGCGCGTCCGCTGATGCCGGCCATGGAAGTCGCGCATCACCTGTTCGAGTTGCGCGGCGACTTCATCTTCCGACAGCGACGCCACGCGGGCGATGATCTTCTCGAACCGCTGTTCGGTGGTTGGTTCGAAGGGGCGGATCACGACGCGAGAATTGTTCGGCTTGAGAACAATTCCGGTCCGTTTGACATCCATGCGCGGGGACTTTCGCCGTTGTGGCGGGGCAGTTTCGTAGTGGCCCGCCGGGCAGACTCCGAGACCGGCGGACAGCGCCGGCGCACTTCGGCGTCGTGAGGGAACCACCGGGCGACGAAATCCGTTCGTCGTGCGCCGCGCGGCGAGTCTCCGCGCGACACTATCGCGTTCGCGGGAACTCCGCGAGGGAGCTTTCCAGCGAATTCATCTCCGCGAGCGAAAGCAGGAACGCCAGCGTCGACTCCGCCCCCTGATTGCGGCTGACGCGGTCCCCGTGCAAACCGTCGCAACACCCGCCGCTGGCGGGGTCGTACAGATCGACGCCGAGGTCATTTCGACCCAGGAACCACTCGAAGGCCGAGCGGGCCTCGACGATCCAGTTCGCCTCGCCGGTGGCCCGGTAGGCCGACAGGCAGGCGGCCACGGTAGCGCACGCTTCGACCGGTTGCTGATCGAACTGCGCCGGACGCCCCCCCTTCAGGTAGAACCCGTTGCAGCCGATGGGACGGAAGTGACCGTCCGGCGCCCGTTGAATCTCCACCAGCCACCGGAGTGTGTTCAATCCGATTTGCAGCACTTCGGCGTCGCCGGTGTCGGCGGCACTGGTGATCAGGGCCTGCGGCAACCGGGCGTTGTCGTACGACAGGGATTCCTCGAACCACGGCCAGTCGGGGGTGGCGGTTCGTTGGTACAGCCCGACCAGTTGAGCGGTCAACGCGCCGCGGGCGTCCGTCGCCAGCCGGTCCCCGCCAAAGCGCCGGCCATACTCGTGCGCCCCTAAGAGTCCAAAGGCCCACGTGCGGGGGGACTTCATTCCGGACATGGGGGGAAGCGCCAGTTCCAGGATCGAAGCGGCCCACGCCGGGAAATCGGGATGCCGTGAACGGCCGACGCACGCCCCCAGCGCCCATACGGCCCGCCCGTGCGAGTCCTCCGATCCCGCGTCCTCCAGCCAACGGCGGTCGAAACTCATGAAGTTCCGGAACCGCAAGAGGTCGCGATCGAAGGCCGCCTGCAAGAATGCGGCGGAAGCGGACGCGACGCGACGAACTTCGGAATCGTCAAGGCCCAGTTCTTCCAGCAGTACCGTGAGCAACAGCGCCCGCGCGTTGTCGTCGGTGCAGTACCCGTCGGCGAAGTTCGGAATGGTGTACGTGGCATGTTGGAACATGCCGGTGGAGTCGGTCATGCGCGACAGATGATCGAGTCGCCAGATCGGCCGCGCCGCATGTTGTTCGGCCAACGTCCGCACTGCCAGCGGCTTGACCGTTTCGTTTCGGCTTTCCAGCCGCGCCCGCTGGAACGACTGCATGTAGTGCTCGGCCGAACGGGACCAGATCATCTCGCGGCCTTGTGCGTAGGCCGCTTCGCTCATGGCCAGTCGTCGTTCGTCACTGCCGAGCAAGCCGCACACCTCGCGGGCCAGCGCCGCGGGGTCGGAGAACGGGACCAGCACGCCGCGACCGTCGGCCAGCAGTTCTTCCGCATGCCAATAGGGGGTCGACACCACCGGCTTGCCGCAGCCATACGAATAGGCGAGCGTGCCCGAAGTGATCTGGGCAGCGTTGAGGTACGGGGTGACGTACACATCCGCCGCCCGAATGAACTGCGTGAGTTCATCGAGGTCGACAAAGCGGTTGTAGAAGATCACGTTCTTCTGGATGCCGAGGTCGCGCGCGAGACGCTCAAGGCCGAGCCGATAGCGCTCCCCCTGGTTCTTCACGAGTTCCGGATGCGTCGCCCCCAACACCATGTACACGAAGTTGGGGAACGCCTCGACGATCTTTGGCACTCCCCGCAGCATCTGCTCGATCCCCTTGTTGGGGGAGAGCAGTCCGAACGTCAGCGCGACCAGCCGACCCGCCACGCCGAACTGGTCCTTGTAGCGATCGGGAGCGACGAACGGCGTGTCCGGAATGCCGTGCGCAATCAGGTCGATCTTCTCCTCGTCGACGCCGTACAGGTCTCTCAAAAAGGTGCGGGCATGCTCGGTCATCACGACCACGCGGGCCGAGCGTTCCGCCAGTTCCACCAGAACCCGCCTTTGGTCGCGATCGGGCTCTTTCAGGATCGTGTGGAACGTCGTTACGACGGGCATGCGCACGTCGCGGACGAGTTCCAGAACGTGGCTCCCCGCCGAGCCTCCGTAAATGCCGTACTCGTGCTGGAGGCAAACAACGGAAGCGTTCGAGAAGTTGAGAAAATCCGCCGCGCGCGAGTAACCGTCGCGGTCCTGCGCGGCGATCTCGAACCGGACCTCGGGAGGGTAGTCGTACCCCTCGGGACGATCGTTCACCGGCACGACGATGCACTCGGCCTCCGGAAACCGACCGACCAGCGAAGCACGCACATCGTGCGTGAATGTGGCGATACCGCATTTGCGCGGCGGATAATCGCCCACGAAAGCGATCTTTTGGAGTTCCAGATCGCCCAGCATGTACAACATTCCCGAGGATGGAGGCCTGCGCAACGGCGAGAGCGACGGATGCGTGGCGACACTCCGGCTTGGGCGGGAGTCTATCAGTATTTGGGTCATGCGCGGTCCAAATCCGGAGTTCTCCGACAGCGTTCATCGCAAATCGCCGCGATCAAGCACTCTTCGCGGAAGACCAGAGTGTCGGGAACCCCTCTTCCTGTGGCTGCGACAGCGTTCATCGCGGCACGCATCACGCGGCGCGCTACACCGCGCCTTACGCCACCGAACGGCCCTGAATCAGGCGGATCAGCACCACGGCGATGGCCACGACGAGCAGGATGTGAATGAACCCGCCGATCGTGTAGCTGGACACGACACCGAGCAGCCAGAGAATCATCAAGACGACAAACACGGTCCAAAGCATGACAGTCTCCCAGGTAGGTGGATTGCGGGACCGCCGAGGACCGCGGGAGTTTTCCCGCGGCCTCGACGCTCACTTCGCGAAGGTGCCAGAATCCGAATACGGTTCTGGTTCGTTGAGGCGATCTCCGCTGGCGAATCTCAGCGGGCGAAGTCGAGGCCTTTGTCGTCCGCGTCGGCACCCAGCAGGCGGAAGTTGAATCGCGAATCACCGTCGATGACGATCTCCGCGACCAGCGATCCGCCATCCTTGCGCTCCAGCACCAGCACGTTCCCCTCGACGGTGTAAGTCCCGCCGAACGACTGGAGAGGTTGCGCCTTCTGCTGGAAACTCCAGTCGAATTTGCGGTCCGCACCCAGGACGAGTGAGAATCGCGACTCGTCCGCACGGGACGCCTTCCAGGTGCCGACCAGCGACGCGGGGTCGATGGGCCGCGCCGTGGGGGCCGCGGGGTTGGCGGCGACAGGGGTCTCGGCAGGCCGGACGGGCTGCGCGGTGGAACCGCTGGAAGCCTCCCGATTGCTCGCGGAGACCAGTCGCAACAACTCCGCCGCGACGCGGTCGCCGGGCATCAAGACGACGACCCGCTGAAGCTGCGCGGCCGAGGCTGCGGGATGGCCACAGCTCATGTAGTGGTAGGCCAACAGAAATCGCGACGCGCCATCCTGAGGATGGCTCGTGGTGTATGCCTCAAGACTTCGCAACTGCGCTGTGTACAGCGCGAGGTCGTCGTAGATTCCGCTCAGCGTCGTCCAGTCCCAGCCGGGGCCGATCGCGAGAATCGCATGGATCGTCGCGGCCGATTGCTGAAAATCCCCCTTGGCGAACAGTACGAGCGAACGGAACTCGTGCAGCACCGCGTCGTCGGTGAAGCGGTTGATCCCCTTGTCGGCGAGGTCCAGAGCCGCGTCGTAGTCGTCCTGTCGAAACGCTTCGACGGCGGCATTCAGCGCCTCGTCGGCGGACCGCGCATCGTCCGTCGAGTAGGCCGTGTCCACGGTGTAAGAGACGGGAATCGGCTGGGAGTAGTTATACCCCGTCGCTCCGGAACTCACATAATACGGATTGGAGTATCCCAGATAACCGCTGTTGTAGATCAGCGATCCCAGTCCCCAGCCACCCAGTCCCCAGCCGATCGGCCGGTAGCCATAGCCGCCATACCCCCGTCCGCCGCCATAACCACCACCGTACCCGCCGTATCCCACGGCTCCGTGGCCGAGTCCCCAGCCCCAACCGGCGTTCCGTCCGCCGTAGCCGTACCCTCCGCCGTAAACGCCCACGGGCGTTCCGCCAAAGCCGCGGTTGCCGTTCCAGTACCCGTGATATCCCGAGTGACGGTAGTAGGAAGGCTGATACGCCTGCGGACCAACCTGAAATTGACGGTTGTTCACGGAGAACGTGTTGCCGACAAACGGCTGGTTTCCGATACGTGTGGACGGGCGGTCGAAGCGGCCTCCGACGGGACGCGCCGATCCGCCGGGAGCGGCGGCAGGTCCTGCAAACCGACCGGGGTTCGCTGGCACGCCCTGGGGCGGTGCGACACGTCCGGGTTCGAGACCAAAGCGACGCGCGGCGTCACCGGTGTCGCGGGGTCCTGACGTTACCGGGTGACGAGCATCACCGCCGGTTCCTTGCTTGCCGACGGGCGGGCGACTGAACCCGGGCGAGTTCCGAAAAGGCGGAGCGTGATCCCCACCGGAGGGCTGACGCGGTTGGATCACCGTCGGAGATTGAGGGCGGGTACCGCCGGGTGGCCGCGCTCCGCCGGGGTTGCCGCCAGTGTGCGGACCGCCGCTTCCCGCGCCGGGCCGGCCGCCACCGTCGGGACGGGCTCCTGCGCCGGGGCCACCACCCCCGTCGGGTCTGCCACCTGCACCTGGACCCCCTCCTCGTTCAGGCCGACCTCCCGCGTCGGGACGGGCACCCACGCCCGGACCACCTCCTCCGGGCCGGCCGCCACCCTCGGGCCGCCCCCCCGCGTTCCCTCCCCGTTGCGACTCACCCCCCTTGGGCGGACCGCCTCGAGGTTCCGCAGCGGCGGCGGCGACCAGGGCTAGGGACAGCAGCGACACTCCAGCTCCGCGACCGATCGCGGAACGGCAGAACAGTTTTCTCATGATCAAAGACTCCGCACAGTTCGTAGGTCTGCGCACGCCAAGGCCGCGCAGGAATAGGTCAAGGTTCGCGAGGCAGGACGCCCCGCCGGATCACTTCTCGTCGACGACCACTTTCGGCGACGGGGCTTGCCGCACGAGCGTGACGATCTCGCTGTCGGGCAGTTGCACCCCGGCGATTTCATGATCCACGGACTGCCAGGTCATCGTGTGACCATTGATCGGGGTGTAGATGCTGGTGCTCGATGTCGGCTCGCCGTCCGCTGTGACTCCGTTCAGTTTGAGCACCCATTCTCCTTCGATCCGATGCCACAGGCCTTCCCCGTAGCCCCCT
Organism: Planctomycetales bacterium; assembly: GCA_044359065.1. Classification (GTDB taxonomy): domain Bacteria; phylum Planctomycetota; class Planctomycetia; order Planctomycetales; family Planctomycetaceae; genus JAIXZD01. Next base: position 20,400 of record JBIKMW010000065.1, on the reverse strand, counting down.
TCCGAGTCGAAGATCCACATCCGCAACTGGCTGGTCAGCGGGTCCCAACCAATCCGCTGCGTGCCGCTCATCGCTTCCTGACCGGCAACCAAGATCGAGAACTTGCGCATCAGGAAGTTGCTGTTGTCGGCGGCGACGCACGAGAACGTCACGAGGGACTCGTCCCCTTCGTCGACCCATTCCCCCACCAGCCAATCGAGTTGTTCGAGCTGGCTGCGGTGTTGTCGGCGATCTTTGGGGGCGTGGTCGCGAATACTGGCGACCCGCCAGCCCCCCTCCACCTTCACGTGGATCGCCGTATACGGGCTTTCGACGGTCGCGTCTTTCTCGGCGCGACTCAACTTCGTGACCCCGTCCTCGATGGCGAGGCCCGGTCCGATGAACCGGATCGAACCGACCTCGATCTCGAGGTGACAGACGGGATTTTCGGCGAAGAACGCGGTCAACGCCTCCTGAATCGCCGGACGCCCTTCAAACACCTGTCCCCGTTCGTCGACGTACTCGGCGGCGTCGGTGAAATGCTCGGCCGCGGCCTGGGCATCCCCGCGAGCATAGGCCTCCGCGAATTCCGCGTCCGTCGCGCGAATGGCCGCTTCGTCCGCGATCTCGGTGACCGACCGAACGACGGTTTTGGCCACTTCGTCGAGTGCCGTCGCGGCCACTTTCCCGGTCGCACTCTTTGGGGGTGCTTCGTCGCGGGGCACATCCTTGACGATCGCGGCTTTGGGGGTCGCCGCCGGACGCGCGACAGCCGGTTTGGCGGGAATCTGTCTGACGGGGATCGGATGGGACGGAACGGTCGGCTCGGACTCGGGTGGTCGCTCCTGGCTGAGCAGGGGGGAGTTCGTGAACACCGCCACCCCCAGAAGGACTCCGGCAGCGGTGGGACACAGGATCAAACTTCGACGCATGGCGACACTCCTCGATTCGGGCAAGCCCGCCGAACGCGACGGGTGAAACAGAAACCGTCTGGTCGGGAAGGGCACGATTCGCGCCGGATTCCCACCCGCCTGCACTCGGAAACGCATCGCGAAACACGGACGCGGCGGACCGAACACACGCTGGCTTGTCGCTGCGTGTGTATTCGTTAACGGTGCTCCCAGCGGATCCGCGCCGCCGAAAACAGACGCCGTAAAAACGAAAAAAGCCGGCGCGGAATCGATCCCCCAAGGGGTTCGTTCCCGCGCCGGCTTACTGACGAACTCGCCACCCCGAGTTGTCCGGGCTGCGATTTGTCTGGTCATCCGACATTCCGCGCTCGACGAGTGATGGCACTCTCGCGCAGCGGCGTCATTGTAACGTCATGAAAGTGTTTGTGGCGGTTAAACCGTCTTTCGCGGATCGAATGAGGAGAATCGGAAGCGGGGCCGAGATGTCGCAAAGTCCTTTTGCGCGGACCCTTATCCTCTCACCACACAGCCCCGGTCAGCAAGCCGCGTCAAGCGGTTCGTTCTCGCTGGTCAAGAACTCGAACGGGGTGAGCCGAACCGCACGAATTCGGCGGATCAAAAAGTCGTAGCCCGCGTGCGGAGCCATCGCGGAACCCCTGCGAACACACCCACAAACCCTCCCGCGATCAGCGTCACCAAACTCATGCCAAGTCCGATGCGGAACGAGGCCGGGCGGTACTCCCACACGATCGTGTGCCGTCCCGCCGGAACATCGACGCCCCGGTACGTCCCCTCCACGGTCGTTTGCGCCGCCGGTTGTCCATCGACCGTCACCTCCCAGCCGGGGTACGCGAGGTCTGTCAGGACGAGGCGGCCCCCCGTCGGGTGTTCGGCTTCGATCTTGACCCGTTCGCGGCGGTGCGACACAACGCGGGCCGTCGCGGATTCCGCGGGCGTCTCCCACGCCACGCGACCGCGCGAGCCGAGCAATTCGTACAGCCAGAACGTTGGCGGCGCGGTCGCTCCCGCGTAGCGTCCCCACACGCGGTTGAGGAACGGATCGTCGACGACCGCCATGTGACGCACCGGCCAGACCCGTTCGTCCAATCGCGAGAAGTTCAGCACGTGCGTCACCCCCGCCCGGCGCAGCCAGTCGATTTGCGATGGAGCGGGCGGAGTGTCGAACGGGAACGGCTCGGGGAGCGCGGTGGCAGGATCCTGGTACTGCGCGGGGGAGAGGCCGAGATATGTGGGAGTCGACGCCACGTCGAGCAGCGTTGCCACGTTCTGGCCACGACAGAACAGCCGCACCGGTTGGCCTGGCTCGGCCAGCAGCGCGCGCAGCGGCGAGTGCCGCCGCTCCTCCAGCGGGGCGTCGAGCACCTGGAAGACGTTTTGCGTGTGTGCGTCGACCCAACCCAGATCGACGACCGTCGCCACCCAGACTACCGTCCCCGCCACCACCCCCCACCGCGCGGGCCAACGGGACGACATACGCCGCCACGCCAGCCCGGCGATGATCGCTACCGCCAGCGTCGTGATCGCCCCGAACCGCCCTGGACCGGTGAAGTAGCCGAAACCGGGAAGCCGGTCGGTGAGCGACCGAAACTGCGCCGTCGCGTGGATCAGCGCCAACAGGCCGATGGCGAACCAGACGACAATCGCGAAGTCCGGATCGAGCGGAGCATGGCGATACCCCCTCATCCGTCCTGCGGACACCTTCTCCCCCACCAGGGAGTTTTCGCCGCGAACGATTGCCGGTTGTGGCGGAGAAGGGGCGTCGATTGAACCATTCCCAGCCTCCCGAGAATGATGTCTTCGACGCACTCCGCGCGCAGCCGCGCCGAACAGCGCGGTCCCCAGCAAGGCAAGCGGCACCAACCCGAAGTACAAGTGCGCTTCGGCACGGTTGGTGAGCGGTTCGTCTGGTCCACGGCGGTTGTTGATGTCGGTCGTGTCGGCATACCACGACCACGGGAACGTCGCCTGTTGGAGCGACCACCACGGCAGGTGGCCGTAAGCGGGGTCGAAGCTGCCCGACACCCGCGCTCGCTGGCTGAGCTGCTTGTACTCCCACGTCGGGACAAGTTGCACGGCGGCGGCGAGGTACGCGGCAACGATCGCGGCCCCGCCGATCGCCAAACGTCGCACCGCGCGGCGACGATGGTCCGGGGGTTCCCCAGCGGATCGCACATCCACGACAAAGAAAACGACCAGCCACGTCGCGACCACCAACTGCGTCATGAAGGCGAACACGAAGTGTCCGGCCAGCAATTGCAGCGTCAGGCCTCCCCAAACGACAAACAGGTATCGCCCGTGTCCGTCCGCGCGGGTGTGGTCCGAGTCCCTCCAGCGGACCAATCCCCAGACGCACCACGGCAGCCACGCGCCGCCGATGATCGCCCACTCCAGGCACAGCCGCGCAGGGAACCAGCCGTACGTGTAGACCAGCGCCGCGAGCAGTCCCCCCCCCCAACCGGTTCCCGTCGCACGCGCCAGTGCGACCGCCCCCAGAAACGCGATCACGTAATGGGTCAACTGCACCGCGACGTACGCGGTGTTGACGTCCCACAACCAATAAGCCGCCAGGTGGAACGGGTAGAACACCCCGGTCTGGCTTTCGGCGAGTTGCGGATACCCGTGGCCGACCAGCGGGTTCCACAGCGGGACCTCCCCTTCGCGAAGCGCCGCGGCGTAAACGGTCTTCTGCGGGAAAAAGTAGGGATACAGGTCGCCGCCGACGAGTCCTCCCCCCAGCCACAGCACCTCGAAGAAATACCACGTCAACAACAGCGCCAGCGCCGCCGCCCCCAGCCATTTCCAGGGTTCGGCGGATTCGGGCTCGACGTGTTCGGAATCGCCAGCGGCGGGGGTGGAAGCGGCGCGGGGCGCGGCGCTCGACGGCCGCGTCACGACGCGGACCCCGCGTCGTCGGTGGCGACGTTCACACGGACGACCGGCGCCTGCACGTCGCGGCGTTTCAACAGCGTCACCGAGAGCACGCCGAGTTTGCAATTCGCCAACACGCCGTCCGCTTCAACGGGCGCGGGGAGCGGGATCGACACCTCGAACGCGCCAGCGGGGCGTTCGCGACGGACGGGGGTTCCACCCGGTGGGGCGGGGGAGCGACTGCCGCGCAGCGTGAGCATGTTCCCGACGAGCGTCACGTCGATCCCGGCGGGATCGACACCCGGCACATCGACCACGACCTGGACTTCGTCGGTCTTTTCGAGGATGTCGACCGCCGGCAACCACAGGCCGGGCTTGCCGCCGAGGTTCATCGCTTCGAGGGCTTTTTCCCCCTGTTGGCGAACGGCGTCAATCACCTTGTTGAGTTCGCCGCGAATACGGTCGATCGGCGTGGTCGAGTCGGACATGGCTGTATCTCCTGCGAAAGCTCGGGTCTCCTGCGGAAATCCGAAGGGGGGCGGGGGGATGCGAGCGCACGGTCCCTTGCAACGGGATTCGTCGGACGCGCGGGCTTCTTGAACGCCCGGCCTCAACGCAGGTTACCAACCGCGAAGTCAAAACCCCACGCGTACGGTTTTCCCTTTCAGCCCGCCGAAGGGAGCATCAGTTCGGCCATTCCCGCCGACCGCGTCCCCGGTTTGGGGGGATTCGACACCCCCCGGAACGTGAACACCGCCGAGAACTTCGTCTGCCGCGAATGGTTCCGCCCCGCCGCGTGAAACGTCAGGCAATGGAAGAACAGCACGTCCCCCGGCTGCAATTCGACGAACTTGCGGGACTCGATCAACGGTTGGTTCTCGGCCAGATCGGGACGCAGAAACAGCGCCGCGTCGAGGCGTTCGCGGGCGAACGTCATCCGATGGGTGCCCGGAATGACCTGCAGGCAACCGTTGTCGGGTGTTTCCCGGCCGAGGGCGACCCACGCATTGACCAATTGCGGACGGGCGAACGACCAGTAGCGGATGTCTTGATGCCAGTGCGTTTCGCTGCCGAAGTCGGGGTGCTTGGTCATCACGCAATTGTGGTGGGCGAGCGGCATCACCACGCGCTCCCCCAGCAGCTGCTCCAGCCGGGCGACGAGCGGCGGCGACGACACGAACTCGGTGAAGACGGGGTCCCGGCCGTTCGCTTGCAAGAGCCGCCGAATCGTGCGGCCCCCATCGGCGTCGCGCGAAGGGGGCGCACCCGGATAGCGGACATCCGCTTCGTACTCGACCGGTTCCACGGGCAGCCGCAACCCGCGCTCGGTGGCGTCCCGCATGACCCCCACGGTCTCGGGAGCGACGGCCCCCCGCAACACGAAGTACCCGTCGCGGTCGAACGCCGCCAATTCGTCGGCGGAAAAGCGCGGCGCCAACTCGGCACTGGGCAATTCGTTGGGGGGCGATTCGGCGGGGGGCGATGCGGACGGAACGGCGGCGAGCGACATCGGCGAGCGACTCCGGAACGATGAGGGCGACCGCGCGGGCCGCAAGGACGTCATTGTACGCGCGGGGAGGGACCGGGGGGAGTGGGTGGCCAGACCAACTCGTGGCTGGGTTGCGAAGCGACAAGACGCCACCCCGTCCACGCTCAACCACCGAGAACCACACGGCTTCACGCCATCGCCCATCCGGAGGCGTCTCCAGATGGAAACGAGGTCCACGGTGTTGGTGGGCGCTGCTCGAACCAGGGAGACGGCGCGGGAGCCACGGAACACACCGACCGTCACCGGCTCTTGACGACCAGTTTCACCAGCGGCGTACAGGGGCCCGGCATGCCCACGCGGATGTCGCCCCCCCACGCGCGCGACAGCGTGAAGTAAAAATCCCCCGGCGGCGTCTCGGCGGTGATCTTCAGCGGGAACGTTCCCGCGCCATCGACCAGGTCGATCTTGAGCGGCGCGTTGTACGCGCACGCCACCCCAGCCGTGGCGAGGTTCGGCGTCAACACGAGCGATGTCAGGTCCGCCGCTCCGCCACGCACCCGGACCGGGACCGACACTGTCTCGCCCGGAGCGCCGGTCACCTCCGTCGCCGTCGTTTCCAGCCACGGCCCCTTCGGCTCCGCCACCACCGCGCGCGACACGCTCGACTCTCGAAACAAACCGATATCGCTCGTGAAGTACAACGCGAGGGGTCGCGCGACGTGTTCGAGTGTCCGTCCTCCGGTCACACATCGGCCCACAACGCGGAACTCCGTCAGGTCCCCCGGTTTCGCCCCCTCCGGTGCGGTGATGGTGAGAAACGTTCGCAAGCCGAAGTGGTTGTAGAAGGAGCTTGCGGGGCGATCCTTCCGTGCGGCGATGTTCATCGCGCGCGAGCCGCGCCAACCCTCCGGCAAACCCTCGATGGACAGTTCGATGTCGTCCGTCAGATCGTGTTCGCGCAGGATCTTCACGACGAGCGCGGCGGTCGAACCCGGCCCCCAGATCGGCACGCCGTCGGGATAGGTCAACAAATGGAAATCGGGGCGGGCGGTTTTGGCGGACAGGCGGTACACAGCGCGGTCCCCCGCCGCGCCGGTCTGCTCGTAAACCCGCGCGAAGAAGGGGCCGGGCTTCTCGGCTCGGAACACCACGCGACTGTCGGGAGGTTCGATATCGTGGATCGACATGTACTCGATGGGGAAACCATCGTCGTTCTCGGCCACTACCTTGCCCGACTCGTCCCGAATTTCGATCGTGGTGTCGACCGGAGAGCGGAGCCAGCGGTGCGCGACGGTCGAAACTTCCACCGGCCCGGGTTCCGCAATGTCGAGCCGAAACCAGTCGACATCTCCGGGGCGGTCGAAACGAGCGTTGACCGTACCCCCGAGAGCCAGCGCGGCCGCCGTGGCTTGCGAGTCGTTCGGCTCGGTCTCGAGCGACTCCGGCCCGTCCCCGAGGACGAACGGCACGTCCGCGTCGCCGTCCGTCGCGGTGTGGCCGATCCGCACCGACGGCAGGTTCGACGACAGCGCGGGGAGCGTCACCGTCGTTCCAGGAGGGACGAGCGGGCCGACCAGTTGGACCGTCGTCGCTTCGCCGCGACGCGCTCCGGCGGGGAACGCGGAGGTCGGGACCGGAGCGTCCGTCACCAGTAACCGGTACACCGCCTGCGGATAGCCCCGATACAGCACGTGCTCGACCACGGCGGTGTATGTGCCGTCGGTGGGAACGCGGAGTTCGACGAGGGGATCAAGTCCGATGGTGTCGCGCGCTTCGGCGACGACCCGTCCCGACCCGTCCAGCACGCGCAGGTCCAGATCAACGAAGCCGTAGTGCTTGCCTTGGCCGTGACTGTCGAGGGCCTGAGCGCGAGCCCACAGCACGAGGGGCCGGTCCGCCCGCGCGACGAACTCGAACCGATCGGCGTCGGTGTCCGGATCGATCCGCCCGTTGACCACGCACGGCCAAGCGACGGTTTGGCGGTCCTTCGCGGGGTCCTCCAGCACCTCGGGGAGTTGGCCCACCGAGAAATACAGCATGTTGGTGAGGCCCACTCGGTCCCCCAGCAAGCGCAGCTCGCGGCGTCCAGGACGGGCGTCGGGGGCGATATCGAGCGTGGCCCGGATCACGTTCTTGTCGAGTCGCACGTCCCGAGCCGCAAGCCCGGCGGGACCGTCGATCACCACCCCCCGCGGCGCGAACAGGTCCGCGCGCGTGGTGCGGAATTCGACATCGACGGAGGTGCCGACACGCCCCCCGGCCGGGAAGACCGATTCAAGCCGCAGTTCGTCGTAGGGGGGGGCGTCGGTCTGTGCGGCGGCCGTCGCGACCAACGTCAGTAGGGCGCAGACCCAGAGTGAGCCGAATCCCACCCGTTGAACCAAACCGAGCGTCGACATCACGCGAGCACCTCGGCCATCGGCGTGCCGCCGTGGTTGACCTGAATCGGCCGACCGTCCTCGGTACGGTACTCGCGGTCGAGATCGATGCCCAAAATGCGATAGATCGTGGCTGCATAGTCGAGCGTTGAGTGGGCGGTGCCGACGACTTGCGTGCACTTGGCGTCGGTGGCCCCCACGGTTTGGCCCATGCGGACTCCCGCGCCACTGAAGCCGATCGCGTTGCACGGTGCGTAATGGTCTCGCCCCGCCGCGCCGTTCACCGACGGCGTGCGTCCGAACTCGCCCGTACACACCACCAGCGTGTTGGCGAGCATTCCCCGATCCGCCAGATCGGCCAGCAACGTGGACCACGCCTTGTCGAGCGCGGGGAGCAACTTCGTCTTGAGCGAGACGAAGTTCGCCGCGTGGGTATCCCAGCCCCCCGAACTGATCGTGACGAACCGCACCCCCGCTTCGACGAGGCGCCTGGCCAGCAAGCAGCATTGCCCCTCGCGCGTCCGGCCGTACCGCTCGCGCAGCGGGGCCGGTTCCTCTTCGATGTTGAACGCCCGCTTCGCAGCGGGACTGGTGATCAGGTCGTACGCTTGGCGATAGAACCGGTCGCGCAAGCCGACGGCGGATTCGGCCCGGTCCACCCGTCGCCGCCAATCGTCCAGTTGATCGAGCATTTTCCGACGGCGCTCGGTGCGGTCGACGCCGATCGAACCCGGAATGGCCACGTTGTCGACCCGGAACCCCGCTCCGTTGGGATCGGCCAGGATTTGCAGCGGGTTGTGCACAGCCCCCATGTGCCCGCCTCCCGAATAGTCGAGTCCGCCGAACAACACATAGGGGGGGAGTTGCTTGTTCCAACCCAACTCGCGCGAGACGACCGACCCGACGCTGGGGTGGATCGTCGAGCCGACCGGCTGTCCGGTGATGTCGGGGCGTTGGGGATAGCCGGTGAGCATGTAGTGGCGGGCGGCGACGTGGTCGCCGCTTTCGGTGTGCACGACGTTGCGAACGACGCACACCTTGTCCATCTGCCGGGCCAGCTCGGGCAAGTGCTCGCAGACTTCGACACCCGGCACGTTGGTGGTGATCGGGCGGAACTCGCCGCGATACTCGGCCGGTGCCGAGGGCTTCATGTCGAGCGTGTCGATGTTGCTCATGCCGCCGTCGGTGAACAGCACGATGCAATTCACGTCCCGTCGCTCGGCCTCGGCCTTCAATTCGCGCAGCGACAGCCAGGACGGCAGCGACAGTCCGAACAACGACCCGCCCCCCACACGAAGGACGGTGCGGCGGGAGGGGGCGTCAATGGACCGGTTCCAGGACATGGGAGGCCTTTTCTACGGCTTAAGGCATCGGCGAACTTACTGGCAAAACCGACGACGATTTTCACCAAATGGCGTCCGACCGTCACTGACTTGTCTTTTGTCTGTGTGTAATCGGTGTTTCATCCGTGGCTAAAAATGTCTTTGTTGGATCGAACCGCCTCGGAGTTCCATTGCCAAGGCTAAGACATGTCAAACTGCACGACCTCGGCATTTCGACGGACAACGCGCCTGTCCACCCACCCTCAATGCGAGAACACGAACTCGGAGCTGTTGAACAACGTCCACAGCAGGTCCTCAAACGCCTCGCGCCGATTCGCCGCACCCTCCGTCAGCAGTCCCAGCGCCTTCGCCGCTTCGTCGGCGCGGGACGGCCGGCTGTAACACCACCAGTACAGCTCCTCGACGATCTCCGCGTCGCTACGGTCGGCCAACAGTTTTGTCAGTCGCCCGTCGTCGCGCGAGAGCTTCTTTTGCAGCGATTCGCTGTTCACCAGTTGCAGCGCTTGCGAAAGGTTCGGGTTCGCGGTTCGCGCGCACTCGCACGGCGAGTTCCGTTGCGGCCTGCCGAACGTCGTCAGGAAGTCGGACGGAATCGCGGGGTCGGGGAGTGCGATGGCCCGCGTTCCCTCGGGGATGCCGGCGAACGCCTCCGACACCCCCACAATGCGGTTGACCGCGTCCAGCAACACCTCCGCCGGAAGCTGCCGTGGTGCGCGGTGAGTGAACAGCCGTCCGTCCCGGTCCCGTTCCGGATCCAATCGCGACGCCGTCTGGTACACCCGCGAGTTGCACAGGGTTCGCAACAGCCGTTTCACGTCGTACCCGCCGTCCCGAAAGTCGGCGGCCAAGGCGTCGAGCACGCGCGGCATCGCGGCGGGGTTGGTGTCGCGCAGGTCATCCACTTGCTCGACCAATCCCGATCCCATCAGGTACGACCAATACCTGTTGGCGATGTTGCGAGCGAAGAACGGGTTCTCCGGAGCCACTAGCCACGCGGCCAACTCGACGCGCGGATCGGCGTCGTCACCCGTCGCGGAAAATGTCGGCCCCCCCAGCGCCTTCGGGGCGCGGTCCACCGGCAGGCGGCGCTTCTCCGGGATGGTCCGCGCCACGCGCAACACCTTGATCCCGCCGTACCGCCCCTGACTCCCCAACTCCTGCGTCTGTTTGACTTCGAGCTTCGCGAAGTTCGCAGCCAGGCCCCAGTAATCGTCCTGCGACCATATCTCCATCGGGTGATGGTGACAGCGGGCACATTGCAGCCGCACCCCCAGAAAAACCTGCGCGGTGGTTTCGGCGAGGTCCTCCGGCCGTTCGTCGACGAAGAAGTACGACACCGGCCCCGACAGGTACACGTTCCCCTTCGCGGTGAGAAGCTCCGTCGCCATCGTCGACAGCGGCTTGTTCGCCCGCAGGGAACCCTTGAGCCAACCGGAGAACGCGGCCAACCCCTTGTCGCCGACGTATCGACGGTGCACCCGCAACAGGTCGCCCCACTTGACCGACCAATAGTCCGCGTACTCCGGTCGTTCCAACAGGCGATCGATTAACCGGGCCCGTTTGTCCGGGTCGGTGTCCACAACGAACGCCCGCGCTTCTTCGGGCGTTGGCAGCGTGCCGATCAGGTCCCCGAACACGCGCCGCGCGAACTCGTGGTCGTCCGCGAGCGGGGCCGGCGCGACGCCCAGTTGCCGCCATTCGTCGAGCACCAACGGGTCGAGGAAATTGCGTGGCGAAAAGCCTTCGATCGGCGCGGGATCGGTGTGCGGCACCGTCACGTCCACGACCGCCACCAATCCCCGATAACGGACCGAGACCGCCGCCTTGCCCGCGTTCACGCCCCGCGCCTCGCCCCCCTTGTCGACCGTGCACAGGAATTCGTCACGGGGATCAAAGAGAGCCCACGGAGTGACATCCCGCGTCGTCCCGTCCGACAGCCGCACCTCCGCGCGGATCGACACGCGCTCGCCGGGTGCCAATCGCACGCTTCGCGGCTCGACGGACAACGACACCGGTTGCGGAGCGTCCGCCGCGTCGGCGGGCGCTCCGTGTTCGATGTACCGCTCGACCAACCGCGCGGCCACCGAATCCCGTGCGAACCTCGACCCGCCGCCGTGCGGCACTTCGCCGATGGCCTTTCGTAACAACAACGAGCGGTGCGGTGCGGCGAAATTCAGCCGACGCCCCCCCGACGCCAGGATCACCGTTTCGCGGTCGTGTGCGGGGTCGTATCCCAGCAGGGAGAGGCGCAGTCCCCCTCGCCCTTGAAACGAACCGTGACAGGCCCCCGCCGCACACCCCGCCCGCGTCAGTGCGGGGATGACATCGGCGCTCCAGGACGGCCGCGCGGGAACCGCGTCGAGCGAACCCCCGGCGGCCAAGGGATCGAAGCGGTCCGCCCCGGGCGCGCTCGTGGCGCACACCAGACAGACAACGATCCCCGCCCAGAACCGCATCGCCAAAGCCCCTTGGTGCCGACTGTCGAACACACCCCCGTCGGGTGTGTCACAACACGGTCGGACGCTCCCCCCAAGATACGTATCGCCGACTGTTTATGCCAACGGAAACACGGCGGCATCGCGTGGATTGGGGGCTTTTATCCTCAGGGGTTCATTCGCCCCAAAACCGCCATGCGCGGGCGATCCATTCCGGCAGGTCGCTGGCGATCAAGCCCGGTCGCGACAGCGTTTCCGCCGCCAAGTCGGCCGCCAATCCGTGGACATACACCGCCAGTCGCGCCGCGTCGAATGTCGGCATCCGCTGGGCCAATAGACCGGCCGTCAAGCCGGTCAGCACGTCCCCCGATCCGCCGGTGGCCAAGCCGTCGTTTCCCGTCGGGTTGACGGAGAGCGATTGGCCGTCGGTGACGACGGTCCCGGCCCCCTTGAGGACCACGACGGCCCCTGTCCGCCGGGCAAGGTCGGCGGCCAAGCCTTCCCGGTCGACGGCGATCTGGCCGGTCTCGATCCTCGTCAGTCGCGCGAACTCCCCCGGATGAGGCGTCACTACGCGTGGCCCGCCGGGGGCCGGCCAAGTGGAGACGGGATCGCGGGAGAGCAAATTCAGGCCGTCCGCGTCGATCACCAGCGGGCACTTCCACTCGGACCACACCCGCCGCAGCGCGGCGGCCAGTTCGTCCGATCCCCCCAATCCGGGGCCGATGGCGACGGCCGAGAATTGGTCGAGTTCCCGCTCCAATTCGACGAGCGCTGCGGCGGAAATGCGTCCGTCTCCGTCGGCGGCCAATCCGCGCGTGGTGTAGGACGGTTCCAGCGACCCGACGATCGCCTGCACCGGTTGCGGGACCGCCACCATCACCAACCCGGCCCCCGACCGCAGCGCCGCCCGCCCCGCCAACGCGGGTGCTCCGCTCATCCCCACGGAGCCGCCGATCACCAACACCCGGCCAAACGTCCCCTTGTGACCGTCGGCCGGACGGTACGGCGGTGTGGGGATCGTCGTGACGCGCTGGACCGCCATGGGAAATGATTCGCGGGGAGCCGGAAAGGGAGTGAACTCCCCAAGATATCGCCGGACAGGTCCTTCCGCGCCGGTGCCATTCAAATCGCGACGCGCGACCGCGATCACCGAGCCCGTTTCTGCTTGAACAGCCACGACATCATGTGCGAGTCGCTGTACGCCCGGTTCCATGAATCGTGAGCGACATCGGGATACTCGGTGTACCCGGGCTTCCCCCCCGCCCCCTGGATTTCGGCGATCATCCGCCGCGAACGTTCCGGTTTGACGGCGGTGTCATGCACGCCGTGGAACGCCCACAACGGCAATTTCGCCAGCTTGGCCGCGTGCTTCTCGTCACCCCCCCCACAAACCGGCACCGCAGCCGCGAACTTTTCCGGAAACCGCTGGACCAAATCCCACGTGCCGTAGCCCCCCATCGACAGGCCGGTGACGTACAGGCGATCGGCGTCGATCTTGAACTCGGCGGTCAGTTTGTCCATCGCCGCCAGGGTGAGTTTCAGCGACGAGGAAAGCTCGGCGGGCATCTCGTGCCGGTCCAGAGTCCAATCGATCTCGACCCACTTCTGTTCGGCGGGGCATTGGGGAGCCATCACGAAGCAGGGGTAGCGCAATCGGTTGAGGTCGCTGGCGAAGTCCGCCATCCCATGCACCAGTTGAATCGTGTTGTCGACGCCGCGCTCGCCCGCTCCGTGGAGGAACAACACCAGCGGATACGCCTTCTCGGGGTCGTGGTTGACCGGCTTGAGCAGTCGGTAGGGAAGCTTCAACCCGTCCGGACCGTCGAACACGCGGGCCTCGAACGCTTCCTTCGGATCGGCAGCCACGGCGGGGGATTCCAGGATGGACACGGTTCCGAGCAGGAGAACAGCGACACAAACGAACATCCGATCGGGCGCGAACGGCATGCGAGGGACTTTCCAAAGGGGTTGGTGAACGGTCTATGGATACAAATGGGGACATCGCAGAGATGGCGGAACTCACTCCGGGTGTTCGTCTCCCGGATAAAACTCCCGCATGGATCGCCCCTCGTTGCGCGGCGAAACGACACGCACGCGGACCTCGTCCATCCCCCCCGCTCGCAGCACAATCTCCGCCAGTCGTCCCGCTTGATCCTCGTCAGGAACGAGCGTGGCCGAGGTCGGCCCCCAGCTCGATTGGGCCAAGCCGGGCCAACCCGCCGCTTGAAGGGCCGCGTGACAACGGGCGATCGCGGGGGACGCAAAAGTTCCCCCCTGTTCGCGAGCAAAATACTCGCCGACGCACCTCCCGTATTCCACCAGACCACAGACAAACCGCCGACAATCGCCGGTGCTCAATGCCGGCAGGAGTTCCAGCACGATCAGCCCGCACAGGCGATCGGTCGTCCCGCGGGGCAGGGGAGGGAGTCTGTCGAACGCGGTCCCCTCCGCGGTTCCCGAAAGTCCCTCCGTCCGTGGTGACTCCACCAGCACCACGCGCCAGTCCTCGGGCAGGCACGATCGGGCGATGATCTCTCCCACCGGTTCGCCGGGGCGGTGCCCGGCGTCGACGATCAACCCCCCTTGGAGATAGCCCGCCACGCCAATCGCGGACCGCCGCGCCCGCCCGATGCCGCGAGCCACTTCCCACGGCGATGTGAACGGCAAGCCGCACACGCGCCGCACCGCCTCCGCCAGTGCCAAACTGGTTTGCGTGCCGCTGCCAAAGCCCGCGTGTGGTGGAATCTCGACGGAAACCCTTACCTGCAACGACGCGCGGGCGACCGGCTCGTCCATGGCCACCAGTCGCGACAACCAGTCGCGAATGCGGGGCAACAGGGCCGGGGGAGCGTCGATCGATGGGCGATCGGACCGACGGACCTCGACGATCGCACGCGGGTCGTCGAGCATCAGGCCGACCCCGCCAAACGACGGAACGTCGGGATTGTTGACCGACAACAGCCCAAAGTGCAGCCGGGAGCCGGTTTGAATGCGGCAAGCCAGGGGCATGCCGCCCCCCGCCGCATGGGACGGAGCGTTGTGCAATGGGACGACGGGTTGGTCCGAATCGTTCACGGTGAATGTAGCGCCCGCGGAAAGACGTCTTGAGGCAGTGTCGTCCAGGCAAATTGCCGTCCCGGATGATCTTGGCCGAAACGCCTGGCGGTCGCCACGCCGCGCGGGCGTGGTGCCGGGGGTTGCCGGGGTCGGGTTGCCAAGCTTGCTCGGACTGTGGCGCAGAGTCCCGGCAACCGGCCCCCGGAATGGACGCCCGTTGTTGTTTCCCGCCAATCCCGTCACGCCCATTCCACCACGGCCACCCCACCGTAACCCGGTGGCTGTTCCGGTCGTAAGGGGGGCGGTATATTGAGATTTCGGTGAGTTGCCGTCATCCGATGCGAATCGGAATCCCGCCTACCATTGGTCCCCCGGAAGTATTGTCGATGTCGTCCGTCGCGTGCACCGTCACCCGCAATTGGTCCGAACTGGCGGAACGCGTTTTGTCGGGGCACCGGCTCACGTTCGACGAAGGGCTGGAAATCCTCGGCTCCAGCGACCGTGAATTGCCATCTCTGTTGGCGGCGACGTACGACATTCGGTTCGCACGCTGGGGCAACGAAGTTCAGCTCTACTACCTGCGAAACGCCAAAAGCGGGCTGTGCCCCGAGGATTGCGGCTACTGCTCGCAATCGAAGGTTTCCGACGCCGAGATTCCGAAATACCGTTTCAACGACGAAGAAACGCTGCTCGCCAGCGCGCGGCAGGCGGCCGCCACGCGGGCGCGCACTTTCTGCATCGTGGCCTCGGGACGGGGGCCTTCCGAGCGCGAGGTCGACCACGTCGTCAACGTCGTGAAGCGGATCAAATCGGAAACGCCGCTGAACGTGTGCGTTTGCCTCGGTTTGTTGCGCCCGGAACAAGCGGAGCGCTTGGCCGCCGCGGGGGTCGACCGGGTCAATCACAATCTGAATACCAGCCGCCGTTATTATTCCGAGATCTGCACGACGCACACGTTTGACGACCGCATGGAGACGCTCCGCGCGGTGCGGGATTCGGGCATGGAGTTGTGCTCCGGCGGAATCGTCGGGATGGGGGAACAGCGGTCGGACGTGGTCGAGATGGCGTTGACGCTTCGGGAGTTGGCCGTGGAATCGATCCCGGTCAATTTCCTGCACCCGATCGACGGCACGCCGCTGGGCGAAACGTCGCACCTGACTCCGCGGGACTGTCTGCGGGCGCTGTGCCTGTTCCGCTTCGCCAACCCGGCCGCCGAAATCCGCATTGCGGGGGGGCGCGAATTGCAATTGCGCTGGCTCCAACCGATGGGGCTGTACGCGGCGAATTCGATGTTCGTGAGCGACTATCTGACGACAAAGGGGCAGAAGCCCGAAGACGACTACCGCATGATCGAAGACCTCGGCTTCTCGGTGACCGATTTCGGTCCGGAGACGGCCAAGGGAATGGCCGAACTGGCCGCTGCCGAGGCGACCGCCGCGTCGGCGGGTTGCGGTGGCTCGGGAGGTTGCGGCGGAGGGGGATGCGGGGGAACGCATTCCCACCACGAGTGAATGTGTGATTGGCCGGGGCCGCGTTGGCGACGTACTTCGCCGCCGCGCGTCGCAACGGTTTGACAATCGTCAACTTCAAGGAAGGAGTTGCGAACGATGCCATCGCCTTTTCCGGGAATGGATCCCTTCACCGAGGATCCCCGTTTATGGCGCGTGCTGCGCCCCGCTCTCCTGGCCGAGATGCGGCGTCAATTGACCGATTGGCTTCCCGACCCCTATCGCGCCATGTTGGTCGCGCGGGGTGGGAAGGCGGGCGCGCCGACGATCCGGCGGTCGGAAACCTTCGACGCCGATCCCGAACCTTGGGTGCTCCCCCTGCGCCGTCCCGCTGACGACGACCGCATGATCCTCATCTGCGACCGGACGCAACCGGGTCGCGTTGTCACGGTCATCGAGGCTCCGGGCTGCGAACACAAGCAGGACGGAACGGCGCGGGACGCGTACGTCGCCACCCAGCGCGAGGTGCTGGAAAGCGACGCCCATCTTGTTGAGATCGACCTGCTGCGCGGCGGCGAGCGAAACCTCGCGTCGTGGTTCCTCGAACAGTTCGTCGGCGAACTCGATCCGGCCCCCGACTACCTCGTCCTCATCAGCCGCTCGACCCGCCGTGCCAGCGCGGGTTTGGGATACCGTGGCTACTCGTGGACGCTGCGCGAGCGGCTGCCAACGATCACGATCCCCTTGAAGGGGGAGGAGGAAGAGGTCCCGCTGGATTTACAGGCGGCGTTCGCGGTGGCGTGGGACCATTGCCGCGCGCGGGAAACGATTCCCTACGAGTGGGTTCCGGAACCGACCCTCTCGGAAGCGGACGACGCTTGGGCCCGCGCCGTGGCGCGGACCATCGCCCCCCCGGCGCTGGGAACCAAGCCCAAGCTGTTTCGGGGCGGTTGAACATCGCGCCAGGGAGACTCCCGCATGTCGTGGACGCGAATCAGCGCCGACGTGGCGGCCGCCTGTTACGTGCTGGCGATCGCCTGTGCGCTCGCGTTTCCCACCCGCCTGAGAACGCGCATGCGCCCGTGGTGGACGCTCGGGGCGATTGTACTCGCGGCGCACATCGTGCTGGCGTACGGGCTTGTGCATGGCTGGAGCCACGCGGCGGCGGTCGCCGAGACCGTCGCCCGCACGCGCCGCGCGACTGGTTGGGACGCTCCGGCGGGCATTTATTTCAACTTCGTGTGCGCCGGTCTGTGGTTGATCGACGCCGCCTGGTGGTGGCTGGCCCCGGAAGGGTACGAGCAGAGAGGGCGCTCAGTTCCGGGTCGCTGGTGGGGCCGCAGCCTGCAAGCGTTCCTGGCGTTCATGATGTTCAATGCGGCGGTGGTCTTTGTGGACGGCTCGACTCGCGCGGTGTTCGCCGTCGCGACGGTCGGTCTGCTGGTGCTCGGGGCGCGTCAACGATCACGCCAACGTTCGTAATCGGCGGGCGTATCGAGGTCGGCCAACACGCCCGGATCGTCGACCACCACCTCCCGCCGCGCGGCGAGTCCACCCTTCACCAGCCAATTCAGCCCAGCCCCGTCCGGAATCTCTTCGACGCACGCCGCCAATTCGGGCGCGAACAACACGGGGTGGCCGCGCTGGCCGTCGTGGACCGGGACGAACACCGACGGAGTCGAGTGTTGCCGGGGAGTCGCAACAGTCGCCCCCCAACATTCGAGCAACCGGCGGACCGTGTCGGGGCCGAATAGCGGATGATCCCCCGGCACGACGAGCCACGGACCGGGCGCGGCTCCGTCCTCCCGCGCGGCTCGCAGTCCGGCCGAGACACTGGCCCGCATGTCGGGTGGATCGATTTCGGGCACGACCAGCCGCGCCGAGGTCCGCGCCACAACCGCCGCCAGTTCGGCATCGTCCCCCCGCGCGACCACGAACACACGCCGCACCCCGCCGCGCTCCAGCGCCGCCACCACGCGTTCGATGATCGTGGCGGCTCGCCCATCAAGCCGCCACGGCAGAGTCAGTTTCGGACGCCCCATCCGCCGACTGTGCCCGGCTCCGGGAACGATGGCGATCGCGTCCCCGCGGCGCGCTGCGCTGCTCTCATCGACCCCGTCGCTCAAATCGACACCGCGCGCTGCGCCGGCACCTTCGCGGGGTCGAACTTCTGTCGCAGTTCGGCTTCCCACTCGTCGAGCAGCGGCCAGTCGATCGCGCAGGTCCCGAAGTCCGCCATGTGCAGGTACTTCTTCAAACGGTCGATCGTCGCTTGCAGTGCCCGTCGGTCCTTGCGGAAGACCGGACCGTGGCTGGGGAGCAACCATTCAACATCCGCGTCGCGGATGCGTTCGAGGCTCTTGATGAATTCGGGGATATCGGACCCGTGATGCGCGTCGATATTGCCCACGCAGCCGTCGCGGAAGATGTTGTCGCCGGAGAACAGCAGCGTCCCCATGCGCAATGCAAGTTGGCTTTGCGTGTGCCCGGGGGTGTTCCACACCTCAAGCGACAACCCGCCGACTTGCAACGTGTCACCTTCGCCGATCGGCGCGTCGATTTGCATCGGGTGCAGGTGGATCGAGATCCCCTGGGCGGGGATTTCGGCGTAGGTCAGGATGCGGTCACGTCCGGCCAGGGCCTCGATGGCGAGAGGATGGGCCACCGTCTTCGCGGAGGGGAGCAGCCCGCGCAGCTTTTCCATCCCCTGCACATGGTCGGCGTCGGCATGACTGACGACCACGTATTTGCATTGCGAAAGGGGGAAATCCATGCGGCGGATCAGGTCGACGATCTCGTCGACGGTGTCCTCGTAACCGATGTCGACGAGCATCCACTCCCCGGCGTCATGGATGAGATACACCGAACAACCCAGGCGACGGCGCGCCTGGTAGTTCATCTCGATGACGTTGGGAAACAGTTCGCGACGCTCGAGCATTGGGGCTCCGACGACGGGGGGGCCGAGGCACGGGGAAAACTCGCGCCATCGGCGGAAACGCGGACGTTCGACATGCGGTCGGGGATGGTTTAGCGACCGCGACGCCCGGCATTCCCGGACTTCCGTCATTCTACGTCGTTCCGACGGTCGCTCCAATCGCACGGGCTGGTCGTTTCGGCAGATCGTCGAGAACCCTGCGACCGTAACGGACCATAGAACTGTTCGACCGGTTTTCACGACGCGAAACTGTCCCCCGGAACTGGCCGATCCGTTACAATTTCACGAATGGAAAACTTCCGATGGGTGTTCCGCTCGCCACTGGCTTGCGGGCTACCGCTTCGGTTTCGTTCGCCCGACCCCCGCCCCAGGAGACCCGCCGATGTTGTCCCGCCGCTTGTCGTTGTCCGTCTGTGCCGCTGTCCTGGCGGCGTTCGCGTTCGTCGTTCCCGTTCGGGCCGACAAGGAAGCCGCTGTGAAAAGTCCCCTCGCCTACAAGATGAAGAAGCTCGACGGCAAGGAAGTCGACCTCGCCAGCTACAAGGGCAAGGTCGTGCTGTTCGTCAACGTCGCCAGCCAATGTGGCCTGACTGGTCAGTACGAAGGCCTGCAAGACTTGCACGAGAAGTACGGCAAGGAGGGCCTCGCCATCATCGGCGTGCCGGCCAACGAGTTCGGTCGCCAGGAACCCGGCTCTAACGAAGAAATCGCGACCTTCTGCAAGAAGAACTACGGCGTCGGGTTCGACATGCTGTCGAAGGTCGTCGTCAAGGGGGACGGCATCTGCGACCTGTACAAGCACCTGACCTCGTCGGAATCGAATCCGAAGTTCTCCGGCCCGATCAGTTGGAACTTCGAGAAGTTCCTCGTCGGTCGTGACGGCCAGGTCGTTGCCCGCTTCGCGCCGCGCACCTCTCCGGACGACGCGGCGCTCGTCAAGGTGATCGAAACCGAAATCGCCAAGAAGTGACATCCAACGAAGCCGACGTGCACGACTCCAAGGATCATCCCGCGTCGCCGTACTTCGGTGGCGCGGGATGTGTTTTTTCTTCGTCGCCGCAAAGTGCCTCACCGTAGAGGCTGTGATTGATTCGGGCGACCGGTGAGTTCTCGCTGGAAACCCGAAGCGTGAGCGAGGGATTTCACGTGGATTCCAGGAAATCGTGACCTGCGTGGAGAGCGGGGTCCCTCGCTCACGCGTCGGGTTTTCAAAAACGCACAGCCTCGTAGCGGAAGTCGTAAGACTTTCGCCCGGCGTGAACCCGCGCAACACGACATCGCACGCTTCCAACCACCTCGCTTCGGGGGTTGGCTAGTGTTGTGATTCACGCAGATGGGACCTTATCGGTTGTGTGCCACTGGCTCTGCCAGTGCCGTGTGTGCGTGTTCCCGTTCGCACTGGCGTAGCCCAATTGCGTCCGGAAAAATCTTCATTGAGTCTTCATTTGCGCTGGCCCGCGCGACTTGTCATGCTGCGGCCCCATGGCCCGCCGTGATCGTAACCATCCGCTGTCCTCCGATCAGCCTCCCACG
>JBIKMW010000159.1:0-11284 GCA_044359065.1 Planctomycetales bacterium | reverse complement strand
CGCGTTTGTACGTCGTCGATGGCGTAGGGGAAGGATCGCAACTCCATTGCCCCATCGGCGATCGTGGCGTCGAACGACACCGCGGGCGTCCCCCCCGGCGTCCAGTCGACGTTGACCCCCGCCGTAACGAGGCCCTGCGGGTTGAACTCCTGCCAGATCGTCTGCCAGCGTTTGGGGAGTGCGGTGAACAATCGGGACTCAAGATACGCGTCGGTCACGCCAATGCGCAGGGCCAGGCGCGGCGTTCCGGCGCGGTCGGGTCGGAACGAGCCGTTGCCGGTGACGACGGTGTTATCGTGCAATCCACGGAGATTGGTGAACGACCAGGTCTCGTTGGCTCCCTCGACGACCCCCGAGAGGTCGGTCACCGTGTACGGGAAGCACTTGGGTGTGGCCGTCACGTGTTCGAGCTTGGCGACGACAAACGGGGTCGTCCTGCGGTCAGGCCCCCCCGGCCGCGAAATGCGGACCACGCCGCTGACGGCGCCGCTGGGCTGCAAGTGGTCCATCACGGCCTGCATTTTTTGAGGGAGCGCCGCGCGCAGACGCTCGTCGTACGGCAGGTGGGCGGCGCGGATTTCGAGTTCGACGGCCGCCAGCGGTCCGGGATTGTCGATGGTCCCCTTGAGGGTCGCCGGTCGCGTCCCCGCCATCCCTTTCATGTCGAGCGTCACGCGCCCCTTACTGAAGCGAATGGTTCCCGAAGCGCGGTCCACCAGATAGGGAAACTTGGCGTGGGTGGCGGTCCCTTCGCGGACTCGGATCTCCCCTTCGGGAATCCACCCCCCACCGTCCGACGCGGCGACCAGCGTGATGTCAGCCAGTCCGGTGGCGTGCAGTTCCTCGTAGATGTCCCGGACGCGTCCCTCCAGCGCGTTCCCCAACCGTTGGTCGAGGGGCAGGTTGAGCAACTTCGCTTCGACGCGTCCGGCGGGACTCGCGGCGGCGAAGGAGACCTCTCCGTCCAGCGCCACCCGCGTGACGCCGTGCCGCGCGGTGACCTGCTCGACCTGCAGGACCCCCTTGCGGAACGACAGTTTTCCGGCGAGGTCCGACAGCGGAAACGGCGCCGTGGGATGCGCGATCGATCCCCGATGCAGTTCGACATCGACATCGAACTCGGGGGCGGCATCCCCCGAAGCGAACGAGAAGCCGAACCCCAAGGTGGCGAGGACGTCGATGGCCGGTTCCGTCGACTTCGACGCGGTCGGGTCGCGGGGGTCCCCGTCGGCAGGTGTTTCGTGCGCGACCGGTTGCCACGGGGAAACGTCGTTCGGGGTTCGACGACCAACCGTGGCGGGCGCGGACGGTTTGAAGAAGCGGTCGCGGTGCGGACGTGTTTCGGGAACCAGCCTGTCGACAAGCTCGAGCAACGCAGGCCCCAACTGCAATCGCGAGACTTCCCCCGACACCGAGACCGCGCCCCCCTCGAGGTGCGCGTGCCCGTCCAACCGGAAGCCTTCCGCGTGTTCCAACGCACCCGTCACCGTCACCGAAAGTTCCTTGCGCCCGGCCGGTACGATTCTCCCTTGAACGGGACCGACTTCGTACTCGACCGGGTCGGACAGGTCCTCGCGACGGACCAGCACGCGCGCGTCCTCCGCCTGCAATTCCGGGAGTGCCTCCCCCCCGCCTTCGGGGAGCGGAACGCGCTGGAAGTTCCAGACTCCGTCCGCTTCCCGCACCAACCGCACGCGGGGTTGGACGAAACGGACCAGCCGCACGACGGGATATCCGTCCGCCAGTTCCGTCCGATCGATCGTGAGGACCAGTTCGCGAGTGGCCAACAGCGGCGGCTGCTCGTCCGTCGAGACCGCTCTGTCGGGCGTTGCGCCATCCGGACTCGCCCCCTCGGCGGTCGCGTTGTCTGCGACTCGCGCGTGCGGGTACACCGCGAGGTCGTGCAGGCGGACCCGTCCCGAGAGGTCCCACCCGGCACGGGAGAACGTCACCGTCCAGCCGGGAAACTTTTCCTCGAGCACCTTCGCGATCATCTCGGCCAACATGCGGTCGGTCTGCCGCCACAAGTGCCAGCCGTACGCGCCTCCCCCCAGCCCGGCCGCCAGCAGCAGGAGCAGCATCCATTTGGCGGTTTGTCGGACCGTCCTCATATCGACATCAATACCGTGGGCGTCGAGGAATGTGCCATCTTTGGAAGGGGGCTGCCAGCCAGGACTCGCTCACCACAAAGAGCACAAAAGAAAGCACAAAGGGATGATGGGGTCGGTTCGATGTCGCGCAGGAACTTTGAAGGACCGCATCTTTGGGCGTTGGTGTTCTCCCGAAGAAAAGAGTTCCCGCAGCACGCGCCCGCCACGGATATCCTGGACTCCCTTTGTGTCTTCCCTTCGTGCTCTTCGTGGTAAATCGAGTTCCGGCAAGGTGACGAACATCTCGTAAAAGGTTGGGTGTGGTCGAATCAAACGAGCGGACTGACTGAGAATCAAAACCCACGGGACGCCACCGATTCGCCGGTCTGTCCCGTCGAAACCGTCATCCCTTGATGGGGGTGGCGACCCGCGGCGGGGACTTCCAGTGATGCAGAATCGCCCGCAGGCCCAACGCGGCAAGCACCATCAGCGGCCCCTCCGCCGGCAACCGATACCGCAGCGACCCGATGAACAGCGCGTGCACCGCCGCGAAGTACGCCAGGGGAACCGCCGTCGCCAACAGCAACAATCCGTCCCGTCGATGCCGCCAGCCCCCGACCGCCGCCAGGACGAACACCGGCAGCGCCCACGCCGACAGGACCGCTTTCGCCCACCATTGCCCGAACTGTTCGGTGTTCGGCCACGGACTGAAGAACCGCGCAAGTTTGACGAGCGTCAACTCGACGAACCGACCGGGGTTTTCCCGGACGAACGCCCACGCCAATTTCCGATAGTGTTGGTCCGCGTCGTACTCGCTGAAGCGTTGCAACACGCCGTCGGTTTCGATGAATCTCATGTCGCTGGCCCCCGTCGCGCCGGGATGCAAACCGTCGTACAGGCTGGCTCCCATCCACAGCGTGGTCGGCACGAAGTGGCCGCACACACGTTGATTGCGCAGGCCCCACGGCACGATCAACAGCGCGACGCCCGCCACGACCCCCGCCGCTCCGGCCCAGCTCCGTGCCGACATCCGCCCGAACGCCAGCGCCGCCAAAGCCACCGCTGGGCCGACGACCAGCCAGGTCGGCCGCAGGTGAGTGGCGACCCCGATGGCCAATCCCGCCGCGAATCCCAGCGCCACGACTCGCAAAATCCCCTTGCGGTCAGCGGTTGCGACGCCACGCACCAAGGCCACCGCCGTCACCATGCTGCCGACCAGCGCTGTGCCGAACGCCGTCTCCGACAGGAACAGCGGTGCGAAGCCCGCTGCCGCCGGCGAGACCGCTGCCCCCGCCGCCCCCCACAGTCCGACTTCGGCGTCCACGAGTTGGCGACCCAGCACGAACACCAGCCCGCACCCGACGGCCCCGAGCATCGCCAAGCCGCACCGCACTCCCAGGTGGCTGTCAAACGTCGCCACTTGCAGCGCCGCCAACAATAAGGGAAACCCCGGCATACGCATCACGCGGCGCGGTGGGCTGTACAGCTCGAAGGGGCGACCGTCGCGAATTCGGTGCGCCAGTTCCCAATAGCCCCCGGCGTCCCCTTCGATCAGGTCGAGTCGGTCCGGCGTTCGCGACACGATTCCCTGCACGGCCACGGCCGCCAGCAGGCGCAGGCCCAGCGCGACCATCAGCACGATGGCCAGCCTGCCCGCCCACCTGTCGCCGCCGCTTCCCATGCACAACCTCGCCACACTCCGCCGACCCCTTTCGAGTCGGTGGAGTCGTCCCTCGGAGTCATCCGGTTTTTTGGCCGCCAGCCTGGATGCGAACGGACCATCCCCCACCCCCGCCACGCGGGCGCGGGGATGCTAGGCCGACCGGGCGAAACGGATCAATAGCGTCCCGGAGGCCCCCCGGAAGCGACTCCGAACGCGACGATGCGAGCGCGAACCCCGAATTGCGGTCATGAATATGGACGAACGCGACTCCCTCTCCCCCGCTGGCGATTGTCCCAACGCAATCGGTATCCACTGCGGGGGAGAGGGTTGGGGTGTGGGGGAAACGTGTCACACGCCCTGAGCGTGTTCTTCTCCCGCTGTCCTCGGCGTGTCGGACGCGGTACGGTGGTGTGCGTCGATGCGGATCCACCCCCATACGTTGCGGGGTCGGCTCGCGCGTCGCCTTGCTCCCCCTGGTTTTGCGTGAACCCCGAAATGTCCGAACCCGCACCGGAACCGTCACGCACATCCCGTGCTTCGACCGGCGCCAGACGTGGAACCTCGGCACGCTCGGGCGATGCGTCAACCGCTCGTCGAGAGGGGGCCGCGACGGCGGCGTCCTCGGGTGTCTCGGAACTGGTCGGAGAAATCTCCCGCCGCACCCTTGAGCGTCGCCGTCGTTCGTTCCGCGAAGCACTGAGGGACTGGCCCGGCTGGAGCGCCAGCCTCGCGGCACATGTGGTGCTCTTGGTCGTGCTCGCCACGATCATCATGCGCGATCCCGAACAGGACCGTGTGTTGACGATCCTCTCCGGTTTCGCCGAACGGGCCGCCGAACCGGAGCCAAGCACCGAGCCGCTCGAAGCGGCTGTCACGAAGATCGAACGCAACTCCGGCGAACCCGCCCCGTCGCGCGCGAAGGAGGCGGCCGCTCCGACGCCCAAGCCCGTAATCCGCAAGCCGCAAGAAGTGGCCGTCGCTGGTAACCTCGCGTCGCGCGCCCCCGACCGCAAGCGCGAACTTTTGGGCGAATCGGGGGGCGAGCCCGACAAATCGGAACAGGCGGTTGCCAGCGCTTTGCAATGGCTCAAGCGGGTGCAACAGTCGGACGGACATTGGCAACTGCACGCCCGAAACGGCCGCGCGGACACCGATCCCGGTTATCCGGACGGCGGCGCGACGGTCGCCAAGACCGATGCCGGCGCGACAGCGCTGGCCCTGTTGTGTTTCCTCGGTGCCGGACACACCCACAAGGACGGGGCGTATCGCAAGGAAGTCGGCGCGGCGCTCGAATGGCTGCGCAAAAAACAGCAACCGGACGGTTTGATTTACGACCGCGAGTTCGACGGCCCGGCTCCTTTCTACGCGCACGCCCAAGCCACGATCGTCCTCGCCGAGACACTGGCGATGACCGGGGACGAAGCGCTCCGCCCGTCCGTCGAGAAGGCCTTGGCGTACATCGCGGAGGCCCAGAACCCCGTCACGGGGGGTTGGAAGTATCGACCCAGGCAACCGCAAAGCGATCTCTCGGTGACGGGTTGGCAGCTCATGGCCTTGCAGACGGGACGGATGGGGGGTTGGGAACCACCCCCCGCCGTGTTGGACGGCGCGGCAGCATTTCTGACGCGCGTCGAGGAGCAGGACGGCGCCCGCTACAAGTACGACGAGGAACCGCGCTCGAAGCCATCCCCCGCCATGACCGCCGAGGGTCTGTTGTGCCGGCAATACCTTGGCTGGCCACCGGATCACCCGTCGCTCCTGGCCGGAGCCGAGTATTTGACGGGGGATGAACTCGCACCTCGCTGGGAAAGCGGCGCGCGCAACGTCTACCACTGGTACTACGCCTCGCAGATGTTGCACAACCTGCAAGGGGAGGCATGGCAAAAATGGCAAGGCCGGGTCGCCGCCGTGGTGGTGGAAGCACAAGAAAAGGCGGGTACCGTTCGAGGCAGTTGGCACCCCTTCCGGACCACCGGACACACCGACGAACACACCACCGAAGGGGGGCGGTTGTATGTCACCTGCCTCTGCACGCTGATCCTCGAGACGCCGTATCGCCATCAACCACTGTTCGGCAAGTCTCGCTGAGGCGCTCGATCCCAAACCGCCCGAGCCAGATACCAGCGTCGGGCCGCCGCTACCAAAAAGAACTCGCGGGACCGACGGACCGTTGTTTACGACGGCCCGCGGTCCCGCGGCGTTTCTGCTCAAGACATCGCAACCCCCGCCCAACGCGCGGACTCTGCAAAAAAAGGCAGGCCGGCGAAGGTGCGTTGGGACCGCGCGTCAGGCGGCGCGGCGCATCGGAATCGTCGCCGGTTGCTCGGCTTCACCGGCCGCCGCTTTCATGAAGTGCTCGAAGATTTGCATGTCGAGGGCCGAAGCCGTTTCGCTTTCCGGGTGCCATTGCACACCCAGGCAGTACCAGGACGGGTCGATCGATTCATACGCTTCGATCACGCCGTCCGGACAGGTCGCCGAGACCTTGAACCGCGAGGCCAGTTGCAGGCACGCCTGATGGTGGCCGCTGTTGACGCGGATTTCGCCGGGGCCGTAGATCGAGTCGATCCAGCCGCCGGGGATCGCCTCGATGACGTGGCGGGCGATCGTTTCCACCGGGTCGAAGTGGTGCAGCGCTCGCGGGTTCTCTTCCGGAATGTGTTGCGAAATCGTGCCGCCACACAGGATGTTGATCAACTGCATCCCCTGACCGATGGCCAGCACGGGGATTTTCATCTCGATCGCCATCGTCGCCAGGCGGCGGTCGAAGTCTTCGCGACGGGGCGGCATGATCCGCACGGACGGGTGCTTGTCCAAACCCAAACGCGCGGGGTCCAGGTCCTGCGTACAGCCAGCCAGCACCACGCCGTCGACCATCTTGAGCATCTGACGCAAATCGTTGTCGTCCGCATACGGCGGAATCAGCACAGGCAAGCCCTTCGCCGCCGCGACCGAGTCGTAATACCCGGTGTTGAACCACGACAGGGGGGTGACATCCTTGCGGGACGGGCGGAAGTCGCCGTTGATGGCGATGACGGGCTTGCGGACGGCGGGAGCGTTTTTCGGGGTCGCGGACAAAGTGACAGCCTCCTTGCGGGTTCGTGCTTCCATCCATGGAAGCGGGTACGGGTCTCGACACACTCGCGTTGGTCGCGGCGGGACGCGCGGACTGACGCGGGAATTCTCGGGAGAGCGTTTGTCGCCACACGGACGACAAAAAAGCGCCGCTGCAACGGCGGGACGCGGCGACTATCCTTGGGTCGCCGGCCTTGCGGGGTTCCTCCTTGAACCGACTCCGGCGGACCGCCCGACCCGCTTTTCCAAGCGAGGTCCGGCTTCACAACCACCGGGGTGATCTCTTGCGGTTTCGTGCCCGGAATCATTGGCCGAGCGAACCGCCTCACTCCGACCGCACATCCTTGTGCGGCGTCGTTCGTTGCGGCGGCGAGTGTCACCGACCGTCATCGAACGACGGGGCGTAGTAGACCCGCCGATTCGCGGTCTGTCAAAGACTTCGTTGATTTTGTGGCAAACAGGGGTTGCCCCCCGTTCCGACCACAATCCGTAGTGGTCGCGTGGGAATGCCCGGCTCGGCGGCGCACGCGCGATTCCTTCGAGCGGGTGTTTCCCGTACAAGGTCGGTAGGTCGGGGAAGTTCATGGGCGGGTGCGGGCGAGGGTGGTGCGACGTGTTGGATTTGGTGCGGACGGTCGAGGGCGTCACCGGTTTGATTTTCGATTGCGACGGCACGTTGGCGGACACGATGCCGCCGCATTTCGTGGCGTGGGACACGACGCTGCGCAAGTACGGCATGACGCTCGACGAGGATGAGTTCTATGCGTGGGGGGGTTGGCCGACGGTGGTGGTCGCGAAGCACGTGATCGACCGGGCGGGGAAGGACCTCGATGCGACGCCGCTGGCCTTCGAGAAGGAGGCGTTGTTCGAAACGGTGCTCGACACCGTGCAGCCCATTCCGGTGGTGTTGGAGGTCGCGCGGCATTTCCGTGGCCAGAAGCCGATGGCGGTGGCCTCGGGGGGGATGCGCCGCATTGTGCGGCGGGTGCTGGAAGTGATCGACGCGGACAAACTGTTCGACGCGGTCGTGACGGCGGAGGATGTCGTGCGTCACAAGCCGGAGCCGGACATTTTTCTGGAGGCGGCGCGGCGGATCGGGGTGGACCCCGCGGGGTGCGTCGTGTTTGAAGACGCGGAGCCGGGCATCGAGGCGGCGCGGCGGGCCGGGATGCGGGTCGTCGACGTGCGGGCGTATCACCGTCCGCGACGCATGACGGCGTGATGCGTGAAGCCATGAGGGTGAATCGTCCCATGCTTGGTTGGTGTGGTGGATGGTCCCGTCACCCCACGCGGGTTTGTTGCGCGGTATTCGCACATGGATTGCGGGTGGGGGCGGAAACGGGTTTCGGGTCGATTTGGGGGCGGGGAACGGCGCAATTCGTGCGAAGGAATTCGGGGAAAACACGACAATTGCCGCGTTTTGGGGCTGTTTTTGGTGCGCAACCGGATGTCGGGTTGCGGGTCGATGTGGCGTGCGGGGCATGCGCAAAACCCACGTTCTGGAAAATGAAAACGTGGGAAATTCGAGCGCGATTTTTTCGCGCGGGGGTGGGAAGGGGTGTTTTGGGGGTCGCGCGGCGCGGGCGGGGAGCGCCGTTGTTCGATGGGGATCGAAATATGGTGCGGGGTTGGCGGGCGCGCGCAACGAGGAGGGATCATGGGGGCGATACTCCGTCCGGAGTTCGCCGAACCGGCTCGCAGGCTTGTCCCCGAGGCGGGCCAAGCAGGACGCGGGGCGGTCAAAACCCGGCCAGAGCAGCAATCCGTTGAGCTTCTCGTAGAGCACGTGTCCGATCGATCGCGGCAACTGGTCCACGTTGGCCCACAACTCCCCCTGCCGCTCCGCAAGTCCACCGTGCCAGCCCAGCAACCGACGGAGGGGCTTGGGCAGGGATTTTTTCGACGGACTTCTAGAAGCGGTTTCAAAACCCTCTGCCGGGCAGATCCGCGTTGACCCCTGTCGAGGTTCTCGTGCCGACAACCGGGTTTTGAAACGGCTTCTAGAGTTCACTTCCCCGATCCGTCAGCGCGTTCGCACTTTTGAAAAATGCATGAGGCACCGTCTGGGAGATTGACATCGAGAACTGGACGGAGTGCAATAACCAGTTGAGTGCGTAGGACCTCCGTAGGCTCGTTTTCGCGTCAGGCACTCAGTGCCTTATTTTGGTGGCATCCTTGTGTGTTGGAGTGAAGGCCTGATTCCTTCCCAACATCAGATGCTCAACTCGCTTTTTCCGCTGCGTTTCGACCTCTACAGGTCAGATCGCTCTCTGTGATGAGAGTCCGATTTTTGGTGGCGTATCATGCATTGCATAACTCACACCGACGAAAACAGGAGTGCCGCCTCATGCGGCGCTGATTTATACATGGGTGCTCTTCGGGCGAGTGCTGCGAAAGCGTTTTGCCATCACTACACAGGGGGCTCTGCATTGCGGCCGACCCGGTTGGTTCTCGTGGCGCCGCGCAAGCATGGACATGAATGACATTGTGCCTGTGGGCATGGGTGTATTCGTGAATGTGTGATTTCAAGACGTTAATAGTATTGTCTGTGCACAATAGGGAATTGCCCGGCAACCCCGTGGTTTCAGGACAAGGGAATAAGATGCGGTTGAAACAAGTTCTGTCCGACGAGGCTGCGCGGTCAGCGGTTGCGAAGGTTTCCCGTGCTGTTTCCAGAGGTTTCTCGGGACTCTTGCATTTGAAGAAGGGTCGTTTGGCGAAGATTCGTCGCGGACAGCGGATGGCAAGTATCGAGGTGCTGGAGTCGCGGATCGTTTTGGCTAACGAGTTGACCGAAGGGCCAGACACCCGGACGTTTGGCAATGGGGACGATCGCGACATTCGTGGGTTGGGTGGCGACGACACATTGTTCCTCGGCGGCGGCAATGACTCGGCGAATGGGAATGCCGGCATCGACACGATTTACGGCGGCCCAGGGAGCGACACGATTAACGGCGGTCAAGACAATGATTTTCTCTACGGAAATGAGGGGATGGACACGTTGCGCGGCGACCTCGGCAACGACCGGTTGTTTGGGGGGATCGACGATGACATCCTCGAAGGCGGGGAAGGAGCCGATATTCTCGACGGAAATCTGGGTGGTGACTCGCTGACGGGGGGGCCGGGCGCGGACATTTTTGTCGTTTCGAGCGTGTTGGATTTCGACAAGCGGGACCTGCTCCAGGACTTCAATTTCGCCGAGGGGGACCGCATCGATCTGTCCGCCTTTGACTTCCTGCCGGGGGTGGACACATTCGTGGTCGGCGGGAGTCCGGGACCGGCTCGAATCAGTTCGTTCATCAGCCTTGCGTTGACCCCCGGGACGGAGAATGGAAGGGGGTTCGTCGATATTGGTCTTCCCACTGGCGACATGCGCGGTCAAGCAATTCGTGTGTATGGCGTTGCGCTGGATCAGGTTCAGCCGGGATTCTTTATTGGTCGTGCCAGCCAACTTCCCGGAAACGGCAATGATGTCGCCGATGCTGATCCGCGTGGGGATTTTCTGTTCGGGGGCCCCGGAGACGATTTGTTGCGCGGCAGGGAAGGTGCCGACCTATTGAGCGGCGGTCGCGATATCGACCAGGTATTTGGCGGGCGGGGCGACGACACACTTCGGGGCGGGCAAGGAAGCGACACGAGAATCTCGGGCGATGAAGGGAATGACTGGATTGCCGGAGACGACGGCGACGATCGGGAACTTCGCGGCGGTGCTGGCAATGACAGGATTTTCGGAGACAATCCGGACGCCGGCGTACCCGTCTTTGCCGGGGCCGATCGGCTTTTTGGAGACGATGGCGAAGACTTTCTCGATGGGCAGGCTGGGCCGGACGAGTTGTTCGGCGGCAACGACCGTGACATGCTTCGCGGCGGCGAAGGCAACGATCGCCTGTTCGGCGACGCCGGGAACGACGACCTGGACGGTGGTTCCGGCGACGATCGTGGCGAAGGGGGCTCCGGCGCGGACACTCTGCTGGGTGGCCCCGGTACGGATACCCTCTTAGGTGGCGACGATAACGACGTGTTGGCGGGTGGTCCCGATCCCGACTTCCTCTATGGCGATGCCGGAACGGATGTCCTTCGTGGTGAGGCAGGGATCGACGAGCTCTTTGGCGGCCCCGATCGAGACGAACTTTACGGCGGTGCCGATGGCGACCGTCTCTTGGGGGATGATGGACCGGACATTCTGTTTGGAGACGAAGGTTCGGACCATCTGGAAGGTGGGGCCGACAATGACCGTTTGGAAGGTGGAGCCGACAACGACACCCTGATCGGTGGCACGGGAGATGACGTGCTGCTGGGTGGGGCCGGAGTGGACACGCTGGAAGGAGGTGCGGGTCTCAACACGGTCGACGCGGGTAACGACGGGGATGTTGTGATCACTCGTGGCGGTACGGACCGAATCCTGACCGGATCGGGTGCCGATGTGGTGCGGCTGGTCAACGAGCCGTTTGGCATC
>JBIKMW010000208.1:0-3126 GCA_044359065.1 Planctomycetales bacterium | reverse complement strand
CGCCAACCACCGGCTCAGTGACTGTCCAGTGGGGGGGGTGTGGCCGGGGTTGGGTGGAAACTGTGCTCCGCGAAGCGGTCCTGGGTTCTTGGAAACCCGCAGCGTGAGCGAGGGACCCCGCTCTCCCCGCTCTCCCTACCATTCACGACATCCGCGGACTCCATATGCGGTTGCCAACTCGCGCGTTTTGAGGTTGTGCTCCACCTCGCGTCGGGTCACCACGCCCCATCCGCGCCCCTTCACGCCCTGACTCCGCTCGTCTTCCGTCGGAAATCTGTGCGAATCTGCGAAATCTGTGGATGGCAAGACCGATTCATCCACCAATTTCACAGATTCACACAGAGGAAAACGCCTTGAGCACCGTGGTTGCGACCACCCTCTCACCCATTGAGCCGGTGACTACCCCCACGACTTGGCGGGTAACGGCGCAATTTCAACACGCTCGGCCCGGCACCCCCGCTCACCGCTCGTCCAACCCGGCCGACTTCGCCAGGCTCGCAGCGCGTGTCTCTCCCAGCGCGGGGCCGAACAGCACGGTGCGGCCTCGTCCTTCGTGCAGCGCCGCCGACGCCTGATACACGACGAGCGGCCATGCGCACGCTCCAACGAGCAGCGCACAGCCGATGGGGAGCAGGTACTTCAGGCACGTGGCCAACACCTGGTCGATCCGCAGGCGGGGCAAGGTCCAGCGCGCCCACATCTGGACGAACACCAGAGCGCTCGCCTTCGCCACGAACACGCCGAACCCCGCGGCGGACCACAGCCAACCCCACACACCGTCGGCGGGAAGCGGGTCCGCACCGAACGCCAATCCCGAGTGCCAACCCCCCAGGAACAACAGCGCCGCCAATCCACTGACGGCGAACATGCTCGCGTACTCGGCCATGAAGAAGAACGACCAGCGGATGCCGCTGTACTCGGTGTGGAATCCCGCGACCAGTTCGCTCTCGGCCTCGGCCAGGTCGAACGGCGCTCGCTTCACGCCGGCCGTCGCGACGATGAAGTACGCGAAAAACGCGATCAGACAGAACGGATCGCGAAACACGAACCAATTCCAGAATCCCCCGGCTTGCATCCGCCCGATCTCGGTGACGTTGAGCGTCCCCGCGACCGCCACCGGAACCATCGCGCACAGCGCCATCGGTATTTCGTAGCTGACGACCTGCGCCGCCTCGCGCATCCCGCCGAACAGCGACCACTTCGATCCGCTCGCGTAGCCGCCGAAGATCACTCCCACCACCTCGACCGACATCACGGCCAGGATGAAGAACAGCCCCGCGTCGAGTTCCAGCGGACTCCAGCCGTCACTCCACGGCAACGAGATGAATGCCGCGAACGAACCGGTGAACACGATGAACGGCGCCGCCTTGAACAACCACGCGTCGGCGGTCGCCGGGCAGAGGTCTTCCTTTTGGACGAGCTTGATCCCGTCCGCGACGGATTGCAGCCACCCGAACTTCCCCCCCACGCGCGTGGGGCCGAGGCGGTCCTGAATCCGGCCAGCCACCTTCCGCTCGAGCCAGATGAAAATCACCGGGCAGACGGCGAAGAAGTGCACCACGATCGCGGCGTGAACGATCGTGGCCGCCAACCAGGCGGTCTCCCGCCCGATTCCCAGCCCCACGAACAATCGAGTCAGTGCGGAGTCGTCCATACGCCGTTCAAATTCCCGTCCACAATTCCCGCGCCGGTTCACTCGCAGCGCGTAGCCCGAACAGATGCGGGCTCACCGCGAACTTTAACGCGTCGGTCGCACACGCGGATAGTCGAGCGAGTGGGTGCCCCCGGCAAGTTTCCAAGGGCTGCCCGTCGATCAAATGGACCTGACCCCTTTTCTGGTCCCCGTTTGACGAACAAGGCGGCCTTCGAGGACCAGTGTCGAAGGTGATGCCCTCTTGTTGCTTCGCTTCTCAGACGCTCAAGGCAGCGTCTGGAGCACTGGCCAGGAAGTCAGGCAGGAGCCTGACCTACGAGACTGGCCCGATACCAATACGCGTCCTTGACCCGCCCGAACCGGTCCAACCCCCGATACACATCCCCCGTCTCCGGATCGACACCCCCGCCGTTCCCACCAGCGTGTACGCCACACCCGGTTCGGGATACGTGGCTGTCACCACCCCCGACAGACCCACATACGCGTACTCCACCCGCGCCGCCAGCCCCTCCTTGATCTCCGTCACCCGCGAACACAGGTCCCCCAGCGTCCCCGCCGTCCCGTACGACCACCCCACCACCCGCCCGTTCGGATACGTCACCCCCGTCGGACGAAGCGTATTACTCGAACCGTCCGCATAAGAGTATTGCACGCGCGGCGTATTGCTCGTACTCACCGCTCCTGCGTGCGACTGCCACTCCGTCGCCACCTGGCCGTAGCTGTTATACGTCCGCCGCACTTCGTTCACGATGTTCCTGGCCGCCAGAGCGTCGTGCGACACGATGGCCGTCACCCGACCCAGCTCGTCCCGGTCGTACTCGTGGACGCACCCCCGCTGATCGGTCGTCGAGATTACTGACGTGGGAACTCCGGAAATTTGTCGAATCGCCCGGACTGAATCGCGATTCCGAAAGAGCCGCCCTCTTGCCCCAAGTAAATCGTGATGAGTTCCCGCAAGAGCAGCCGAATACTTCCCAATCTAAACCACTCGCCGTCCACAGATCGCAACCACAAGCAATTGCCGCAAGAACCTACATCGCAAAGCAAGTAGCCGCTCTCGTAATCTCCTCCAATTACAATGAATACTGGTAGCGTAGTATATCCACCCCACTCGTCGTCAGTTACCCACAGATGTTCACATGAAAAAATTGACGGCATGTCGGGCGTGGCGGGAAACGAGAGCCCGTTAGTGATTCCGTAAAATCGCGATAGGTCGTCCGGGACTGCGATACTCTTAGCCACTTGAGTAAGTCCGTCGTTGCGAGGCGATTTCACCCTAAGACGCGGTTCGGCGAGCGTCGACACCATTGTCTCCGAGTATGGTTCGCCTAGCCACTCAAGCAGGTGTTGAATACAGTGGACACGCTGTTGCCCCACAAGAAGTGGTGCCACCCAATCAACCGGCATCTCAGATACTTCACCACAAATGGTTGCCCTCAGAAACATCCATCGAAGCCATCCAACTCGAGATG
>JBIKMW010000064.1:0-36786 GCA_044359065.1 Planctomycetales bacterium | reverse complement strand
CCCGCGCAGGCCGTCGACATAACTCCCCCTCCGTGAACGTGAACACAGCTCCGTCAAACTCCACCACAACTCCCCTGCACGTTACGCGCCGAAAAAAGCGAAGGCCCTGGGGAACAGGTCGGCGGTCTTGATGAAAGGGGCACCGGACGACGCGGGAAGTTCGATACGTCCGGTCGCCTTGTCGACACGCAGGCCGCTGGCCTCTGTGTAGGTTTTCTCGCGGTTGGCGTTTTGGACGAGCAGGATTTCGTCGATGGGAAACGCAAGACGACCGACGAGCGGGCCAGCTTCGGTTTCGCGGAACAGGACCGTGCTTTCGCCATGAACGACCGGGGCGGACCAGACCGGTTCGAGAAGATGCCAGTCGGAAACGGTCGCAGGGGCAACCTTGTCGTCGGCCCGAACCAACGGCGTGACGATTCCACAAACAACGAGCAGGATCGACGCCAACAGCATGCGGAATTGGTGGGGCACGGCGACACTCCGAAAATGAAGAGCGGCTGTCGACGAGGACAGCCGCTCGGTATGGTCCGAACTCCGTTGGCAGCCAATTTCGGTCGCGGGAAATCGGTTCTTCCCGAGACCGCCGACGTTGTTCGTCAGTCCCCCATCACTTCCTTTTCCTTGTTGGCGGCCATCGAGTTGACTTTACCTTCGTAGGTCTTGGTCAACTCCTGGACTTCCTCCTTGAGGGCTTCGAGGTCGTCCTCGGTGACGACCTTCGCCTTTTCGAGTTGATCGGCGTGTTTGTTGCCATCGCGGCGGATGTTGCGGATGGCGACGCGGGCTTCCTCGGCCACTTCCTTGACGCGGGCGACCAACTGCTTGCGGCGTTCAGTCGACAAGGGGGGAACGTTCAACCGGATGACGCGGCCATCGGAATTCGGGGCCAGACCGACATCACTCCCCTGGATGGCTTTGCCGATCGCCCCCAGCGCCCCCGCATCGAAGGGGCGGATGACGATCTGCTGCGGTTCGGGAACGGTGATGCTCGCGAGCTGCTTGATGGGTGTGGCGGAGCCGTAATAGTCGACCTTGATCGAATCGACCAAGCCGCTGGTGGCGCGACCGGTACGGATCCCCTGCAGTTGTCCCTGCAGGTTGCCCACGGCCTTCTCCATCCGCTCCTCGGTATCCATGAGCACATCGTCGCGCGTCATCTCGCCACTCCCCTCGGAAACACTCGTGAATTGCCGCGCGACCCGACCGGTCACGCACAGGCATTTCAGGAAACCCCGGCGGCGCATGCAAGCGGATGCGATCCCGGATCGGGAATCGCGAAACGATCCCGCAGGGAATCGAATGACCCGAGGAGCGGCTCGCCACGCCAACCGCGGCATTCCGCTTTGGTGTCCGCACCGCGTGTTGTTACGCGAGAATCCACCTGCTCACATCGACTCGGCGGGCACCACGTCCACCGCCCGTCCCTCGCGAGCCGATCGCATCAGCGCGGCCGTGAAATCCCACACGGGAAGGGCGATTTCCGGGGGAGCGACGTTGGGGGCGGCGGCGAGCAGATGATCGAGAAACGCGACGACGGGAGTTGATCCCGGCTCGAGCGTGGGAGGTGCGAGGGATTCGTCCGCAACAGCCACCTGGTCGCGTGCGTGGGGCGAACCGGCACCCGCCCATGCCACGGGCGTGTCCCATGTCCCGACGGCGCGCACTTCGTCGATCCGATTGTTGCGGGCGATCAGCAGTTTGCCGTCGCGGATCAGGAAATCGGCGTGGTCGAGGTGGACCGTCAACTCCTCGCGGTAATGGGACGCGTCGCCGACGCTGATCATCGTCAGACTGGTGTCCTCGCCCAACACGCCGACCGCGTTCGTGACGACATCGACGCCGTGCCCGCGTCGCTGGCTGTGGGCGACGACTTGCCGCGGAGCCAGGCCCGTCGTGAAAAACAACATGTCGACCTTGTGGCTGCCCGCATCCCCCACGAAGCCGCCGGGGTTGAAGCCGGGATCGTCCCGCCAAGTGCCGCCGTACACCTGAATCCAACGTTCCGTGGAAAGGCTGGTCACGGATTGGACCTTGCCCCACCGTCCCGACAGCACTTCGCGGCGCAACGTGCGATAGGTGGCGAACGTGCGGCGTTGATAAGCGATCGACAGCGGAACACCCCCGTCCCGCGACAGTTCGACCAGCCGCGCGATGCGCGATCGCGATTCGGCAAGCGGTTTTTCACAAAGCGTGGGAACGCCTCGCTCCAACAGAGTCCTGACGTGCTCGAAGTGGAGCTGAGTCGGCGAGAGCACGACCGCCGCGTCGGGTTCAACACGTTCGACGAGGCTGGCCAAGTCGTCGCCGACGAGCGCATCCGGCGCGAACCGCAAGCGGACCGCTTCGAGATTGTCCTTGTTCGGATCGCACAGGCCGACGATCCGCGCGCGTGGATCGCGCGAAAGGGGTTCGAGGTGGAACGGTGCGATCCCTCCGCAACCGACGATCAACACTCGCATCTGGGTTGGCTCCGCGGGTATCGGGGACGAATAGGCGCCGTCGTGAATCCAATCTTAAGCGACCCCGCCGTGGCGGGTCATGGCGCGGCGGCGGGATTCTCGCCGCACCGCAGCCGCAACACGCTTCCTCCTGGCAGGAACGTGACACCCCCCAGCGCGGTTCGCAACGTGAGGCCGGTCGTCGGGTCGAGGTCGACCAGCGTCCCTTCCACGGTGCCGCCGGTGGATTCGACCCGCACGTGTTCCCCCAGCCACAGGACGGATCGCTTCCATTCGGCAATCAGGCGGGGCAGGCCCCCGTCGCACGCCTCGATGCACACATTGTCCAAGGAACGCACGAGGTCTTGAATCACGCGGGTCCGCGACGGGACGGAGCGCGAGTGCGCGGCCACGCACGTGGCGCGCGTCTCGGCATCGTCGGGGGGGGCCGCATGCATGTTGAGACCGATGCCGACCACCGTCCCGACGTTGCGTTCCACCAGAATTCCGCCGACCTTCCGGTCCCTAAGGTACAGGTCGTTCGGCCATTTGATTTGCGGTGGAGAGTCGACGAAAGGGGCCAGTGCGCGCGCGACCGCTACGGCGGTAACCGTCACAAGTGATTCCGGCCGATCCAACGGCGGTTCCGGAAACAGCACGACGGACAACAGCACGGCGCTGCCGCGCGGCGTTCGCCAATCGCGACCACGCTGGCCTCGTCCGGCGGACTGCGAATCGGCGACGATCACCAACCCCGCGTTCGCGCGGACGGTGGCCGCCTTCAGCGCCAAGTCGTTCGTGCTGGCGACTTCCCGCCACACCTGAAACGCGCGGCCCAGGACCCGCGTTCCCAAGGGGGCGTCGAGGGCGTCGGGATCGAGGTCCGCCGCAACCCCCAACAGAGCCGACTCCGGCACATTTTCGTGACGAATTTCCGCCGCCTCGTCGCCTGTTCCGCTCACGGGTTCGCCCCCCGCGCTGCGGGGGCCGTCCCCGAACGACGGTCGGCGGGAAGTTTCCACTCGACTTCGCGGTCGCGGCGCTCGTAATCGATCCCCAATCCGCGCGCGATCTGGGACAGCAATTGGTCGATGTCCGCGTTCTTCACGTCGACGGACACTTTCTTTCCGAACGCAATACCCGCCCGTTCAAAGGCGGCACGATCGTGCGTATAGGTCAGCCGAGCGTCGCCGTTCCTTGCGAGGGTGTCCAACAGCGCTTGCGCGGGAACGTCCGCGAGTTTGAGCGTGAAGCGTTTGAGTGCGATCGAGTCCGCGTTCTTCGAGGCGTTCGGGGATCGGGGCCTTGCGTCCGGCCCCGTTCTCGCCCCTGACTTGAGCAGCAACGCGAAGTGTTCGTGATCCTCGACGGTGGCCGAGACGCGTAACTGTTTGCCCACCGCGTCGATACGTGCGAGCGGACGTTCGGACCTCCAGGCATCTATCAGCTCGACGGTGGTCGATCCGCGCGGGGGCGTGTAGCTCCGTTCGACCCGGGGGTCTTCCGGAAGCGGCCCGATTGTGATGGCGGTAACGCGCCCATCGACTTCGCGCCACTCGAAACCGAGATCGAACTGACACAGCAGCAGTGTCAACCCTTCGGTGGCCGTCAGTTCGGGCCAACGGCCGGCGGCCCACAGGTCGTGCGGGAGCTGTTCGACGCCGACCACCTCCAAGCCGTACAGCCGGCTCCAATCGAGCACGAGTTCCCTCGGTTCCGCCAAGTCGTCCCACGCAAAATCTCGACCGCGAAGGAGGGCCTTGCAGGTCGCTTCGTCCACGTTGCGAGTGCCGCCCGCCGTCAACTCGGTTTCACGAACTTCAATGATCGTCCGGAGGCGACGCACGGTCTCAACCGGTCCGAGATACACCGCGTGACGCACAAGCGATAGGCCCGATCGTGACGCCGTTGCCAGGTCGGAGAGTACGTGGCCGAGCGGGATGTCGCTCCGTTCGAGGCGGATCTCGGTCGACGGATCGACGCGGCGGTCGACGAGCACGGCAACATCTCGGGCGTCTGTCAATCGCCCCAGAGCGGTCCGCAATTCGATCCCGGGCCATGTGACGGAAAGGGGGGCGTCCCACAGCTTGCGGAACTCCGCTCCTGCAGCAGGAGCGGTCGCATCCGCCCGGACCGGTTCGGCGAAGACGCCTCCCGCGAGCAAACACGAACAGGCGACGACGGCTCGTCGAACAAAGAACGATTCGGCGAACGACCGTGGGACGAGAGAGTCTCGGTGCGGAGGGACGCGGACGACGGGCATGTTGTGTGATACCGTCCGAGTGGAGCTATCGAGGCGGGAACCGAAGCGAACGGGAAAGGAAGGGCCAAGCGGATCGTCGCGCGTCGACGAACGGCAGGTGTTATCATCGGGGTTTGTTCGATTCGTCGCCAGAGGTGTGCGTTGACCGCATCGCAGATTGATTCCGCCCGGACCGTCCCCGGCCAACTTCCCTCCGCCCCGCGGATCGTCGTCCCGCCGCTTCGCCGCTATCTAACGCGATTCCACCCTCGTCGAGTGCCGCACGTGTTCACCGACGTGTTGGTGATCGGCGGAGGGATCGCCGGGATGCGCGCGGCGCTGGAGGTCGCGTCGCCGCTGCAATCGATCGTCATCAGCAAGGATGTGTTGGCCGTTTCCAACAGCGCCTGGGCGCAAGGTGGAATCGCGGCGGTGTTCGATCCGGTGGACGCGTTCTCGAATCATGTGGCCGACACCCTGGCCGCCGGCAAGGGACTGTGCCGTCCGGAGATCGTGGAGTTGGTCGTCCGCGAGGCCCCCACGCGGATTCAGGAATTGATCGACTGGGGTGCGGTGTTCGACATGCAGAACGGCGAACTCGCCCTCGCTCGGGAAGGGGGCCATTCGCACAGACGGGTGGCGCACGCCCTGGGAGACGCCACGGGCAAGGAAGTGATGCGGGCGTTGATCGCCAAGGCGCGCGGTTTGGCGAACGCGCAGTTTTGGGAGCGAACGTTCGTGCTTGATCTGCTCACCCACGAGGGGGTGTGCCGGGGAGCGCTCGTCTGGAATCCCAGTCACGGGAAAACGTTGGTCTGGGCCAAGCAAACCATCATTGCCACGGGCGGGGCGGGGCAGGTCTATCGCGAGACGACCAATCCGGCGATCGCCACCGCCGACGGCCACGCCGTGGCGTTTCGCGCGGGCGCCGAACTGCGCGATATGGAATTCATGCAATTCCACCCGACGGTGCTGTACATCGCGGGGGGGTCGCGCCATCTGATCTCGGAGGCGGTTCGCGGCGAGGGGGCGTATCTCCGCGATTGTCACGGCCTGCGCTTCATGTTTGATTACAACGAGCGCGGTGAACTGGCCCCGCGCGACGTGGTCAGCCAGGCGATCGTGTCGCAGATGGAGAAGACGCGGCATCCCTGCGTGTACCTCGACCTGACGCACTTGCCCGCGGAACTCACTCGTTCGCGCTTCCCTCACATCGGCAAGGTGTGTCTCGAATTCGGGATCGACATCACGCGCGATCTGGTCCCGGTCCGCCCCGGAGCGCATTACATGGTCGGGGGAGCCTCCACAGACGCGGAAGGACGCACGACGCTGCCGGGTCTGTGGGCGGCGGGCGAGGTTTCGTCGAGCGGATTGCACGGTGCGAACCGTTTGGCATCGAACAGCCTGCTCGAAGGCCTGGTGTTCGGCCTGACGGCCGGGCGCGGGGCCGCGCGGTTGGCGGCGGAAATGCCCGACACGTACGCCGCCTTGCCGTTGGTTGGCGATTTCGTGCCCCAACCCGCCGAGGACGAAGAGTTGAATCTGGTCGACCTCCGCAACTCGCTGGGGGCGGAGATGTGGCGCGATGTGGGGATCCGTCGCCACCGGGACGGCCTGGAAGCCGCCGGAAAGCAGGTCGAGTTCTGGGACAAATACGTCGCTCCTCGCGAATTCGCGACCCCGTCCGGCTGGGAGCTGCAGAACATGCTGTTGGTGTCGAAGCTGATAATTGCAGCGGCGCAAGCCCGTCACGAAAGCCGCGGCACCCACCTGCGAACCGACTTCCCCGATACTGACCCCGCTCTGGCCCGCCACCAACCGCTGCAAAGCACCTGATGCGGGGAAGCGTGTGAAGCGCGACGGTTGCGTGACGGAGTGCTCGGCGTGGCCTTGCGCACGAGATGCTTGTCAGCAGCTTTTTTGCGGTCTTTAAGTCCGTTACGCGAAGTGACACGGCTTCCGGGGTAGGCCCGGTCCCCGCAAAGGAATTCGGCTTCAGGCTCTGCTTTCCACAAACCACCCATCTGTGGTACGAAGCCCCCCTCGGGACCCGGTCGGAGCGGTCGTCCCCGGACTTTGTGTCCGCGGGCGACCCTCTCTCGTAGGATTTTCGCGGCTCCCGTCGCCATCAAGGAGGGTGGTCGTGTCGTTGAATGTTTCCGCCCGCGGGCCTGCGGACTCCCGAGAGAACTTGCCGAATCACGACTCGCTGAGCCGCGCGGATTGGACGCTCCTGATCCTGTTTTCGCTCGGCTTGTTCGGCTTCTCTCTGTTCGGCTGGCGACCGATGACGATGCACGAGGGGGTGCTGCCCCAAACCGCGCGAACGATGTTGGCCGATCACGATTGGGTCGTCCCCAAGAACGGAGACCGCCCCTGGCTGGAGAGCCCCCCCCTTCCGCAATGGATCACGGTGGCGGTGGCGTCGGTGTTCGGGCGGTGTGACACGTTGTGGATCGTCCGCATTCCACCGGCCCTTGCAGGAACCGCCTGCGTGCTGATGACCGCCTGGATGGCCAGCGTGTTTTTCGGGCGGCGCGTCGGGCTGTTGGCCGGTTGCGTGCACGCCACGATGTACGAAATCGCCCAGTATTCGTGGTTGGCCGAGGACGAAATCTTCCTCTGCGCCCTGGTGACCGCCTCCGTGGCTTGTTTCGTCCACATCGAGTTCTCGCGCGGCGAATCGCTTGAACCGGGGTCGCGGAGTTTCGTCGGACTCCGCACCCGTCGATTGGCGGTGCTGTTCGCGCTGTTGGGGTTGACGAACCTGGCCAAGGGGCTGCTGTTCGGCACGGTCATGTCGCTGGTCCCGATCGCCGCGTTTCTGCTCGGGACCCGGGACATGCGGCGAATCCTGTTCTACTTCTGGCTTCCCGGTTGGGCTTTGTTCGCGCTGATCGCCGCGGCATGGCCGTTCGCCGCGTGGTTGCGGTTCCCGGATGTCACACAGGTGTGGTGGTACGACCACGGCGGTCGCCTCGACGGGCATTACGCCGACATCACGCAGCCGTGGTACTACTATTTGAAGCTTCTGCCCACGATCATCGCGCCGTGGATCGCGCTGGTGCCGTGGTCGGCGACGGTCACCTGGCGGAAGGCGTGGGAGGATCGATCCTCGGCGGAACGGTTCGTCTGGGGTTGGGCGATCCTGGTCCCGCTCGTGTTTTCGATTCCGACCGGCAAGCACCATCACTACATGCTGCACGCCGTCACCCCCTGGTCGATTCTGACGGCGTTCGGCCTTGCGCGGTTGTACGCGGTCCTTCAGACGGGACCAGCCTGGCTGCGCAACCCCTGGCCCGCCTTGGGGACGATCGGCCTTCCCGTCGCGGCGGCTTTGTGGCTGACACGCCACAAAACGGGACTGTCGACCGAGCACCTCGTACTGCTCTCGCTCGGCGCGCCGCTGTTCGGCGTGTTGCTCGCGTGGGGACTCACTCAAAGCCGCCCTCGTCTGGCGGGAGGCTTCCTGTTCGGTTTGGTCGCGAGCGGCTTCCTGGGCGGGCACGTCGCCGCCGGAAAGTGGTTCGACCAATCCCGGCACGACGCGGTGTTCCTGTCGCAAGTTCGCGAGTACGTGGGTGACGACAAAACCCTCGTCATCAACGGGGCGACGCGGTCGCTCGACGAGTTTCGCTTTCAGTTTTCGCAATCGAACCGCGCC
Source organism: Planctomycetales bacterium (assembly GCA_044359065.1). Lineage (GTDB taxonomy): Bacteria > Planctomycetota > Planctomycetia > Planctomycetales > Planctomycetaceae > JAIXZD01. The sequence goes on along the minus strand of JBIKMW010000064.1, from coordinate 28,439 downwards.
AAGGTGGTGCACAACCTTTCGTTCCTGCGCGACGCGAACCTTCCGACCGATGAGGTGCTGGTCCTCGCCCGGGCACGGGACGCGGACGCGCTGTCGGAATACGGGACGCCCGAGATCGTTTTGCAGAGCGAGCGCACCCGGCGCGAAAAGAGTCCAATGGATCGTTGGTCGTTGTTCCGTCTGGCGTTTCATCCCGGTTTGGAACGCGTCGCGGCGACCGGCATCCGCGTCTCCCCCATGCAGGCCATGCAGCGGGCCGACGGGCCGTTCCTGTCGCCCGCCGGTCTCGTCATCACCGACCATGCCGAGATCGATGGGCCGGTTGCGGACCTGGCCGAACGGACGTCTTCGGCGGACGGGGGCGGCCCGGTCACGAGCGGCGACGCTTCGTTCGGCCCACCGGGCGCGATCGGCTGGAAGCCGGAAGGGCGGGTTCCGTCACCGATTCGCACGGCCGCGCCTGACGGCGACCGTGTTCGCAGGTAAGCGCCGCTTGATCGCGACTGGCGATTCTCGCCAGCGGCTTCCTATCTCCCTGAGGCGTCGTTCCAGGTGATCGACGCCTCTTTGCGAAGCCGGGCCACGGTGTTCGTCCACTCCTCGGCGACGACTCGCGCAAACACTTCCTTGCGAACGTCTTCGAGGCCGAGGTCGCCCGGAGTTTTCGACACGAGTTGGCACAAATGGACGCCCGCCCGTGTGGTAATGGGGCCGCTCACCTCGCCGGGGCGCAGCTTGAAGGCGATAGCGCTGAACGGGGCGGGCATCTTGCCATGCCAGGTGAATTCCCCCAGATCGCCCCCCTGGGAGCGGGTCGGCGCTTCCGACACCGTCGCCGCGACATCCGCGAACTTCTCCCCCCCCGTGACGATTCGCTCTCGCAGGTCGCGCAGTTGCTCGAGAGCGGCCGAAAGCTCCGGTGAAGCCTGCGACGTGTCGACCTTAAAAAAGATATGCCGCGCCCGGATTTTGGTGCCGTCGAATTCCTCGTGGCGCGCGGCGAAGAATTCGCGCAGCTTCTTGTCGGACCACTCCCGTTCGACGTACGCCTGCCACGCGAACGGCAGTTCGAACTCTTTCCGCAGCGACTCTTCGGTGTAGCCCTGGGCCTGCAGGACCGCCGCAGCATCCCCTCCCTGTTCGGCGGCGATCCCGAGGATCTGCGTCACCTGCCGCTGCACGAGTTTCGGGTCCGCTTTGACGCGCTGTTTGGCCAGGAATTGGCGCATCACTTCCGCATCCACCATCTCCTCGAGAAACGCCCGCCGCAATTTCGGCTGCTTCTCGACCGGCACCCGTCGCGTCGCGTACATCCGTTCCAGATCCGCGGCGGAGATCGCCTGTTTGTTGACGGTGACCAGTGCCGACCCCGGAGCCGAGCGGCCTTGCGCCAACACATGCCCCGCGCATACCAGCGCGATCAAGGCCGGAAAGGTTCCGATCAACGTGCGAATCCCGCGACGCATGGCTCCGTCCTTTTCCTCGTGGATTCCGTCGCGAAACGGGGGCGCGTGCCTCCGTGTCCGCAAGCGTGAGCTTCGTGGCGCGGAGTATCGCCGGGGATGAGCCTACCGGGCAAGATGGTTCCCGTCGTTGGTGGACCGGAACTCCGTACCACTCACGCTCTCAACCACACGGATTCAATCGGTGACGAATCACGTTCCCGCCCCTCCCGCGAATTCCCCGCGGCGTGGCGGCACGATCTCTTCGGGGGCGGTCAGCGGCGCTTGATCCGGCGGACGCTGCCAACCCAGCAGCCACGATACGCCGTTCTTGATCTCGATGGTCAGCGTCAACGCCGCCGGGACGTACACCAGCGTCACGACCGTCGAGACGAGCAGGCCTCCCAACAAGACGGCACCGATTCCACGATACAACTCGGCACCCGCCCCTGGAGCGAGCACCAAGGGCAGCAGTCCCGCCAAGCCCCCCAACGTCGTCATGAAGATGGGGCGGATGCGGTAGCGGAGGCTGTCGAGAATCGCTTCCCGCAGCGGCAGACCCTCGTCCAAATGCACGAGCGTCTGTTCGACGATCAGGATCGGATTGTTCACGACCGTTCCCACCAGCATCACGAAGCCGAGCATCGTCAGCACGTCGAGCGGTTGCACCGCCCCCATCGGGGCCAACAGCCATTGATTGAGGAGTTGCAGCCCGATGAAGCCTCCCACGGCCCCGATCGGGACGGTCGTGATGACCACGAACGGATACAGCCACGATTCGAACGTCGCCGCCATCAGCAGGTACGTGATCAGCACCGCCAGTGCGAGATTCCACTTCAGCGATTGCCACGTCGAGCGAAGCTTGTCGGCCGTCCCGGCGAGGGTCATTTGATAGTCGGTTCCCACCTTACCTTCCGCGCGGAGCGGCGAAAGAATTTTCTTCTCGATCAGATCCATCGCCTGCTCGACCGGCACGCTGACCGGGGGGGTGATCTGGATCTTGATCGTGCGCTGTCGCGAGCGGTGATCGATTTGCTCGGGCCCGCTGGAGATGCTCACATCGGCGACCGCTTCCAGCGGAACCACCATCCCGCCCGGGACGGCGATGGGGAGCGAGGCGATGTTCTGCGTTTGATTCGCGAGTTCGTCCTCCCCCTTGATCCGCAGGTCGATCTTGTCGCCGCCGAGGAAGTAATCCGTCGCATACGCGCCATCGACCAGCGCGTCGACCGCGTAACCGAGTTCGGCTGCGGTGATGTTCATGTCGGCCGCCTGATCCCATTTCGGCAGGATGTGCACCTCGGGATTCGACATGTCGAGGCTCGGCCTCGGCACCGCCATCACCGGCTCCTTGGTGATCTCCGCGAACACCGGCTGGGTGCGGCCCAACACTTCTCCCCCGATTTTCACCAATCCGGCCAACTCGGGCCCCGAGATTTCCACATCGATCGACCGGCCCGATTGCAGGGCTTGCTCGAACAGGCTGCTCTGGAACGCGAAGCCGAACGTGCCGGGCATCTTCGCCTGCACACTCATGACCAACGGAATCAGCTTGCCCGCCTGCATCGGATCGACCGCACGCACGCCAAGGAACACCTGTCGGTTGCGGGCCACGTAGAAGAAGTCCGACACCGCTGGGAACGGCAACGCGGGATTCGGCGCGTCGGTCGGGTCGCGGTCGAAATACGGCAACAGTGTGTCTTCCACGATCTGCCCCATCGAGTTGAGCTGATCGAGGTTGTAACCCGGCGGCGGCAGCAGAATCCCGATGATGAGGTTGCGATTGCCGTTGGGGAGGTACTCCGTCTTCGGGAACATGAACCACGTCAACCCGAGCGAGCCGAACAGGAACACCCCCACAACCACCAGCCGCAATAAGATCGACTTCTGGATGATCCGGTTGGTGCCGACGGTGGCATCGATGAATCGGCCCCCCAGCCAGTCGAGCGGACGGATCGTGACCATCGCCAACATCCACAGCACGCCCGTCATCAGACGCTGGACGAAACCGGGAACGAATCGCCGCCATAAAGCCGGGCGCCGCACCTCGTCGTGTGGGCGAAGCAACCGCCGCGCCGCCGTTGGCACCACCGCGATCGCCACCAGCATCGACAGCCCTACCGCTCCGCTGATGGCGATCGCGATGTCGCGGAACAACTGCCCCGCCTCTTCCTTGACGAACAGGATTGGAATAAACACCGCGAGGTTGGCGATCGTCGCGTTGAGCAGCGCTCCCCACACTTCGCTCGCCCCCCGAACCGATGCGGTGACGGGGTCCTCGCCGCTTTGGTGTCGGCGATAGATGTTCTCGAGCATCACGATCGCGTTGTCGACGAGCATCCCCACGGCAAAGGCCAGCCCACCCAGGGCCGGCACGTTCAGCGACCGTCCCATGAGTGCCATGATGAGGAACGCCCCGATCGTGCTCACGACGATGTGCACGAAAATCACGAGGGTCGATCGCGCGCTCTTCAGGAACAACAGCAGCACCACGAACGTCAGCGCCGCCCCTTCAAGCAGGTTGTCCCGCACCAGGTTCATCGCGGAGTGGATGTAGTCCGTTTCGTCGTACACCTGCGTGAGCACCAGGCCCCGTGGGGCCAGCAGATTCTCGTTGATCTCCTTCGTCGCCCCCCGCAGGCCGTCCATCACGTCGAGGACGTTCGCGCCAACCGCGCGCAGCGCGTTCACGGCGATGCAGTGTTCTCCGAATCGGCGCACAAATCCGTCCGGCTTCTTGTGCGTCAATTCCACGCGCCCGACATCCTTCACATACACCGGCGCGCCGTCCCGCCGGGCGAGGATCGTGTTCTCGACCTGCTCGGGTGATCGGAATTGCCCCAACGTTCGCACGACATAGCGGCGCTTTCCCTCCCAGAAGTCGCCGCCCGAGGTGTCTTTGTTCTGGCCGCGAAGCGCGCGACGCATGTCGTCGATGGTGAGCGACCGCGCGGCCAACTTCCGAGGATCGACGACGATCTGCACTTCGTCCTCGCGACCGCCGAACACATTCGAGTTCGACACTCCCATCACCTGCTCGAAACGTGTCTCAATGAAGTCCTCCGTGTACCGCCGCAGCGTGCTCACATCGAGGTCTTCGGGCAGCAGTTCGGCGCACTCGGGATGCTTGGCGACCACCTTGCGAAGGCGGAACAATCGCAATCCCTCGCTGTCGGCCGTGGCGACGCGCTCGAGGTCCGCCGCGGCCTCGGGATGCCCCTTCGCGAATTCGCGGATTCTCTCCGCGGACGGTGGCTTCTGCGACAGGATGAACCAGGCAATGGGCCGGTCCGACGAGTTCGACGTGTTGATCACCGGTTCGTCGGCGTCTTCGGGGTACTCGGGGACCTGGGCAAGCTTGGTGTTGACCTTGAGGAGCGCCTCGCTCATGTCGGTCCCGATGGCGAACTCAAGGTTCACGGTGCCGATGGAGTCCTGGCTCTCGGAGGTCATCTTGGTGATCCCCTCGACGCTTTTGAGCTGCTCCTCCTGCTCCTGGATGATCTCGCGCTCGATCTCCTGCGGACTGGCGCCGATCCAGCGGGTTTCGACCGACAGCTTGGGGATCTGCACTTCGGGCGTCAGTTGCATGGGCATCTGAAACGCCGCGAGCAAGCCGTACAACACGACCAGCAGCACGCCAACGGTCACCTTGACCGGGTTCCGCACAAAGCCTTCGATCAGATTCATGGCGGATTCCGTACGGCGGGCGGGTGACGCGGCGGGAAGAACTCGTTCGTGGTGCCTTCGTGACCTTGTGTTAACGAAGCACTCTCAAACAAGATTCCGCTCGGGACGTTCTGTCTGAAAACAAAGGCACAAGGCGCATGTCGCAAAGCGTGAGAATCGCCAACGACAACGCGAACAAGGCTGTCATTACTCGTCGGTGACGGCTGCGGTCTTGCCGGTGACCTTGGGAGCGGGTGGGGCCACAGACTTGTCCGTGGATTTCTCGGCGACCACGGGGGCGGGGGTTGTCGAGGGGGGTGTTTCCTCCGGCTTGGCGACCGGGTCCGAGGGAATCACCGCCACTTCCTGACCCGGACGCAGTCGCTCGTTCCCCTGGATCACCACGTTCTCGCCCGGCGTCAATTCCGCCGTCACCTCGATCATCCGCCCGGTGGCCTTGGCCAGTTTTACGGGAACCGGGACGACAGCCAGCTTCTTCGCATCCATCGGCGAGGGACGCACGGCGTACACGACGGGGGACGGCCCCCCCAACACGACGGCATCCTTGGGAACCAACAGCGCCGAATGTTCGTCACCCACGGGCAAACGGACCTTGGCCAACATTCCCGCTTTCAGGATGTGCAATCCGTCCCGCATCCGGTTTTCGACGCGAACATGCACCGGAAACGTTCGCGACCGCACATCCGCCTGCGGCACGATCCGCTCGATCACCCCCTCGAACGTCTCCCCCTTGAGGGCCGACGGAGTCACCGTCACCGCCTGGCCGAGCTTCAAGTGCGGAACGTAATCCTCCAGCACCATGACCTTCACCTCGACATGATCGAGCGCGACCATCTCGACCACCGGTTCGGCCGATTTCATCCAGTAACCGACCTCGGTCAACTCCTGAGTGATGTATCCGTCGAAGTAAGATCGGACCGTGAATTTGTCGAGGCGATCCTCGATGTGTTTGACCGCCTCTTCCTGAGCCTTCACACGGGCGGCCATCTGGGCGATCTTCTCCTTGCGAGGCCCTTCTTGCACCAACCGCAACTGGGCTTGCGCCTCGCGCAGCTGATGCTCGGCCACCGCCGCCCCCGAAACAGCGTCTTCGTAATCGTCGTGCGAGATGGTCTTCTTCTCGTACAACTGCGATTGCCTGCGCAAGCGGGACTTCACGAAATCGGCCCGAGCTTCGAGCGATTTCGTCCGTGCTTCGACCTCCGCGATCTCGTCCGGCCGCGAACCGTTTTTCATTTCCGTCAGTTCGTGCCGACGCAGTTCCAACTCCGCTTTGGCTTCTTCGAGTTCGATCTGGATCGTTCCCGTCCGCAGCTTTGCCAGCACGGTTCCTTTCGTGACATAGTCCCCTTCGTTGACGAAGAACTCCTCGACCCGCCCTTCGACCGCGGAGCCGACGATCGTCTTCCGACCCGGCAAGACAGTCGCCACGAACTCCTGTTCGCCAGCCACCGTGCGCTTTTCGACAGGAGCGACCTTCACGGGAGCGGGGCCGCCGAATTGGGCCCGCACCTCGCCCCCCGCCAGTGTCCACACGCTCGCCACAACCAAACACGCCCCCCATCGGCGCGTGCCGGTCGCCAGTCTCCGCTCGCCAACCATCTCAACCATGCTGATGCACCCGAAAAGTGTCGTGCGGCTGAGGGATTCCCGAGCCGGCACTCGCAGTCCGTTCCCTAACCGATTCTCACCGTCTCGATTCCACCGACATCCACATTTGCGTCAGGCGCATCCCCAGCGACGCCGCACACGGCGGAGCCGGACACCCCTTCGGCCTCAAGGTTCGTTTGCAAGCGTTCACAGAGGGTTTTCAGTTGCCCCAATTCGTCCGGGGAGAAGTCCCGAACCGCTTTGGCTCGCACTCGATGGGCACACTCCGCCATGCGATTCCACACCGCCTCCGCCTTCTCGGTGGCCCGGATCCGCTTTTTGCGGCGGTCGTCCGGACAGCCGTAGCGTTCCAGCCAACCATCGCGCTCCATGCGGTCGAGAATCCCCACCAGAGTTGGCGCTTCGATCCCCAGGCGATCCGCCACATCTCCCTGCGCCAGTTCCCCTTCCAACGTGATGCAGGCCAACACTTCCCACTGTCTCAGCGTGATTTGCTGGGCGGCCAGTTCGGCGTTGAGAGCACGACGGATCGCGGTGGAGGTCGTACAGATCCAATAACCGACACTGTTTTCCCAGTCGTATTGCAACACGGAGACTTCCCTCGATTCATTAGAGCGCTAACGATCCCCTGCATGATACGGGGCTGCACGACCATCCCCAAGGGAAATCCTCCCTTTTGCGGGCCAAGATCGCTGCCGAAATGGTTGGCGGCAACCCCCTGGGGGCGGGATCACCCCGTCGGATCCAGATCGTCACGCATGTTGGCCGCGTGTTGATTGAATGCACTGGGGGGCGAGTCGCGCCCTGCGAAGGCTCGCCCCTCTCCGTGCGTCGGACTCGCGACTAATTCTCGCGCTTCGCTGCGCAATCGCGCGGGGAACCTCGTTCACCCGGCCAGCGCACGGATCACGGAGGGGCGGGAGGGTTCGTTGAGATCCACGATCTCCGAAGCGCCGGAAACGCTTCCCGCCGTCCACACCTCGACCACCGGCTTGGTGTAGTTGTCGCCGCACGTGCGGAGCACGCGCGCGGCGCGACCGTCGCTGAGTTCGACCGACGATCCGATCGGGAACAACGAAACGCTCCGCAACAGCGCCCGCACAGCCCAAGGGGCGTACAGGCCTTGACGCGACGCGTGGAGCAGTTGCTCGACGGCCACGTAGGGAGCCATGGGGGCGCGGTGCGGCCGCGGAGAGATCATCGCCAGGTAGCTGTCGGCGACGGCGGCAATCTTGGCGAGCGGATGGATCTGCCCGTCGCTTCGCCCCCGGGGATAGCCGCTGCCGTTGCACCGTTCATGCATCTGAAACGCGACCAGACGGGGCGTTCCGGCGGTCCGCTCAACATTCGCCAGGAGGTCGAACGTGATGCCGGGATGTTTCGTGATTTCCAGGTACGACAGCGTCGTCAGTCGCTCCGGGTGGTTATAGATCTCCTCACGCAAGTGCAGCATTCCCAAGTCGTGCACCAGGCAGGCCGTTCCCAGGTCGATCAGGTCCCCCTTCTCCAGCCCAAGGTTCAGCCCCATCGACATCGCCAACATCGCCGTTTGCTGACCGTGTCTCGGCGGATACTTGTCGACTTCGGGAATGCCCGACTGCCGGACGAAGACATCGATGTCGGCCAACATGTGGGCGAGGCACTCTTCGCCAATCCCCTGCAGAGTCGACAGTTCTGCCGATCGAATTTCCTTGCCGGATTCGTACAGACCAACCACGCCGCGCAACGTCGCTTGATAGTTTCGGGAGGCCGCTTCAATGCAATCCGGCGCATGCGGCGCGACTCCATGTCGCTCCAGCTTGGCGAGCAGCTTGCCCGAGCACTTGAGCGAGCCGAGATTGGCGGCGAGCGGGACGACCCGCTGGATAGCTCCCGTCGGACGAACGGACGGGGACGGCCCCGCAATCGGCCCCGACCGAAATTGGCCGCTTCGGGTTGGTCCGAGTTCGGTGGTAATCGATCGGACATTTCCGAACTGGCCGACGGCTGCGGCACGCGTCCCGGGCGCCCTCGCACTTTCCGGCACGTCGCCACGAGGCGCCGACTTGTCGGTTGCGCCCGAGGTCAGCCGCGACACTTCGCTGGCGTGCACCCGCACGGAGACGATGCCGCGATTCGCCAACTTCGCGAGAATCGTGGCGGTCAGCACCAAGCCGGACGCCAGCAACAGTTTTCCGTCCGCCGCACGAATCGGCTGCTGGAGACGCACCCCTGCAACCAGAGATCCGAGGTCGACGGCGACATCCGAGTCGGAGCCGTTCCTGGAGGACGGCGCCGTGCGGTTGTTCAAGGATGCGGATTCGGTCGCAGCGTTCATGATCGCTCGTGTCCGGACCTGAGTCATGAGAGGCATGGGCACCAATGGGCGTGGCATCCCCAACGGCGTCGACCATGGCGTCGGAATCGACGGAATCGGAATCGACGCGCGAGTGCGGTCGTCTTCTTCACCCTACGTCCGATTGCCTTGGCGAGATGTCCTCCGCTCCCGTCCGACCGCGCCCAGCTCGCATCCACGACGTCCCCCTCGCGATGGCGCGGAGATCTCCAAGGAAACCGATGGTGATGATTGTTCCGATGATGGCGCATGGATGAGGCCAACGCCTGCTCGCCGATCGACGGAGATGCGGCGAACCCGTCACGTTGCACAAGAGCCACGTCGCGGGAAGACCTTCCCCTTCGGTCGCGGCGGCGCCCCGCGGTCGTCGTTCGGGGATTCGAAGCACCAGCGCGAACCCCTCGGGGCGGGTCGAGGTGTAGATTTTCCAAATGCGGCGCGCGAGCAAATCGGCCTTCGCGTTGAGCGCGGCGCCGCGAGTGCGGCGCTCAGCGACATTGCGTGTTCCGAGTGCTTGTGGAAAGACCGCCACGTCCCGCCTGAGTTCCTTCGCCACGGACGAATCGACCATGCGCCGCCTGTTCATCGCCTTCTCCCGAATTTGCTCGCGACTGCGCGAGGACGGCGTCGCGCGGACGATCGCTTGGCTCCGCTATCGGCGGGAGGAGTCGCGTTGGGAGCGGCGATTCGGCGTGCCGACCGGTTCCGCCGTGGGAGCCGCGGCGCTGTCTCGCGACTTCGAAGAGTATCAACCCAGCGACTATCAGTTGATCGCCCGCGCACTGGACTGGTCCCGCCCCACCGCCGACGACGTGCTGCTCGACTATGGTTGCGGCAAGGGTCGAGTGTTGTTCGTCGGGGCCGGGTATCCGTTCCGTCGGATCGTTGGCTTCGAACTTTGCCCCGAAATGGCGTCATTGGGCCGGGCGAACGTTCAGGCCGCACGACTTCCATCCCCCCGTCCCCCCATCGAAATCCTGGAATCCAACGCCGCCGAACAGCCTCCTCCCGACGATGCGACGGTCGTCTTTCTGTTCAATCCCTTCTACGGCGAGGTCCTGTCGCAAGCACTTCAGCGCGTTCGCGAGTCCTTCGAGCGTGTCCCGCGCGACATCCGGGTCATCTACATCCAGCCGCGCGCCCACCAAAACGACCTCGACACCTTCGGGTGGTTGCGCTCGGAGGGGGGCGTCGACGCTTGGCCGCGACGAGACCTGCGAATTGCAACCTATCGCGTTGTGGCGTGCCCGGTCGTCGCGCCTTCCGTCGATGTGCCTCAATCTGGCGCAGCATTCGATCCCCGCTTGGCGCACGCCTGACGCTGCATCCGACTTCGGCCGGAAACCTCATCCACTTGCCTTGCGAAAGACGAATCGCATGGACTGACACAGGACAGCCGGACCCGCTCGGTGCCATTCCGGAGCCGGTTGCGTGGTCAACGCTATCCGTTGCCGACGTTTGGTTGCCCGGTGCGGCGCCCTAAGGTCGGCTCTGCCTCGGCCAGGTTCCGCACGAGCGTCTCGAACACGCCTTTAAGCAACGTGTCGATGCGGCTGTTCGCCGAGCGTTTCCTTGAACCGCGAGACGTTCCACTTCGAGGGGACGCCCCCTTCGGATTCGATGCCGATCAGTCGCCGCAGCGGTTCGTTGCGGCGCAGCTCGGCCAGGCACGCTTCGGTCGACACATGTCGCCGTGCGACCGTCAACACGACCACGCCCCACAGGACGGAGACGGGCCACAGGACGAAGACGGGAAGTCGTTGCGTCCCTTGCCGCGAGAAGGGGGCGGGAACACCGGCGCCTCATCCTGCGCAATACCGACCCGACTCGTTGGCGGCGTGGGGAAAGAACATGCGAAAACTCACGTTTTCGGGGGTCGACCGAGCGCCATTCGCGAACACCCGCAGGTAACGCCAAATCCCCCGCACCGCCAACACCCGCACCCACAACACCTTGCGAACAACGCACCAGGCTTGTCGTCCAAGGAGTCGTCGTGCAAACCGTCCCGAACGTCGGCTATAATCGAGGGGAGCGCGGCGACCGTCGCGCGGATCACAAATTCGGGGCGATGCGCCCCGCCCGCCACTCTCCGCGAGTCGTCCCATGCGTCGCCCCGCCCGCTTGATCGCCCGGTTTCCCGTGCTCGCCTGCGCCGCCCTGTTCGGGGCGCTGTTTGTGGCGGGCAGCCTGTTTGCCGCGTTGACGGCCGAACAGAAGAAGGAGGTCGCCGAGGTCAAGAAAGAACTCGGCAAGGTGCAGGGGCTCGTCACCAAAAAGGAAACCGACGAAGCGGAGAAGATTCTGGACAACGCGGAGTCGACGCTGAAGAAGATCGTCGCCGACGCCAAGTTGCCCGAGAACGACAAAACCGTGTTGCCGCTGCTCAAGCAGATCGAACTGCGTCGGGCGGGGATTGCGAAGAAGAAGGGTGGCGGCGCACCCGGGGCGGCGGGGGGCATCAGCTTCGTCAAGGACATCGCCCCGATCCTGACGGCGCGCTGCACCGGATGTCACGGAGACGACAACCCGCGGGCGGGACTCAACATGTCGACATTCGCACTGTTGAAGGCGGGGGGTGGCAAGGGACCGGTGGCGATGGTCGGAAACCCGGCCGGCAGCCTGTTGTGTCAGAAGGTCACGGCGACCGGCCGGGGCCGGATGCCGCCGCAAGGGGACCCGCTGACCAAGGAGCAGGTCGACAAAATCGCCGCGTGGATCACCCAAGGGTGCAAGTACGACGGCGGTGACGAAAGCACCCCCTTGGCGACCCTCTCCGCCAAACCCGCCGACGCCAAACCGGTCGAGATCGCCAAGGCCACCGGCATGGAGAAGGTGTCGTTTGTGAAGGATGTGGCGCCGTTCATGTCGAATCTGTGCGTCAATTGCCACGGCGGCGGCAATCCACGGGCCGGTTTCGCGCTCGACACATTTGAAAAGTTGATGCGCGGCGGCATGGGGGGGCGGGTACTCATCCCCGGCAACACCAAGGACAGCCGCCTGTGGCACCTCGTGGGAGAGCAGGATCCGATCAAGATGCCGCCGGGACAGGCGCTCATCACGGAAGAGAACTGGGAAGCGCTGAAGACGTGGATCGAAGAGGGGTGCAAGTTCGACGGTCCTGACGCGAAGGCTCCACTCCGAAGCTTGGTTCCTACGGAAGCGGATGTTCGGGCGAAGGAATTCGCGGCACTGTCGCAGGAGGAGATGGCCAAACGTCGATTGGAGCGGGCCGAATCGCTCTGGAAACGGGGTTTGCCCAACGACGAACCCCAAAAACTCGACACCGCCGAGTTTTACGCGTTCGGCAACGTGACGGCCGAGCGGATGAAGCAGGTGACCGACTGGGCCACCGAAGATGTCGAAACCCTGCGGAAGACGTTCGGTGTGAAGGACGCACCGCTCTGGAAGGGGAAGCTGGCCCTGTTCGTGTTCAAGGATCACTTCTCGTACGCCGAGTTCGTGCAGACAAATGAAGACGCCCAGGTTCCCGACGAATCGCGCGGCCACACGCGCGTCACGCGGATCGGCGACGAAGCGTACCTGTGCGTCGAAGACACGGGGGACCAGCCGGGCCGCGACAACGGCGGGCTGCGAGTGACGTTGATGGAGCAGCTCACGTCCGCCCTGATGGCGCGGTCGAAGTCGACGATTCCCGCTTGGCTGTCGCGCGGTACGGGTTTGGTGTTGGCGTCGAAAATCGACCCCAAGGGGACGAAGGACTTCTTCTTCGGGATGACGAGCGAGGCCTCGTCACTGGTGAAGACCGTCTCCAATCCGGCGGAGTTGTTCGCCGATGGCACATTCAGCCCGGCCAGCGTCGGACCGGTCGGCTACACGTTGGTCAACCACATGCTGCAAGTGGGGGGCGAAGCGTCGTTCGGACGGTTCCTGAACCAGATGGTGAGCGGCACCGATCTTCCGACCGCACTGAAGGGGGTCTATTCGACCGACCAGGCGCAACTGGCCGGATCGTTCGTGCAAGGGCTAGGTTCAGGCAAGCCCGGTACGACGAAAAAGAAGAAGTAACCCGCAGCGGAGATCGTGAGATTTCCGCTGCGTGGAAACGCCGTTCTCCAAAAATCGCGTACAAGCAATACGCCCGTTCGTCCCCAGATTCGATCCCCGGGGGTCCGGGACGACATCTCTGTGGGATTGACAGGGATTGCGGGGACAATCTCGAACGTCGTTCCCGTCACCTCAGCCCCCTTGGGGATTCGTCCTCGGGGCATGCTCGAATCTTCCCCCCTCTTCATCGACGAAAGCTACCAGCGGTCCAGCTCCATGCACGACGTGGCGATTATCGGCGGAGGAGTGATCGGGCTGTCGCTGGCGTGGGAGTTGGCTGGTCGAGGTGCATCGGTTGTCGTGCTGGACCAATCGCGGCCCGGTACGGAGGCCTCGTGGGCGGGGGCTGGAATGCTCCCGCCGGGAAACCTCGAGGCGGCGACGACTCCCGAGGGGCGCTTGAGGGGACTCAGCCACTCGCTGTGGCCGCGGTGGTCGGCGGAGCTGTTGGAGTTGACCGGGATCGACAACGGGTTTCGCCGCGAGGGGGGGCTCGAACTCCGGCTGTCGGAGGATGACGCCTCGGACCGTTTGTCACCGTTGGATCGCGAGTTCGCGCACTGGCGCGATCAACAGATTCGTGTGGAGTTGCTCGATCGCGTGGAGGCGCGACGGTGCGAACCGCGACTGAGTCCGCGCGTGGCGGGTGCGATTCGTTGGCCCGACATGGGTCAGGTTCGCAATCCGCGGCATTTGAAGGCGCTGTTGGCCGGATGTCTCGCGCGGGGTGTCGAGATCCGCTCCGGAGAGCCGGTGCGGGACATTGTTGTTCGCGACGGACGCGTGGACCGACTCGTGCTGGATTCCGTCGACGCGTCCGCGGGGCAGTACATCGCGGCGGCGGGTGCGTGGACCTCCAGTCTTTTGCGGCGTGCGAACGTGTCGCCCGAGATCCAGCCGCTGAGGGGGCAGATTGTGCTGTTGGAGCGACTGCCTCGTCCGTTCCAGCACGTGCTCAATATTGGACCTCGTTACCTGGTGCCGCGCGGCGACGGCCGGGTGCTGTGCGGCTCGACGGAAGAGGTCGCGGGTTTCGACAAACGCAACACCGCGGAAGGAGTGGCGGGGCTGCTGGAGTTGGCTCGCACGCTGGTCCCCGAATTGGCGGAAGCGACGCTGGAGCGAAGCTGGGCGGGGCTGCGTCCGCGCACGCCGGATGGCCTGCCGCATCTGGGGCCGCTTCCTGGGGTCGGCAACCTGTGGATCGCGGCGGGGCACTTCCGGGCGGGGCTTCAGCTTTCCCCCGGTACGGCGGCGGCGCTCGCTCCACTCGTGCTCGGACAGGCATCACCGATTTCGCTGGAGGGTTTCGAGGTGGACCGGACGTTCGGATCGACCGAGAGAGTGACTCCCGGTGGATGCGAATGATGACGGTCCAGCCGAGTGCGAATGGAAGTGAATCGCAATCGTGTGCCACTGGTTCCACCAGTGCCAGCGAGATCACGTTCGCACCGGCGGAGCCGACAGAACAGCCACGTGCGGCACACGTGCAACAACCCGCGCCAGTTGGTCAGGTACGGACGTTGCGCGTCGGAGGCCTGGACCTCGCGTCGCGGTGGTGGTTGTCACCTCTGGCGGGGTTCACGAATCTGCCGTTCCGGCGGGTGATTCGCGAAATTGGCGGCGTGGGACTGTGTACCACAGACCTGGTCAACGCGCGCGGGTTGTTGGCGGGGTCCCCAAAAACGCTCGAACTCATCGCGACCTGTGCCGAGGATTCTCCGCTGTTCGTGCAGATTTTCGGCAGCGAACCGCAGGTGATGGCGGAAGCGGCCCGACGATTGGAGGCACTGGGAGTCGCGGGGATCGACATCAACATGGGGTGCCCGGTCAATAAAGTGGTGAAGACCGGGGCCGGTTCGAGTCTGATGTGTCGACCGAACGACACGGCGCGGTTGGTCGAGTCGGTGGTGAACGCGGTACAGGTGCCGGTGTCGGTGAAGATGCGGTTGGGCTGGGACTCCTCGTCCCTCACCTCGCCGGAGTTCGCACGGATGTTCGAGGAGGCGGGAGTCGCGGCGGTCATTATTCATGGGCGGACGCGCTCGCAAGGGTTCTCGGGCACCGTGAACCGCGACGGGATCGCCGCCACGGTGGCCGCCGTGCGGCGGATTCCGGTGATTGGCAACGGCGATGTGCGGACGGTCGCGGACGCTGAGTCGATGCTGCGGGAGACGGGATGCGCGGGGGTGTCGATCGGGCGCGGGGCGCTCGCGAATCCGTGGATTTTCCGCCAACTTTCGCAATGGGAAGCAAGCGGACGGTTCGATCCCGCAGGATCGTTTCTCGACCGGTTGGCCCTGCTGCGGCGACAGTTCGCCTATGTGTGCGAGTGGATCGGCGAGGAGCGGGGCGTGCCGGCGTTCCGCAAGATGGGGCATTGGTACCTGAAGTCGATGCACGTGGCAGCCGCGCTGCGCCACGAACTGCAAACCGCGAAGACGGCGGAACGATTCTTCGAGGTGTTGGACGCGATCGCGGAGGCGGGACCGATGCGAGGATCGAAAGACGGGGACCTGCCGGAGTGGCACATTCCCGTGCCATCTGGGCCAATCGAGCATTGGTGAGGCTGGCTGCCTGGGCAACAGAATCCCGATTCCTCGTCGGACAGGCGGTCCCTGAATCACCGGGTGGTCCCGAATCACTACCCGAGCAGAACGCCGACGCGTTACGGAAAGCGCAGCCCCCCGACCCCAACCGGCACTGGCGCAACCCTTGTCGTCCATGGGCGGCACGGGAATCGATTCCCCACCGGGAGAACACTAGAAACACGCGGTTTTCGGGTGAACGCAGCGTAAAGTGCAACTCACGCCCGCTCGCCACGGAAGGGAATCGGGCGCAATTCGTGATCGA
Source organism: Planctomycetales bacterium (assembly GCA_044359065.1). Lineage (GTDB taxonomy): Bacteria > Planctomycetota > Planctomycetia > Planctomycetales > Planctomycetaceae > JAIXZD01. Next base: position 12,443 of record JBIKMW010000064.1, on the reverse strand, counting down.
CGATCATCGACCCCACCGTCGCTCGATCGAACTGAAATCGCACAATTCCGTTTAGCCAGCGTACCCGTCCGCATTCAACGGCAAAATGGAACGCCATCGAGGACGATCCCAACAGCGATGCGGAAGAACGGCATGCCATAATGGGTTGGCGAGGAAGCGTGTTTCGGAGTTCGGGCGCGTAACCCTGCGTTCGACGGAGCGAACGCGTACCTTGATCACCCGGCCAATCGGCGGTCGCCTTCGGCGAGTACCCCTTGCGGCTTCCGCGCCGGAAGACGCGTCGGCGGCACACCCAGTTCCTGGAACGCGTCGGCCAGATGCTGGTGGCAGGTGAACAACAGCAACTGATGCCCGTCCGCGGCGAAGTCCATCAACACCTTCGCGGCGATCGCGGCACGCTGCTGGTCGAAGTTGACAAACACGTCGTCGAGGATCATCGGCAACCGAATCCCCTGCCGGCCCAAGTCCTGCACCACGGCCAATCGAATCGCGAGGAAGAGTTGCTCGCGCGTTCCGGAGCTGAGCAGTTCGACGGGGATCGAACGGCCCTGGCGGTCGTCGACAAGCAGACTCTTTTCCCCGAGCGGGGTCCAGATGTTGTGGTAGCGGCCTTGCGTGAGGCGGTCGAGAAACTTCGAGGCTTCGATGAGCGCTCGCGGCTGGCAGGTCCGTTCGTATCGGGACCGCATGCCATCGACGATTTGCGAGGAAAGTTCCAGGCCGAACCACTCTTCCGAGGCGGAGCGGATGTCGTCTTCGCAGCGGGCGAGGTCGAACCGCAATCGCGTGGCGGAGTCGTCGTCTTCGATGAGGGCGATGTCGTGCTTCACACCGCCAAGCTGGTCGAGCGCAAGGGCCAACTCCCGTTCGATCTGGCCTTGTTCCAACTCAAAACCGCGCACGGTTTCGTCGTGGCGGAACGCGTCGAAGCGGAGCAGGTCCTCCTCGACCAACGCAAGGTCCTCGTAACCGCGGCAAAGGTCCTGCAACTCCTGGCGCGTCTTCGCCAGTTCTCGTTCCAGTTCGTAGCGACGGGAGATGAGTCCGGCCCGCTGCAGGAACTCGTCACGATTGGCGGCCCCCCCTTGAGTGAGCAGGGCGTTGCGCTGCACGCGGCATTCGTCGACGCGCCGGGCATGGCTGCGGGCTTCCTTGATGCGAGTCCGCAGCTTCGCGCGGTGTTCCCGATGCTCGCTGCGATGTTTCGACAGCAGCGAGAGTTTCCGCTCCCAATGGCCCAGGACGTCCAATGGCTTGGAGTAATCAACATCCCAGTCCTGCAACCGGTGGCCGAGCTCCTCGATACGCTGGGTCCAGGTGTTCCACAGGTCGCGCAAGTTCTCAAGGTGCGTCATCCCGGCTTTCCAGCCGGAGCGCTGTTCGCGGGCATCCACGAGTTTGCGCCACAGGGTTTCGGCATCGCGAACCTTGAGGTTCTCGGGAAAGCCGATTTGCTTGAGGAATTCGCGCCAGTCCAACCGGGCGGCGCGGTGTTCGCGGCGGAGCGTTCGCGTTTTGCGGAGGGCCACCAAGCGGCGGGTGGCGAGGGCGTCGCATTCCGCCCGCGTCCGCGAGAGGCGCTCCAGGTCGACCAGTTTGCGCGAGATCGTTTGCACTTCATCGAGTTGGCCGAAGGCCTCTTCGGCGATGGTGTCGGCGTCCTGCATGACTTCCGCGCGACGAAGGCGTTGAGCCAGACGTTGTTGCCGGACGGTCTCTTCCTCGGTCGCAGACCAGTCGCCGTAGAAGACGACCGAGAAGAATCGGGAAATCCCCTGCTCCCAATACAGCGGTCCGGAAATGATGGACGACCACAATTGTCCGGGCCAGCGTCGAATCCGGCGGAGCAGCGAACGACGGCGGCGCGACTTGGGAATGGCGTTCCACGCCTCGCCGTCCCCCGAGTAGTACCACTTGTCGTCCTGGTCGGCGCCGGTCTTCGAGGGGCCGCCGGCGTCGCGCGCGGGTTGACCGGTTACCTCGTGGTACAGGCTTCGTGAAACGACGGTGTTCGAACGGGCTTCTTCCTCGACGGAGCGACCGGTGATCTTCGACAGTTGGATGCGGATTTGTTCGAGTTCGGCGAGATTCGCGCGGGATTCGCTCTCGATTTCGACCATCCGCAGGCGGGCGTCCCCTTCGAATTGCCGCTTGAACGCCCACGCGATCAAGGTACACGTGAGACCCAGGAACGCCCACGTCGCCCCCGCCAGTCCGCTGTGCGTCCAGCCTTGATACAGGCCGTTGGCGCTGAGAATCAGCCCCGCGAAACAAAACAGGCTGAGGATGAAGTACACCCACTGCGGCAGGATCGCGCGCGGCGCCATGCGGGCCAGATCGTCCTCGATCCCGACCTGTCGGTCTTCGAGTTCCGCCTCGTGCAATTCGAGGCGGGCGATCTTTTTGAGGTTATCGAGGTGGCGACGCGTTTCGGCGACTTCGTCCTCGATGGAGCGTCCACCCAAGGGTGCCAGTCCCGCTTGCACCTCGGCCCGTCGGACTTCGATCACCTTGTCCAGCTTCCGCATGCCACGACGACGCCGGGCGAGCGCCCGCCCCGTGTTGAGGTAGCGTGCGGCCACGTCGGCCATCCGGTGGTGCGCGGACGCGGAAATGTCGGCGTGGTCGACCCGGGTTTGCGACCAGTCGGATCCCACCAGGCGCCGCAATTCGCCGAGGCGGAGTTCCTCCTCGACGACGCGTTCGTCCGCCTGACGGATGCGTTCGGCGAGGTCGGTCAGCACGACCCTCTGGTCGAGCAGGCCTTGCATCGCGGGGGCATGCTTGCGGAGTTCGCCGGTCGTCACCAATTGGGCAAGTCGCTGCTTGAATCCCTTTGCTTCGGCCAGAAGTTTGCCGCGAGCTTCGGACGCGGCCGCGATTTCGGCTTCGAGCTTTTCGAGACGCGGAACCCCCCGCTCGGGGAATCCGTCAATGACGGGGAGCGTTTGCAACTCTTGTTCGAGGTGTCGGATTCGTCGCCAGGGTTGCCACGACGCGGCGAGGAACTTCAGGCCGCGCAGATTGCCCGAGAGGACGGTCTGGCGGTCGCGCAGTTCGTCGATCTCCGCTTCCAATTCCTTCCGATGCTGACAGAGCGTGCTGTACTTCGGCTTGATCTTCTTGAACGTCGCCAATTGCCCGAGAAGTTCGTCCTGACGGGCGAACAGTTCGACCAACCGACCGCCGGTTTGCGGCCGGTCGACGAGCGCGTCCTTTTCCTGATGGACGCGGTGCCAGGAGTCGAGCAGGCGGCGCGCCTCGGGGCCGAGAGACAGGCCGTAAATGTGCCCCGAAACGTCCTCATCGGTGAGGCTGCCCAACTCCTGCAATTCCTTGAGGCCGATGGCGTAGACGTTCTCGAACAGCTTTTCGTTGACACCTCGCAGCGCGTCGTGGAGCCAATCCTGCGCGGTGCGTGGTTGATCGAGGCCTGTGAGCGTCAACTCTCCGCGACTGGTCCCGATCGACGAGCGATGTAGCCGGACGGTGAGTTCGTCTTCCTCGACCTTGAGCGAGCCGGAGCGGGGCAGCCGCGCGATTTCTTCCCCCCAGATGTCGGAGACGCGGTGGGGGAAGCCGAACAGGATGCCGCGCACGAACCGCATGAGCGTGGTCTTGCCCGCTTCATTCGGCCCGAAAAACACGCTGAGCTGACCGTCCGCCATCGGCAGATTGAGGTTCTGCCAAGCTCCGAAGCGTTCGATCTGGATTTCGAGGATACGCATGGCGCGGGGTGGTCCCGGGTGAGTGCGATCGGTTGGTTTCCCCGTAGGTCAGGCTGTGCCTGACATCGGATGTTGTGCGGCTTCCGTCCGGCGTGTTCGCTCCGCAGGCGTCGGGCAGTGCCCGACCCACGAATTCTCTAGGCCGCGGTGTCCATGTCGAACCAGGTCAGGCCCCAGCGCCGCGCGGCGGCTTCGATTTCGTCGGGGTCCAGCGCGGCCAGGACTCCCTCCAGGCGAGAATCCCAGGCCCCCCCCCGCAGAGTGCTGCGGTCGAGGCATTCGCGGAGCGCAGTTTCCGGTTTGGCGACGCGTTCCTTGAGGGCGTTCGTGTAGTCGATCGTGAACGGATGCGGCGTGAGTTCGTTCGCCCGCCAACGGGGCATTCCCGCAAATCGCCACGCCGCCGACCAAACAGAAACGTCGGGGACGCCCGGCTGTCGGTGGAGTTCGGCGTTGAGTTTGTTCCGCCACGCCGGGTCGAGAAAATTGTCCGCGAGCGGGCCCGTCCCCCGCACGTCCCACGACACCAGCCACAGGCGATCGGTTGCTTGCCGCGCCACTTCCTGGAGCTCGGCTCGCATATCGCGGAGCAGGTCGTCGTAATCCACGGACGGGGACAACCGAACGGGCAGCGTCTCCCATCGGACCGGGGCCGTGGAGAGAAACGTCGTTTCGAGGTCGCCGTCCTCGTCGACATTCACCAATAGCGCGCCGTGCGGGCCGGTTTCCGCCGGAGAGAAACCTTGCGTCCCGCCGGAGTCGCACGCGACGCCCCCCTCGTACGGCTGGTACGACCACTCCGCGTGATGCCCCGAGAACGCCCAATAGTCGACGCCCAGCCGATGCAGGTCTTCCGCCGGGTAACAGAGGCCCGAGCCGTACAACCCGCCGTTCGCGGCGCACGTCAATCCGCCGCGAATCATCGCGATCCGCAACAGGTCGTCCGCGTCGCTGTCGCCACGCACATCCGGAAGGGAACGCCCGGCGTCATCACCCGACATGTCCCCCGTCTCGTCGACAAACAGCGAGTGGACCCATTGCAACCGAGCGATCGCGGGACCGGAGTCTTCGTCCCCCCCTCGGTGAATCACCGCCTGGGAACCGCAATCCAACCCCAACCGCCGCACATTGTGCGGCAAATCGAGCGACGGCAGCCATGAGGTCCACGGGTCGGTCGAACCGCCGGTGAGGTAGACCGGAATGTTCCTGTCCGCCAGGCGACGAAATCCGCGAACGAGTTCGACCTGGCCACGCAGGCCCTCGTCACGGTCGTCGAAGCAGTCGCCACCAAGCAAGAGGAAATCGACTTCTTGCTCGAGACAGGCGTCGATCAGCCGCTTCCAGGCGATCAGCGAGGCGTCGCGGAGCACCGCGCGGTCGTCCGCCCCTAGCGCGGCCAACGAGCCCGAAGAATCAAACGCACCGTCGGAAGAGAGCGCCCTCGCGACTCCACCAGGCGCGCGAGGTCCGGCCAATTGATGGTCGAGCAGCAGGCGCGACGCTTGAACAAACCGCAATGGCTGTCGGGCCATGGGCAGACTCCTTCCCTGGGTCGGCACGGGCTCTCCGAACGGCGGAGGGACGCGGGATGTCCGTCAGCCGTCGCATCGACTTCAACCGATCGCGGATCCCAAAGGGGACGCGAACGGCCGGGAGGGCGCGAACGATCGAAATTGTCGGAAAAAACCGGCAAGTGACGACTGCTCGTGTCCGTGCGAAAACGGGGGATCCATTCCCCGCGAGACGGACTGTAACATTTTCAATCGATGGCGGGAACCCCGAGTTGAGCTTGACAGGTACGTGGCGAAGCGGAGGGACGCCCGCGGAGGGTGACGGGGTACGTGGGTTCGTATTTGGCGGAAAACTTACGATTTCCGCCACGGCCCCGTTGTCGCGGAGGTGGACCGTCGCGACCGTCCGAACAACTTCCGCTCGGACTTCCTTGCGGGCGAGATGCAGGCCGCTGACACTTGGGAACGCAGGCAGCACTCACAATGTCGTCGGACACGGGAGCGAACATGGCGGACAACAGCGGACGATCGGCCAAGTACTACAACGCCGAATTGTTGCGGACGGTGCACCTCGTCCCCCTCACCGCGTATCGGTCGGACGGTTCGCTCGATTTGGAAGCCCAGGCGGCCCACACCGCCCGCATGTACGAAGCCGGAATGCGAGTGTTTTTACCGGCGGCGGGAACCAGCGAGTTCCACAATCTGTCGGCGGACGAAATCGTTTCGCTCGTGCGTGTGACCCGAGAGGCCTCGGGGTCGGACGCACAGATTTTCGCCCCCGTGGGATTGCAGTTATCGCACGCCATCGATGTCGCGCGGCGGTCCCTTGAGGCCGGGGGGACGGGAATGATGTTCATGCCGTTCGCCCACCCGTACATGAGCGACGCCGGCGCGGCGGACTACTATCGCGCGGTGATCGACGCCTGTCCGTGCCCGACGTTGATCTACAAGAAAAGCTCGATTCCCACCGACCGGTTGCTCCTGGAGCTGGCCTCGATCCCGCATGTCGCGGGGATCAAATACGCCGAGAACAACCTGCACGATTTTCGGCGCGTGGTGGCCGCCGACCGTGGACGGATCGAGTGGATGTGCGGGTCCGCCGAACGGTTCGCGCCGTACTTCATGCTGGCCGGGGCGCCCGGCTACACGTCGGGGGCGGGAAACCTGTGCCCGCATCTGACGCTCGCCATGCACGCGGCCCTGACCGCCGGAGCCTGGGCCGAAGGAATGCGTTGGCAACAGATGATTCTGCCGATCGAGGATTTCCGCGCCCGCGAGGGGGACAGCTACAACATCGCGATGCTCAAGTGCGCGATGGAGATCGTCGGCACGCCGTTCGGCACGGCCCGCCCCCCGCAGCGACGCATTTCCGAGACCGACCGACGACAGATCGAAGAACTGCTCGCACCGATTCTGCGAGCGGAAGCGGAACTCGCCGACGAAACCCGACGTGTCGGCCTGGCGAGCGGGTGACGGCGTCGCGCGATTCGGCTTCGAGTCGCGCCGTCAGGAGCCGTCCGCGATCCGCCGAGCACCCCGTGACCACTCGCGAGCCGCTTCGCTGCGGTGAAACAACCGCGGGGCTTGTTCGAGAATCCGTTCACGAACGTGTTCGATGTGCTCGGGATTCCGCGCGAATTGCACGGCCCGTTCGGCGTAAGCGTTTTCGTCCGTCACCACGCAAGGCCATTCGTCGCCGACGGTCGGTGCGTTTGAGGTTTCGGGGACGCAACCCATCTGCCGGTAACAGCCGAGCGTCACGCGGCCGCGCAGGAATTCACCGGGGGCGGTCAGAACGGGCGTCCCCCACGACAACCCCTCGAAGGTCGTATTGCCACCGCCGAAACGCCACGGATCGAGCAAAAGGTCGGCGGCGGCGAGCAGGTCCTGAAACGCGTCGGCCGACATGCGCGGCAAGATATGCACTCGCGATCCGCGCGGTCCAAGGCGTTGCCCCAGGCGATCTCGGAACAATTCGGTCCAGCGGGACTCTCCCCCCGCCACGAACAGGACCATGCCCGTCGGATCGCGTCGCAGGATGTCGTCAATCGCCCCGTCGAAATCGGGATGCAGTTTGAACAGGCTCTGCGGGCAAACGTAGAGCCGATCCGCGTCCGACGCCCCCAGACTCGCACGGGCCGACTTGCGGCGGGCGGCGACCAGTCGTCGCACCTCGGGCGGATCGCGGGGAGAGTCTTCGACGAACAGCCGCCCATCCTTCGCCGAGCCTTCTTGCCGGACCTGATAGGGGGGAACGTACACCGCCGGCAGCAGCGACAACTCGAGAATCGGCTCGATGTAGTGCGGCGAGCGACCGAGTCCGGCGTGCGATTCCTCCGTGGCCGGCGCTTCGATCAGGCGTGATGTCACGAACGCGTCGAGGGACTCCAAACCCGTGGTGACCGGCACGCCCCAAGTCGTCATCTGGCACCGCGCGAGGCGGGCATGGGCCAACGCACGCGTGATCGGTTCCATGCCGAGGTCCGTATACACGAGGACATCGAACCGCTCGGAGGCGAGTTGGTCGCGGGCTACGCGCCACGGGTTGGCCAGCACCAATTCGCGGTCCGAGATGCTCGCCGCAAAACGAGACCACGGATCGTCGCGATCGGCGAAGCGGCACAGCACCACCTCCCATTCGCCACTCCCCGAGACCTCGAACCGAGGCCAGGCACGCACCAACCCGATCATCAGCCGCGCGTTCGAGTGATCGTGCCAATGCCGCGACACGAACCCCACCCGCAAAGGGCGGGATCCCGAAACACTCGCTCCTTCGCGGCAATGTGGCGCGACGAAGCCGAGGTCGGGTGTGGCGCGGCGTTCCAACGTCGCCAGGCGATGTTGCAGTTCGCGGTCGTTGAATCCTTGATACGCCAACGAGAACGAGGTCGTCCCCACATCGCGAGGGGGATCGGCGATGCGGAGTGCGCGACCTTCCAACTCGCCGAGGCGGGCAACGTAAACATCGCGTGCACGTGTGATTTCGGGTGTCGATTTGGCAATGACCGGCAGACAGAGCGCGGCCCGAAATCGCAGTCCGTCCGAATCTCGCAGTTCGGCGGCCCGCGCGTAAAACCGGGATGCCGCCTCCCAGTCGCCGCGCGTTTGCGAGGCTTGTCCAAGATTGATCCAAGCGGGGGCGTAATGCGGATCAGCACGGAGGGCCGCTTCGAAGTGGGGAAGTGCCTCGTCCGTGCGACCTTCGTCCGAAAGGAGCGAGCCGAGGTTGTTGCGGGCCAGTGGACTGTCCGGCGCCGACCGGACAGCCGCCGTGAATTCGCGCTCCGCGTCGGTGATTCGCCCAAGCGCGCGGAGTGCGTTCCCCAAATTCACGCGGGCGTCCGCGAGCTCGGGGTTGAGTTCCAGAGCCCGGTTCGCCGCGACAACCGCCTCTTCCAGCGACCCCGCTTCGGACCGCGCGGCGGCCAGGTTGCTCCACGCCCCGGCCAGCGCGGGATCACACTCGACAGCCCGCTCAAACGCACGCCGCGCCTCGTTCTGTGTGACGACTCCCGCTTCATCGTTGGCGGCTGTCGAGATATCCCGCAGGATCGCCCCCAAGCTATTCCAGAACAGCCCCTGCCGCGGGGCGAGCTGCAACGCCCGCTCGACTCGTCGACGCCCCTCTGCCGCGTCCCCCGACTGCCAGGCCAACACGCCCGACAGGTGCCACCCGTCCGCATGTCGGGGGGCGATCCGCAACAATTCGTCGTAATCGGCACGGGCCGGTGCGGGTCGCCCCGACTGATGATGGTCGAGCGCGCGACGTAGCAGATCGTCCGGCGACATTCCGGCGGCGCGTGGCGCGAAATCGGACGGTCGCGGCGGTTGAGTCACATTCGGTCCAGTCGTCGAGAAGGAAGTTTCGGTCCGGATGCGTCCGCTTCGCGAAGGCCCTCGGGTGCGTGAGAACGGCTGGATGTAACCGGGTAACGGCAGCCGACGGAGACGAAGAGAGGTCATATGTGATTCCGGGAATTCCGCCAATTCCTCGTTCCATGTTCTGAAAGGATTCGTCTCTCCTTCATCCGGCCTGTCGCAACTTGAAAAAAAAATCCTCCGCCGCATCACCCGGCTTCATCGCTCCCGTGCGCACCGTTCCGAAGAAATGGAAGGTACCGACACGTTCCTTTTTTGACTTGGGGCGGGCACGGACTAGGTTTGAGGCGGCCGTCCATAGAGCAGTCGAGTGGAGCGCGGTGGCGTCGCAGCCCGCGCAACCCCTCTATCCGCTCCAACACTGCCGGCGGAACCACCACATCGCCGGCCGCCGCTTTCAAACGTCGACGCTCTGATCCCATTGGGTCGGACGTTCGACATGCGAACGAGCGACTTGGCGGGCCGACTCCCACTCCATCCCCCTCGTTCCGGAACCTCTCCCATGCGTCGCTTTGTTTCCGCTTTCTGGAACGACGAGAACGGTTTCGTCGTCTCGTCCGAACTCGTGCTGATCTCAACGATCTGCGTCATCGCGCTGGTCGTCGGCATGTCGCAGGTGTCGCACGCCGTCAATCAAGAGCTGCGCGACGTGGCCGCCGCCTACAGCAACATGAACCAGTCATACCAGGCTGGACAAAACGGCCAGTACGACGACGGCATGGACCACACCCCCGGCGAGATCTGGGCGGCTGGCAGCGAAGCCGAATCGGGTGGCTGAGTGCTCATCGACTCCCGGAATCCAGGGGGTTGAACGCTGGCTATGGAGGCGATCCCGACGGGCATCGCTCACTCGCCAGCCATTGCGCGGAATACAATGAAGCCGTTCGGGGGAGGGTGCATCCTTCCCGGACGGCTTTTGCGTTTTCGGCCCCCCGTGCGTCATGGCCCCCTTCGCCACGAGTCACCTGAGAAAGGTCATCACCGGGGCGACCCTGGTCGTGGTCGTCAAGGTGACGTGCGAGGTGGTGCTCGGCTATCGGCGGTATCTTCCGCCTGATTTCACGGCCGAGTTCCTGCTGGGGCGGGATGCCTACTTTCACGGTGCGTACCAGTGGGCCTTCTATCCCCATATTGCGGGGGGACCGCTCGCGCTGGCGCTCGGCACGCTGCTGGTGGGGGATTGGTTCCGGTTCCGCTGGCCGGAGTGGCATCGCCGTCTGGAACGATTGCACGTGCTGAACGTGCTGTTCGTGGTGGCCCCGAGCGGCCTGTGGATGGCGTTTTACGCGGCAGCCGGGTGGGTGGGGACGGCCTCGTTCGTGTTGCTGTCGATCCTGACCGGCTTGACCGCGGCGCTGGGGTGGCGCGCCGCCCTGCTGCGCCGCTTCGCTGAACACCGCACATGGATGTGGCGGTGTTACGTGCTGCTCTGCTCGGCGGTCGTCATCCGCTTGCTTGGCGGATTCGGCACGGTCGTGGGGGTGACCGCAGGTTGGTGGGACCCCGCGTCAACCTGGGTCTGCTGGGTGGTGCCGCTGGCGGTGTTCGAAGTCACACGCCTACGCGCTCGCGGCTGAGCCGGTCCTCGCACATCGCCCCCGAATCCCAGGGCGAGTCCGATAGACGTTCGTGTGTCGAGCGTCCTACCCCGATCGGCAGCGGAAGGCGCTGCTTCTTGTCGCTACCCGACCCAGCCACGAGTTGCCCGTGCGACCCACGTGATCTCACGGTTTTTGAACATCTCAAACGGCGTTGCTTGCGACCGTCCATTGCGGGATGTCGAGGGGGGTGAACGTCCAGCCCTTGTCGAGGGCGGCGGGGAGCCAGTTGTCGAGCAGTCGTGGGGTTTCGCTCGCGTCGGGGCTGTCGTGCAGGACGAGGATCGACCGGTCGCAGGTATGTCTGTCGAGGAACGTGCGAAGCGAGGCGACGGTCGCCCAGGGGACGAAGTCGGCGGGGAGCGTATCCCACAGCACCAACAAGCGATCTCGTTCTCGACACCACGCGCGGAGTTTGGCGGTGAAGTGGCCGTGCGGGGGACGGACGAGCGTCGGCGGAGCGCCGGTCAACTCGGCCAGACATTCCTCGGTGCGGGTCAGTTCGTCGGCGACGACCGGAAACGGGTGCAGCCAGGTGTCGACGTGCGACCACGTGTGATTTCCGATCGCGTGTCCGCGTGCGACCATCTCTCGCACCAACTCCGGGTGCGCGGCACAACGTTCGCCCACGAGGAAGAACGTGGCGGAGACACGATGCCGATCGAGGCAATCGAGAATCGCTCGCGTCCCCTCCGTTGTCGGGCCGTCGTCGAACGTGAGGGCGACGCGTCGCGGCGAGGTGGCGGCGGATGGGGGCAGTCGCCAGACAATGTCGGGAAAGAAGGGACTCGCGGCGCGCGGGAGTTTTGTGCTCCACCAGCCCACGCGTCGGCCATACCGAGGACGGCCGCTGGCATCGGTTCGCGCACGCCTGCGCCGGTACCAGGATTCCGCCGCGTCAAGCAAGGTTTGGTGGAGGCCCATCCGTGGGTTCCTGACGGGGAGAATGAAAGCGATAAAAGGGCGGGTGCAGGTTCGGCGGAAAACTGGTGTTCGCCTCTTCGACGTAGATTCCGCTACCGGACACGGGACAGGGCGTCTTCGTAAATGTGCGCGGCGGCGCGGCCGCTGATGGTGGTGCGCAACAGGAGTTCTTCAGCGATCCGTGTGACGGCGTCCCACAGCCCGGGTTGATCGAGGATGTGGTCGGTCTTGTCGAGGAACCTGCGTTCCAGGCGGTCCGCCTGGCGGTCCCCCAACGCACGGCCGGCGATCAACGCGCGAACGGCACGGAGGTCGTGCAGCGCGGCTTCCTCGCACACTTGCCCGGTGTGCCGCGCCTCGGCGGCGAGGCCGCCAAGCATCACGATGGCCTCCGCCTCCAGCCAGTCTTTCACCGCTTTGCCCCGACCCGGCTTGAATTCGCACAGCCCCAGGCGAATCGCGTTGGGTTGGATCGTGACGCGCTGCACAGGCCGGCCCAGGTACATCGCGACGACCGCGTGACCCGCCTCGTGGAATGCGGTGACGCGGCGCTCCGCGGCGTCGACCTGCGCGGCCCGATCGACCTTGTCGGTTTGTTCGGCGGGGGAAGACATGGGCTGCGAACCGGATTTGGCGACGCGGAAACGGCGTTCTCCAATGTACAGGAGGGGCCCAACCGCTGGCGACACCGGTTGGGCGAGCACGTTGAACGTTCAACCCCCGAACCGTTCAAACCGCTCGTTTGCGGGCCACGATCAACAACCCCGCCAGGATGAACGCGCATCCCGTCAACACGCGGGGAG
>JBIKMW010000157.1:0-11565 GCA_044359065.1 Planctomycetales bacterium | reverse complement strand
CCGAAGCGGCCGAGATCCTCGGCAAGGTCCAACCCCGACAACCCGAACGCGAGTTGCGGCACCGCCTGCACACGATCTATTACTCGCCGCCGCAAAACCGTTCGGTGCGAGCGGTGGTCGAAGCGATGCGGCTGATCAAGGAATTTCCCGAGGCAGTGCCCGATCCCGCGAGACGTTGGGACGTTCGCAACGCGCTCTTGCAGGCGCTGGCCGCCCGTTGGAACGCGCGCGGCGGTGTCACCCCCGCCTCCACGTTGCAGACGCTGGGGGACATCGATTCCTCGCTGGTCCTCAGCGAGCAGTTGTTCTCCCTGCAGGCCGAAACCGCGCCGGACGCCGGTTGGTCAGCCGAGGACTGGCACGCCCGTCACAAGGTGTTACAGAAGTACCTCGTCGCACCGCTTGAGGGGTATCGCCAGCGACTGCTCCCGCATCACCACCGCACGCAGTTGGAATACGCGTCCCGACCCGCGGGTCTCTCGGCCCCCGCGCCGAAACAGGACGGCCCCGAATTCGTCCCGACCGTCCCCGGCCTGCCGCTGGGGAACTGACGGGTACGCCCCGACTTCTCCTCGTGGCCGGGGGCTGTGCAACGTCGTGTAGGGTTCCCGAAATCACGGGAAAACGTGGGTGGCCCGGCCAACTCGTGGCCGGGTCGCGCAGCGACAAGACGCCACACCGTCCGCGATCAACCACCGAAAACCGCACGAACCCTCGCATCGTCCGAACATCAACCCCGTTCCTGATATCATGACTCAGGGATGTTCGGCAGAGGGGATGTCATGCCAAGGTGGGGAGCACGGTCGATTGCTCGGAAGTCTGCGGGTGCCTCCGCGCTTTTGTGGGGCATGCTCTGCGCTGCGGGCCTGTTGTGCTCCGTCGCCTCAGGCGCCGACGACGAGACGCTGCGGTCCCGCGTCGACGACTTGGTCCGCCGTCTGGACGCTGCGACGCGTGCGGAACGAAGTGAAGCCGAGCGGTCGCTCATCGAACTGGGGCCCCCCGCTCTCCCCTTGTTGCCGACCGAACCACGCACGACCGGTCATCCCCTCAATCGGGTGCGGCGCACGCTCGACGCGCGCCGCCAAGCGGAACTGTTGGCACCGGCGGTGTTTCCCGTTCCCGGCACGGAGGAGGCCGCGAACCTGGAAGCGTTATTCGGGCGGCTTCAAGCTCGGTTCGGCGACGACTTCGATGCGAGCGCCGTCCCCGCCGCCAATCGCGCACTCGAATGGTCGCCGCCGGCTCCCCTCGCGTTTTGGGACATCGTTTCCCGTCTCGAACGAGATCGACCGTTGGTCGCGCGGTTCGATGCGGTCGAGCGCGACGGTCGCACGTTCGAGCGGTGGAGGCTGACTCCTCGCGAAAAGGGGGACACGCGTGTGAATCTGGTTCCGGCGGGTACCTTCGCCATCCGTGTGTCGCGCGAAACCGCAGCGGACGCCAGCGGCAAAGTCCGCCTCGGGTTGCAGGTCCTCTCCCAACCGGGCGTTCGCGGTCTGTTGACGTTCGTCAACGCCCGAAACTTCAAATCGACCACCGCCCACGGGGGATCGCGATCACCGACGACTCCCGAAGCCCGGTACGAACTTCCCTGGACTTCGGCAGGACAGTCGCCCCGCCTCCTCCTCGAATTCGGCCCCCCGGAGGCCGTGGCCACAACAGCTTTGGTGCGAGCGGACCGCTGGGCGGGCGAGTGCGAGGTCATCGCCGCCGCGGGAGAGGACCGCTTCCGTTTCGACGAGGCGCTGGCCGCGAAGCCGTCTCGACCGGTCGTACAACGGATCGGTCGCACGACCACGAGCGTTGAACGTCCCGAACTCGAAGCCCGGCCGGACGGGATGCGCGCCCGGTTCGTCGTGCTTACCACGCGACATGCGGAAATCGCCGAAACCACCCACGCAGGCGAGCGGATCGTGCCGGTGGTGGCGTTGGAGTCGCACCAATTCGGCCTCGTGCCCCACTCTGCGCGGCTGGTCTCGCGGACAACCGGACGCGAACTCCTTCCCGCATCCACCGTCCGGGCCGAGTTCTTCGCGGCGGGGACCACCCGTGCCGAGTACATGTTCGAGGCGGTCCCCGCTCCGGCGGGAGACTGGTTCCTCGAATGCGCGACGGTCGCGGTGATCGGTCGCGAGCGGGTACGATTCGCGGCGGACGATGTGCGGTCCGGCGACGCGGGACCGGCGAAGTGAATTCCGGATCGGGCAACTCCGGCGGAGCGGGCACATTCACATTTCAGTCACCTGCGAGTGCGGCAGGACCTACCGAGTCGGGCCGCAACTGGTCGGGAAGCGGCTGTCGTGCCGCGCGTGTGGTAGGCGCATGGAGTTTCCTTCGGAGCGGGAGACAGCCGATGCCCCCGTTGACGAGTACGCGTTTGTCATGCCGCAGGAGGCTCAGTCAACGGAAGCGAATCCACCGCCGATTGTGGTACGAGGTCGACGACGCACCCTACGGCCGGTATCGGTCGATCACCCTCCGCCACGATTGCTGCTGCCGCTGGCGGTCGTCGCGGCTGTGGTGGGAATGGTCGGAGCGATGTGCCTTTGGGCGGGGGCGAAGACGGCGGGAGTCGCGCTCATCGGCTCGATCAGCCTGTTGGTTCCGTTCGCGTGGGTCCACATCCTGGATCGGGTTTATCGGGATCGCATCCACCAGCAACTTGAGGCCTTGCGCTGTACCGTCACGCGGATTTCGTGGAAACCATTTCAAGGCCTGCTGTTCGACAGGGGATGGAAACGGTATGGACGGTGCCGCTTCTACAAAGTTGAGTACACGGAGCGGGACGGTACTCCGAAAACGGAACTGTGTGCTGTCGGAACGTGTATCGGGCCGTTGTGGGGGGACGAGATCGATTCATTCGGTGGTGTCTCGCACTTTGGCAGCGGCCGTAGCGCGCAACTCCCGTTCATCGGCGTCGGGGCGATGTTGATCATTGCCATCTCCGCCACCTTCACCGAACTACGTTACGCGGTCTCCGGACGCGTTGTTCAGGGAAATATCACTCGAGTCTCGGAGGTTCATTCGACGCGCAGCCGGTCGAGTTCCCACAGGACAAAAACGCGGATCGAGTACGAATTCGCCGAGGCGGACGGTTCGATCCGCAAGGAATCCGTCGTGCAGAGTTCTTTGGCGATGCTCGCGCGTGGCAATCAACCGGTGGAAGTCGAATACGTGCCGGGTGCCAAGGGGTGGTCGCGGTTGCATGGTCAAACGCGCATCGGATGGGTGTACGGCCTCGGAGCCGTGGTCCTCATCCTGGCAGCCGTCTGCTTGCTCGACCACTTCGATGTTTTCGGCCTGCACCGAAAACAAGCCTGAATCGCCGCGTGCCACAGCACCATCACATGACCAGTCGGAAACATGACCAATCGGAAGAGTCCGAACACCCTCCGGAACGACCTCGTGCAATGCCATGCCCCTTCGACCGGTCCTTCCACATCCGAGAGTCACCGCGATGAGTGTGAAGTGGCCTCGATTCACCACTCGGCCCGGTCGTGGGGGTTGTTTGTAACGAGACGACCGCTCGCGGCGGCGAAGGAATGCGAGGCACGAGTGCCGTTGGAGCGCATCACACCCCACAGTTCGTACCCGTCGTCGTCGGTTCCTGGCCAGCCGTTCCCGCCCCGCCTTGAGTTGAAGCCCCCGGACCCGACAGAATCTCTTTAAGGCCCTGCCAGGGCCTCCACATCCTCCCATCAATCTCCACCTCCGCTCATCGCTGCGTTATGGCTCGACGGCCGTCAAAACCTTTGCCACCGGTCGTCTCCGGCGATGCCTCCCGCCCGGTTCCCGGTCCCAGCGTGACC
Organism: Planctomycetales bacterium; assembly: GCA_044359065.1. Classification (GTDB taxonomy): domain Bacteria; phylum Planctomycetota; class Planctomycetia; order Planctomycetales; family Planctomycetaceae; genus JAIXZD01. Next base: position 7,753 of record JBIKMW010000157.1, on the reverse strand, counting down.
GCCGTCGCGTCCCGTCCCGCGCAAGACGGTGCCGAAACGTCGCCCCCTTCGATCGCCCCCTCGTGGAGTCAAGCCCCGTCCGGTTGGCTGCTATGCATTTGGACGTACCTGCTGTGCGTCTATCCCGTGCGGGACACCGACCTGTGGTGGCACCTGAAGACGGGCGAGCAGATTCTGGCGAAAGGGGCCGTCCCCCAAGTCGACTGGTACACCTACACCGACTTCGACAAGCCGTGGATTGACCTGCATTGGGGCTTCCAATTGGTGGCGTACGGCCTCGTTCAACTCGGCGGACTCAATCTGTTGATCCTGGTGAAGGCCGCGATCTACACCGCAGCCGTGGCGCTGGCGGGACAGGCGGGGTTTTTCCCGGTGGGCCGCGCGACGGGAGCGCCACCGCCGATTGATCGAGCCGAAGACCCGCGCGAAGATCTTTCGTCCGGCTGGCGGGCCGCGATGTGGATTCCCGCCGTCATCGGTTTGAGCGGCCGCGCGCTGGAGCGGCCCGAGATGTTCTCGTTGCTGTTTCTGGCGGCGGTGTTGTGGATATTGCGCGATGCCGAACGCATCCCTTCGAGACTGGCACTGTTGCCCCCGCTGTTTCTGGTGTGGGTCAACATGCACGCGCTGTTCGCGCTGGGTTTGGTCGTGTGGGTGTTGTTCGGCTTCGATCATGTGTTGCGCCGCATGCTTGCTCCCAGGTTCGGATTGCGACCCGCGGCGGCAACCATGACCGTCCCCCGCTTGGCGGCGGCGTCTGCGGGCATTGCGGTGGCGGTGCTGCTGAACCCGTACTTCCTCGACGGCGCGATGTTTCCCCTGACACTGTGGGAGAAATTCTCGACGCAGCAGGAGTTCTACGCCGTTCGTGTGGGAGAGTTTCAAACCCCCAACGCGTTCTTTCAAAAGGCGGGCTTCACCAGCCTGTATTTCAACGCGCAACTGCTGACGTTCGCGATCGCGTGGGGGACCACTTTTTTATTGTGGACCCGCCGCGTGTTCGACCCCTTCCGCGTGCTGTCCCTGGTCGCCTATTCGCACCTCGCGTTCGAGGCCAGTCGCAACGTCAGCCCGTTTTGTCTGATCGCCGGATGGGTGGCGTCCGCCAATCTCTGCCAGTGGTGGACTGCGTGCGCAGGAAGGACCGCGTCGACATCCCTTCCGCGAGCTTCGCGGACACCGGCGGAAACCGACGACCCGTCTCCCCCCCCGACCAGCGAACGCGTCGTCTCTCTGGCGTTGGTATTGGGTTGCGTTCTCGTCGTGACGGGTGTCTGGAACGAACTCGGCGAAAAGAACAAACCATTTGCCCTAGGCGAAGCGCCCGATTGGGCCATGCACGAGGCGGCAAAATTCGCCGCGCAACCTGGCATGCCACGCTTCGCTTTCGTCTCGCACAACGGTCAGGCCGCCGTCTACACCTACCACAACTATCCGGACGGGTTGGTGTACATGGACCCTCGTCTCGAAGTCATGACACGCAAAACGTTTGAGAACTTCGAGGCGCTGCAAGAGGCCATCGCCGCCCGCGACTTCCGCTGGATGCAGGCGATCCGTCCCGCAAGCGGCGAGGACCCCGCGATCCTGCTCGACAGTCGCTACTCGCGGCCAATCATCAACGGCCTGCTCATGACGCCCGGATGGCGGTTGGTGTTCGCCGACTCCACCGGAGCCGTCTTCGTCACCGACGCGATCGCGGACAAGTTGCGTTTACCAGCTGTCTCCGTCGAACCGCTGCTCCTGCCACCCCCTCCGTAGAGGGTGAGATTCCTGTAGCCCGACGCGTCCGTTGTGAAGTCGCGCTCTCCGTGCGCAGGCGAAGAAAACAGCGGGATAAGCAAGGCCGTATTTCTCACGCGCAGGCAGGGAGAAGCTGGTTTTCTCCGCGTCCCTGCGCCTCTTCGTGAGACCGCAAAACGGGTGTTCGTCGAGTTCTCGGTGACTCGAAGTATAGAGTGACGCCATGCAACTCCGTTTATGATTTACTGGAAAACTAGGAAGATCATAGGTGGCTCGACCAACTCGTGGCCGGCCCTCCCCCAACGATGGGCGCAGCGACAAGGCGCCCCACCTTCCGCTTGCAACCCCGGAAGAAACGCACGAATACTCGCACTCCCTCTCTCCAAGGGGCGGGTGCGGAACAAAAAACGTATACGGCGTTGGGTACCATGCTTGCATAACTTTGGGGGCAAGCATGCGGGCCACGATCGGCGTCAGTCCGTTGGATCGACACCCCCCATGATCCCTCCCAGTTGCGCGCTCAGGCGGCCACAACCACCCGATCCCCGTTTCCCCAGGCGCGGACGATATATGACCGCGTCGCGCGCCATTCAAAGACGTGTTTTTGACAGCGCGCGAAAAAACAAACGCCGTATTTCCCACATTCCCATTTCCGGGAATGTGGGAAATACGGCCACTCACCCTCCAAAATCACCCCGGAATCACACGTCCGGTTCCGACCTCGGCACTCTCACATTTCCCCGTAAAGACAGAGACAAACCGAGCCCACGCCCCGTCTCCACGCGCGCAGGCACCCCTCCCAAACAGGGGCAAAAACGGTTTCCGCACCGTGTCGCAATCCATGTGCGACAACCGCGCAACAAACCCCCGTCTATTGAAGGGGCCGCAACAACGGGCGCTGTGCGGAAGGAGCGGCGTCAGGCGCCCGCTTCCGCCTTGAGGGCGTACAGGCGTTGGTCGCCGAACTTGCTTTTGCACTTAGGGCATTTCGCCCCGGCCACGCTGCTCTCACTCTTCCCGCCGATCTTCTCCTTGCGGCGGGCGTCCTCGGACACCACCAAGCCGCAACCAACGCACTTCCAACCCAACAATTGCAGCGGAATCGTCCCGTCGTTGCGGTGATAGACGATGTTTTTCAGCGAGCGAATCTTCTGCTCGCTGTAGTGACATGTGGCCTCTTCAAACTCGTCGACCTCGGGGACCAGTGCCGCCGGGGCCAGTTCACCCATGCCAAAGCGTTGACGAACCGCCTCGGCGAAGGCCCGATACTGCGACAACGAAAAGGAGAGGTACTGCCGCTCGGCCGGGTTGGTCTCAAGTCCCGGCAATCGCATGGCAATGCGCCCGGGGCCGAACACGTCGACACCCGCAAAAATCGACTCGTCCCCGGGAATCGACGGCTGCACCATCCGCAGTCCAGCGAACTGCTCGGCGGCCAGGAGCACGACACGCGCAACAGGCGCTTGGTCGAGCGGCTTGGATGCGGCCAGGTGCGAACGCAATTCCTCGCGATTCGCGGCGGTTTTCTTCGCTTCGACCATCGAACGAAAGGCCGTATTCGCCGGAAACACCACGGCCAACAGCATGTGCTCGGGGCTGAATCCCAAATCGACGACATCGTGCGTGCCGACGAGACTCCCCTCCTTGAGCTTCAATTTGGTGGGATTCACCGAGTGCAGCCGCACATCCAGAATCCAACCGGCGTACGCCCCGACGGAATCCCCCGTCGGCGTAACAGCCACCGCCTCAGTATTCTCTTCGACCGCCACCGATTCGGTGGGCACGAAAAACGGCTGCCGGCAATTGGGACAGCGACCGATGCGGCCGCGGAACTGTTCGCGAACCACAATCCGGTGCCCGTTGGGACAGAACACCAGAAACGCGTCCGCGGACAAATTCAACTGCTTCTTGACCCGTTTGGGCCGCCGACGTTTACCGGATTCGGCCTGCTCCTGCATCGCCGCGTCGAGCAGCGGATCGGCGGGCGATTCGGGTTCTGGCGGCGCGGCTTGCTCGGGGGGTTGGTCGTAAGCCGCTTGGTCATAAGCACTTTGGTCGTAGGCGGAACCGTCGTCGGCGGGGAGGCCTTGGGATTGGTCGTAGCCCGCTTGATCGTAGGCAGCCTGATCGTAACCCGTCTGGTCGTAAGCGGCTTGATCGTAAGCATCCGGCGATTCCAAGCCGGAGTTGTCCTGCCCGGCGATGCCGTACTCCGCGGGACCACCTTCGTCGGCGTATTCGGCTTCTCGTTGGGCCTGGTACTCGGCGGTGTCCTCTTCGATCTCGACCAGGCCCGGCGAGCCGTAATGCGAGGAGTCGACATATCTTTGGTTGGAGTCGAAATCACGGACGGCGATGTCCGTGCCGACTTCAAATCCGTCGTCGAGGTCTTCCGAATCGGTCGCCGCGTAGCTGGTCACACCGGCCAAATCCGACATGAGCTTCGGGTCTTCGACCAGTTGCACATCGCTCGACTGGTCGAAGTCTCCTTCGCCGGCCAATTGGGCCGTCGTCGTTCGCAGCGTTTGCGCCGAGGCGCCGTGTCCGGAATAGCGGAGGGTTCGATCCTGCATCAACGTGCGGCAAGAAGGGCACTTCACCAGCGTTTTGGGGACGGACGCGCCGCAGCGCGGGCAAGGGCGTTCGTTGGGGTTGGTGGCTTTGACGGGGATGTCGGGGGCGGCTTCGGCCGCGTCCGATTGGGACAGGGGGACCGTGCCGCTGGAGGCGACATCTTGGCCGCAACCGGGACAGACCGCCACATCGTCAAGGAGGAGTTGTTCGCAACCAGGACAGAATTTGACGACGACTTCCATCCGAAAGCGCTCCCCGGACCGTCTCCCGGACGGCCACAGCCGACGACACAATTCGCGAATGAAGACGGAGTCGGATCGGTCCGAAACCGCTCAAAAACAATGAACTTTACAACGAAAACGAGAACCGCGCGGAGGGAAACACGCGAGATCGGGTGGCTGTTCGCCAGTCCACCGTCGCGCGGGATCCGTCTCCGGGAATTTCCATCGTACAGGGGGACGGGGGAAACTCCAGCGCTTTCCGGCCAACGGGTCGGTCGTCAAGGGAGGGGGGAGCTGGGGGCAGGCGCCGGAATCAGTTTCGCTCGGCGTCGAGACTGGCCAGGACGGTGCGGATGTAGGCGGCGCGCGACGAGTTGCGTTCGGACGATTCGAGCGCGGTTTTCCGGAGTTTTTGCAGGTGCGCGGGCTGCGTGTTCAGGAAAAGCGAGTTGAGGACGGTCACGTCGAGGTCGTCGATCATGCCCAGGCCAAGGCCCATCCGCACTTTGGAGAGCAACTGCATGGTTTCGTCGGAGGTGATCGTCCGGGCGGTGCGCAGGACCCCCAACGCCCGGGAAACATCGTCGTGCAGTTTTTGGCGGTCGTCCTTCACCAGCGCGCTGCGGACTTTGCGCTCGTAAGCCAGAATACTAGGAATCACATCCTTGAGGTTCTTGAGTAGCGCCTCTTCACTCTTTCCCAGTGTGACTTGATTCGAGAACTGGTAAAAGTCCCCCATCGCCTGGCTCCCCTCGCCGTAGAGTCCCCGTACGGCCAAGCTGATTTTCTGCGCCGCCTGAAAGACCTTCTGGATCTCCTTCGTCATGACGAGCGCGGGGAGGTGCAGCAAGACGCTGACGCGAATGCCGGTGCCGACGTTGGTGGGGCAGGCGGTGAGGTAGCCCAACTGCTCGTGAAACGCGAACGAAACGCGGTCCTCCAGGGCGTCGTCGATGCGGCCGACATCGCGCCAACACTCGTCCAGGGAAAAGCCGCTGCGAAACACCTGAATGCGCAAATGGTCCTCTTCGTTGACCATGATCGAGGCGGTTTCCGCTTCCGCGATGCAGACGCCTCGAGCCCCCTTGCCGTCGGACAGCTCACGCGAAATCAGTTGCCGCTCGACGAGGAACTGCCGATCCAGGGTGTCGAGGTGGTTCACGTCGATGTAGGTCGACGGGCCGCCCAGGGGAATGTCCGCGACGACGGAGCGCAGTTCCCGTTCGATCTCGTTCCGGACGGCCTCGTCGGCGCGCCCGAGAAAGGGAAACCGGGCGAGGTTCCGGGCAAGGCGGATGCGCGTGGACATGACAATGTCCGAGTCCGCGCCGTCTCCGCGCAACCACTCTCCCGAGCGTCCCGAAAGATCGTTCAATTCCACAGCCGCGACTCCCGCGCCACCGAACCCGTCCCGCGTCCGAAATCACCAACGGTCGACGCGAACGGATCTGAAAACCGCTTCATACCCCGGCACGTCCCGTTTGTCGAACACAAACCGGTGCAAGGGAGAGTCCGGTGGTGTTTCGGGCGGCGAAGCATCCCCGAAGGGGGGCTTCGGGGATGCGAGTCGTTCGACCCGTCCGTCGAACCGGCACGCGGGTGGCTCACCGATTCCAAACGACAGCGAAAGGTGTGGGGACGGGGACTCGTAGATTCCGCTCGCGGATGGGACTCGTGTTGTGCGTGATTTTCGGCTCTTCCGGGTTTTTCGTGGGTCAAAATACTGAACGTGTGAACAGAATAGGGGGCGTGTTTTGGTCACGACACACAGATTTCCCACGAAAAGGGGCGGTCCCGTTTGCTGAGCCTGAACTCAGGTTCTCCGCACTTTTGAGCGGTCCCCACGGAAAACCTGGAAGGACCCATTATATGTGCGATATGGCAGATATGGTCACGACAGAGAGGCTACCGACAACGACCAAGCCAGCGATGTCAACAACGCACTTTTTTCGATTGTTTACAGCCAATTCCGTCGCGATCAGCCCACAAGCTATTCGAGACACGCAAGAGAACCCACATAAAGCACGAATCTTTGACATGGAATCATCGCTCCGGAATACCACAAGCGTTCCGTGCAGCGCGACTGGATAAATGGCCCACAATACCAGCGACGCCATGATGGGTTTTCGACCTTTTTCGATCAGATTGGCAAACGCCAGACAAAGCCCGGACCACTGCGCGGCAATCACATAAAACGCAGTCGGTGCTGAAACGGTACCAGCGAACCTCGCAATAGCCGCTCGCGAAGCGAACACAAGGAGCGCCACAGCCACGACCAAAGCAATGAATGCTGCGGTTCGCACGAGTCGCGATGTGGAAGAATGAGGTAGACATCTGATCGTCCTGGCGATGTGCCGCCCGTCATCCCGACGCCCCACTCACGCTGGATCCCCGGCAGGTCCGCTGGATCCCCGGCAGGTCGCAATCAACTGGACCTGTCCCCTTTTCTGTTGCAATCAACTGGACCTGTCCCCTTTTCTGTTGCCCCCGTAACTCAGACACCCAAAGTTGCGTCTGGGTCGCCCGTCAAATAAATGGACCTGTCCCTTTTCTTCCTCTTAGGTCCTCTTGTTGCTCAGCAACCCAGACGCTCAAAGCAGCGTCTGGGCCACCCGCCAACCGCAGTATTGAAGTACTTCCGTTCACAGAAAGAAACAACGCTTCCGTGACTCCACCTATTCCAGACCAAATAGTGCCTCCGCCGCATAAGGAGGAAATCCACAAAAATTCCTGTCGAGATACACGGCCGGAAAAAACACAACCCTGGCAAGATTCTCCGAATACGTAGTTCGCCCAGACATCCAAGCCTCTTCGGTCAAAGTCACGCCCTCCGCATTCTCACGTAAAGTGCGTGCCAACGCATTTGACCGAATCTTGACGTACACAAGCACGTACGCCAAAAGAAGGATTGCTATCGCAAGGACACTTGCAACACACATCTCCTGTCTCATTCTCTCCACCACGCAGCCCCCTAAGTCGCACCGATCCTAGCGCAGATCGCATCACATGCCTTCTGTGAAAGGATCCCACCAGGTTTACCGGTTTCTGAATCGACGAATCCTTCTTCGGGGGGCAGGAAAAGGGGACAGGTCCGAATGGCACTGTCACGCGTTTTGCGCGGGTCTCCGCGCGCACGGCGTGCATGGACGCGGTCGCGCGGAGATTTCGCGCCGACCCGTCCGGTTTGCGATTGACCTCAAGCTCCCTTCCCGGCTTAA
>JBIKMW010000207.1:0-3232 GCA_044359065.1 Planctomycetales bacterium | reverse complement strand
CTTCCCCGGGAAGGCAAACTGTTCGACACGCACGGGGAGGTTCCGCTGTTTGTCGATGTACAGCAGCGTCTTGTGGAACTTGACGTGCGACTGCGGTGCCGGGTGCGAGCTTTCGATCGCGATGCACGGCACGTCGCCCAGCCGGGAGCTTTCGTCAACAACGACCTTGCCGGCGGGGAACCGGGTTTCGGCATCCCATTGCAGGACGAGCGAGTCGGCCATTGACGCCATGCCCGCCTGGGTAATCGGGTAGCGGTTTTCGGCCATCACGGTTGGATCGTTGGGGACGAACTCGAACGTCCCGGCGAAGGCGCGGATGCCGCTTTCGTGAACGAGCAGTTTTCCCTTGTTTCGGCCGGCGACGTACAGGACCTCGCGGCCTGCGCTGGGGTCGAGGAACTTGAAGTACACGCTGACCGGTTCGGTGCGGAACTTCATATCGAGCGTTTGCGAGGCGAGGCGACCTTGCAGGACCTCCCGCTTCACGAACAGGCACTTGTAGTCCTTGAGTTCGCGGGCGGTGGCGCGGGCCTCGCGGAGTCGGACCAACACTGGCAGCAGCGGATGATCCTTGAGCGGTTCGCCAAGGGGTGCCGGGGGTTCGGCGGGTTTCGAGGCGACCTTCGGGGCCGCTTCCCGTTCGGCGGCCTTCTGGGCGCGGCGTTCCTTGGCCTTCTGCGCGAAAAGGTCGGACGCGGACGGCCCCGCCAACCAGAGTCCTGCGACGGTGCAGATCCGGCGATTCCAGAGGCGGCGCGAGAGGCGCTCGGGGCGAGATTGTTCGTCCATGAACGTCACCTGTTTTGGTACACCGCGATTGGTCGCGGGGCTGGAGTCGACCGGGCCGATCCGTTCGCGGCGCGGAACGGAGGCCCCGTCCGTGCCGGGATCGCTCTATGATCGGGGCGCGGGTCCTACGGTGTGTATCGGCCAAGACCGCGGGAGAGTGCGGGGGAGAGGGGAGCTCCTCACCGACGGAGACCGTTCCCGCCCCTTGCGCGCGACACAGGCGTTACAAGCGGACGGCGCGGGGAGCGGTCGACGGCTCGGCTCGTTACCGGACCGGCAGGGGTGTTCAACACGCCCCGATCTCGCCAACCGGCAAAGTTTGCCAAAAGTCCCCTTGCCTGCCGAACGCGGTTTCGCCTATTCCACCGCTCCCTTCACAAAACCGAAGCACAACACGCCCGGTGCGACTCCCGTCGCGTCGAAAATCGGACCGGTTTCCAAGCCGCGTTCGGCGTGTTGGTTTCGCGCGACGTCGCACGTGGTGTTCCACGCCGACGGGCCTCACCACCCAACCTACCTGGCGATCTCCGCCACTCCCCTTCCCTCCTTCCTCTCAGGGATTCCCTTTCCATGTCTCGTTTTCAGTTCTGCTTGCTGGCCGCTGTGGTTTCCGTCGCGATGTCGGGCTGCTGTTGGGGTGGATTCGGTCGCAGCGCGTGCGGCGGCGGCTGCGGGACGGCTTACGGGTACCAAGGGTACGGCCAGACGGCGTACGCCGCGCCGGCCTACGGCGCGCCGGGCGGTTGCGGCTGTCAGTGAGCGGAACCGCGATGTGGCCGGTCATCTGGCGGGCCGATTCCGTGCGAACGGTCTCCGGCGTGTGCGGGTCCGCACACGAACATGCTGCGATTGCGCCGGCATAGCGCTACACGCGCTGGACCAGCAACAATTCGGGGTGGATGAGTCCCAGAATCAGAATATGCAAGAGCAGGAGTACGGCGAGGCCTCCCATCGTGACGGCCACGATCCCGCCGGTGCCTGTGTCGAGCTCGTGCAATCCCTTACTGGTGCGGCCTCTCGCGGCACGGCCACCGATGTATCCGGCGGTGACTTCCATGCCCGCCGGTAGCGCCAGCGACGCCAATCCTCCGAGCACCAGGCTGGTGAACACCGTCGCCGGGTTGCGGATCGTGGTCCCGATCATCGCCACCACCAACCCCCCGGCCACTCCGAAGAAGCAGAGGATCACCCCGAAGACGTTCAGCCCCATGCCGAGCTTGGGAATGAGCAGAGTCAGCGGGAACCATACGCCAAGATAGAGGGCGGCGAACCCCAACCATGGGCGTTCGAGGCAGAGCACCAACGCCTTCTGTGCCGGGTTGAGCGCTTTCGGCCCCTTCGAACGGCGCGGCCGTCGAGTCACTGGTGGAGCCTCCTCCGCGGACTCCGAATCGGGCAGGTCCCACGGGTCCTCTTCGACCGGTGCGGGATCGGACGCATCCGGGATCTGGATCACAGCCTGGCACTGGGGGCAGCGCACGCGCTTCCCCGCCAGTTCCGATTTCACCTTGCGGCTCGCTTGGCACTTCGGGCAGGTCAAGACCACGCTCATGGGGACACCCCTCAAGCAAGGAATGGAAAGAGCGCCACATCATTGAACCGCAACCCCAGCGTCGCGCCAAACTACAACGGGGAAAACTTCGCGGCCAATGCATCAACCTGGAGCGGGTTGCAGGCCGAAGGCTTCGGGGGTCTGTCGCTTCGCGGTGCGCCCCCCACCTTCCCGGCCCGTGCCGCGCGTGAGTTTTTCCGGCGTCGTCAGTAGGATGATGCGGACACGAATCACGAACGGTTGATCCGTGAATCGTGGCGGTTTTTCCGAGTCGACTCCGGTTCGTTTTCCCCCCTGCCCTGCCCTTCTCATCCGGCGGGTGGCCTCGGGACGGACCTTCTCACAAGGCCTCCCCGCATGTCTCTCTGTTTGACCGCCGCGCTGGCGGCTTGCCTCGCGGCGTCGCCGCTGGACCACTCTCCCGCCGTCGAGTTGCGCTACAGCGGAACGCTCACCCGCGCGGGGCGCGGCGCGAAGATGGAGCCCGAGAAGAAGTTTACGCTGCTGGCGTTTGTCTCCAGCCCCTCGGCCGAAACGCGGCGCGTGTTCTACGTGCTTGACGAAACCGGCGGAGGGAATTGGCCGTGGCCCGGTCGCTTCGGGGCGCTTGAGTATTCTTCCGCCTGGCAGGCGGGGCGAGGGGTGCCGCTCCATCTGTTGCACAACCATGACGGCAACCCGGTCACGGTGGTGGTGCAACCGCCGATCCTGACGAGTCCGGAACCACTCGCCGAAGGGGCGACGTGGACGATCGACCGCAACACAGCGGAGGTGGCCGGCAGCGAAAAGCGCGGCGACCGCGACTGCTGGGAAGTGCGCTTCACCACGGGGGTTGGTCGCCGACGGACGGTGTTCGTCGACAAAACCGCGCCGCTCGTCACCGGTTACGAA
>JBIKMW010000206.1:0-3263 GCA_044359065.1 Planctomycetales bacterium | reverse complement strand
GGCATTCGGACCGTGATGATCACCGGCGACCAGCAATCGACCGCCGCCGAGATCGCGCGTCAACTGGGGATCGGCCTCGATCTCGGGGGGAAACCGCTCCGCACCGTCCACGGGCGCGAACTCACAGGCCTGGATGCCGCGGGCTGGCAACGCATCGTCGCCGAGGCGGCCGTGTTTGCCCGCGTCTCCCCCGAGCACAAACTGCAAATCGTCGAGGCCCTTCAAACACAGGGGCATGTTGTCGCCATGACGGGCGACGGAGTGAACGACGCCCCGGCATTGAAGACAGCCGACATCGGGATCGCGATGGGCATCAAGGGGACCGAGATCGCCAAAGAAAACGCCGACATGGTGATTACCGACGACAACTTCGCCAGCATCGTCGGCGCGGTGGAGCAGGGCCGAATCATCTACGGGAACATTCTCCGGTTCCTGCATTACCTGCTGTCGTGCAACTTCTCGGAAATCCTCACGGTCTTCGTGGCACTGATGATCGGCTGGCCGTTGCCGCTGGCTGCCCTGCAGATCCTGTGGCTCAATTTGATCACCGACATTTTCCCCGCGTTCGCACTCGCGCTGGAGCCGTCGTCGCCAGCTGTGATGACACGCCCGCCGCGCGACCCGAGGGAATCGCTGCTCACGCGGGATTTCGTCGGCCTCATCGTCTGGCAAGGGATCTTGCTGGCGGCCACCACATTGCTCGCGTTCGCGATCGGCCTGTCCTGGCACGGAGCCGACGGCGAGGGAATGCGTCGAGCGACCACGATGGCCTTCATGACGCTCGCGCTCACGCAGGTGTTTCACGCCTTCAACGCGCGGTCCCGCAAAGAGTCCGTGTTCTCCAGCCGCCTGTTTGCGAACGGTTGGCTGTGGGGGGCGGTCATGGTCTGTTTGGTCCTGCAATTCGCGGCGGTGTATCTGCCGCTGTTGCAGCGCGTGCTGCGTACCGTGCCGCCAACGATGTCGGAATGGGGCGTGATCGCGGGCTGTTCGCTCTTGCCGGTGGGAGTGGTGGAGTTGGTCAAGACGCTCCAACGCGTCGCCGCCCGGACGCCATGAACCGCCTCCGGATGTTTCCGCATCCGTCACACTGCGGAAGAACAAGTGCCGCGCCACGCTTTGAATCGTGATGTCTCAACTCAACCGAAATGACACGACCATGCCTTCGCAAGATGACGCTCGACAAAGTCCATCGGCTTCCGAGGTAGGTCCAGCCGCTCCGATTGCGGATGCCCCCCCAACGCGAACGTCGACGTCGGAGAAAGCGTCGCCGCCGATTGTCGGAGCCATTGCGACTGCCGCATGCGGCCTGCTGGGGATCGTCGGCGCGGTTTTCCATGCGGTGGAGTTCCCCGGCGCCCAGGCGTGGTCGATCGCCTTGTGCGCGGCGGCCTATCTGGCCGGTGGATTCGGTCCGACGACGAATGCGCTGTCGTCGCTCCGGAAGGGGCAGCTCAACGTCGATCTGCTGATGATTCTCGCCGCGATTGGAGCAGCGGCGATCGGCGACTGGATCGAAGGGGTCGTGCTGCTCTTCCTGTTTTCGCTGAGCGGCACGCTCGAGGCGTTCGCGATGTACCGCACAACGCGCTCCATCGAATCGTTGATTCAACTGCGTCCGCGCGAGGCCTTGCTCGTTCGCGACGGAGTGGCGGAGGACCGGCGGGTGCCGGTGGAGTCGTTGCGGATCGGGGACGTGGTACGAGTCAAACCCGGCGAGCGCTTCGCGGTCGATGGCCTCGTGTCCGAGGGCGAAACCTGGGCCGATGAAGCGACCCTGACAGGCGAGAGCGAACCGATTCACAAGCCGCCGGGGGCGATGGTGTTTTCCGGGACGATCAATGGTCAAGGGAGCGTGTTGGTCCGGATGACGAGGGCCGTGGCCGATACGACCCTGGAGCGCATCGTCCACATGGTGCAGGAGGCACAGACCCAAAAGACTCCCACCCAACGGTTTGTCGAATCCTGGCAGCAACCCTATGTGATGGGTGTGATTGCGGCCGCGATCCTGGTGTTCCTGGGGGCACGTGTCGTGCATACGGCCAGTTGGTACGACGCCTTTTACCATGCGATGGTGATACTCGTCGCCGCCTCACCGTGTGCGGTCGTCGTCAGTGCTCCCGCGGTTCTGCTTTCGGCCATCGCGCGGGCCGGCCGCCACGGCATCCTTTTCAAGGGTGGGGTCCACCTGGAAGCCCTCGGCACGGTGGATGTCATCGCCTTTGACAAAACGGGGACCGTAACGCTCGGCAAACCGGGCGTGACCGAAGTCTGGACGCCCGCGGGTGTCGATCAATCGCGGCTCCTGAGCTTGGCGGCAACGGTCGAGCAGCGCAGCGAGCACCCGTTGGGAGTGCCAGTCGTCGCGGAAGCCCGCCGTCGGGGCATTGTTCTGCCGGAAGCGTCCTTGGCCGATTTTCAAAGCCACACCGGGCACGGCGTGCATGCGCGCGTCGACGGCGTTTGGGTGGGCGTCGGCCGCGAAGGTTTGTTCGAGACCCACGAGATGGCGATCCCCCCCGAGCTTGGCGAGCAGGCGCGGCGGATCCGGGAACTCGGCCAGACCGCCCTGTTGGTGCTGACGGTCGAGGAATCCCTGTACGGCGTCATCGGCGTGGCCGACCAAATCCGTCCGGAGGCCACGGCGACCATGGACGCCCTGAAACGTCTGGGCATTCGCAAAGTCGTGATCCTCACGGGCGATCACGAGCGTGTCGCGCTGGCCATCGCGAAGTTGCTGCATGCGGACGAAGTCCGCGCAGGCCTCTTGCCCGACCAGAAAGTGATTGAGCTACGACGCCTGTCCGAGAACGGCGGCCAAGTGGCGATGGTCGGAGACGGCGTGAACGATGCCCCGGCCTTGGCGGCCGCACGCGTGGGCATCGCGATGGGAGGGGCGGGGACCGATGTCGCCCTCGAAGTGGCCGATGTGGTGCTGATGCGCGACGACTTGCGATCACTCCCCTTGGCCGTCTGGATCAGCCGCTTGGCCCGCCAGCGAGTGCGCCAGAACATGATCTTCGCCTTCGCGATGATCGGAGTGCTCGTCATCGCAACCTTCTTCAACCTGCCTCTCTGGCTTGGAGTGCTGGGCCATGAAGGCAGTACCGTGGTGGTCGTGTTCAACGGCTTACGCCTGCTCTGGGAGAAGACCCCCAAACTGACATGATTGTGCCCGTGCGACGAAATTGCGGGAAGAGAAGAAGACGTACCACTTTGACGGTCGCGTCGGAAAAGAGTCGAGTAGGGCAGGAGCCTGCCCT
>JBIKMW010000059.1:0-38622 GCA_044359065.1 Planctomycetales bacterium | reverse complement strand
GGAACCCAGGAACGAGTTGATCTTCTTCGCCTTGGCGGGCGATTCGACGATCACCAGTCCCTTGAGCGTCTTTTTGGCCATTACGGACACACCTCGGTTGAGACTTTCCGCGTCGAGGACGCGGGGAAGGCCCGGATTCATTCAAAAGGAAAACCGTCCCGGCGGGACGGCTGGCGTTGGGGGGTACGAGTGACATCCACCTGGAAACCCGACGCGTGAGCGAGGGCCCCGGAGCGGATTCACGCGGAAGACATGACCGGGGGACAGCGCGGGGTCCCTCGCTCACGCTTCGGGTTACCGATCGTCTCCGGCGATAAGTCCTGCCACGCTCTCGACTTAACCTCCCGCATTTCATGGAGTTGTGCCGCCCGGACCAGCCTTGTGTGAGGCCCGTGCCCCGCTACAATCGCCCGTTTGGCGTTCCTGCGGGGCGTCATTTGGTTACAGCAACGTTGCAAGCCCTGTCAAGCGGGTCGGAGAAATCCGTTCCGGCCAACCGGGTGGCGGCTCGTCCGCGAAAGTCCAGTTCAAAGGTGCGTACGGTGGCTTCTCCGTTCTCGATTTTTCGCAAGTACCAACGCGTCGGCATGGCCATCCTGGCCATCGGCGCGATGTTCCTCTTCACGTTCGACATCGTCATTTACAACTGGCGGAACCAGTCGATGGGCGGGGGCGGCTCCGGCCCCGTCGCCGTCGAGTCGACGCTCGGCAACCTGTCGAGTGCCGACATCGGCGATTTGATGAAGAACCGGCGGCTGGCCAACCAGTTCCTCACGCAGGCGATCCTGAAGACACGGTTCAGCCCCGAGATCCTGCGGCTGTTCCAACAGCAGCCTCAATTCCTGAACCAGATCGTGGGCCAAAGCCTGTTCGGTTTCGGTCGCAGCACGAGCGACGAGGATGTCGCCATCGGTTGGATCCTCGGCCAACAGGGCCGCAAGATGGGGATCGTCGTCGACGATATCCAGATCGAGGCGTTCCTCGAATCGCAAACCGACCGCAAGCTGTCAACCAAGCTGTTCAAGGAGATCGTCAAGGAATTGGGGACCAGCCCCAAGGCCCTGTACGACGCCCTCCGCGAGGAATTGCTGGCTCAGCAAGCGTGGTTGACGACGATTCCGCAAGCCCCCCGGACGCCGATCGACTTCTGGCGGTATTACAAGAACCTCAACGTGCGGCAGCGGGTGGATTTGGCCGCCGTCCCCGTCGAACAGTTCTTGTCGAAGGTCGCCGATCCGTCCGAGGCGGAACTCAAGGCGTACTTCGAGAAGCACAAAAACGACTACGAAACGTTGCGCGACGAGGTGCCCGTCCCCGGTTTCAAACAGCCGGTCAAGGCCCGCCTGCAGTACGTCGTGGCCAAGTTCGACGCCGCCGAGAAAGAGGTCGCCGAAAAGGAACCGGTCACCGACGCCGACATCGAAAAGTACTACGAGGAAAACAAGTCGCTGCTCTATCGCGAACGACCAACGGCCCCGACCGACGAAATGCCCCCCTTGCCTGGCGCGAGCGGTGCCGAATCCGGAGCCAAGCCGGCCGAGGGTGACAAGCCGGTCACCCCCGAAGTGACCCCCGAGGGGGATGCCGCCAAAAAACCCGAGGACGCCAAGCCTGCCGATTCAAAGCCCGCCGACGCGAAGCCTGAAGAAAAGAAGCCCGAAGAGACGAAACCCGAAGAGCCCAAACCGGAAGAGAAGAAGCCGGAGCCGGAAGCCAAACCCGAGTCCGAGCCGAAGCCCGATGCTCCGAAGCCAGATGCGCCCAAACCGGATGCCCCGAAGGAAGAAGCCCCTAAAGACGACGCAGCCAAACCCGAAGCCAAGCAGGAGTCCACTCCGGAGAAGCCCGCCGCAAGTGACCAGTCGTCCCTCGCGCCGCGCCGATCCGGGCTGCGCGTGCGATTGGCCTCCTTCGCGGACGAACCGGCCAAACCCGAAGAAAAACCGGCGGAAGAGAAACCAGCCGCCGAGAAGCCCGCTGCCGAGAAACCGGCCGAAGAGAAACCGGCAGACGCTCCCAAACCCGCCGCCGAAGCCCCCGCCGACCCCAAACCCGCCGACCCCAAACCCGCCGACCCCAAACCCGCCGACCCCAAACCCGCCGACCCCAAACCCGCCGACGCGAAGCCGGACGACAAACCGGCGGAAGCGAAACCGGCGGACGGCAAGCCGGCGGCTGACCAACCCGCCCCCGACGGTGTCGCCACCCCCGCCCCCGAAGAAGTCGTCAAGTACCGCCCTCTGGACGACGACCTCAAGCAGGAAATCCGCGAAAAGTTGGTCGCCCAACGGGCCGCCAAACGCGTTTCCGACCGTCTCGACAAGGCCGCCGACGCGCTGCTCGACGCTGGGCGCAAGCTCGGCGAAAAGTACATGCAAACCAAACTGACGGCCGAGCAAGAGGCTGCCGTCATTCTCGAAGGAAAAGACGCCTTCTCCGCCATCGCCAAAGAGCAAGGGCTCGAATACGGCGAGACGGATTTGGTCTCCATTCCCAAGTTCCGTGACATTCCCGGCATCGGCTCCGCCCGCGAGGCAAGCTCCTCCGACCTGATGGATCGTGGCGAGAGCGAGGGGCTGATCGTCTCGATCTTCGGGAACGAGCAAACCCGCCTGCCGCTGCGCGCGGTCGATCCGGGGACCAGCAATCGCTATCTCTTCTGGAAGATCCAGCACTCCGCCGCCCATGTGGCCGAGTTCGCCGAACCCGGTGTCAAGGAGCAGGTCCTGTTGGCTTGGAAGACCGAGAAGGCCCGTCCCTTGGCGATGACTCGCGCCGCGGAACTTGCGAAGAAGGTTCAGGCCGCCGGTGACAAGTCGATGGCCGAGGCCCTGGGCGAAACCACCGTGACGGGCGACAAGGAAGGCCTCCAACTGGTCGTCCACAACTCGCCCGAGTTCACGTGGCTGCGCGAACGTTCCGCTCCAGGGCCGCGCGGCGATGCGACGACTCCCGAGGTTTCCGTGCTGCCGTTCGTCGAGAAGGCGGGCCGTAAGTTCATGGAGACGGTGTTTGACGGCCTCGATGTCGGCGGCACGGGTGTCGCGCCGAACGCGGACGATTCGGTCTACTACGTCGTCAAGGTGCTCGAACGTCCGTTCGACGCGGGGACCGCCCGCGAACAATTGATGACGACGCCGCTGTTCGGACGTTCGACCGGGATCGGCGGCAGTCCGTACGACCAACTCGCGCAGAACGAGTCCTCGCGGGCGCGGTTCGAATACGCCAGCGAGATCGAGAAGAAGTACGCGGTGAAATACCGCATGCGCGAGCGGAATCAGGATGACGAGTGAAGCAGGAGGGGCGGAGAGTTCCGGACGGGACAATCGCGCCGGGTAGCGCTCGAACGACCGTCTCGCCGCCGGAACTTTCCATGCCTATCAAAGGAATGTTCACGCAAGGTCTGTGCGTGCTCTTCAAGGCCGCGCCGACGCTCGATCAATTGGCGGCGGCGCTGTCGGACATCGAGATCCGCAAGCGGAACGATTCCTCCGGGGAATGGGCGTTCGGGGGGCCGACCCTGAACCTCGGGGTCGACATCGGGACCGGCGGCACGGTGTTGGTCGATATCGTCGGCAGGCCCTGGCCCGACCATATGGGGGACCCGAAAACGGAGCCCACGCTGTTTGGCGCGTGGTCGATGGGGCATTTCGGTCCGTTCGCGTTTCCCGGAGGATTGGAGCGAGCCGGTCAACAGTGCTGGGCGTGGGAGGCGGGGCGAACCGTCGCCGCATCGCACAAGGCGTTCGTCAGGGTTCGCACGAGTTTCGCCATCGGCGCCGCCCCCGACGACCCCGTCCTGCCTGAGGACTACGACCCCCTCGCCGAACTGGAAGTCGTCACGCAACTCGCCCTGTCGCTGCTCGATGTGTCCGGTTCGCTCTGCTATTTCAATCCGGGGGGCGAGGTGCTGCGCGACCGCGAGTCGCTCGTCGAATCGCTGGAATTCGGGGAAGAGCACGATCTGCCGACGCTCGACCTGTGGTCCAACGTCCGTTTGTTCCGCGTCGACGAACAGTGGTCGCTGATGGATACCGTCGGCAACGACCAACTGGACATCCCCGACCAGGAAGCGTGCGTGCGTGGCGACGTGTACGACTTCCGCGAGGTCGACGGCTTCCTGCGCAACGTGTCGCTGTACCTGTTGCGGGAAGGGGAGGTCGTCGAGGACGGCGACACGATGGACGGACCGGGGGACATTCCCTGGAAGGCTCATATTCTCGAGGCGGGGCTGTCCGACCCACCCCGCCGCGTGCTCCGCTGGATTCCGGAAGACGGGCACTCTCTCCCCGATCTCCTGTCCGTCGACACCCTCCCGGATTGAGTCCGCGGCCCGAGCGTTCGTGCACCCCGCCTCCCGAATCGCGCGGGGTTGGTCTTGCTCCATCGGGGCGAACCGATTATTTCACCCGCTCTCACTCATTCCCTCCCCAAACAACCCGACTTCGTGCCGCGCGTTCGTCGCCGCATGGAACTCGTGTTCGATTCCACCGCCCGCCGCGTTCCGCGGTTTCCGGCGGCCCCTTCCAACGTCCCCGCGCCGTAGCCGTTTCTTCGTCACCTTCGCGGTGGCCGAACCGGTTTCGGAACGGGCGTCTCGATCTCCCCAAAAAACACGTTCCGTTCACTGTTCCACCCCGAATCTCGGGACTCGTCGCGCCGCGCATCGGCCTGACGAACATCCCGTCGCCAGGGGCCGGGCGCAGGTCCGACTTCGTCATCCGTTCTCTCCGCAGGAAGCCTCTTATGCCCGCGCGATCGCCGGTCGAATGCCGTCATCCCGCGGCCGCGCGGGTTTTCGCCGCTCGGAACCGCCGCGCGACGCTCGGTCGCGTGCTGTCTCGTTGCGTGCTGGCAGCGGCACTGGTGACTCCGCTCGGCGGGTGTCAGATCGTGATCGGCGTGCTCATGCTGCTGCGCGGCAACCCGATGATCGACGCCGACTTCAAACAGCAGACCGGCCTCGAAATGACGGAGAAGGGGAAAAAGGTCGTGGTGCTGTGCACCTCGCCCGACAAGGCGAAGTCGAATCACAGTTCGCTCGATGTCGACCTCATCACCGAGGTCTCGCGCCGCCTCAAGCAAGAGAAGATCAAGATCGTCGACGAGCACAAGGTGGCCACCTGGCTGGACGATCGGGGCGGCGTGGTGGACGACGAGGCCATCGGCGAACTGGCCAGGAAGTTCAAGGCCGACTACGTGATCCTGCTGGAGATCGACGAGTTCTCGATCCGCGAGGAAAACAGCACCGACCTGTACCGGGGTCGCACCCGCGGCACCGCCAGCGTGTTCAGCCGCCGCAAGGGGGCGAAGGGGACGGAATTGTCCTCCATGAAGCGGATTTACAACAAGGAAATCGCGTCCGTCTATCCGGTGCACCACCCGGTGCAGTCCGACGCGGTCAGCGAAGTCTCGTTCAAGAAGCAGTATCTCGACCGAGTCTCCGACGACATCGGCCGCATGTTCCACGACCATCGGCCGGGCGAAGAGTTCTGAGAATCCCCTGGTGGTGTTTCGCTCCACGAAATGTCGCGAAACCGCCGTTCAACCGCGGGATTCCCGGTCGCAACGACGATTCGCTCCGCGAACCGCGACCAAAAATTCGAACGACAAAACCATTCCCACACGGGTTGACCCCATGACGCGTTCCGCCACCGCGAACCCTCCGGCCAACAGCCTCTCGCGTCGCTTCGCGGCCCTGCTGCTCGCGTTGCCGCTGCTGTTCGTCGGCTCGGGCTGCAACATCGTGCTGTTGCTCGGGTACCTCATCGGTGGCCCGCCCTCGATCGAGCCTGACTTCGAGGTGAAGACCAAGGAGTCACTCAAGGGCAAGAAAAAGACGGTGCTGGTACTGTGCTACGCGCCGACCGAATTGAAGTGGGACAACGAGGCAGTCGACTACGACCTGTCCAAGCACGTCGCCTACCAGCTCAACGCCAACGGGATCAAGGTGATCGACCCCGACCGCGTGCAGGCGTGGCTGGATAAAAATCCGAATTGGGACAAACCCTCCCAGGTGGGCGCGGCCTTCGGCGTCGACTATGTGATTTATGTCGACCTCAACAATTACACGCTGTTCGAGGAACACAGCGCAAACCTGTACCGCGGCCAGGCCGATTGCATCGTCAGCGTGGTGAAGATGGACGAGGTCGACGAGGACGAACGCCTGGACGAGGATGTCATGCGAACGCGGAGCGGCGAGTCGGTCTACAGCAAAAACATCCTGTCGCGTTATCCGGAGGCGACCCCCGTCTCGGTCGACCAGTTCTCCTACGCGAACTTCCGGAAAATGTACCTGACACGTTTGAGCGGCCAGATCGGCCAACTCTTCTACGAAAGCTACGCCGGGGATGATATCCCCCACCGGGTGCTGTGAGTGGGCGTGCCTTAGACCACCAGCCGGCTCACTTCCCCGGTCGCGCCCGATTCATCTCCCCCCGAAAATCCCCCATGCTCGGCCATAACAGTGGCCGTTCCAGGTCGACTTCCGCCACCGCGATCGAGCCCCACTCCTTGGCCTGTGCGAGCGGGACGCCGTCGTGCCCGTAGATGGCCGACACCATCCAGTTCGATCCCACCGGCGTGTACGTGCTGCTGACGAGGTACACGTGATTCTCGCAGGCGCGGGCGGCGGCGAGCAGTGGATTGCAGCCGGCGACCGGGAAGGCGATCACCTCGGCCCCGTTTTTGGTGAGTTCGCGGGCCGGTTCCGGGAAGAACCCGTCGTAGCAGACCATCATCCCCACTTTCCCGAACCGGGTTTGGAACACCGGGAACTCCTTCCCCGGTTGCACTCCGCCATCGTGCTCCCCGCGCGGCAGGCAGACCTTCCGGTACTTGCCGACGAACCCCTCGGGGCCGATCAGCGCGGCCACGTTGTAGATCAGGTGCGCATCCCGTTCGACGAGACCGGCCACGATGTACAGATTGTGCTTCTTCGCGAGTTCGGCGAAGTAATCGGTGGACGGGCCGGGGACCGGTTCGGCGGCGGCTTCGTAATCCCACTTGCCGCGCAGCGCGGTCAGGGTTTCGGGCAGCACGACGAGATCCGCCTTCTTCGTGGCGGCCTCTTCAATGAGTGGCGCGAACAGCGCGCACTTCTCCGGCGATGTCGTTCCCTCGCTGGGGACCTTGTGCACGGTCGCCAATCGCACCTTGCGACTCGGCTTGTCGGCCACGGGCTCGAAGCGGAATCCGCTCCACTCCACTTTCGCGGACGGCGCCCAACGAAACACCAACTGCACGACGGCCCGTTTGGCCCCCTTGGGAACCGCATACGTGTCCGCGAGCAGCGACCAACCGTCCCCCAGGTCCTTGTCGGCGGGATAGTCCGGCAGCGCCTGCGGGATCGCGCCCGGCATGTAGGTCGCGAAGGCCGGCTCGTCCCGGTTGACGGTCCCCCCCTTTTCGTCCTGCCAAAAGACCCGCGCATAACACGACTGCCGGGGGACGCTCGCTCCTTCCACACGGCGACGAATCTCGAACCGATGCGGCTTTCCCCCCTCGACCGGAACGATCGTCTCCCACCAGCCGATCTGACCTTCGCGACTGTCCGCGCCAATCGTCCATCGAGGACCGTCTTGCCAACCGCCGTTCGCGGAGTACTCGAACGCGGGGCGTAGCTCTTCTCGGGGAGTGTGCGTCGTCCAACCGAAGGGAACGTCGTCCCCGGCGACCGCGGAACGGGAGCGATCGGTCGCCGACAAACCCAACCCGATGGCCATCAACCCCGCACACAACATCAACACGCATCGGCAATGGTTCACGGTTATCGCTCCGGAACGGGCGAGCCAGCCTTGCAAGCCGGGCGTCGCGGACGGGTCGGGGAGAGCGCCTCGAACTCACCCGCCGAGTTTAACCGGGACCGTCGTCGAACTCCCGCGTCACCCTGAGAAACCTGCCTCCGTTGGACTGGAGTTTCACCCGCCCGGACCGTAGCGTGACGCGTCGTCCATACTGTCACTCTCGGAATCGCGTCCCGCGTCATCGGGGCGTAATTCCCGAAAACCGTCTTCGGAAGGTCTCGTTCTCGCCGTGTCCCGTTCCGTCGTCCCCGCGTCCGAATCGACTCCCCCCGACCAACGGTCGCGGGAGGACGACGCGCTGATGATCCGTCTCCAGGAGAGGGATCGGCGGGCCTTCGACGAACTGGTCGAACGTTATCAGGGTTCGTTGTTCGGATTCTTCTACGCCAACACCCGAGATCGGCAGTTGGCGGAAGACCTTACGCAAGACACGCTGCTGAAAGTGTTCGACCAGGCGTGGGACTACGTTCCCTCGGGTCGATTTCGTGGTTGGTTGTTCCGCATCGCGCGAAATCTCATGATCGACGCGGTGCGGCGGCACTCGCGCGACGCGCTCATCAAGGCGCTTCCCGCCGCCGAGGGTGATGACGACCCCCTCGCCACCGTGGTCGGGGATTTGGTCGGCCCCGCAGACGAGGCCAACCAGCACGAACTCTCGGCGATCGTCGATCGGCTGTTGTCCGAGTTGCCCGAGGAACAACGGCTGACATTCTCCTTGCACCATTTCAGCGAGTTGGGTTTGCCGGAAATCTCGCGGATTCTGGACACCAACCTGTCCACGTCCAAGAGCCGCTTGCGGTTGGCTCGCGAAAAACTGCAAAGCCGCATGGCCGATTTCGGGATCACGGGAGCGAGTTTCGGAGTGGAAGACGAATGAACCGAAGGGCCGCCTCGGGCGTTGCTACCCAAGCGGGCCAATGTGGGCGTGGAATTGACGAATCGGTAGACAATCAGTCAGGAAGCCGCGGACATGGTCTTTTTCTCCCGTTTGACCGACATCGTCACCTGCAATCTGCATTCCCTTCTGGACGGAACGGACGAGCCGCTGGGGGCGATCGAGGGGGTGCTCGCGGAGATTGAACAGGGGCTGGCGGGGGCCAAGCGCAGCGTGATGGCCGCCTCAAACGCGGTGATCCGCCTCGAAGAGGAGATCGAGACGCACCGCAAGGGGATCGCGTCCTGGGCGGACAAGGCCCGCGCCGCCGTGCAGTCCGGTCAAGACGACGCCGCCCGCGTGGCCCTCCTCCGCAAACGGGAGGTGGGCGATTTGGTCGCCGGACTCGAACAGCAGTTGACCGCCTCGCTCGCGACGCGCGACCACCTGCAAACCACGCTGCGGGCTATTGAAGCCCGCCGCGCGGAAGCCCAACGCCTCGCCACGCAACTGCGCACCGGGGCGCCAGTCCCCCCACCCCAACACGACGCCGCACAGGCCGGTTGGTCTGGATCGGGAACCACTCCCGCCGAGGACATCGAAGCCGAACTCGAAGCGCTTCGTCGCGAAATCGCGGGGTAGTGCCCCGTCCCGCCAACCATGCCCGGCTTCAATCGTCTGGTAACCGTCGGCGACTTGTCCCGTCGAAACAGTCCACGGCCGGCGCATCCCGGTCGCCGCACGGAACGCCCACCGCGAGCCGGTACTACTTCAAGACCTTGTCGATCGTCTCCCGCAGCACGCGGGCGGAGGCTTGCAGGGCCATTCGTTCCTTCGGCCACAGTTCGATTTCGTAGGTCGACTTCACGCCGGACCGCCCCATCACCGTGGGGATCGAGAAGCAGACGTCGCGCACGCCGTACTGCCCCGTCATCAGCGACGAGACCGGCAGAATGCGTTCCGAATCGAGAGCCACCGCGTGGATCACGTCCCGAATGGCGATCCCCACCGCGAAGCCCGCTCCCCCCTTCTTCTTGATGACCTCGGCACCGCTGCCGCGGGTCTTTTTCTCGACCTCAGCCAACAGATTGCCGTTCACCCCCGGATACTTCTCCAGCGGCAGGCCCGCCGCCTGGGCCGCCGACCACACGGGGACCATGCTGTCCCCATGCTCGCCGAGGATCACCGCCTGCACCTGTGTCGGTGGCAATCGCAATCGGTCCGCCAGCAAACCACGCAGCCGGTTCGTGTCGAGCACCGTCCCCAGCCCGTACACCTGCGCGGGGGGCAGACCGAGGTCCTTCACCGCCAGGTAGGTGAGCACGTCCACCGGGTTCGATACGACGAACACATGCGCCTCTTTCTTGAACCCCTGCGCCTTGATGTCGGCCAGCAGCTTCCGGAACAGTTCGACGTTCCGGTTGATGAGATCGAGGCGGCTTTCTTCCGGCTTGCGTCGCAAACCCGCCGTGATGAGGTACATGTCGGCCCCGGTGGCCACCTCCATCCCGCCGCCCGTGATCTTCTGATCGGCGGTCGAACTGGTGCCGTGGATAAGGTCCAGCGCGTGACCGGAGGCGAGTTCGGCATTGACGTCGACGAGGGCGATTTCCTTGACCAGGCCGCCGCACTGCAACGCAAACGCCGCGCACGAACCGACCAGACCACCACCGCCAATGATGGCGACCTTCATGGCGAACTCCGGGAGAAAGGGGATGGACTGTGTTGGAAAGCGACAGGACGGAAGAATGACCGAATGTTGAAATGCCTAATGACTAATAAATAAAACTCATTGGTCATTAGGCATTAGTCATTACCACATTTACTCATTCCTACTTCCCCATCGCCGCAAGAACCTGATCCGTGATCGCCCGCACGAGGGCGTCAAACTCGGGGGTGCTGCGAGCCGGGGCCACGGGGGCCGCCGTGGCCGTCGCGGAACTCGCCAGGTACCCCGGATAATCGGGAGCCGGCTCGAAGCCCTTGGGCTGCGGCATCTCCTCTTTATAGCCATCGCGGAACGCGCTGTTGCCGCAAAGATCGCAGCTCACGTCGTGGAACCGCGGATCGTCGATCCCCAGCTTCTTCTTGAGATCGAGCAGTTCCCGCGACTCGCGCTCGTTGAGATACGACACGCCGCTGATTTGCTTGGCGAGGATCAGGATGCGGCAATAGGCATCGACGATCTCGGTCCGCCAGTAAGCCGTCTCGAGGTCCGGACCGAAGCTGACCGTACCGTGATTGGTGAGGATGATCGCGTTCGTTCCCGGTTTCAGGAACGGCAGGACCGTTTCGGCGAACTTGTTTCCGCCGGGCGTTTCGTAAGGGGCGAAGGGGATTTCGCCGAGAAACACTTCGACTTCCGGCAGAATGCACTGCGGGATCGGTTCGCGGGCGACGCCGAAGGCGGTGGCATGAGGTGGGTGGCAGTGGACCACCGCCTTCACGTCCGGACGGGCCTTCATGATTTCGAGGTGCAGCAGGATCTCGCTGGTCCGCTTGCGCTTGCCGGCGATCTGGTTGCCGTTGAGGTCGACCGCGCAGATGTCGTCGGGGTTCATGAACCCTTTGCAGATCAGCGTCGGCGAGCAGAGGACTTCGTTTTCCCCCACGCGGATCGAGATGTTGCCGTCGTTCGCGGCGGCGAAACCCTTGGCGTACACGCGCCGGCCGATCTCGCAAATCTGCTCTTTCAGTTTGCGATCGTTGATCCCGGAATTCCACGGACTCGACATGACCATCCCCTCGCTGGCGGGCCGAAAACCGACCCGGTATCCCCTGACACACTTCGCCGAATAGAATCTGTTGCAACCCGTCTACCAATCGCCTGGCATCACAAACCCGCCACCGACTTCTTGTTTTTCTTATCTGTGTTTCATCCGTGTTTCATCTGTGGCCAAAACTCTTCTCTTCCACGCCACGGTGGATGCCAATCTCCGTGGCCCCCGCCTTCAGATTTCCACACTGTCCAGAATCGCCGCGTTGTACGCGTCAATCGGTTTCTGTTTCGGCCAGAACGGCGCCGCCGCTTCGGTCCCTTCGCTGACGGCGATCATCGCTCCGATTCCCGCCCCCAGTTCATCGAACACCACCAGCGGCTCACCCCGTCCCTTCACGTCCCCCTTCAACCCCGCCACCGTCAACGGCACCACGACCAGCCACGTCCCGCTCCGCGCCAGCGGATGGGTTTGTGACATCGTCAACCGACCGATGACTTCGCCGACGCGCATAGAGGAGATTCGCTGACTTGTAGGTCAGGCTGTGCCTGACGAACGCTTGTTCATTGACGCAATAGACCAATACCGCCAGGCACAGTCTGACCTAGACACCAATCTTCGACACCGGTTTGCCAGACTTCACAATCTGCACGAGCAGTTGCTTCAGCTCGAACAGTCCGCGACCGGACGGATCGATCGCGAATACGTTTGGGCCGACGAACTCGACGCTCGCTTGCATCCCCCGCACGGAGTGAACCACGACCGCGCGGACCTTCTCGTTTCGATTGGCCAGCAGACACGCTTCGTCGGGCCGATCCGTCACGACGATCACCCCCGCCGCCTCCGCAGCACCCACGACGGAGATCGCCTTCGTCGCGGCCTCCCGGGCTGTCCCGACAAGTTGTTGCGTCCGCCAGCCGCACTCCTTTGTCCACGAATCCGCCGCCGCGAGCACAGAGGGTGCCGCCTTCGACACCAGCAGTTGCCACCGCACCGCTTCACGCGTCGGCTTTGTTCCCGGCGTCTCCCGAGCGATCTCGACCGAGTGCTTCCGCACGAAGTCCTTGGCCGAAGGAGTCAATACCGCAGCGGGTGAAACCGTGACTCGCTTCGCCCCCCGCGCCCGTTCTTCAAGCAGCGCCCCCGTCACCACCCGTTCGGAGATGGCGACCACCCGCTCCGCCGCAATCACACGTTCCGCCGCAATCACCGGCGCCGGGGCCACCACCGCTCGCACCGGTTCGACGCGCGAGGGGGCCGGCGGCTTCGCGGCGGGGCGCAGCAGCTCGACCATCACCTCGGTGACGATCCGTTCGAGTTGTGGCGTCGTCAATTGCATAACGTTGTGCGACACACTCCTTGAGGCGTCAGTCCGCGAGGCCAATCACCGACCACCGGACCGGACATTGATCCGACTTCACCAGTTCCTGCACCGCGCTCCCGTCGGTCGTCGCCAGCACCACGTCCCCCTTGCGGGCACCCAGGCTGTCGATGGCCAACTGCGGCTCTCCGTCGGCGTTTCCGTTCGCGTCCAACATCTCAATCAGAAGCAACTTCTGCCCCTGCAAACTGGGGTGCTTGATCGTACTCGTCGCCCGCCCCACCACCCGCGCGAGATTCATATTTCACCGTAGCGGGGGGGGAGTAAGCAAAAGCGTTAACAATCACGAATACCGAATCACCAATACCGAAGAGCCATCACTCTCTGTTATTCGTTATTTGGTATTCGTTATTCGGTATTCAGCAAACCCTATCCACCTCATCACACCACTCGCAGATCATCCACCAGCGTACACCTTCTCACGCGGGTAAACGTCAACGGGTTCGTCACCCCTTCCCCCGTCGGCGTGGCGATGCTGTACGAGAGGTAGCCTTCGCCACCCAGTCCCAATCCCGCTCCGCACGGGCCGTTCTTGATGAACAGCGTCGTGTCCATTTCCTGACCCATGATCGTCATGTTGCGGACATTGCGCGAGTGGATCAGGCTGGTGTGCCGGAAGTTGTGCTCGTACTTCAACGACAGTTCCAATCCCTGCGCGAAGTCTTTCACACGCACGAACGGAACGAACGGCATCATCTGTTCTTCGGTGACGAACGCGTTGTGCTCGTCTGTTTCACCCACGAGCAGTTCCGTCCACGGCGGTACCGTCAGTCCGATCCGCTCCGCCAGCACGCGAGCATCCAGCCCCACGAACTCCCGATTGAGCGAGAACGCATGATGCGGATCGGTGGATGGCGAGAACGCCAGCTTCGTCAGTGCGTCGACCTGCGACGCATTGAGCCGATACGCTCCCGAGCGACCGAGCGAGTCCATCAGCCGGTCGAAAATCGGCTCGACGGCGAAGACCTCTTTCTCGCCGATGCACAGCAGGTTGTTGTCGTACGCGGCCCCCTTGACGATGCTGCGGGCCGCATTGTCGAGGTCCGCCGTTTCATCGACGACGACGGGGGGATTGCCCGGCCCCGCCACAATCGCCCGCTTCTTGCTCTCCAGCGCCGCCCGAGCCACCGCCGGGCCCCCCGTCACGCAGAGCAGCCGCACACCCTTGTGCGCGAAGATTTGCGCAGCCGTGTAGAGCGTCGGCTTTTCGACGATCGTCACAAGATTCTCCAGACCTGTCACCTGGTGAATCGCCCGGTTGAACCGTCGCACCCCTTCGCAGGCGATGCGGGCTCCACTGGGGTGCGGGTTCACGACGAGCGTGTTCCCCGAAGCGACCATGTTCACGACGTTCCCCGCCAGCGTGGGGAGCGAGTGCGTCACCGGAGTGATCGCCCCGATGACGCCGAACGGAGCGTACTCCGTGAGCGTGACCCCGTGGTCGCCTGTCTTGGCATCGGTCCGCAGGAACTCCACCCCCGGCACCAGCTTGACGATCTTCAGCTTCTCGATCTTGTGATCGAGCCGCCCGATCTTCGTCTCTTCCATCTCGAGGCGACCCAGCTCTTCCGCTTGCGTCCCGGTGATCTGCCGTACGCACTCAATCGCCTTGGCGCGGGCTTCGATCCCCTTGCCCGAGAGCTTCTTGAACGCGATCGACGCGGCATCCACCGCCTCGTCGACGGTCTGGAACACACCCCAGTCCCCGGATCGATTGCTCGAGGGCGAGTCGGACGCGACGACCCCCGCCTTGCCGAGTTGGCGGAGCACTTCTTCGATGACCTGGCGAATGGCCGTTTCCGTGGCAGGCATGGTGAACCCTGAGGGGTATAAGTCGAATGTCCAATGTGAGACGAACGAGGTTCGTCGCTAATTCAATTGATCGAGATGCAGCAGTTCGTGTTGTGTGCGAAGCCAGTTTTCAACACCGGAAGGCGTGGGAAACGTGGCGATTTGCAGCACCTGCAGCGCCCCGGCCCACATCAGTCCCCACCAGTGTCCTTCGGCAAGCGACGTGACGAGCAGGAACAGCGACGGCCCTTCCAGCACCGCACCACGCACCAGCGACGCGGATTGATGGGCGGCCAGCAGCCGTCCGTCGCAATCCGACTCGGGCACGTTCTCCGCCGTCAGAGAACGCCGCACATTCCCTTCGATCACACCCGGCACGACGAAACTCACCAGCACACAACTCACCGCCACCGGGACCGCGATCAGGAGCAGCAACGGGAAGTTCGGAAACAGCTCGTTCGGAATCAACGGCTTCTTCTCGATCAGCCCCGACAGCAGCAGAAACGCCACGACCCCACCGAACGAGACCGCCCCCATCACCAACGCCGCGCGAATGATTTGCATCGTGCGCACGACGGTCGCCAGATCGCCTTGGGGCGACTCCTGGTGTCCGGGTTGTGGCAGCACGGGGAACATTCGATTTCAGATCCTTTGACGTATGGCGGGATACGTGACGAATCCAATTCCCAATCTGTGTGAATCGGTGAAATCTGTGGACAAAAACACATTCATCCACAGATTGCACAGAGCAAAAAATCGCGAGTTTCGACGAGTCTCTTAGTTCTCTTCACTCTTCTTGAACACCGTCTGAGATTTCACCTGGACATGATCGACGATCCCGATGATGGCCGCGTCGATGGGCAGGGTCTTGGTCTCGGGTGTGTACCGGGCACTCGACCCCTGCACACAGAGCACGACTTCCCCTTCACCAGCTCCCACGGGATCGACGACCACGAACGTCCGACCGGTTCCTTTCAGAGAACCCGCGTCCGCCTCGTCCACACGCAGCGGCTCGACGATCAGCAGTTTCTGACCCACCATCGCCCCCACCTTGTGGCTGGCGATCAGACTGCCGGTGATACGAGCCAAAAACATTGCGACTTCCCGCTAGACCCTATCGAATCAGACTCCGTCCCTCGTTCGCCTCGGTCACTTTGCCTTAGCCAGCGCTTCGGCGGTTTGACGTGCGACCACAAGCTCTTCATTCGTCGGGATCACCCACGCCTGAACCTTGCTTCCCTCGGCGCTCACCAGAGCTTCGCCTTTCGCGGATTCATTACGCGTCGCGTCGAATTTCAGCCCGCACCATTCCATTTCGCGTAGAACTCCCGCCCGCACGACCTTGCTGTTCTCACCGATCCCCCCGCTGAACACGATCGCATCCGCTCCACCCAACAGCGCGAGGTAACCCCCCACGTATTGCCGGATCGAAGCGATGAACACGTCCAGCGCGAGTTGTGCCCGTGCATGTCCTTGGGCCGCCGCCGCTTCAAGGTCCCGCACGTCCTGGCTGAGGCCACTCAGTCCCAGCAGCCCCCCCTTGTTCGACAGGTCCTCGAGCAATTGTTCGAGCGACTTCCCCGTCTTGCGCAGCAGAATCGGCAACGCGAACGGGTCGAAGTCCCCCACACGATTGTTATGCGGCAGGCCGGTTTGCGGGCTCATACCAAGGCTGTTGGCGATCGACTTGCCGCTCCGGACAGCACACACCGAATTGCTCCCACCCAGGTGGCACGTCACCACCTTGAGATCGTCGCGACCCAGAATCTGTCCGATGCGGGTGCTCAGGTAGCGATGGCTCGCTCCGTGAAACCCCCAGCGACAAACTTCGTATTGTTCCTTCCATTCGTAAGGAATGGCATAAGAGCGATGGGCTTCGGGAATCGTGTCGTGAAAGGCCGTCTCCAGCGACGCGACCAGCGGAATCTCGGGGAACGCCTGTCGCAACTGCCGCATCGCCTTCGCGTACATCGGGTTGTGCGCGGGGGCGATATCCGACAGTGACTCCATCTTTTCGAGAAGTTCGGGCGTGACGACCCGAATCCCCGACATGTTCCCCGCGAACACCGCCTTGAAGCCAATACCCGCCACCTCCGCCACCGACTTCAAGCAGCCGGTTGCAGGATGAGTGAGTTGCTCCAGACAGATGCCCACCGCCTGCGCGTGATCCATGACATCGCGCGTCAACTCTTCGCGACGGCCACCGATCTCCACGAAGCACGCACCTCCACCCTGACCGATCCGTTCGATCCCCCCCCGAGCCAGTTGGGTCTCGGATGGCAGATCGTACAGCCGGTACTTGAAGCTCGTGGAGCCGAGGTTGGCGACGAGAATGAGCATGGGACGCGTTGCAAAGGAAAATGGAAATGGGCAAAAGGAACAGGAGTGACGAAGACGTCCACCCACCCTCTCTGATTCTCACTTGATGAACGCGGCGATCACGCTCGGTTCCGGACGGGCGATCACGTGCGCGCTGACCAGTTCACCGACGGTCTGGGCGACCTGGGCCCCGGCGTCGACGGCCGCTCGCACCGAACCGACATCGCCACGGACGATCGTTGTGATGTACGCGCCGCCGATTTGCACCATTCCCACCAGCGTCACGTTCGCGGCCTTGAGCATCGCGTCCGCCGCTTCGATCTGGGCGACAAGCCCTTTGGTCTCGATCAAACCAATCGCTTCATTCATGGCAAAACCTTTGGAAACGCCGGTGGATCCGACCGGCGGTGAAGATTCGGGTGGGACGGTTTCCGGGGGGATCAAAGTCAACTGCTCTCGCGCCACGGGATCACCCCCGCTTTCCGCGGCTGCCGTCGACCGGGGGGCAGCTTCGACCACCGGTGACGAACCACTGACTCCGGCCTCGCGCAGAACCGCCGCGCCGCCGTTGACCTCGACCTCGTTGACTCGTGCCGTGCGACCACCGGAAACCGGCTTCCGCGCGGCGGAACTCTTGCTCGCCTGTTTGACAGCGACCTTCTTCGCGACCCGCTTGCGGCCCGCCTCGACCGGAGTGGCCGAAGCCTCACCCGCTGTCCGAGGGCCTGTCCGCTTCACACCGCGTGCGCTCTTCTTCGCCATCGGGAGTGTCCTGGACAGAAACGAGAGAGAAGAACACCATCAAAATCGCGACGACTCACGCGGCGCCGCCGGAGGTCTTGCCCAACTTCGGCAGCACGGCCGACAGTTCTTCGTGCGGACGCGGAATGACTTGCACACTGACGACTTCGCCGAGCTTGCCCGCGGCCGAGGCCCCGGCATCGACGGCGGCCTTCACCGCGGCGACATCGCCCACGATGAACACGGTCACCAGCCCGCTGCCGACCTTTTCCCAGCCGACGAGTTGCACATTGGCCGCCTTGAGCATCGCATCCGACGCTTCGATCAGCGCCACGAGCCCCTTGGTTTCGACCATCCCCAACGCTTCCATCGCTTTCGCCATGACCCGGTTACTCCTCGGAAAGTGAAGACTCTGCTCTCGCCACTCGGCGTGAATGAAGTCGAAAGTTCGAACTAAAATCCGGTCGGTAAGCGAATCGGGAACGATTCGCCAATTGAACGGCTTGTTTTCAACACAAAGACACTAAGGCACAAAGGGCTGTCACTAGCGGGCCAATCGTTTGATGCCTTCTTTAATCAATGGGACATTGAAGTTGACGAGAAATCCCAGACGTCTTTCCGACAACTTCAGGTAAGTCAGTAATTGTGCGACATGCACCGGGAGAGTCGCCTCCACCGCCTTCAATTCGACAACGACTTCATTTTCGACGAGAAGATCAAGGCGAAAACCCGACTCCATTCGTATTCCGTCGTAAACCACAGGGCATTCCACCTGTCTCTGGAATGCGAGCCCCCTTTTCGACAACTCGTGGCACATGCACAACTCGTACACATTCTCCAGCAATCCGGGTCCGAGCGCCTTATGCACTGTATAACAGCAGTCGATCACAATCCGAGCAACGCCTTCGGTCCGTTCGGGAATCGGTTCGCTGGCCACGAGTTGTCTCCCCAACCCTCCAACCCACGCCCGCATCAAACAGACTCTTCGTGTCTTTGTGTCTTCGTGTCTTTGTGCCTTCGTGTCTTTGTGTTGAAAAAAGATTTCCCGCATTTAGTGCTTACACGCACACCCAACCGGCTTGATGAGCTCCACCTTTGTCGCCTTTTCCAGGTTGATCGCGTTCCCCTCGTCCGTGTCGAGATGCACTTCGAGCAGGATGTTCTTCCCCGCCCGCACGCGCAGGTCTTCCAACACGGTCGTGCAGCCGGGTGATTCGACGCGCAGGTGCAGGTCGTCGCCGTCTTTGCAGTCGTAGGCAGCCAGGTCGTCCGGTCCCATGTGGACATGGCGCATCGCCCGGATCACCCCCTGCTTGAGCTCGACGACCCCTTTGGGCCCGACGAGCACGCAGCCAGGAGTGTCTTTCAGGTTCCCGCTGATCCGAATCGGCAGATCGATCCCCAGCGAAATCCCGTCGGTGAACGCCAACTCGACCTGCGAGTCACCGCGACACGGACCCAGCACGCGGACTTCGGGCAGCATTCGCCGCCGGGGCCCCACGACCGCCACGGTTTGTTTGGCCGCGAAGTAGCCGGGTTGATAAAGGTCCTTCTGGATTTCGAGTTGCGACCCCGCGCCGAACAGGATTTCCAGGTGCTCCTGCGAGAGGTGGACGTGCCGTGCCGAGATGTTCACAACCAGCGGATTCCGCTTTGGCGACGCAGCAGGGGCGGGCGTGACCAGTGCTGGCGCGGCCCCACCCAGATGGCGCGACAGCACCTCGCGCACCACCCGTTCGACATCCGTTCGTTCCAGCGCACCCGTGGCCATCGGAAACTCTCTTGATTGTCGTGTCGTCGGGAATGACCAAGTCGTTTTTCGCGATTCGGTTCTCAACTCGTTGCCAGCGATGCCTGAACGGTCCGTATCGGAACTTCGTCCGCAATCGTCACCGCGATCCCCGCTTCCGTGAGGACCAGTTTCCATTCGTCACTCAGTCCGGAGTCCGTCACGATCCTGTGGACCTTTCGCAACTCGCAGAGGTGCGCGAGGGCCGCGTGACCGAACTTGCCGCTGTCCGCCAAAACGATCACTTCCTCGGCGGCCTCAACCATCAACCGCTCCGCCTCGACCAAGAGCGTGTTCGAGTTGAACAGCCCGCGGTCGGTGATCCCCCCCGTTCCCATGAACAGGCGGCGCACGTGCATCTGTTCGAGGCACCGCAGGGCCAAAGGCCCCAAAGCCACCCCCGTCTTCGGGAAGACGTATCCCCCCAGCAGGATCAGCTCGATGTCCGGCTGATTCCCCAACAGGTTCACAATCGGAATCGAGTTCGTGACCACTTGCAGCGACCGCCCCACCAAGTGGCGTGCCATCTCCAACGTGGTCGTCCCACCATCAATCAGAATCGACTCGCCCGACTCGACCAGCGCGGCAGCCGCCCGACCAATCGCCTGCTTTTCAAGACTCGCTTGAAAAGTTCGTTCCTCGTGATTGGTCAGGGACTCCCCCGCGTAGGCCGCACCACCGCGAAGCCGCCGAATCTGCCCAAATCGTTCCAGATATTCCAAATCGCGCCGGATCGTCGACTCGCTCGCCCTCAGAGCGTCCGAAAGCTGCTGATGCGACGCAAACCCTTCCTTTTCAAGGATTTGCAGAATTTCCGTACGTCGCTGATCCAGCAGCATTCTGTTCGTCCGGGCAATTTGGGTTAACTATTCAATGGGAAGTGTGACTCAAAACCCGCCAATATCAAGCGACCAAACCCGCTAATCTGTCAATTTTCGTCACATTCTTCCGAATTGATTCATTCTGTGGCGAACGCCTTGAACGAAACGGACCCTCCGCGATCCGACGAATTGTCCGTCGTCCAGTGAGCTTCGGCAGGTCTTGGCCACTCGCTTGCGAGCGCGGTGGGATTTGGATCGCCGGGGCGGGTAGGGTGACTTTTCCGGTTCGACCGAATGGGGCGTGCGGGAAGCCTGGGGACAGCGACTCCACATCGCACCCACACCAACTCCGTTCGGCACCAACGTCGGGTGACCCCTGCGGATTCACCCATCTGCTCATACGTTCTTAACAAGGGGCTGGCACACTATCGGGGCGTTTGCGCACGCAACGCGGGGTCTTGCGAGTCGTACGCGGCGGCGCTGTGCGGCCGGAGTCGGGGCGCGAAGGACGGGACGCGGGAGACGTGACATGGGCGTGGAAGACGACACCGAGGGCGTGACGTTCGCCTATGAAGAGACATTGGCCTCTCTCCCCTCCCACCACGCTTCCGTTTCGCTGACGTCTCGCTCGCGCGAGATCTCCGAGCGCTTCGAGCAGTTCCCACGTTTGCCTGGCGTCGTCGTGCTCGACGGATCGAAAATCGTCGGCATGGTCTCCCGCGACAAACTGCGCGAGCATCTCTCCCAGCCATTCGGGCAAGAGCTGTACCTGAAGCGACCGGTGTCGATGCTGCTCGACGCCATCAAGGTCAATCCGTTGGTGGTTCCGGCGGCGCGCGGGGTCTCGCAGGCCGCCGAGGCGGCTCTCGCCCGGCCCCTCCGCGCGATCTACGAACCCATCGTTGTCGACCACGGAAACGACCACTACAGCCTGTTGGACGTGCATGTGCTACTGCAGGCCCAAACACGCTTGCTTGCGATGGCCAATCTGGAGGTGCGGCGCAGGAAGGACGCCGCCGAGGCGGCCAGTCAGGCGAAGAGCCAGTTCCTCGCCAACATGAGCCACGAGATTCGCACCCCGCTCACCGCCATTCTGGGGTTCGCCGAAAACCTGCTCGATGACGATCTGCCGGTGGACGAACGTCGCTCGTCCATTGAAACGATCATGCGCAACGGCGAGCACTTGTTGAACGTCATCAACGACCTGCTCGACCTGTCGAAGATCGAAGCGGGCAAGCTCGAAATCGAACAGGCGCCGTTCTCGCCCATCCGCCTCGCCGCCGATGTCATGTCGATCATGCGGGTCAAGGCTGACGCGAAAAAGCTCCCTCTTCGTTTGCGGTTCCTCACCCCTATGCCCGACCGCATCGTGAACGACCCCACACGGCTGCGGCAAATCCTGATCAACCTGCTCGGCAACGCGATCAAGTTCACCGAAAGCGGCTTCGTCGAACTGCGGGTCGGCTTCGAATCGGGGACGCTCACCGCCGCGCCGCAATTGCGCTGGAGCGTCGTCGACACCGGGATCGGCTTGAACGCCGAGCAATTGGGCCGCTTGTTTCAGCCGTTCGTGCAGGCCGACAACTCCACGGCCCGCAGGTTCGGCGGCACCGGATTGGGCCTGTCCATCTGCCGCCGCCTGGCTCGCATGCTCGGGGGGGACGTAACCGCCTCGAGCGTCGCCGGTGCCGGGAGCATGTTCTCGGTGACGATTGAAACGGGCACGGTGGAGGGGACCGAGTTTGTCGAGCACCCCGACGAGGCGTTTCAGACGCACAGCGTCCCCGCGCCGCGCGGAGACGCGTTTCCCCGCCTCGATCTGCACATCTTGCTGGCGGAGGACAGTCCCGACAATCAGCGTTTGATCGGCTCGTTCCTCGTCAAGCTCGGCGCGGAGGTCGTGGTGGCCGAGAACGGAGACGTCGCGATCGACCTCGCCCTGCGCTCTCGCGACGGCGGACGCCGTTTCGACGTGATCCTCATGGACATGCACATGCCCGTGATCGACGGCTACGGGGCGACCGAGCACCTGCGGAGCGTCGGCTACGACGGGCCGATCATCGCCCTGACGGCCAACGCGATGTCGGGCGAGCGAGAAAAAACGTTGGCGGCCGGCTGCAACGACTTCGCCACCAAGCCCATCGACCGAAAACGTTTGGTGGCCCAAATTCTCGCCGCCGTCGAAGCGCGGCGGCCCGGCGGGGCGGTCCCCGCGGATGTCGATGGCGGTGATTCCCCCAAGGACGCCGCCGTGCCGACGGTCGACGAACGCCGCGGTGTTTCGAGTGGAGATCCGACCACGACACCCGCTCGATCAAACCGCGTCGACACGTCGGTGTTCGACTGGAGCGTGGCGGTCGACCGGGCCGGTGGCGACGAGGATCTCGCCGTGGAACTGATCGACATGGTGCGAGAGTTCTGTCCGGGGATGCTCGCGGAATTGGCGGAAGCGGTCGACGAGGGACGCGTCACCGATGTCAAACGTTTGGCACACACGTTGAAGAATTCCGCCGACAACGTGGGGGGCTTTTCGGCGCGGGACGCCTGTTTCGCGCTCGAGCAAGCGGGAGCTGAAGGGAACCTGGCGAACTGCCGCGCCAAATGGGCGGTGGTGCGCACCGAATTCCGCACTTTGTGCGACGTTCTTGTCGACTTCCGTGAGACCGGCGTCGCCTCCGCATCGGCGGAGAGGGTCTGACGGACTCTCCGAAAATGCCGATCGCGACACCATCCACCGACCTTGTTGCACACCCCCAAACCACTTGATGACGCCGGTCCCATCGCGGTCCCTGACACTCGCCCTCCCCGTTGAGTTGAGTCCATCGACCTGCGGATCGTTACACTCGGTTTACGGAGTCCCGGCCGCCGGTCGGTCGAAAATGGAGAACGGATCGTGACGAAAATCCTGATTGTGGACGACTCCCCCATCGACCGTCGGCTGGCCGGTCGGCTGCTCGTCAAGGAGTCCGATTGGACCGTCGAAGACGCGGTCGACGGCCGCGATGCGCTGGTCAAGATCGAACGCGCGGCTCCCGACATGATCGTGACCGACTTGACCATGCCCGAGATGGACGGCCTGACGCTCGTCGAGGAGGTCAAGAACCGCTTCCCGACCATTCCCGTGGTGCTCATGACCTCGATGGGGAGCGAGGAGGTGGCCATCAAGGCGCTCCGCGCCGGCGCCGCCGGCTATGTCCCCAAGCGTCGTCTGGCCGAGGACCTGCACACCACCGTCAGCCGCCTGCTGGTCACGTTGCGGCAGTCGCGCACCCGTTTCGAACTGCTGCAACGCATGTCCCGTTTCGAGTGTGCTTTCTCCCTCGAAAACGAAACCGACATGGTGCTGTCCCTGCCCTCCTACACGCAGGAACTGCTGAAGTCGATGCGGCTGATGGACGACAACGAATACCTGCGCATGTCCGTCGCGGTGGAAGAAGCCCTGCTCAACGCGCTGTACCACGGCAATCTCGAAGTCGCATCCGAGCTGCTGGACAAGGATCACACCGCGTTTCACGACCTTGTGAAGCTCCGCGCGACGTTGCCCCCCTATCGCGATCGCCGCATCCATTTCTCCGTGAAGGTCACCCCCCAGGAGGCCGTGTTCACCGTTCGCGACCAAGGCCCCGGCTTCGATCCTTCCGCGTTGCCCGACCCCGTCGCTCCCGGCTACCTGGAACGCGCGCACGGCCGCGGCATCCTGTTGATGCGGTCGTTCATGGACGAAGTCCACTTCAACGCGCGCGGCAACGAGGTGACCCTCACCAAAAAACGGAGTCTCGGGACCCTGGACGACCTCCCGCTGCTGATTTCGTAGTACGGTTTTCCGTGTCCGCTGTTGCCCGGCCGAGTGCTCCTCGGGATACTTCGCACCCTTCCGCGGAGCATGTTTTCGCCGCGGCCGCAGTCGGGAAAGCTTGTGGCACCGAGGCCGTCCGCGTTCAGGTGCCGCACGTTCCGAGAACTTCGACATGTCCGAGGATTCGCTTCCGCGCGGCTCCGAACTGTTGGACCGCAGCCGCTCGACGCTGCTGGTCATCGACGTTCAGGAGAAGCTGCTCCCCGCAGTGTGCGATGGCCCCCGGTTAGTGGACGACCTCGTCACACTCGTACGCGGTGCGGGCGAACTAGGCGTGCCACTTGTCGTCACCGAACAGTACCCGAAAGGGCTGGGCTCGACCGTCGCACCGTTGCGGTCCCTGTTGCCTGCGCCGATCGAAAAACTCCGCATGAGCGCTTGTCGCGCCCTGGGCTGGCCCCCCGCCTCCGGGAACGATCGTTGGCAGGTCGTTTTGTGCGGCTTGGAAACGCACGTCTGCGTCCTGCAAACGGCCCTCGACCTCGTTTCGCTCGGTTATCAGGTCTTCGTCCCCGTGGACGCCGTTTCCTGCCGCTTCGCGGTTGACGGAGAGATCGCGCTCCGCCGCATGACAGCCGCTGGCATCACGCTCACCACCATCGAAGGGGCTCTCTTCGAGTGGCTGGAATCGGCCGAGGCTCCCGAATTCAAGGCGATCAGCCGCCTCGTCAAAGAACGCGCCGGACGTCGCTGAGTTCGGGTTCGAGCCAGGCGTTGCGAATCCGGTGGTGAGGGACTGCGAACGCCTCGATCCTGCGGTCTCCGTGCGATTCCGAGCGTTCGGCCTGCATCCTCTGCGACCGCAACGACGTGATCGTCTCGGAATTCGGTTTCCGTCTTCCCGCCGACGTTGAAGCATCGTCGGCGAAGACCTCGGATCAGTTGGCACCCAGCGCTGAATACGATTTTCCAGAAACACGGGAAAACTCGGGTGGCCCGGGCATCTCGTGGCCGGGTCGCATAGCGACAAGACGCCATACCTTCCGCAATCAACCCCCGAAAAAACGCACGCACACACTCTCCCCTCGCTCCAGGAGGCGGTTGCAGTATGACAAATCGTTCACGGCGTTGGGTGGCCCCCCCTCGGCGCGGAAACCACATCTCCTTCCCATAAAAGACCTTGCGTCGCCCCAACCCGTCGATCACACACTCCACCCGCCCCACCCCCGGCGGGCGGAACCCTCTTGCCGCGAATGCGGCTTGCAACGTACAAACCCGCTCCTTTCCAAACCGGCCTTCGCCCGGACGAGGGCGTCCCGTCCGGTGTCGTTTGTTTCCCTTCGCCCCGTCCGGACATGGCCCCCTCCCACCCCGACCCGCGAATTCGCGAACCGGAGCCCGTTTTCCGGGTCCGTCGCCGCGCGGCGTCCCGGTGGTGGAGCGTGCTCTGCGCGATGGCGCTGGCCACCGGGGGAAGCGGCTGCATTCACCGCCGGATGGTGATCCACTCCGATCCCCCCGGCGCTTTGGTCATGTTGGAGGGGGAGGAGATTGGCTACACGCCGTGCGCGGTCGACTTCACCCACTACGGCACGCGCGAGATCACCTTGGTCAAGGACGGGTACGAAACGTTGTCCGTCCTGCAGAAGTTCCGCACCCCGTGG
The DNA here is from genome assembly GCA_044359065.1 of Planctomycetales bacterium. GTDB lineage: Bacteria > Planctomycetota > Planctomycetia > Planctomycetales > Planctomycetaceae > JAIXZD01. The sequence continues at coordinate 12,924 of JBIKMW010000059.1, read as the reverse complement.
TACCAAACGCCCGGCGTGGACTTCTTCTCCGACAACCTGCTCATCGCCCGCGCCACCGACCGACAAGGCTTCACGTACCGCCTGCGGCGGCAAGAGTTGGTGCCGACGAACGAACTGTTGGACCGGGCCAGCGGACTGCGGTCGACGGCGCAAAGTTCCGGACGATAACGCGCGGGAATTCGCCGGAGCGAAACGGGACCAAAGGCCCCATCACCCCCCGACCGCTTTTGCGATGCGGTCGCCGGGGCGGACCTCTCCGGAGCGGACGACTTTCGCGTAGACGCCCCGCAGGTGAAGGGCTTTCCCCTCGGGGGAGTTCACGAAGCGCAGCGCGTCCGCGCCGAAGCGGCTGCGGAATTTGCCACAGCCGGTGTGCGGTTCGGCGGTGATTTCGATCTCCGCCCCGTCCAACCCCACCACGAGCCGCGTTCCCGGCGGCAGGTTGTCGTGCGAAAGGTCGAGGTCGACATACAACTGGTCCCCTGCCAACTCCCAACGGTCTTCCGACCCCGCCACGAGTTGTGCCGCCCGCGAATTCATCAGCGTCAGTTGAATGTCGAGCGGCGCTGTCCCCTTGGCATTCCAGCAGTCTCCTTCAAGCCCCTCACCCACGACCAATCGCCCCGCTGCAAGCGATTCGCGCTGGTTCTTCGCGGGCCGTCGCACGATCTTCCGCACGACCCCCACATCGCTCGGCGAACGGCGCACATCGTCCAATCCCGCCGCAAGTTCGTCCGCGGTGAAGTGTCGGGCCGTTTCCATACGAGCGGTTCCTCGGGGCGCGGGCAGGGGGGTTTGCATTCCGCCGGAATTGTAACGCGCCACCCGTATCCGACACGGGCGGTCGCATGGCGGTGCCGACACGAGTTTGCGTCACTTGTGGCGGCCTTGCCGGAACCGGGTTTCCCGGTGTTCGGCGGGATGACAGACTGGAAGCCTGCGTTGGCCGTCCTCCCCCCGAAATGCTTTGTCACAGCCGGATTCGGGGCAGCCACCCCTCGCTAACCGAGCAGTGCCAACGACTTGTGACGATCACCACCCCAATTTCAGTCGTGACAAAGCAGGAGTCCCGTCTGAACATGTCCGAAACGCCTCTCGCTCCGGTTCGCGACTCCACGTCCGAGGGGGCTCGCACACCCGGCGTGGCCTCACGCGCGGGCTGGGTGCTGCTGGCCCTGTTTTGCGCGGCGACGTTCGGTCGGTCGCTCCCCGCCGCGTTCCGTCCCGCCCCCGACCGTTACTACGACTTCTTCAAAGAGTGGACAACCGCGCGAAACGTGCAAGAGGGGCGTCCCGCCTATGCGAATCTGCGTGAAGCCTTCCAGCGCGAAGTGCTGGATCGCGAACCGGGCGCGGGGCGCGCGGCCATCGGACACTTCGACGAGTACAACACGCATCCCCCGGCGAGCGCGTGGCTGGCGTGGCCGTTCCGTTCGCTGGAGTATCGGGACGCCCATTTCGCGTTCAACGTCGTGTCGCTTGCGCTGTTCGCGGCGGGGGTGGCGTGCCTGGCCATCGGCTGGAAGCCCCGCCCGACGTTGTTGGACTGGTTGATCCTCGGGGGGTTGCTCTGCGCGTGCGATCCGTTTCGACAATCGCTGATCCAGGGCCAGCCAAACCTCGTGATGTTCGGATTGTTGGCGTTCGCATGGCGGATGTGTGCTTCCGCAGGCGGGGCGAGCGTCGCGAATTCCACCCGGCGGTTTGCGGGAGGGTTTGCGATTGGCATCGCCACGGCACTCAAGCTGTTTCCCGGGCTGCTCGGCGTCCGGGCCTTGGTGATGCGGCGTTGGATGGAGGCGGCTGGAGCGGCAGCGGGGTTCGGATTGGTGTCACTCTCCACGCTGGCCCTCGTCGGTTTCGAGGGCTACTCCGACTATCTGCAAAAGGCGCTTCCTTGGGCGCGGTCGCAAACGAACAACTGGGGCAACGTCTCGATCCTCGCGTTTTGGGAGCGGTTGCTCGGGGAACCGAACGCAACCATCCAACCGTGGCTGTCGCAGCCGGCTTGGGGGCGGGGTTTGGCCTGGGGCTGCTCGCTGCTGGTGGTCGCGTGGCTGGTCTGGTTCTGGGATCGCTGTCGGCGGCGTGGGGATGTTGCCGCGCGGGGGGAAGCGTTTGCGGCGGCGATCTTCGGAATGTTGTTGTTGTCGCCGATGGTGTGGGTCCACACGCTGCTGTTAGCGGGAGTGGCATGGGCCATTCTGCGGGAAATCCGCGGGAGCGACCCATCGTCCCGAGGGAGGGCCGCGGCCTTGTGGCTGGTGGTGGTCTGCCTCTGGCTGTCTCCCCGTTTGATGTGGAATTTGGCGATCCCCGCGGGACGAACGCGAACGGCCCATTCATGGCAGTCGGCGACGGCGCTTTCGTACCAGACGTACGCGCTGTTTGGCGGATTGTTGGTCTCGGGGGCCGCATGCGCTTTCACAACGCGTCGGCGAAACGTTGATTTATGACGAAAACGTAAGCCGCAAACACTTGCCGATTCCCTAAGATGAGACCTTGTTCGAGGAATTGACGTTCACTCTGTGTCGCGATTGCCCCCATGTCGTTTTCGCAAGTCCCTCTGCTCAAAGGAATTCGAGCCGTCGTCTTCGACGCCGTAGGGACGCTCATCGCTCCGTGTCCCCCCGTGGAAGAGGTCTACGCCGCGTTGGGGAAGCAGTACGGCTCGAAGCTCGACCCGGCGACCATCGGCGTGCGGTTTCGCAAGGCGTTCCGGGAGACGGAACGAAACTCGCTCCCCGAGGGTGCCCAACTCGCAGCCGGTACGAACGCTCCTTACGTGACCAGCGAGCAGGCCGAACACCAACGGTGGAGGGCGATCGTTGCCGCTTCGCTTCCGGATGTCACCGATCCCGAAGCCTGCTTCTCGGCGCTGTGGATCCACTTCGGCGACTTTCGTCACTGGACCGTCTACGACGACGCGTCCCTGACGCTTGATCGCCTGCGACAGGGGGGCATGCTGACCGCCTTGGCGTCGAACTTCGACTCCCGCCTGCACTGGGTCTGCGATGGATTCGAGTCGACGAAAGCAGTCACGATGCGGTTTGTGTCGTCGGAAGTCGGCCATCGCAAACCGGCGCGACAGTTCTTCGATGCGGTCCTCGCCGGACTCAGGACGAAGCTCCCCGACCTTACGTCGAAGGAAGTCCTCATGGTGGGGGATGATCGGGAAAACGATGTCGGCGGTGCCCGGAACGCGGGCTTTCGCGCGGTGCGAATCAATCGCAAGACCGAGCCGAACTGGGACGAAGTCGGTTCGCTGCACGCCCTCTCGGGCATGTGAAACAGGGTGCGGCCCCGCTCCGGGGTGCGAACCCCGGTTTGTCATCGGAGCCTCGCCGTCACCTCGACCTCGGACTTCGCAGGCTCGAGGTCGAGGTGACGGCGAGGCGGACGGGGACTCTCGGGTCGCCCTTTTTCGGGAACAGGGACACCTTTCGGGCGAGGAGCCAGACGTGGCGACCAGTCGGTCGCGTCGAGAACCGACCAACGACCACCGCGAAAGGCTTCTGAAGCCCCTCCAGATTGCCCCTCGGAACCAACCTGTTCAACAGACAAGGGGGCCGCGCCAAAACCCGGACCTCTTGGTGCCTTCGCTGCGTGCTCTTTGTGGCGAAACGAGTCCCGTCCGGTGACGAGCGTCGCGCGGGGGGCAGAACGCGGTACAGGCCGACGGCGCGTCACGCGCCCCCGAGAATCGCTTCGAGCAGCAGCGACATTTCGCGGGCTTGCACGGCGGCGGCAAAGCGGACCAGCGGGTCGTCGACGGCCCGGGCCGCGCACGCTTCGCACAGGTCGATCATGGCGTAGGGCTGCCAGACGCCGTCGCGGACAAGGCGGTGGCTCCACACGGCGATTTCTGCGGTCCGGTCGACATCGCTCGCGAGGGTGAACCGTGCGGTGCCGACCCGCGCGACCCACTCGCCCAGCCGCGCGAAGACGGGCGATTTCCCGACGTGCCGGTACCAGTAGCGGGCGTTGCCGTAGTCCGGTTCGCGGCGGTGCAGGATGGCGTGCCAGTGGTCCCCCCACGCGGGTTGGCCGTCCCCTTCGATGGCTTGCGCGGCGGTGTGCGCGGCGTCGAAATGATCGTGCTGCGTCAACAACCCGGCCAACAGCGCCATCCGCCCCACACGGGAGTCGCGCGGAAGAAACGTCTCGGCACACCGTCGCGCCAAGGACTCCACGACCGACGCCGCGGGGCCGAGTGATCGCCCCGTCGGCATGGCAATGTGTGGGAAGACCGTGCCCGAGTCGGACACATGCGTGCTCGAATTGGGATCGCCGGGGTTTGGCTCGAGGGATCGCACGTGGATGCCGTCCGGGTGCGACCAAGCCCACGTCAACGCGTCGTCCGCGGAGCGAAACGGCCCCGCCTCGCCATCCGCCCGCGTCCACCAGCCGACGCACGCCCCCGGCCGCAGCCATGCCAAGCGAATCAAGTCTTCTCCGGACTCGAAATTCGTCGCCGGGCACGCGTCGAACGGAGTCAACAACACCAGCGACGCGGACGTGTCCCGCGGCGACAACGGCAGCGCGGCGAATGACTCGCGGAAGGAGCGCTGCACGCGTCCCGACCGGTCGCTTCCATCGCCAGCGGCACGAGGCTCAATGTCGAGCCACTCGGTATCGGACACGTTCAATACCTCTCGACCCGGGTCAGGAACGTTGCCGAAGTCCCGCCGCGCCACCGATCAACAGCGCGACGAGTGTCGCGGTGAACGCAAGGAATTTGAGGCGAGTGGCCCACGACGCGATGGGAATCAGGCCCCAGGTTCCATTCCCGTTGGTGAACGCCACACCGGCGAGCACCAGATTCTCCACCAGGTCCGCCAACGCCGCCACAAGGGGCACGACCACCAGCCAGCGCCATCCGTGTACCGGATACAACCGAGCCGTCAAGATCGCGAACAGAAGTGCATAGCAGACGGGGAACAGCACATCGAGAGTCACCTGCGTCCGCGCGTACAACAGGCGGCGGGCATCCCCCCAGGATTGGAACAGCGTCGCGATCTCGTCGCGGGAGTAACCGTTCCATCGCACGTCGGGAATGGACGGCGACGTTCCCAACCGCTCGGAACGCCACCCGAACAGCATTTGACAGACGAGGTAGCCGACCAGCGCCAAAGCCAACAGCGCGTCGCGCTGCGGATCGGCCAGCCAGGGATGTATCCGGTCGATCATGGCGGTCCGCTCCGTGACAACATCCCGCCTCGGCGGGAATCACTCCACGAGTGCGGATTCGTAGCGCCGGGACGCCACCGTCGCCGGGATCGCCTCGCCCGCGATGGCGGTCACCAAAGCATCCGTCACCTTGGCCGCTTCATCAAGGCACCCGGCCAACAACGCCAAATCGCACAACCGATTGATATCGCGCGGGACGCCGCGGGAGAGGCCGTGAATCTCGTCGATCGCCTCGTGCTCGAACACCACATCGTCGCGGCCGGCGGCGGACATCAATGCCCGTACGTACGCGTGGGTCTCACGCAGGTCGAGCGCTTCCAACCGCACCCGCATGTCACACTGCGCGGCGAATCCCGGCGGCAAGGCCGGATCGTCCGATCGTCGCACGGCGAGCAGGATCGTGAGGCCGGGGCCTCCCCCGGTCAGCCGCAATAGCCGGTCGACCGCATCCCGGATTTCGTCCGTCGCGCTTCCCGCGTGATCGAGCGCGATGAACACCGGCCGGTGCGTGGCGACACTCCCCGCGACGAAATCCCGCAACCGCGCCCAGTGAGTGAAGGTCGATCCGTGCGGCGAAAGCCCCAACCCGAACGCCTCCCCCAACAGCCACAACAGCTCGCGCTGGGTCCCGGCGGCGAGATCAACGACCGCCAATTCCCGCGGCAAGCCCCGCCATTGCTGACGCAACGCACGGAGCAACATCGTCTTTCCCGTGCCGGCGGGACCGGCCATCAGCACCGCGCGCCGCGACTGGTCGGCCACGAACGACAGCCGCGAGAGCGCCTCCTCGTGCGTCGGACTCTGATACAGCCAACGGGGTTCGGCGTGGTTGGAGAACGGCGAAGCGGTCAAACCCCAATACGCTTCGTAGTGCGCGGCGGCATGCATCGTCGTACGATCCCTTGAGTTCTCGACCCCGGTCTCCGGGAAATCCCCGCCGTTTGAGCGCGGGGGCTTCTCCGCCCCGTCGTCGCGATCCGACGCATCATTCATCGGCAGGATCGACGTGGTCCGTCGCCGGTTCCCCCAAACGTGCTTGCCGCCGCAGGTCCGTCGACGAGATGTCGACCCGAAACTCTTCCTCGCCGAGAAAGTCGAACAGATCGGAGAACTCCACGGGACCGGCAAAGTTTGCCTGGTTTTGAAATCCGTTCCCGGAATTCCGCCCGGCCACGAGGAATCGATTCCCGTTCCGCCGCACGGCGCCCAAAGCTTCGGCCACCCCCTCCCAGGAACCCCCGTGAAACCTTGGGTCGAGCAAGCGCAGTGCTGTGTCGTACCCGATCACAAACGTCGCCCCCGGAAACAGCCCCCCTTTCTCGGCGAACAGGGCGGGGCGCGACACCGCCACCATCCCGTCGGAAAGTTGCTCCAACCGTCGGGCGAGTCGCAGAAAATCGAGCGGCGGCTTCTGGACGTTCTCGACCGACAATTCCCACGCCACCGGCCCCCCCAATCGCCGTTCGGCCACTTGCCGGAGCAAACGGTGCCCCTCGTGCGGCGGGTTGAACGACCCGCTCAAAATGCCGCGCGGCGGTACCGCGGGTGCGTATCGCGACCAATCCCCCGAGGGCATCCGCCAAGCGAGTGAATGGTCGCCGAAGGCCAGCGAAGCGAGCGGCTCCGGAGCACGGGCGACGGCCATCCGCGCTCGGTCTCGACCGGCCGTGGCCAGCTCCCGTGTTTCGACCTGCAAGCGAGCGTGCCCCCCCGCGAATTCGCCCGAGATGGCCACATGATCCGCCAGCGCCGAAACCACCCACTCCGACACCAACGCGTCTTCTGCCGAACGTCCGCGAGAACCCTTGTCCAGTTCGAGCGTGTGACACGACGTGGCGTGTGGCGAATCGACCGCCACAAAGGCGCGATGCGGACCTCGCTTCGGTCGGTCCGAAACCAGCGCCGCCGTGACGCCGACTCCCACGGGAAATGTGCCCGGCCCCGCGTCGTTCGCCCGCCCCGCGTCATCGGCCCGCCCCGCCCGTCGACGGGCGACGGCCGCCATCGCCAGCGCGGTCTCCTCGGAGCAATACTGCTCCGGGACGATGCCCAAATACTCGGCGAGGTTGCGCTCCGAATACGGCACGAGCACCTCGAGGATCGCCCGCGAAGCCCCCGGCACGGCCAACAACCGGGGAATCGCCCCCATCCCTCCGCCGGTCAGCGCGAGGCTGATCCGCGCTCCGGACGAAAGAACCGCGGCGACATCCGTGGCGATTGCGTCCATGGCCCCACCTTGTGCTTTGCCGACATTACGGCCTCATCGAAATCACTCAACCCGGCGCTGCGTCCGGCGATTGTGCGACCAGTTTTTCAGCGGATGGGCGACTTCCAGCGGCGCGCTCAACCGGTGGACTCCCGCGTCGCCGGAGCATCCACCCCAGCGGATCCAGTCCCCGGCGAACCCATCCCCGTGGCTCCCGAATTCGCGACCGGCGCGACATACGTGCCCACCGCCAGTTGGGGCGAGGTCGCGTGTTCGTCGAGGATCTTGCGGATCGCGTCCGCGTCCATGATTTCCTTCTCGACCAACTCTTTTGACAGGTGCTCCAGCGCCTCCCGGCGGCGCGTGAGCAAGTCGAACACCAAAGTCGACGCCTCGTCGATGATCCGCTTTACCTCGATGTCGATCTCGCGCAACGTCTCTTCGCTGTGCGCGAAGTCGTTGCGCGGCAGGTACATGGTCGCGGTGAAGGGGGACCGGCCACTTTCGCGGTAATTGACACGCCCCATGCGGGGACTCATGCCGAATTCCATGACCATGCGGCGGGCGATGTCCGAGGCCCGCTCCAGATCATTGCTCGCGCCGGTGGAGATTTCCGCGAACACGATCTGCTCAGCCGTGATGCCCCCAAGGAGCACGCAGATCTTGTTGTGCAGTTCCGATTGCGTAGTCAGATACCGCTCTTCGTCGGGGCGTTGCAGCATGTAGCCCAGGGCCGACATCCCTCGCGGAATGATCGAAACCTTGTGAACGGGATCGGTGTGCGGCAGGCTGCACGCGACCAGCGTGTGGCCGCATTCGTGATAGGCGACACGCAGTTTCTCCTGCGGCAAGATCAGTTTGGACTGTTTTTCCAGCCCCGCCACCACCCGCTCGACCCCCTCTTCGAACTCCTTGAGCGTGGCTCGAGATTTGTTCGCCCGCGCTGCTAACAGGGCCGCCTCGTTGACCAGGTTGGCCAGGTCGGCACCCACGAATCCCGGAGTGAGTTTCGCCAGGTGCTTCAGGTCGACATCGTCGTCCACCTTGATCTTGCGAACGTGGACACGCAGGATCGCTTCGCGCCCCTTGACGTCGGGCCTGTCAACCAGCACATGTCGATCGAAACGGCCCGGCCTCATCAGGGCCGGATCGAGTGTTTCGGGCCGATTCGTCGCCCCCATGACAATCACGCTTTGGTCGGTCGCGAAGCCGTCCATTTCGACCAGCAGCGCGTTGAGCGTCTGTTCCCGTTCATCGTGCCCCCCCGGCATGCCGCTGCCGCGAGTTTTGCCCAGCGCGTCCAATTCGTCGATGAAAATGATCGCAGGGGACCGCGAGGTGGCCTGTCCGAACATGTCGCGGACACGGGCCGCGCCGACCCCCACGAACATCTCCACGAAGTCCGACCCCGAGAGGCTGAAAAACGGGACGCCCGCTTCGCCGGCAACCGCCCGCGCCAGCAACGTTTTGCCCGTCCCGGGAGGCCCCACCAGGAGCACCCCCCGCGGAATGCGCCCCCCCAGCGCCTGGTATTTGCCCGGATTCTTCAGGAATTCAACGATTTCCCGCAGTTCTTCGACCGCCTCGTCGCAGCCAGCCACCTGGTCGAACGTCAGTTCCAGATCTTCTTGCGCGTGCATTTTTCCACGGCTGCGTCCGAACGACATGGCCGCGCCAGCCCCGCCCAGTCGCCGCAGCATCATCAACAGCACGAACGCGAACACCACCGGAATCAGCAGATACGCGGCCAAAAACTGCCACACGGAAGGGGGTTCCTCACCCGAAAAGGGGATCCCCTTGTCATCGAGCAGCTTGGTGAAGCGCCCGATGGTGTCGTCACCCAGTCCCAGAATCGGGATCGAATACTGTTTTCCGGAAGCCTTCTTGTCTCCCCCCTCGGGTTGGGCCTCGAACGTGATCGCCCCTTGGCCGATTTTCAGCTTCCGCACCGTATCGGGAGTCCAGTTCTTCCCTTCCGCAACATCCTTGGCGAACGGGCTGAACTGCAACTCGGTCTTGCCGCCGGACTGGGCAAAAATCGAGGAAAACAGCAGCAATCCGAGCAACCCCAACAGAACGAACCACGTCCACTGACTCCCCGATCGCTCGCCACGCGGCTTGCGGGGAGCGGGACGCGGATTCGACGAAGTGCCGTCGGAGTTTTGTTCCGGTGAATTCGAAGCAGCCATCGACAAGCCAATCTGGACGAGACGATTTCCAACAAAATGGCGGGAATCCGCCGCAGGAACCGATGCCATCCGAACCGAATCGGCGATCCGATGCAATGTCGCTCCCTTGCGACCACGCCGCCATTGGTCCCGCGACATCCAGGCCCTCAATCGCGAACCGCCGTGGCAACCCGCCGACCCTTCAGTGTACGTGTCAGTGTACGTGATTCTCCCAAGCCTGGACGGATCGAGACGAAAAAGCGGCGTCAATCCGAAGGCGATGACCCCCGAAAACCCGCAAAAACCAGCCACTCCCGTCGCGTCCGCCCGCAAAGTGCCGCCGCGAGCACAAAAATCTTTGCGAACCTTGCTGGTTGACACCCACTCCGATTGCAGTACGATCTTTCGGAATGACGATTGTCAATGGTCGCAAATCGACCGGCGATCAATCGCCAAACGCCTCAGGCGCATAGCTCAGTTGGTTAGAGCGCAGCTCTGATAAAGCTGAGGTCCGTGGTTCGAATCCACGTGCGCCTACTTTCTTCAAGCGGAGTCCCGTGGAATCGAACGACGCTGCCGGCTTCGGCAGCATCACACGATGTTCGGTCCTGCGAAACTCGAATGCGGCTTGTCGAAATTCCCCGGAAGCATCCTCAATCGTCGCAAGACGTTTGGGGATTGTGGTTTCCGAGCACGCTTGAGGCGTGTCAGTGGTCGCAACGAGCGGGCTGCACTTGCTGTGGTTCATCGGTGTGACGTTCGCGACGCCCCATTGGCTTGCGGTCTCTCCTTCGGCATCTGCCGGAGTGAGACAGGAGGCTGGGGCGACCGGGAAGACGCCGACAAATTGGGGACGTAGCTCAATTGGGAGAGCACTGCCTTTGCAAGGCAGGGGTTGCCGGTTCGACCCCGGTCGTCTCCAATGTCCGTCGTCTCCTCGGCAGATGTTGCTTGGTGGGTGCTTGACCGCGGTCTTCCGGGCCGCCAAAAGCCCTGCGGCGGTCCCCATCCGGGAACAAACCGCCGCAAGACGTGCCTGCCAAGCGATTTGCGGCGACGCAAAGGCATCTTCCCGGAAAAAACAAAAAAGCTGCCGAAGCCGCTTGACGACGCGAATGGCTCCGGTTACAAATTGCTCTCCCGCCCAACGACGCGGTTTCAACGCGGCGACGACGAGTGGGTCAAAACGACTGAGGGAATGATTCGAGTGAAGCGAAGGTCGACGCGGCTGTCGACGTGATGGTCTCAAGACGGGCCAAAGTATTTTGGCTCACCTTCAGCCCATCTGGTTGGAGCCGCAGTTGGCAACGAAGGCGTTAACGCCTCGGCGTGATCGTCTTCGTTGAGTGACTGCGGTTTTGTTCTTTGACAATTCGGTGTGATTCGAGTGGCATCTAGACACGATGCCATGGCGGTGCAAACCGTTGTGGCAATGTCGAAAGTTTTCTTTCGGCGTACGTGTGTCAGAAACAACTCTTAGGTAATGGCGAACCAATTTAGGATCGTTAACGCCGGGGATTCGTCCTCGGCGAGGGTAGCTTGGTCAAACGTATTGCTTTGCTCGCTTTCAGCGGGTAGTGCGTGCGTGAGACCGTGATCAATGTGGTCAAGCTACTAAGGGCTTGTGGGGGATGTCTTGGCGCTGGAAGCAGGAGCGTGGAAGGCTGCGAAAAGCTCGGGGGAGTTGTCAAACAAGCATTGATCCCGAGATACTCCGTGTAACGAGGTCAACTGAAACATCTCAGTAGCCTCAGGAAAAGAAAGAAAGTCGATTTCCCAAGTAGCGGCGAGCGAAAAGGAAACAGCCCAAACCGAGCGGCATGCCGTTCGGGGTTGTGGGGCCCCAACGTGGTATTGTGGAACGATAGCGGAATCCAATGGAAAGTGGAGCCAAAGCGGGTGACAGCCCCGTACGCGACATCGTGAAGCAACCTAGGGTGTCCCCGAGTAGGACCGCACACGTGGAACGCGGTCTGAATCCGGGAGGTCCATCTCCCAAGGCTAAATACTCTCCAGCGACCGATAGTGAACAGTAGCGCGAGCGAAAGATGAGAAGAACCCCGGAAGGGGAGGATAGTGACCCTGAAACCACAAGCCTACAAGCGGTTGGAGCCCCATGCGTAAGCGGGGTGACAGCGTGCCTTTTGCATAATGATCCGGCGAGTTACCTTCAACAGCATGGTTAAGGCCTTACGGGCCGTAGCCGCAGGGAAACCAAGTCTGAACAGGGCGATGGTTGTTGGGGGTAGGCGCGAAACCCGGTGATCTACCCATGGGCAGGTTGAAGCGCGGGTAAGACTGCGTGGAGGACCGAACTCACTAATGTTGAAAAATTAGGGGATGACCTGTGGGGAGGAGTAAAAGTCTAATCAAACCGGGAGATAGCTCGTTCTCCTCGAAATAGCTTTAGGGCTAGCCTCAAGCCACTATGACATGGGGGTAGAGATACTGAATCTGCTTGGAGCCCTACCCGGGTATCCTGCGGAGCCAAACTCCGAATACCATGTTATGTATCTTGGGAGACAGTCCCTGAGGGATAAGCTTCAGGGTCAAGAGGGAAACAACCCAGATCGCCTGCTAAGGCCCCAAAGACCGGCCTAGTCAAAAAGGATATTAGGATGCAGTGACAGCCAGGATGTTGGCTTAGAAGCAGCCATCATTTAAAAAGTGCGTAATAGCTTACTGGTCGAGCGTTCTAGTACCGATAATGAACGGGAGTCAGCCGGTCGCCGAAGCAGCGGGAGTCGCAAGACTCGGTAGAGGAGCGTTCCAAGGGAGATACAAGCCCAACCGGAAGGATGGGTGCCGGCCCTTGGAAGTGATTATGCCGGAATGAGTAACGATAATGCAGGTGAGAATCCTGCACGCCGTAAGCCTAAGGTTTCCTGGGGAAGGTAAATCCGCCCAGGGTTAGCCGGTCCCTTAGCTCAGGCCGAAAGGCGTAGGCGATGGAGAGCAGGTTAATATTCCTGCGCCGTCTTAGGGTAAGGAGGGGACGTTGTTTGGATGGGAGTCGGTCCAATAGATATGGGCCGTGCCGCAAGGCCGAGTGCGTTTACGATCACGAAGCTCTCTGAACGACAACCAAGAAAAGCCTCTGTTAAAACCGACAGACGACCGTACTAAAACTGACACAGGTAGGCGAGGCGAGTAGCCTCAGGCGCTCGGGAGAACTCTGGTTAAGGAACTCTGCAAATTGACCCCGTAACTTCGGGATAAGGGGTGCCTCCGCGAGGAGGCCACAGTAAATCGGCTCTAGCGACTGTTTACTAAAAACACAGGACTCTGCGAACACGTAAGTGGATGTATAGAGTCTGACGCCTGCTCGGTGTTGGTAGGTTAAGGAAGAGGGTCAGGGGC